>JAFATA010000071.1 GCA_019244165.1 Pseudonocardiales bacterium | reverse complement strand
GTCAAGTAGTACTCCCAGACGCCATGCCAGAGTCCCCCTCATGTACCTACAAGAGCAGGCTGGGATCGATATTGGCCTCCATCTCAGCACTCGCTCGACCCCTGCACCCCAACCGCCCACGCACTCGCCAACGACTGAGGGGCTCCTGCACCATGTTCCACAGTGACCGGCCCGTCTTTCAGCTGGCCATTGTCCGCTCATGTCGAGGAGCGGGCGACTATCTCACGCCGTCCCCTCGTGATTTGTCTCGCTGCCGCTGTTTGTTGTACGGCCCTGTGCGGGCGCAAGTGCTGAGTCCTCGCCTTTAGGTGTGGTGTTCGGTCGGAGATACAGGAGTGGGTTACAGTGCGCATACGCATGGATGATCTCTGAACGTGTGTCGGGTTCAGTTCCCCGCAGAACGATCAACAGTCCGATCAGCCAGGTGAGCAGGGCTGCTCCGGCGACGAGGGCCACGACGCTGGTGAACGTCGAGAGAGGAGAGATCCCGTCTTCAATCGCGCACATGCCGCTGTCCTGCGCGGCAAGCTCGGGCCTGATGCGCTGCGGTGGACCGTCGGCTCGGTGGGCTCATGGTTCATCCTTCACGCTCGGTCGGGTGCTGGTTGGCGAGTCGGCGTACTTGTGTTGCCGAGACGCCGAAGAGTTGTTTGAAGTCTCGGGCGAACTGGTCGGGGCGCAGGTAGCCGTGTGCGGCGATGATGTCTGAGACGTAACTATGGTGACCAGGCACGTTCTGGACGCAGGGGTCGGTGACCCAGCACTCAGGCCGGGTTGGTCGGTGATCAATATGGTGACCGGCTACGCGGCGGCGGGTTCGATGGTGACCTTGTTCCCGAGGGCTTCGAGTTCGCGGATGAGCCGGCGTTTGCGGGCCTCGGAGGACCCTGTTGGCTTATTTCGCGCGGCACGCCGCAGCGCGTCCTACATGTTGATCTCGATGGTGTTCATGATCTTTGTTGTGGCTGGTCTTTCCCCGTTCCCGGCCGCAGAATCGGATCGTCATGTCGATGCAGCCGCGGCCGTGGCCGGAAGTGCCAGTGGAGACCTCCCGGGTCGTCGGGAAGGCGTTTCCGAAGGGGACGCTGCCGATCCGGGTACGTGACCAGCTGGGCAGCTGGTATGACGATGAGGTGTTCGCCGCGGCCTACGGTGTGCGGGGGCGGCTGGACTGGAAGTACTGCTTGGGCCTGGCCTTGGAGGACGAGGGTTTCGATTTCAGTGTGCTGAGCGAGTTCCGGGCCCGGCTGGTGGCCGGCGGCGTGGAGCTGGCGATCCTCGACCTGCTGCTGGACCGGCTCAAGGGGCTGGGCCTGGTGAAGGCCGGTGGCCGGCAGCGCACCGACTCGACCCATGTGCTGGGGCGGATCCGCGACCTGAACCGGCTGGAGCTGGCCGGGGAGAGCGTGCGGGCGGCGCTGGAGACACTGTCTGCCGCTGCCCCGGACTGGCTGGCCGGCGTGATCGACGACTCCTGGCAGCAGGTGTACGCCCAGCGCATCGATAACCTGCGCCTGCCCGAGAGCGAGACCAGGCGCACGGCCCTGGCCGTCCAGTACGGCAGGGACGGCTATCACCTGCTGGAGGCGGTGGGGGCACCGGGCGCGCCGTCTTGGCTGGCCGAGCTGCCCACGGTCCGGGCGCTTCGGCGGATCTGGGTGCAGCAGTACTACCGGGTGATCGATGAGCACGGGGAGAAGGTGCTCCGGCGGGAGGCCAGCGAGCATGGCCTGCCGCCGGGCAGACTCTGCCTGGTCTCTGTCTACGACACCGACGCCCGGTACTCGGAAAAGCGCGGCAAGAGCTGGCTCGGGTACAAGGTGCACTTCTCCGAGACGTGCAGCGAGGCCGCCGATGATAACCCGAAGACCGGCCTGCCCGAGGCCCCGAACCTGATCACGAACGTGGCCACCACCGAGGCGAGCGTGCCCGACGTAGCGATGACCGCGCCGATCCACGACATGACCCTCGCCAGAGACCTGGCCCCGGACGAGCACATCGTTGACGCCGGCTACACCAGCGCGGACCTGCTGCTGGCCGCACGCGCCCGGGGAATCACCCTGGTCGGCCCGCTGCTCGCCCACACCTCACCCCAGGCCCGCTCCGGCGGGTACACCGCCGAAGCGTTCACCATCGACTGGGAGCACCACCAGGTCACCTGCCCGCAGGGAGCTACCAGCATCGCGTGGAGCCCGTGCCGCCAGCGGGGAACCGACGCAACCGTGGTCAAGTTCGCCGCGGCCACCTGCCAGGCATGCCCGGCCAAGGACCTGTGCACCCGCTCATCGCGCTCGGGCCGCCAACTATCCCTGCGCCCGCGCGAGGTCCACGACGCTGTGGTGGCCGCCCGCGCCGGCAATGCCACGTAGTTAAGCGTTCTGGGGTCAGGTCAAGGTGATGACCACGGCGTGGCGGGCGGAATGGCGACGAGACCTCTGGTAGATCGGGTCAACCCGTCACGATCTTCCCAATACCAGAGGCCCCGTTGCGCGCTCAGTCTGCCACGACCACCATCACCCGTGCCGTCTGTGTGGCCGCAGGGGTGTTCGCTCCTGGTCCTCTCGGCGAGTTGACCCAGTATTTGCCCTTCGAGCTGGTCGATGGCGTGCTGGAGCAGACCAGGACCGTGCAGCGGCGGCTGCGTGAGCTGCCCTCGCGGGTCGGGGTGTATGTCGTGCTCGCGCTGAGCCTGTTCCCCGGCCTGGGCTATGCCCGAGTCTGGCAAAAACTGACCGCCGGGCTGGTGGGCATGACCGTACCCACCCCCTCGGAGAAGGCGCTGCGGGATCTACGCCGCAGGATCGGTCCAGCCCCGATGAAAGCCCTGTTCGAGGGGGTGGCCGGGCCACTGGCCCAGCCACACACTCCCGGCACGCGGTTCGGTGAGCTCCGCACGGTCGCCGTCGATGGCTGCAACTCGCTGAAAGTCCCCGACACCGACCGCAACCGGTCCTGGCTCGGGCGCATCCACTACCGGATGGGCTTCGCCGGATACCCCACGCTGCGGTTGATGACCTTGGCCGAGACCGGCACCCGTGGCCTGCTCGGCGCCACGCTCGGCTCGCCCAGCCGACCGCGATGAGGCCAGCCTGGCCCGGCGGCTGCTTCGACTGCTGGGACCGGGCATGCTCGTCCTGCTGGATCGGGGATTTGACGGCAACGCCTTTTTCGCTGACATCGCCGCCACCGGGGCGATGCTGCTGGCCCGCGCCCAGTCCACCCGCCGCCCGCCGGTCCTGGCGCACCTGCCCGATGGCTCCTACCTGTCTAATCTCGACGGGCTGGCGGTACGGATCATCGAAGCCGAACTGAGGATGACCGGATCCGATGGCAGCAGGGTGCACGAGGGCTACCGGCTGATCACCACCCTGCTCGATCCGCGCCGCTACCCATCCCACGCGCTGGTCCAGCTCTATCACGAACGTTGGGAAATCGAGTCGGCCTACCTGGCGCTTCGCCATACCCTGCTGGATGCACACCTCCTGCGCTCGGGTGACCGGCCCGGCCTGGAGCAGGAAGCCTGGGCGCTGCTCACCATCTACCAGCTGCTGCGCATGGCCATGGTCACCGCCGTGGAAACCCGCCCGGGCACCGACCCCGACCGGGCCAGCTTCACCACCGCCCTACAGGCCGCGAAAGACCAGCTCACCACCGCGACCGGCGTCTGCGCCGAGGAGCCCACCGACCTGCTCGGCGTGATCGGGCGCGCCGGACTGGCCACTCTGCTGCCCGCACGTCGGCCCCGCTACAGCGCCCGCAGGGTCACATGCACCACCGGCCGCTACCACGACCGCGACGAGGCCCGTCCCGCCACGCCGACCACCACCACCGCCATCACCATCAGGATGCACACCCCACCGCGAGACCCTCCCCCCGCACCAGCCCGCCCACCCCAACCACCGACCCGCCGACAACGCATCACCGCGATCATGAACAGTGATCCCAGCCGGAGCTGGAGCGGACGCGAGCTCGCCGAGTCGCTGCAGGTCAACCTCCACAACATGCTCACCCAACTATCCGAATGGACCCGCCTCGGATTCCTCACCCGCACCAGCTCCGGCACACACGCCCTCGCCACACCGCCGTAGTTCCTGGACAGCCACACCAGGGCGCTAACTACGTGGCATTGCCCGCGCCGGGCAGGACAGCCAGCAGTGGAAAGACCGGTACAAGATCCGCGCCGGCGTGGAGGGCACCATGCGCCAGGCCACCCACGTCACCGGCATCCGCCGCGCCCGCTACCTCGGCCTGGCCAAGACCCGGCTGGAACACTACGCCGCCGCTGCATCGATCAACCTAATCCGGCTGGACGCCTGGTGGAACAGCAGCCCCCTCGACAGGACCCGAACCAGCCACCTGCAACGGCTCAATCTCACCCTCGCCACTTGAACCCCAATAAGCCAACAGGGTCCTGGAACGCCGCAAACCCGAGCTGGACTACTCGACGTTAGACAATCTCTCTCGGCACCTGGCCAGCCACTTCTGGTCCAAGATCGAGAAGGTTGCCCCTGACCAGGCAGACCTGCGCATCGATGGCGACCTCTACAGACGGTGGCGCGACCAGGTGGCGGTCCGCGCCGACGGCAAGGGACGCCGAGAGTTCGAGCCGACCCTGCGCGCCATCCGGGCCTTCTACGCCGACCTGCAAGCCTGGGCCGCCGCGGAACCCGAGCAATGGGCGGTCTGGGTCGCACCCTGCCCCATCTCCAACGCGGACGTTCGCGGGTTCGGTATCCGAAAACGGCACGTCAAGGAACGAATGGACGACCGCACGCGCCAACACCAGCCGCTGCTGAACACACTCGTGGAATACATGGCGGCCCGATACGACCACCTCCGCGCCCTGCTGGAGCAAGCCGCTAACGCGAGCAACGGGGAAACGATCACCCTCGACGGCCGAACTTACCAACGTCTATGGAGCCGGGTCGATGAACGACGGATCAGGCTCGGAGGAACGGCAGACGTGCGTGTCCTCGACCAAAGTGGCGGCAAACCCATCAACGTCACATCCGCCGAGGACGCCGCGTTTTTCGAGTGGGCGATCGTGGAAGCCCTTCGCCATACCGGGATCCGAATCGAGGAAGCACTTGAACTCACCCACCTCAGCATCCGGCAATACCAACGCCCCAATGGTGAGATCATCGCGCTGCTCGTGATCACCCCCTCGAAAAACGACCGCGAACGTGTCATCCCCATGTCCGCCGAGCTATTCAGCGTCATCGCCGCGGTCATACGCCGCCACACCCGAGACAGTCGGACTATTCCGCTGCTGTCGCGTTACGATCCCCACGAGCGCCAAGCCAGCCCAGCGATGCCATTCCTGTTCCAACGCAAGATCGGCACGAGCCAGGAGGTCATCTCCCCGGCCACGGTGGTCAACATGCTGCGACGCCGCTGCGAGGAGCTCGCTGAGCGCCATCCAGGATTCCACCCGGTGGATGGTTCGTTTCGGCCTACTGCATGCTGGTACGACCGCCGTAGCCGAGGGGTGACGTGCAGCAGACCTTGGTCGTCAGCCGGTACCCAACTCCATCGTCACGGTCGCCGGGCCGTCGTCCTTGCCGTCGACGAACATTGCGGTGATCTTCCCGCCCCGCATCGCGAACCCGATCGAGAAGTCGACCGTCGTCTTCCCGGGGGCGGTGGTGTGCAGGGCCTGGCGAAGTCCGGCTGCGAAGTCATTAATCGACTTGAGGGCGTCGGTCAAGCCCGGCAATCTGTTGCCGACGTTCTGGCCGTCGGCGTCAGCTATTATGGCAGTACCGTCGAGATCCACGACGGGCACCATGACGGTCTCCCCGCCCGGTGTCTCGGCCGGGACTAAGGCCGTGTCGGTCATGCCACGCTCCTGTTCGGTCGATGCGCTGGTTATGGGCTAGGTGCAGGCAGGGCTGGGCGTACCGGGTGGGGGCCAGTAGTAGGCTGCCGATGTCTCGGCCGGGGTGACCTCCACACCGGACACGTCGGCTTCGGTGGCGATCACGCCGGTGAGGTCCGCGCCTCGCAGAGTGGCGTTGTGCAGGCATACCCGGGTGAGTACTGCTCCGCCTAGGTTGGTTCCGAAGAAGGCGGCACGGTCGAGCCGGCTGCCGTAGAACGATGCCCCTGCGGCGTTCGCGCCGGAGAAGTCAAAGCCTTTCAGATCAAGGTTGACGAACTGTGCGCCGCGCAGGTCCGCCCCGCGGAAGTCGCGCATCCCGTTGGCCTTCTGCTGGTCGAACTGGCGACCAGCGTTGACTCGCGACGCAGGCATCGCGGTGACCGACGGCGGCGCGGCAGCAACCGGTTCGGAGCATCGGGGGATTTTCTTGATCTTCAACAGGCCCAGTCCGAACACCGGCAGCGCAATGGCGAGCACGCAGGTCGCGACGATCCACGGTCGCCGCCTTCCGAGAATGCGGTACGCCACAAGTCCAGCGAGCACCGCCGACGCAGCGACACCGACGGCGAGAGTGGCCAGCTCGTTGAGTATGTAGCCAGCGACCGCCGCCGCCCCGATCACGACCATCGGGACCACCACCACCGGCCAAACACTGTCCACGCTTCGGAGTTGTGGCGCGCCTCCCGACTGCTGCGCTTCGGTGTTCGTCGGCTCCGTCGTCTGTGTGCCGCCCTCCGTCACGGATCCATCGTGACAGCGCCGTGAGGTACCGGCGGGGAGGCATGCCGGACGATGTCGACCTGGGTCGTTGTCGGGCCGTACTATTTCTCGTGGAGGCAGCGTGATGGGCACCAATCAACGGCGGCGGCGCGGGCCCGTGCAGTCCCGGCCTGGCGTCTCATCGTGCTGGTCGCCCTGATGACGAAATCGCCAGGAGCCACCCCACCAGGGATAAACCCCCGGAACGAACCGGCTCGCATCTGCCCGATCTGTGGATCCCTGGCCAAGAAGGACCCGACAGGTAAAAAGTGGATATGCACGCGCCAGCCTGCACACAAGCAGTCGAAGAACTCCGGTCGGGATGACGGCGCCTGAGGCGAGTAATCCGACGAGCGCGCTCGCGGCCACGGTAGGCCGGTACTTCACGGTCGTGAGCTTGGTGCCCAGCCTGCTCCTCGTCGCGTTCATCACGGTCCTGGCCCGGTCAGGTGCGTGGAGTCATGAGCCCGATTTCGGCGTGGGTATCGGCGCTCTGACCCGACTCGGCGTTGGCGGGACGTTTGTGCTGATTCTCTCTGCGTTGGCGCTCGGGGCCGTGTTGCATCCGCTCCAGTTTGCTCTCGTGCAGTTTCTCGAGGGTTACTGGGGTGTCAGCTCCTTCTGGGGAGCGCTGCGCGAGAATAGGATCCGGCATCACGCAGCGCGCAGCCAGGACCTGGATCTGCGGATCGCCAGTGAGACCATAAAACTCGGTCAGGTCGAGGACAACGACGGCAAAGTCTCGCCAAGCAATCTAACGGATTTGGAGCTGGCTTACCATTCTGCGGAGAAGGTCGCCGCTGAGCGGCTCCGATCGATATATCCCGCCAATTCATATCACATCATGCCGACCCGGTTGGGTAATGTGTTGCGCGCGGCTGAGACCAGGGCGGGCGCGGCGGTCGGGCTGGACATCATCAACTTCGCACCACACCTGATGATGGTCGCTCGGCGTGAGCACGCCGCCTATGTTAACGATCAACGCACGGCATTGGACCTGGCGATCCGGACGTGCCTGGTCTGCCTTCTCGGATTCGCTGCGGCCCTGCTCTATCTGTGGCCGCACAAGTTGTGGTTGTTAATCTCATTGGTCCCGTTTGGGTCGGCCTGGTTGTGCTACCAGGGTGCGGTCGCCGCAGCGCAGGAATACGGCGCTGCTCTACGCATGCTCCTCGATCTCAACCGTTTCGCCATGTACGAACAGATGCGGCTGCCGCTCCCGCTCAGCACCGCCGGCGAGCGCAAAACTGTCTGGGCGCTAAAAGCGTTGAACAGCGATCCAAACAACGAATACTCGGTCAGGTATCGGCATCCGTCGCCGCCCCCGGCGACATAGCCGTGAGTTTACCATCCTTGCGGCCGGGAGCGGACAATTCTGATGTGGCGGGGTCGTGATGGAACCAGCGCTGGTCTGGTGCAATCTTCTCTGGGACCGGGCAACCGGACGAATAGGGTGACCGTCGTCGAGCTGGTCGTCGAGTGCGTGCCGCGGACCGGTCGGAGCGTCCAGTGCGAACTGGCCAGTTGGTGCACCCGCTGCGCCCGTTCCTGCGGGTGGTCAGGGAGCGGCCCTACTCCGGGTGGACCTTCAACCGGCTGGCCGATCGGGAATGGGCGTGGGCCAAGGTCGAGAACTGGCTGGCCGACCGACCGCGTGGACGTTACTGGCCAGCCTGAGCACCGAGCGTCTCACCAGCACGTTGCCGGGCAAGGACGAGCAGGCGTGGTTCTGCGGGTTCATGGCGCGGCTCAGGGGGCGGCGGAGCTGGTCGCGCTGCTGCCCACCCGGTGCTCGACCGGCTGCTCGCGGTGCCCTGTCTGGAGATCATGGACTTTGGTGCTTGAACTGCTCAGCCCGGCTCGCGGCCGGTGAGGATCATGTCACCGGCGAGATGTTCGCCCGTACGGTTACATTCTCAATGACCGGAAGCTAACGGACAGGCCGACTGGGGTTGCGACTGATCACGACCCGATCCACAGGTGTTGCATCCGGCACCAGGTGATCCTGCCGGATCGCACTCTCATGCCGCTGATAGGTGTGTCCGATCTGCCTGAGCCCCACAGATCACCTCACCGCCGTCAGTATCACGGCCCTGCCTACTGTCGCGACAGCGCCGTGAGTCCCATGCTGATCAGCGTCGATGTCGGGGGAACGCTGGGTCACGTCGAAGGTCTCAGCCTTGCCGCAATACTTGCCGCCGCCTCTCCGCTGGATCCCCACGATGCCCGACGCATCGTGCGGCACAAGCTCCATACCGCCGCGGAAATCACCGACACGGTCCGCGAGGAGATCTGCTCGGCTCTGGAGATCTCGCCGTCCTCCTTCCCGACACCTGTGTCCGCGTCGCCGTTGCGCCTGCTTCCCGACGCTGTGGACACGCTTCGCCGGCTCAACGACTACGGCATTGTGATCACCCTGTCGAACGTCACCTGTGTCGAGGCGGACACCGAAGAACTGAGTAAATTGCTCACACCCTGGGTCACCGCTCACTTCCCGTCCTACCAGCTCGGCTACGCCACACCCGACCCCCGCGTTTTCCGCATGGTTGCCGCCCACTACCACGTCGACGTCCGCCACCTGGTGCACATCGGCGACGACTGGGAATGCGACATCCTCGGCGCCACCGCCGTCGGCGCCACGGCGATCTGGATCTCCGGTGGACGGTCGGTACCTGACGACCAACCGCGTGTCGGGTCCCGTGTGCTGGTGACCGACGATCTCGGTCAGATCACTCAGCATGTCCGCACATTCGCCCGGAGCCGCTCATGAGCATGTTCGCAGGCACCGTTGGTTACTACCGCCGTACCGGCCCAGCATCCCCGACACGGTCGCCGAGATCCTCGACCAGGCGGTCGCGCCGAAACCTCCACGGCGTCTGCTCGACGTCGGCACCGGCACGGGCCTGGTGGTCGAAGCACTCCTAGGACGCTTCAACGGCATTATCGCCATCGACAACGACTCCGACATGCTCGCCGCCGCGGAGGTAGCCCTGCGCCCGGTGCTGCCCAACGGCACGACGCTCGTCCTCGCCGAGACCACCGCCGAGGACTTCACCCCCCCGACCGGTTGGTGCGCTGATCTGGTGACCATCTGCCGCGCCTTCCACTGGCTGGACCAGGTCACGGTCTTACAGCACCTTGACGATCAAGTCGCTCCAGACGGGGCGGTGGCGATCTTCAGTGACAACAGCTTCTGGGCTGCGGGCAGCCCATGGAAAACCGCGGTGCGCTCGGTGATCCAGAACTTCCTCGGCGAGCGGCGAAGGGCAGGCCACAGCACCTTCAACCACCACGACCGGCCCTACAGCGAAATCATGGAAGAATCCCCGTTCAGCGTCGTCGAGGAGTTCCGCGTTCCGGTCCAGCGCGTGTGGACCACGGAGAGCATCCTCGGATACCTCTACTCGACCTCGTTCGCCGCCCCGTACCTCTTCGGCGAATGCCTGGGTCAGTTCGAGCGGCAGGTCACGACCGCGCTTGCCGAGTTCAGCAACAACGACACCTTCGACGAGGACAACGAGTTCCTGATCCGCATCGGCCGCCGGAGCCGAACATGATCGGACGGCAGTACGGCAGACTCGCGGCACCTGATATCGCCGCACACCTCAACCGACGCTCCGTGCTGTGCCGTCCGCTCAACACCGACACGATCATGGCCGGGCGTTTCACCACCCGGCTCGTCCAGCACCATGACGAGGAGTGCGACCTGTGGTCGCTCCCGGCGCTTCCCTACGGTTTGGCCCTGGAACACGCCTGACCACCGGAAGAACCCGCCGGCTCACCTGTCTGGCGGTGCCTTGGGCGTCACCCCGGTCGCGGCGATACCGCCGTCGAAACCGATTGGCTAGGCGCCTCCTGAGTGTCCGCGGTACTTGATCAGTTGATCACTTGGTGCTCATGGGTACGCGGAAGTGGTCAAGTCTGTGTGGAACCTACAAATCACGAAGTTCGGGTGCTCGCCGGTCGGGTTGCTCCTACGAAGTTCGATCGCCAGATGGGCTCGATCCGCACCACCGCACCCGTGTGGGGTGCATCGATCATGTCCGTTTGCGAGATCGCTATCCCGACATGGCTGACATTGCCCGGACCAGTACCGAAGAAGACCAAGTCGCCCGGTCGCACGGGCTGGCCGCTGGGGACACGAGGACCTGCGTCGAACTGGGCTTGGGCGACGCGCGGGATCTGAATGCCGGCTGCCGCATACGCTGCCCTGGTCAAACCCGAGCAGTCAAAGCCCCCACTGACCTGCGTTCCGCCAGATGGTAGTTCAGTCAACTCGGGACCGTTGCCGCCCCAGACGTAGGGCAGGCCCCGTTGCCCGCAGGCGTAGTTGATCGCGGTCCACGTCGTGGTGTTGGTGGTCTGGATGGTGGTGCAGTCGCCGGTGCCGACGGTGGCGGTGTTGGCGTAGCGGGTGGCTTGGTCGAGGACTTTGCGGACGTACCAGTCGGCGTGGTTGTAGGCAAAGATCGCCTGGTAGAGGCCGTGGTGGTCGCGGGCGCCGGAGTCGCAGAGGTAGTAGGCGGCGGCGTAGATGGCGTCGTGCGGGTCATATCGTGAGGGCGGGCTCGCCCCGCCTGGGGGGATCGTGTGCCGGGAGATCACGCCGTCGAAGCTGGCCGCCAGGAATGGTGCTGTTGCAAAGTCGGAGTGGGGGCATGCTCAACTCGGTGCTGACCGCCAGGTCACTACGCCCGGGCTGTGCTCAGGCGTAGGTGAACGCCTTCTCGACGATCACCATGTCCGGGTTCGAGTGTCCGGAGGCGAAGATCTTGCCCTGGCCTTTGCGCAGTGCGTGCATCGCTTCGATCCTCTTCAGTGTCCGATACGCCGTCACCGGGGTCTTGAACCCGCGCTTCGGGCCCAGGATTCGCTTCAACCGGCCGTGATCACCTTCAATCCGGTTGTTGAGGTACTTCACCCGCCGGTGCCTTACCGACGTCGGACACCGTCCGTTGGTCTTGAGTTCGGTGATCGCTGCGGCCAGGGCGGGATCGCTGTCAGTGTTGATCACCCTGGGCGGCCCGCAGTGCGCGGCCGAGCGCAGCGTCGTGGCCAGGAACCGCTTCGCTGAGGCGGTGTTTCGCCTGGTGGACAGGGAGAAGTCCAGCGTGTCACCGTGGGAGGTGAGCGCCCGATACCAATAGCACCACTTCCCGCCGATCCGGAGGTAAGTTTCCTCGACCCGCCACGATTGCGCTCTCCATTCGGAGACACGGCGGTACCAGCGGGTTTGCTTGTCCAGCTCGGGTGCGTAGCGCTGTACCCACCGATAGATCGTGGTGTGATCAACTGCTACCCCGCGCTCGGTGAGCATCTCTTCCAGGTCGCGGTAGCTGACCCCGTAGCGGCAGTACCAGCGCACCGCCCACAAGATCACTTCTTTCGGGAAGTGCCGTCCGGAGAAGATGCTCACGGACCCCGGATCCTGCCACACCGGGCATCATCGCCCCGAGTTTGCAACAGCACCCATCACCCTCGACGGGCACCACCAGCGCCTCGGCGAGCTGAGCTACCGGGCACTACGGGCCTGGCTGGACCACCGCCGCGCCACCTGGCCACGCACCCCCAACCCCCACGTGCTCGTCAACACCAAAACCGTGCTCGGCACCGGACCCGTCAGCGGGCCCTACGTCCGTTTCCACCTGGGCCGCAACGGTTTCAGCATCGACCACATCCGAGCCGACCGCATCCTCCACGAGGCCCTGACGGCAGGCCCCGACCCGCTGCACCTCTCACTCGTCTTCAACATCTCCCACACCACAGCCACCCGCTACACCACCGTGGCCGAACATCTACTCAGCAGCGAACTCGAGCAACCAGTTGATCAGTGAACCCCCCGCCACCAAGAGACTTCCCACGAACCCACCGCATTTCGGACCCCCACGCGCCCAGACACCGTGAGTTCCCGCTGAAACCGCTTCGATCCGGCTGAACCCACCGGAAACCCGGAGCTCGGGTACGTGTCCCCAGCCCCAAACTGGGCTGTTGTCCCTGGTCAGCGGTGCCCAGAAAACAACTCCAGGGACTGGTCATGCCATGGACCGGCGCTTAAGTCCAACGTCCTGAACTGCGGAAACGCTCTAGTTTGGGGCTGGGGACACGTACCCGAGCTCCGGGCCGCGTCTGCGAGCCGTCGGCGTGATCAGGTGGTGGGATGCTTGCCCGCCAGCAGACGACGGAGGGCATGAGCCAAAGATCAGACAACAAACTCGTGATTGACCCGGCGCTGCTTCTTCAGAGCAGCTCAAGCTCAAGCGCCGGGTCGACGCGATGCAACCGACCTGGGTCGGCGGTGAGCACGGGCCAGCCGCGAGCGCCGGCAATGTGAGCTATGTGTCCGGCGCAGGCGTCGAAGACATCGGCCTGCAGGAGCAGCTGGTCGACGTGCCTGGCCGCCGTGGCGTCGAGCTCGCCGAGCACCACGGAGGGATGACCGATTACTTCAGCCAGCTGCGCGCCGGCGTCAGGCCGGACGGCGCGCACCTCGGCCAGGGCTAGCGTGGGCAGGTACAGCGGCACAGACAGTGTTCGTGCGGTGGCGAACCATGCAGCAGCAGATATCCGACCGCGCACCAGCGCGGCCAGTGCCGAGGCGTCGAGGATTTTGCCGCCGATCACGCGGCGGTGGAGGGCGCGACGACGTGCCGGCGGCGGATCTCCTCGTCACCAGGCCACTCAGCACCGAACGCGGCGTAGGCGCGGCGGTAGTCCTCGATCGAGGGGGCGCCGTAGCGGGCGACCATCCGTGCCTCGATCGCCCGGCCTCGCTCATCGTCAGTGGCCTCGGGCGGCGCCAACGGCGGCAGGCCATCGGAGTCGAGCTCTTGTTGCTCCATCACAGCGCGCAACGCTAGCTCGATTTTGGGAACAGCACCACACTCCCCGCCACCCTCACCAAACCAACACGGCATGTCGGTTCGCGCGATCGCCGCGAACGCTGGCCTCTCGCCGACTCGGGTCCACCAGCACGTTGCAACAGTGCAACACAGCAACATGCTTTTCAGCGGCTTAGGGAGAACGTTTTTCGCGGCGGCGGTGGGTGGCGAGGCCATCGAGGACGACCCCGCTGGCGAACTGGCGATATGACAAGAAAGGGTCTTGGGTCTTTGCTTTGACGTAGGCGTCCCATAGTTCGCGGCCGGCTCGGTCGTCGAGCCGGATGGTGCTGGGCGGGCGCTCGCGGGTGGGTCGGTTTGG
>JAFATA010000053.1 GCA_019244165.1 Pseudonocardiales bacterium | reverse complement strand
CTGGATGTGTATGAACAGGGCAGTCTCAGCGATCCTCAGGACGTCGCTGGTCAGATCTGGGCGCTGACCTCGCTAGACCTGGACAACGGAAGCGTGGTCGACCTCCGAAAGCTGGACCTTCCGCGGTCGGAGAAACCTGTCTAGCCGCGCGATCGATGCGGTAGCCGATGGCGCTTGTCTTGACCGCTGAACCGCTGAGCGTCCGGGTCGAAGACGACCGTCACTCTGCCCGCAGTCACCGGCGCCAGCATCGTCGGATAGCACACTAGGGGGATGCGCATCTACGCCGAACAGCGTGGTCGGGCGGCGCGGCAGGTACTCGCCGACGTGCTGGTGCCGCTGTGGGTGGTGCTGATCGTCGAGGTGGCCCGCGCGGCGTTCACGCTGATCGCTCGGCTGCAAACTCCGGGGCAGGGACTCAGCGGCGCGGGCAAGGCGATCCATGATGCCTTCGTGGATGCAGTCCGCAGCGTGGCCAAGGCGCCGGGCATCGGCGGTGGTTTAGCCAGTGCGTTCGACACCGGCGCACGCGCGGGGAACTCTCTGACCTCGTCAGGACAGGCGTTTTCGGACACCGTGTCCACCCTCGCCTTGGGCACCGCGGTAGCGATCGTGGTCATCGGAGCGTTGCCTCCCGTACTGGTGTGGCTAACCCTCCGGATACGGTGGATCACCGCGGCCCGCTCAGCGCTGGTCGTCCGCGCCGTCGATCTCGACCTGCTCGCCCTGCGAGCACTCGCCCGGCGACCAATGCGGCGGCTGCTGACCATCTGTCCGGACCCGGCCGCCGCATGGCGCCGCGACGACCGGGCCGCGCTGCGCAAGTTGGCCGCATTGGAGCTACGGATGCTGGGACTGCGAGAGCCGAGCCAGATGCCAGACTGAGGCCGCCATCACCTCTAGAGTTGGCCTGGTGCGGGGAAAACACCTCTCCCGGTCGGTGTCCGAGCTGAGTCGCGTGTCCGACTCCACGGTGTTCGTGCTCTATGGTGCCACCGGAGATCTGGCACGCCGGATGGTGCTACCGGCCTTTTTCCGCCTCGCACAAGCTGATCTGCTGCCGTTGGACTGGCGTCTGATCGGCAACGGCCGTGGCGCACTGAGCCACCAGGAGTTTCAGGCTCGGGTGTATGACGCGCTGACGGAGTTCGGCCCGCAGCCCCACGATGGTCCCTGGGAGCAGTTCCGCTCCCGACTGCGCTTCGCCGGCGGCGGCTTCTCCGCGGACCACCCGGGTAGCCTGCTCGAGATCCTCGCCGAGGCGAAACGCGAGCTTGGCGGGCGCCCGCAGCAAGTGCACTACTTCGCCGTGCCGCCCACCGCATTCGAGACCCTCACCCGCGGCCTTGGCCGGCACGGGCTCGCCGCGCAGTCCCGGGTGGTCTACGAGAAGCCGTTTGGCACCTCCATGGACTCCTTCCGCGCACTCGACCGGGTGGTGCATGAGGTTCTCGACGAGTCCCAGGTATTCCGGATCGACCACTTTTTGGGTAAGGAGGCCACCCAGGACCTCTACGCGGTGCGCTTTGGGAACGGGTTGTTCAGCGGGGTATGGGATCGCGAGCACGTCGCGATGGTCCAGGTCGACGTGCCGGAGGTCCTTGACGTGGCGGAGCGTGCCGCCTTCTACGACGGCACGGGGGCGGTCCTCGACATGCTCGTCACTCACCTGTTTCAGGTCGTGGCCGAGGTCGCTATGGAGCCGCCGGCCAGTTTCGATGCCGAGGATCTCGCGGCAGCCCGAGAGGAAGTGATCGGTGCTTTCCGCCCCCTGCAGCCAGCCGACGTGGTGCTGGGTCAGTTCGCGGGCTATCGCGACATCGAGAGTGTCGCCGAGGACTCCCCCACCGAGACCTTCGTCGCAGCCCGGTTGTGGGTCGACACGGCACGCTGGTGTGGTGTCCCGTTCCTGCTGCGCACCGGGAAGCAGATGGCGGCATCGCGCCAGCAGGTGCAGCTGGTGTTCCGCCAGCCCGCCGCGCCAGTGCCGGAGCTGCCGGCCTCGGGCAACGTGCTGACCTTCGACCTTGCCGGTGAGGGGGAGCTGGACCTCTCGCTCGTCGTCAAGGAACCCGGACCTACCTTGACGCTCAGCACGGCGCGCACCTCGCTGCCGCTGCGGACAGTGCCCGGAGCTCACCCGCTGCCGCCCTACGTCCGGCTGATCCACGACGTGTTGCTCGGTGACCGCTCGCTGTTCACCCGACCCGACGGACTCGAACACGTCTGGGAGGTGGCCGCCGCCGTGCTCGCCGACAAGCCCGAACCGGTGACCTACCCCAAGGGCTCCTGGGGACCAGCCGAGGCGGATCGGCTCGCCGCGCCCATCGGATGGCTCCTCAACTCTCCCGACCAGACACCGAGCCGATGACCTGCCCACCGAACGCTTTCCAGTCGGGGGAGGGGGTTCGCCATTTAGGACCGGGGCAGGCCGTCACGACCCGCTGGGGCGCCCGGCTGCACGCCGGGTAAGCCCCCCATCGATAGCGGACCGGGTCACATCGGTCAGGGAGGTCGAGACACCTGATGGCTATGCACACCGAACATCGCCCGGACACCGGAGCGGTCATCCCGCCCGATGTTTACGATCCGAATCAGCGACTGCAATGACCGCTAATGACCGCTAAAGGAAAAGGCAGCACACTGGACACCGACGGCAGCTCGGCGCAGATCACCGAGGAGACGCAGATGCAGTTGGGGATGATCGGCCTGGGTCGCATGGGCGCCAACATTGTGCGGCGAGTGATGCGCAAGGGCCACGAGTGCGTGGTCTACAACCGTAGTCCCCAGCCTGTCGAGGCGCTGGCCAGCGAGGGTGCGACCGGTGTGCGCTCGGTACCGGAACTGGCGGCGAAACTCACCCCACCACGCGTGGTGTGGGTGATGGTGCCGGCCGGGGAGATCACCACCTCCGTCATCACCGGGCTGGCTGAGGTATTGGAGTCCGGGGACACCGTCATCGACGGGGGAAACTCCTACTACCGCGACGACATCCGGCACGCCACATGGCTGGGCGAGCGCGGCATCCGGCTGCTGGACTGCGGCACCAGCGGCGGCGTGTGGGGCCTGGACCGCGGGTATTGTCTGATGATCGGTGGCGACCCCGATGCCGTGGCCCAGGCCGAACCGATTTTCGCGGCGTTGGCCCCCGGCGTGGACACCGCAGGGCGCACTCCCGGCCGCGAGGGGAAGGCCGCCCCGTCGGAGCAGGGATACCTGCACTGCGGGCCCACCGGCGCCGGGCACTTCGTCAAGATGATCCACAACGGTATCGAGTACGGCATGATGGCCTCTCTCGCCGAGGGCCTGAACATCCTGCACCACGCCAACATCGGCACCCGCGCCCAGCACGGCGATGCGGAGACCGCCCCGCTGGAGGATCCCGAGTACTACCGCTACGACATCAACGTCGCCGAGGTCACCGAGGTGTGGCGACGCGGCAGTGTGATCGGCTCGTGGCTGCTCGACCTGACCGCGGCGGCGCTGCGTGAATCTCCGGAGCTGGAGGACTTCGCCGGGCGGGTGTCCGACTCTGGTGAGGGCCGTTGGACCTGTATCGCGGCCATCGACGAGGGAGTGCCCGCCCCCGTGCTGACCACCGCGCTGTACTCCCGGTTCGCCTCCCGCCACCTGGATGAGTTCGCGGCCAAGGCGCTCTCGGCGATGCGCCAACAGTTCGGCGGCCACCACGAGAGAACCCTCGAGTGAGCGCTGGTGACAGCACCGAGATGACGTGAGGAGGAACGCGCGGATGGCCGGACCGATCGCCGTGCTGTTCGACATCGACGAAACCCTGGTGCACACCGGGGGCGCCGGGGCCCGCAGCTGGGCGTGGGCGTTCGACCAGTTGCACGGGGTGCCCGCCGATATCGGTGCGCACACCTCGGCCGGAGAGACCGACCCTCAGGTCGGTCGGGAGACCTTCCGTGCGGTGCTGCACCGGGAACCGAGCTTCGACGAGCTGGCCCGGCTCTACGCCAAGTACCTCTGGCACCTCTCCGAAGACATCTGGACCTCCGAGGCTTACCGGGTGCTCGACGGCGCGGAGGACCTGCTGGCCCGGCTCACCGCCGCGGGGGTGATCCTGGGGGTGATCTCCGGCGCCATGGAAGGCGCGGCGCGCACCAAACTGGAACCGGCCAAGCTCAACCGCTACTTCGTGTTCGGCTCCTACGGGTCGGACTCCCCGGACCGCACCGAAGTCACCCGGCTGGGCATTGCCAAGGCCGCCCGGCTGCACGGTCGGGACCTCTCCCCGGACGAGGTGTACGTCGTCGGTGACACGCCGCGCGATATCACCGCCGGCCGCGCCGCCGCAGCCACCACGATCGGCGTCGCCAGCGGCCACTACCACGCCGACGAGCTGCGCGCGGCACAGGCCGACCACGTGTTGCGCTCCCTCACCGACCCCTTCCCCGGCCTCTGAAGCCGCTGAATGCCGGCTGAGGCGGGGTCGCGGCGGATTCCGACCTCCTCGACGTCGTCACTCGCAACGTGCGACTTCACGTCGCAACCACCCTGAGATCACTGGCGGAGGTATAGTATGCACTGTTCAATAGTTGATAGACAGCAGGATGAGGGGCCTTGGTGTGGTCGTCAGAATGTCCGATGCCAGAACTATTTATTTATTGGCACCCATCATGTTGCCATGCTCGAGAATATCTCAACAGAACAATGAGAAAATAAGGGGTAATTCACGTGTCTGAATCTCCGTTCGTCAGCCTCTGTCCAGACGACAGAATCTGCTTCTTTCAAGAAGATGGTTGCGAGGGAGTACCTGAGATACGTTCTGGATCGTTCGTTTGCGCGCATCTTGAGGTGCTCCCCATGGCCAGGTCAGTCGTAAACAATACTGCTGTACCGATACAAGTATACTCGTCCCTTGGGTGCTTGGGATCTTTTGTGGAGGTCGCCCCGGAAAGCGGTTGCGTGAGTCTCGATCCCCCCGGACGGTCTTTTAAAAATAAACAAGAATAAGCCTTCTTAGGTCGCCCGCCCATATGTGCTAGTAGCCCCATTGCTGATAGAAGTTTAGATTTACGGAGCGTATTCTCTGGGCGCTGTCAAAGGGGGCTAACAATTCATATCTGCCCGTTTTTCGGCGAGTACTACGGGGAGGCCTAGAAGGTCCGCCGGTCTTCCCTGGTCAGCGGTGCGCGAGAGACAACCCCAGGGACTGGTCGTGCCGCAGATCGGCACTCACGATCCAAAGCCTTGACCTGCGGGGACGCTCTCCCTCGCAACTGAGGACACGTCCGGGAGCACCGGGCCGACTGTTGCGTACCCGTTTATGCTGCGGGAATGGGCAAGGACGCGGATGAGGAGAAGGACAAGAAAGACAACCCGAAGCACTCCGTGGAGGACGACAAGGCCACGGGCAAGCAACCGGGGGACATCGACCCGTCTCAATACCCGCCACGGGACGACAAGTGACGGTGGCTGGTCAGGACCAGCTCGCCGACGAGCTGTGTGCCGCGGGGCAGCTGCCACCCCCCTGGGCTCCAGCCTTTCGCGCGGTAGACCGCGCAGGGTTCCTTCCTGACCGGGTCTGGGTTGAGGAGGAGGGCGCCGGCTACCAGCCCCTCGACCGGGCCGCCGAGCCACAGCGCTGGTGGCAGGCGGCCTACTCCAATCAGGTGGTCGTGACGCAGTTCGACGACGGTGACACGGTATGGCCGAAGGTAGGTCGCCGGCCGACGTGCTCGGCGTCGATGCCCTCGGCCATCCTGGGGATGCTCGACGTCTTGGACACCCAACCCGGTCATCGAGTCTTGGAGATCGGCACCGGCACCGGGTACAACGCCGCGCTGCTGGCCCAGTACCTGGGCGATGATCAGGTCAGCACGATCGAGCTCGACCCCGCGTTGTATGAGCTGGCCCGGGCCAACCTCGCCGCCGCGGGCTACCGACCGAGCGTGCTCTGCGGCGACGGTGCCGCCGGGGACCCGAGTAGCGCACCCTTCGACCGTGTCCTGGCTACCGCGACGGTGCGCTTGGGGGAGCTGCCCCATGCCTGGGTGGCGCAGACCGCACCCGGCGGGCGGATCGTGGTACCGGTACGGACCGAGATCACCTCAGGGCCGGTGGTGGCCTTCACCGTGCAGCCCGAGGGCACCGCGACGGGCCGTGCGGCGCCACTGTCCGTGGGGTTCATGGAACTGCGTGCCCAGCGCAGCCCCCTGGGCGACCTCAGCGGCCTGCGCTGGGATGACCCCGACGCCGATACCCACGCCACCGAACTGACACCGTGGACGGTGTTCAACGGCCTGGACCAACGCTGGGTGGTGGGCAGGCGCCTACGCGGCTGCCGCTGGTGGCACTGGCCCCCCACCCGTGAGCACCCCCACGTGTTATGGCTGCTTGATCCCACCTCCCGGTCCTGGGCCAGCGCCACCTACAGCACCGACCCCGGCCCCTACACCGTGCGCCAAGGCGGCCCCCGCCGGCTGTGGAACGAGGCAGAAGCCGCCTACCACTGGTGGCAACACGCCGGCCAACCCAGCGTGGAAGCGTGGGAGTTCCTCATCACACCCGACCGGCAGCATGACCGACTCACCGCCCAGACGGCATCACCTCAGCCGGAAACCGACGACGGGATGACGTAGATGGGCCGCCTCGTGTTTTCCGGACAGCTGACTAATTGCTATATCATGCTGCGAGCTGTCGGGTCAGGTGCTCAGTGTAGACCTCGTGTGGGGTCTTGTAGTTGAGTGCCGAGTGGAGACGTTGGGCTACCCGTTATTGGTTAACAGGATGCGGACGTAGGCAGATCGGCGTACTCGTCACCCTTGAGGTAAATAGCGGTAACGTAGCCGAAACCGCCTGCTTTGAGCGGCAACTTGATCCAGATATCGTTGGTGCGGCCCTCGGCGTTGACGGTGTCACCCCTAGTCCAGCAGCTTGCTGGGTAGCTGTTGCCAGCTTCCACATAGCTTACGACATTACCGCTCACACGCGGGGCATCACGTACGTTCGCGCGGTCCCAAGCGACGACCGTGTGAGCGCCCGGCTGCGATCCACCGCCCGATCCGCCTGTGAAAGGATCGTAATTCCCGATCGACCGGGTGCACCAGTCCGACCGGATCGATATATGCACATGTTGATCCGGGTTAGGCCTGGGTTTCCAGTCCTGGAGTACATCATAATGCTGGCCGTTGAAGTTTAAGTACTTCACCCATGGAATGCGCCCCGCTCGGGCGTCGGAGAGCAGCCTTACGCCCAAGTTATGTTCGTTGCTGATATCGATGGCTGTCACAATGTAGCCGGGCAGCGGGACGGGCCATGCGGTTGTCGAAAACGGCGTATGGTCCTCCGGTTTTGCAGCGGTGAGATGATCCTCGTTGCCGATCGTGCCAAGTACCTGGACACCATGACGGCGCGCCAGCTTGTCTAGCTCATCGATGGGAGTGGCTTTTTTCCAAGGCCTGCCAGCCTTGACCCAGTCCCGGTACGCCTGGGTTGCCATACGATCCTCCACTAACTCGGTCCGCTATTTAGGCGGCTCTGTAGTCACAGCAGGCCAAACACTGGACCTGCCTCGTCATCGCTGGTTGCCACAGTTCGTCATCTTGCAACCTGCGTTGACAGCGACCACCGTAGAGCGTCAGAAACAGAACATGCACTTCTTGGAAGCTATGCTTCATGACATGGCGGGTGACCCTAAGCCTTCACCGGGGCTGGTGGGCGACGTGGGGAGCACCGGAATCGCGGAGCTCGACGACGTGCTGGGCGGGCTGTTCTGGGGCGACAACGTCGTGTTCGAAGTCGCC
>JAFATA010000029.1 GCA_019244165.1 Pseudonocardiales bacterium | reverse complement strand
TGGACCGCCTTCATCTCGCGCAACTCAGCGATCATTGCCTCGCGCAGGGCGTCAGCCTGCGTCGTCTCGTCAGTGGGGCGGATATCTGTGTCTCGGGGTGTGCTCACGCGGTGACTCTATTCACGCGTGATTTCGACAGGTCATTGGTGTCGTCCTGCTGAGTGTCGGCAGCACTGCGGATCCGGTGTGCTGATCCGGGTGCACACCTCGTGAGCAGGCCCATCTGGCTGGGGAGGGGAACCGGGCGGCCCAGCAGCAGGGCGGCTCGGCTGCGGAGTGGTTTGGTCAGGTCGAGGTGGTTGCCGCGGGTGGTGCTGTGCAGGGTCTGGGTGATCGCGACCAACTCGGCGAATCGACCGGTGGGGGTATCGAGCAGGAGGGCCAGCTCGTCGCGGACCCGAGCGGCGAGGCGTGGGAGCAGCAGACTGTAGCTGTGCAGGACGGCGGCGTCGTAGCCACGGGGGGCAAGACCCCAGCCCTCCCAGTCGAGGATGTGCAGAGTCGGCGCGCAGAGGTTGGCGTAGTGGAAGTCGCCGTGCGCCGTGGACCACGACGGCACTGTGGTGTCGAGCGGCGTGCCGAGAAAGTGGGGCATGGCGCGGTCGAGGTAGTGCGGGAAGACCGTGACGCGGCGGGTGGGAACCGTGGCGATGTCCTCGAGTGCGGTGCGCAGCGCCGCCCACCAGGTTGACGGCAGGTCGGGCTCGGTGAGCACGGTGGGGGACGTCGCAGCGGGGTGGTCGGCTACCCGCTCATACAGCTCCGCTCGGTACTCCCACGGATCATGGCTCCAGTCGTGGCTGGCGCGAAGCTGGGGGCGCGGTACCGACTTGGGGATCGCCTGCTCGGCCTTCAGGGAACCGTCCCAGAAGGTGCGAGCGATGCGGCCTATAGGAGCGCAGGCGATGCGGAGCCAGGCTGGACCATCCGGGGCGATGACAGGCTTGCTGAGGGTTCTGCCGCGCCAGCCCCACGCCTCATGGACGTCCTGATCGGGCCGGACGTCCAGAGCGGTCACGGCCTCGCGGTGGGCGGTTCGCATCCGCTCCACGACCTCGGGGTCATCCGGTTCCGCCCACATTACTTGGGGTCGCGCAGCGGCACGTTCCGGATTGAGGCGTCGAGCACGGTGACGGTGTGCGCCAGCGTGAGGGGCGCCCCGAGCCGTCGGGCGCTGGCCGCGATCTGCATCAGGCACCCGGGGTTGGCGGTGACCAGCACTGAGGCGCCGGTGGCGAGCACGTTGCGCGCTTTGCGGTCTCCTAGTTCGGTGGCCGGCTCGGGGTGGAGCAGGTTGTAGATCCCCGCCGAACCGCAGCACAGGTCGCCTTCAGCGATCTCGATCAGCGTCAAGCCGGGGATGGCCCGCAGCAGCTCCCGGGGTTGGGATCGGACGCCTTGGGCGTGTCCGAGATGGCAGGCGTCGTGGTAGGCGACCGTGATCTCCAGCGGGTGGCGCACCGCCACCGGGCCGAGTTCGACGAGCAGTTCGGAGACGTCACGGGTGCGCTCGACGAAAGCCTGCGCCCGGGCGGCGTAGCCGGGGTCGTCCCGCAGCAGGTGTGCGTAGTCCTTCATCGCCGAACCGCAGCCTGCGGCGTTGACCACAACATGATCCACCTTGGCGGCCTCGAAGCGTTCGATCAGCGCCCGGGCGAAGGAGATCGCCTCGGCCTCACGGCCGGTGTGCTGGGACAGCGCTCCGCAGCAGCCCTGCCCGCGGGGGATCACGACGTCACAGCCCTCAGCGGCGAGCACCCGCGCGGTAGCGGCGTTGACCTGCGGGAACAATGCGTCCTGCACGCAGCCGGTGAGCATCCCCACCACCGCACGGCGCCGCCCCGAGGCGGGCAGCCGCGCTGGCAGGCCCGGCCGCCGGGTCAGCGTCGGGGTCAGCGACTCCAGCACCCGCAGCGTCGGGGGTAACCGGTCGGCCAGCCCGGTTCGCCGGAGGAACCGGTCCAGCCCGCTGCGCTGGTAGGCCGCCAGCGGCCCACGCAACGCCCGCAGTCGCCTCGGGTAGGGGAACAACCAGAAGATCGCCTCACGGAGCAGCCGCTCCCGGCGGGGACGCTCGTAGCGCCGCTGGACCTGCGTGCGGGTATCGGCGATCAGGGTGCCGTAGCGCACGCCGGAAGGGCAGGCCGTGACGCAGGCCATGCACCCCAGGCAGGCGTCAAAGTGGCTCACCATCGATGCGGACAGCGGCTCACCCTCCAAGCCGCTTTTCATCAGATGGATGCGTCCGCGGGGAGAGTCCATCTCCTGCCCCCACAGCAGGTAGGTGGGGCAGGAGGGCAGGCAGAACCCGCAGTGCACGCAGTCCTTGATCAGATCAAGCTGCGGCGGATGATGATCATCGAAGGCACCCGGCACGGGCTCACTCATCAGATCCCTCCCACGAACCGGCCCGGCGCCAGCCGATGCTCGGGGTCGAACTGGTCCTTGAGCCGGCGCATCAACGCCAGCGCGGGTACCGGCCCCCACACGTCGAGACCAGCCTTGCACGACGGTGGTGCACAGCGCAGCACCGCCGTGCCACCGTGCCGGGCCGCGATCCCGCGCAGCTGCGCCAGCTCGGTACCCAGCCGCTCACCGTCGGGTAGGCCGGCGGTGAGCACTCCGGCCCCGGCTGAGCCGCGCAGCGCGCCCGGGGCGGTGGCGAGCAGCTCGACCAGTCCGGTGGGCTCGCAGGTCACCATCGCGGCGGGTCCCTGCGGTGGGTGGGGGGGCTGACCCCACCAGCCCGGTGGCAGCTCGCTCACCGTGGCCGGCGTCCCCGCCAGGCCACCGAGCAGCTCCGCGACGGCCTCGGCGCGGTCACCGATCCCGGCGCTGCGGCCCTCGAGGGCGACCCCGACGCTCACCACCGGATCGCCCAGCGCCGCGCGGTCCACCTCGAGGGCTACCGGGTCGTGCTGCGAGGCCCGGACCGCCGCGATGGCGGCCGCGGCGCGGGCGGCATCAGCGGCCGGCACGGTGACCCAACGGCTCGCCTCGGGCAGCGGATGCAGCCGGAACACCGCCTCGGTGATCACACCCAGGGTGCCTAACGAGCCGGTGTAGAGCTTGCCCAGGTCATAGCCGGCGACGTTTTTCACCACCGTTCCCCCGGAACGGGCCACGGTGCCGTCGGCGAGGACCACGGTGATGCCGATGAGCAGATCACGCACCGAGCCGTACTGGTAGCGCAGTGGCCCCGCCGTCGCGGTGGCGATCGTGCCCCCCACGGTGCCGGCGCCGTCCAGCGCCAGTCGCTGCCGGTGCGGCGCCAACGCATCCTGAAGGTCAACCATCCGCAGCCCGGCCTGCACGGTGACGACCAGGTCACCCGCGACATGCGCGAGCACCGTGCCCATCCGGCTGGTGTCCACGATCAGCTCCACGCCGGTGGGTGCGGCTCCCCAGGCTAGCCGGCTGCCGGTGCCCCGGGCCACCACCCGCAGCCCCAGCCCGGCCGCCGCGCTCAGCACCGCCGAGACCTCCTGGGTGCTGCCCGGCCACGCCACCCAGCGCGCCGGCACCCCATCCACCGTGTCCCCGGCGGTGGCCTCGGCCACCTCACCGCAGGATGTCCGCAACGCCGCGAGCGTGCCGGTGACCATCAGAACTGCTCGGCCAGGCCCGCGGCCTGCAACGGGTGCACACCCCGGTGCTTGCCGGGCACCTCACCGCACAGCCGAGGAGTGGGGAACACCTTGCCGGGGTTGCACACCCCGGTGGGATCGAAGGCACAGCGCAACCGCTGCATGGTGTCCAGGTCGTCGTCGGTGAACATCCGCGGCATGTAGTGAGCCTTGTCCATCCCGACGCCGTGCTCACCGGTGATCGAGCCGCCGTAGGCGATGCACAGGTCAAGGATCGCGCCCGAAAGCTCCTCCGCGGTCTGCGCCTCACCGGGTTTGGCCTCGTCGAACAGCACCAGCGGGTGCAGGTTGCCATCGCCAGCGTGGAACACGTTGGCCACCCGCACCCCCGTGCCGGCCGACAGCTCAGCGATGCGGCGCAGCACCTCGGGCAGCACCGTTCGCGGGATCACCCCGTCCTGCACGATGTAGTCGGGGCTGATCCGGCCCACCGCGGCAAACGCCGACTTGCGGCCCCTCCAGAACAGGGCGCGCTGGGCGGTGTTGCAGGCTACCCGGATCTCGAAGGCGCCCGCCGCGGTGCAGTGCTGGTGCACCGCGGCGAAGGTGTGCTCCACCTCGACGCTGGGGCCGTCCAGTTCCACGATGAGCACCGCCCCGGCGCCCTCGGGGTAACCGCAGGCCACGGCAGCCTCGGCCGCCTCGATCGCCAGCGCGTCCATCATCTCGATGGCCGCCGGGGTGACGCCGTCGGCGATGATTGCCGACACCGCCCTGCCCGCCTCGTCCACCTCGGGGAAGGCGGCAAGCAGGCAGCGCACCGACTCTGGCTGCCGCAGCAGCCGCACCACAATCTTGGTGGCGATCCCGAGGGTGCCCTCGCTGCCGACGAACGCGCCGAGCAAGTCGTACCCGGGCACCTCACGGGTCCGTCCGCCCAACCACACCAGCTCGCCGCCCGGGGTGACGACCTCGGCACCGAGCACGTGGTGGGTGGTGAACCCGTACTTGAGGCAGTGCGCCCCGCCGGAGTTCTCCGCGACGTTGCCGCCCACCGAGCAGATCTGCTGGCTGGAGGGGTCGGGCGCGAAGTACCAGCCGTGCGGTGCGGCGGCTTTGGTCACCTCAAGGTTGATCACTCCGGGCTCGACGATCGCGCGCTCGTTGGCGGGGTCGATCTCCAGGATCCGGCGCATCCGCGAGGTCACGATCAGCACCCCCTCGGCATGCGGCAGCGCGCCGCCGGAGAGCCCGGTACCCGAGCCGCGGGCCACGAAGGGCACCCCTGCGGCGGCGCAGGCCCGGACCACCGCGGCGACCTGCTCGGCGGACTCCGGCAGCACCACCAGGCCCGGCACCACGCGGTAGTGCGCCAACCCGTCGCATTCGTAGGTCCGGAGCTGTTGCCGGTCAGTGATCACCGCACCCGGCCCGCACAGCGCCCTGAACTCTGCCGCCAGTAACCCCAGCGCCGCCAGTAACCCCAGCCCAGTATCCTGGTGAGTCATCGCCCGCTCCCACTTCTCCTATGCTGGCCACTCCTACCATGCTGCTCTGGATGGTGCCCCGGCAGAATGATGGCGTGGTCAGCACCCGGCACCCGTTTCTGGACGGGCCCTTTCCCCGTGCATTCGCCCACCGGGGTTGGCATCTTGGCGAGTTGGCCGGCATGGAGAACTCGCTGGCCGCGTTCCGCTCGGCAGCCGCGGAGGGCTATCACTACCTGGAGACCGACGTCCGGGCCACCCGGGACGGCGTGGTCGTGATCATGCACGACGCGACGCTGGACCGCACGACCGACGCCTCCGGCGAGGTCGAAAAGCTGGACTGGGGACGGGTGAAAACCGCGCGGGTCGGTGGCCGCGAGCCGGTCTGCCAGCTGGCCGACCTGCTTGAAGAGCTCCCGAAGGCCCTGCTCAACATCGACGTCAAGGCGGATTCGGCGGTCGAGCCAGTGCTGGAGCTGCTGCGTCGCGCCCGCGCCTGGCACCGGGTGTGCCTCGCGTCGTTCTCTGGAGCGCGGCTGCAGCGGCTGCGGCGGGCCGTCGGGCCCGCGCTGCTGACCTCGACGAGCCCGGCGTCGGCGGCGGCGCTGCGGCTGCGGTCAGCGTCATCCTTGACGTCTCAGGTGGAAGTACCGATCCGCGGAGGGGTGGCGCAACTGCCGGTACGGGTGTTCGGCATCCCGGTGATCGACCGCGCGCTCCTGCGTTACGCGCATCACCGCGATCTGGAAGTGCACGTGTGGACGGTGGACCGGGCCGAAGAGATGAACGCTCTGCTCGATCTCGGCGTCGACGGTCTGATCACCGACCGGCCCGACGTGCTGCGCGACGTGCTACGCGCCCGGCGGGCCTGGCCCGAGGCAGACACCCAGATCCGGTAGGTGCAGGTGAGCGAGCCAACAGACCAGCCCGCCCCGGGCCTCCAGCTGGACGAGCCAACCCGCCGCCGCGATCAACGCGCCTGGTGCTGGTATGACTGGGCGAGCTCCGTATTCCCCAGCTCGATTATCACCGTGTTTTTCTCGCTCTACCTCACCATGGTGGCGAGGAACGGCGCACTGGCCGCCGGCCAGACGTGCCCGACCCGCAATGCCCTGGTCGACTGCAACATCTCACTATTCGGGTGGCAGTTCCCGGCCGGTTCGCTGTTCGACTACCTGCTGGCGGCCTCCACCCTCCTGCAGGTCCTCGTGCTGCCGTTGACCGGCGCCATCGTCGACCGCACTCAGCACAAGCGGCGGATGCTGGGGCTCTTCGTGGTCATGGGGGCGGGTGCCACCGCGCTGCTCGCGCTGGTGACCGGAGCTAACTGGCGGCTAGGCGTCGTACTGTTCATCGTGGCCACCACTGGCTACTACGCGTCAGTGGTCGTGTACTATTCAGTGCTGCCCGAGATTGCGACGGCTGACGAGCGCGACAAGCTGTCCTCCCGTGGCTGGGCTTTCGGTTATCTGGGCGGCGGCATCGCGCTGGCCCTGAACGTGGCGACCTATCTCGGCCGGGATGCGCTGGGGCTTTCCCAATCAGCGGCGGTCCGGGTCTGTTTTGTCACCGCTGCGCTGTGGTGGGTCGCCTTCACCCTCCATCCATTGTCCCGGATGCGCAGCTACCGGACTCCGCAGGGCACCGAGCGGGGTCTGTCGGTGCTCCTCGGCGGTTTCCGCCAGCTGTCCGGCACACTGCGCAATGCCCGGAACTACCCTCTGACGCTGGGCTTCCTAGCCGCCTACCTGGTCTACGCCGACGGGATCAGCACGGTGGCCAGCGTCGCCGTCCAGTACGGCAGCCTTGAGTTGGGGTTGGCGAGCAGCACGCTGATCGGCACCATCCTGATGGTGCAGTTCGTGGCATTCGCCGGCGCGCTCCTGCACGGTCGGCTCGCCGGCCGCTTCGGCGCCAAGCGCACGATCATGGGCAGCTTGGTGATGTGGACTGGTGTGATCTCGGCCGCCTACTTCGTCCAGGCGCACGACGATCTCCAGTTCTACGCCGTGGCCGTCGGCATCGGGCTGGTGCTGGGCGGCACCAACGCGCTGTCCCGGTCGCTGTTCAGCCAGTTGGTGCCGGCGGGCCGGGAAGCGGAGTACTTCTCGGTCTACAAGATCGGCGAGCGGGCCACCTCCGCGGTGGGGCCGCTGGTGTTCGGCGCCGTCGGGGCTGCCACCGGCTCGTTCCGTCCGGCCATCGTGTCCCTGGTGGCGTTTTTCCTCATCGGCTTCGTGCTGGTGTCGCTGGTCCCGGTGCGCCGGGCGATCCGGGCGGCGGGTAACCCCGAGCCGGTAGTCGTCTAGTCCTGCACCATACCCAATGGGACCATGTCTACACCCGAAAGGGTGGCGTGACGTACCCTGTGGTGAAGTAACAACTCAGATTGCCCCGTCGATCCACCCTGTGTGGGGGATGCTTGCTGGTGAGCGGTGAAGCAGTCATCGCTTCCGGGCAGCGGGTCCGGGAACGGTGCGGGTTTCTTTGGCGTTACACCCGGTGGGCTGGATCCGGGACCTGCAGGGTCACCGGGCCGGAGAGAGGAGACGCCATGGCCGACCGCGTTCTTCGTGGCAGCCGGCTCGGAACAGTCAGTTACGAGACCGACCGGGACCATGACCTTGCTCCGCGCCGGGTAGTGGCCTACGCCTGCCCCAAGGGCCACGAGTTCACCGTGTCGTTCGCCGACGACGCCGAATCGCCGATGATCTGGGAGTGCCGGCTGCACGGCGACGAGTCCAGGCTGTTTGACGGCGCGGCACCGGAGCCGAAGAAGGCCAAGCCGCCGCGCACGCACTGGGACATGCTGCTGGAACGCCGCAGCATCCCCGAGCTCGAAGAGCTGCTCGACGAGCGGCTGAACGAACTGCGCGGTCGTCGCACCCGCTCCGCCTGATCGTCACCCCGGGGCCGGCAGGGCAGCTGCGGGTGATGATGCCCGCCCACACTTGCTCAGCATGTCCGGGACTCCTGGCAGCTCCAGCAGGAACGCTCCGGCGGTGCGGCCATGCTCGCAGCGGCGATCCGGCGCCCACACAACACCTCATAGCACCCCGTGCCTTCGCGTAGCCCCTGCTCGAAGGCCTCGCGGGTCACCCAGTGCGCCAACCCAGTGCCATCGACCATCTCGGCCATCAACGGCTGTGGCTTCCCCGCCGGAGGTCGTCGGCCCAGGCGACGCCACCACGGAGGTTGTGATGCTTGCCGCTCATCACGCGCTCCCGACGACCAGGCACGTCGAACAGGGTGTGCCTGCTCCGCGCAGGGCCACATCCTGGAGGACGAGCAGGGCGCCGCAGTGCGCCACCGCACAGCCCCCCGCGAGCCTGAGCGCAGCCCGGGGATTGATCAGGTGCAGCCGCTCATCAACCCGGCACCGCACCCACATCACCCGGGCCACGTTCGGACACCCGCCGGCAGCGACAACCGACTGGCCCCCAGCAGTAATCCTGAGGGCTCACCCACCGGTCCACCGGAACCGCGGTGGGCCTCTCGGCGATCTCCGCGCACGTCGGGCACGTGCGATGCGCACCCCCCGGGGGCCGCTCATGCCAGGGGCTCCCCGAGGGCAGCACCGCACCACATCGGGCCTTGAGCACACCCCAGGGAAGATCACCAGCCAGCACCAGCAGATGCACCCGACCATCCACCGGGGACAACGTCCACCGCACCACGCCCCTCACCGGATCTCACCCTCCAGCTGGCGTGCGGCCCGATCAGCCCACCCCACCAGGGCAGCCCGCCTTTGCTCGTCACTCAACCCGGACACCTCCCCCGCCAAGGCGTCAGCGATCTCCCCACTCGGCTAGAGTGGCCAACTCAGGCTTGCGGTGACGAGCCATTCGCGGGTGTGGGCAACCCCTGGCAACACGATCCGAGGGGCGATGGACAACGCGGTCACGCCGGGCACGGCACTACGCCAGCTCCGCCTCACTAAGGGGCTGGCCTGCGAAAACTTGCTCGCGATATGTGCTGTGACCCAGGGCACCTGTCCCGGATGGAGTCTGGCGTTCGCCCGCTGTCGTTGGAATGCGCCCAGATGGCGGACCGTTGCCTGGATACCGGCGGAGCTCTCACCGCCCTGGTGCGCGCGGGTTACGCTGGTCAGCGATGGCATGACGGGCGGGCAGAGCCCAATGGCGGCCTGCTAATCGTCGAGGTGGCTACGTCGGAAGGAAAGATCGTCGTGCCCGTACCGCGACGCGACGTGTTCATGGCACTGGGTATCGGTGCCAGCTCCATGCTTCCCGACCTGCACCGCACCACCGTTCCCCCGAAGCGGTCGGCGAATTGGAAAAGGCCCTGGAAGGCTTCAGGATCGCTGGCCGGGTCATGCCGCCCGCTCAGCTGCTCGATGCGTTGACCGGGCGGGTCGCGGTCATCAGCGCCATGCGCCGGAAAGCAAGCCCCGAGATAGCCACCAGGCTCGCGATCACGCAGGCCCGCTATGCCGAGTTCTCGAGCTGGATGCACGAGGAGGCCGGTAACCTCACCCAGGCGATCTGGTGGCTCGACCGGGCCGGGGAGTGGGCACACGCCAGCAGGTGGGCACCCATGGTCGCCTTCACCTCGGTGCGCAAGGGCGTGATCGCGAGCATGCACGCCGCGGATGCCCACCGCACTGTTGACTTTGCCCAGGCGGCCTTACACACTCGCGGCGCGTCCGCTGCGGTGTTGCGGTTCGCCGCCGCTCAGCTTGCCTACGGTCACGCCCTCGCCGGTGACCTAGGCGCCAGCCGCCGGGCACTAGAGCTGGCCGGCAGCTATTACCAGAAGGCCGCTGCGCACCCCGAGGACGAGCTGTCCGTCGGCCCCCGGCTCCTAGACGATGACCACGTCGGGCGTAACTGGGCTACCTGCACCATCTTCGCTGGCTACGGTGAGCCAGCCATCGAAGTGCTGTCTCCGCGGATGACCGCTATCAAGGGCGACTCACCCCGCGCCTACGCGCTCCACGGTGCCTGGCTAGCCCACGCCTACGCGCTGGCCGGGCACCCCGACGAGGTCGCCCGCACCCTTGCTGAGGTGCTCGACACGACTGCGGTCACCGAGTCGGCGACCGCGCGCCGCGAACTCGGCCGCATCCGTCCTATTCTGGAGAGCCGCTGGCCGAGGCGATCTGACCTGCAAGACATCGCCCATCGGCTGGCTTTCCCTGCCTGACCGAAGGCAAGCGGGCATAAGGATGCTGGGCCAGCGCCCGGCATGGGCAGCCACCCCACCGCACGAACGAGCTGGTTATCTTCGTCGGCTCGCCTTCGGGTTCCAGGCGCGGACCGCTGGTGATTATGGACCCCCTCGGTGTGGTCGCTGCGATCACGCCGTGGAATTTTCCGCTGCACCAGGTCATCCTCAAAGTCGCGGCTGCGCTCGCCGCTGGCTCCACCGTGATCGTCAAGCCCAGTGAGTTCGCCCCCCTGTCGACCGATCTGTTGGCCGAGCTCGCTCACGACGCCGGCCTTCCCGCAGGAGTGCTCAACATTGTCCATGGCACCGGGCCGAGGGTGGGTGACGCCCTCGCCCGCCACCCCGGCATCGATATGGTGTCCTTCACCGGTTCCCCCCGAGCTGGTCGCGAGGTTGCTTGTCGCGCTGGCGAGACCCTGAAAAAAGTTACCCTTGTGTCACGTCGCGCGGCTGTAGGCATCGCTGCGGAACAGCGCTGTGAACTCCCCGGGGCCGTAGCGGTCCTCCAGCCAGCTCTGGAGCGGGGAGAGGTTTCCGTCGAGGGTTGCGCGGATGAGCAGTTCGTGTAGCTCGTCGCAGTCAGGCCCGCCGATCTCAGTCAGGAATGTGGCGTAGGGAGCCGTGACCGATGCGGTATAGCCGTTCATGGCGGTCAAGCCAGGGATCGGTGTTCTCGGGGGCGTGAAGCGCGTCTCCGGTGCTGTCGTGCCAGGCGTAGTGATCCACTCCGGCCGTCGGGCAGGGGATTCCTGCGGTGGCGGCCACGTCCCGGACTACGGCCACCGTTTCCCGGTCGAAGGCGCCTTCCATGATGATGCCGAGGTTGCGGGTCGAGGCTGAGCCTTGGGGGTCGGGTGCGGAGTAGCTGCTGCCGTTCTCCCGGCGGAAGTTGATGCCGTGCTGGTTGCGGTGGATCCCGGTGGTCCCGAGCCGGTAGGACCGGAAGGTTCCCCAGTGGAAGCAGTCGTGCGTGTAGGTGCGGATCAGGTCGAGTCCGGCAATACCGGGAGCGCTGGGGGCGTCGCCGTGCAGGTCGCCGTAGCGGGTGACGACTGCTGCGGCCTGGACGTAGCGGTAGCCCGGCGGCAGTCCCCCGGGTACCGGGTTGGGGCAGTGGAAGCCTCCCCAAACTGGCCGCGTCGAGGCAACGCCGACGAAGACGCGCTCGTGCGGGAGTAACTCAGACAGCCCTAGTTCGGCGAACCGCTCCCGCGCCAGCCGGGCGCCGAGGGTGAACACGTCGCGGTCGCTGAAGCCGGGGAGCATGGTGTCGAGGGTCTGGAAGGCCAGCGTCGGATGTGTCTCGGCCAGCTTGAGCGTGCGGTTGGGGTGCTGGCGGAAGCGGATCAGTCGCTCAGAGATCTCCCGTTTCTGTTGCGGCGTGCCCGTGAGCTTCTCGTGGGGCGTGAGCACGGTCAACATCGTCCCCCTTGAACCAGCAGCGATGGTGGGCGATCAGATCTCGGTGCTGCGGCAGCAGGCCCTCTGGCAACTCGTCGATGTTGAAGAAGCGGGCGTCGAGGACCTCCTTCCGGTCGGGCCGGTAGGTGCCGCCGACGTGCTCGGCGAGGTAGGCGACCTCGGCGCGGAGCTTGAAGCCGGTGACCAGGCGGACCGGGTTAGGCTCGACCTTCACCTCGAAGCCGGTCTCCTCGCGCGCTTCACGGACGACGGTGTCCTCCCAGCGCTCCCCGGACTCGGCGTAGCCGGTGACCAGGCCCCACGGTCGGCTCGGCTTCCACATGCGGCCCTTAATGAGCAGCACCTGGCCGGCGCTGTTCCGCACGAGCCCGGAGACGCCGACGATGTACTTGGTGTGGACGATCCACAGGATGCGCCACTGCACGCCGCCTGCGTGCCGTCCGATGAACGTCCAGATCTTCTCTCGCATGGCCGTCAGCCTCGCAGCCGTCAACGGGTCGCGGTGGGAGGGACCCACCGCCCCTCGTCGTCGCGGCACCGCGTCTCGGTGGGGGCTGACCGGAAGAGAGAAGTTTGGATCTGTCGGTGCTTTGCCGTGGAACATTCGGTTAGGGTGGCCAACTCAGGCTTGCGATGACGAGCCATCCGCGGATATGGGCAACGACTGGCAACACGATCCGAGGGCGCAGTCTGGTCAGCGGACCCTGACCACGCCGCGACCTTCGCCCGCCGATTGCGTACCGGCCAAGTCGACCTCAACGGCGGCCGGTACAACCCGCTCGCCTCCTTCGGCGGTTTCGGACACTCCGGCATCGGACGCGAATATGGCAGTTACGGCCTGTGGGAGTTCTGCGAGCCCAAATCATTACAATCTTGACATTCGGGTAGCGGCATTAGTGGACCACTTCGTCGCAGCTCCAGGAGAACTGGGCCAAGGTCTGCGGGACACCACCAGGCGGGCTGCTAGCCCGACGACGCCCAGTGCCGCCAGTGCCCACTCCGGCAGGGACCCGAGCCGGGTGGCAAGGGTGGTACCAGAACGCAAGGGGACTCGCGCCACGAGCGCGGCTGGCGTGAACAAGCGGGTGTGCTGCTGCACGGCCCCGTCCGGGGCGATGACCGCACTGACCCCGCTGGTGGCCGCCACCAGCACGGTCCGGCCGTGCTCCACCGCCCGGACCCGGGCGATCGCCAGCTGCTGGTACGTCATCTCGGTGAAGCCGAAGGTGGCGTTGTTGGTGGGCACGGCGATCAGCTGGGCACCGGAGCGCACGCTGCGGCGCACCAGATCGTCAAAGATCACCTCGTAGCAGGTGGCTACTCCGAGCCTGACGGGCCCGATGGTCACCGCGCCGTTGTCATGACCCGGTACGAAATTGCCCGCGCGCTCTGCGTAGGGGCTGAACAGCCGGAAAAAGTCCCGGTAGGGCAGGTACTCGCCGAAGGGCTGCAGATGGCGTTTGTCATGCCGCTCCCCTGGCCCGGTCCGCGGACTCCACACGATGGTGGTGTTGGTGTCATGCCCACCATCGTCGGTGCGCAGCACGGCGCCGACCAGGATGGGCACGCCGATCGCACGGACCGCCCGGTTGATCACGACCCGGGCATCCGGGTTGCGCAGTGGATCGATATCGGAGGAGTTCTCCGGCCAGATCACCAGCGCTGGCCGAGGGTAGCGGCCGGCCGCGACGTCGGCCGCGAGCTGCAATGTGCGCGCGACATGGTTGTCCAGGACGGCGCGGCGCTGGGCGTTGAAGTCCAGCCCAGCCCGGGGCACGTTGCCCTGGACCAGCGCAACGACCACCTGGCCATCAACCGTGGTCCTCCCTACCAGGAGGCGGGCCGAAATGATCCCCAGAGCCACCGGGACTACCGCAAGCAGGGCAGGCACGGCATACCACGCCAGCCGATGTCTGCTCAGCCGCGGATATCCCTGCGCGTATCCCCGCGCGAGCCGGTGGGCCAGCTCCCCGGCGCCGAATCCGGTCAGCACCACGGCCGCGGTCAGCAGCGGAGCCCCGCCGATCACCGCCACCGGCAGGAACACCCCGGTCGGCTGGCCGAACGCCACCCGTCCCCAGGGGAACCCACCGAAGGGCACCCGAGCAATCACTGCCTCGGCCGCCACCCACACCCCCGTTGCCCACACCGGTGCTGCTGGCATCCGGGACACCACGGCGACGCCCGCACCGGCCACGGCCAGCACCAGCGCCTCGACGGTCGCCAACGCCAGCCACGGCAGCGAGCCCACGAACTCCCCGACCCACGACAGCAGCGGTACGAAGAAGCCGAGCCCAAAGGCGACCCCGTACCCGAACCCGGCGCGGGCCGCCCGCCCGCGTAACACCGCCCACAACACCGCGAAAACCACCGGCGCGAGCCACCACAGTTCTCGCGGCGGGGCGCCGGCGTAGAGCAGCACCCCCGCACCGGCAGCGGTACTCACCCGCACCGGGATCCAGCCAGGTCGGCGTGGACGGGGCGGCTCCAGAACGGGTGGGTTGTCCGCGGTCACCGTCGGCGCAGCCATGCCGATCAGCCTACGATCGCCGGTCTGCCCGGGGCAGAACGCCGTCGCGTTCGAAAAGGATCTGGCCGCGGTGCACCGTGCGCAGGCAGGTGGGCGGATCGGCCCCCGGAGATCCGGCCTCCCAGAATCCGGCACAGAATCCGGTGCCGTCCCAGATCGCGTAGGATGCCGGCGCGCCGGGCCGTAGCGTGCCGGCCAGCGAGTTCGTGGCGGCCGCGGCCCGATACCCGCCGTAGGTGTGCGCCGTGAGTGCCTCCATCACGCCGAGCTGCGAGCCGGGGCTGTGATGTCCCACCGCGGCGCGCACCGCGCCCCACGGGTCGGGCGGCGTCACCGGCGCGTCGGAACCGAACGCCAGCACGACGCCAGTGGCCGCCAGCAGCGCGAAGGGGTTCATCGCGGCAGCTCGCGGTGTCCCCAGCCGGAGCGCGTACATCCCCTCCGCACCGCCCCAGGCAGCGTCGAAGGCCGGTTGCACGCTGGCCACCACGCCCCAGGTCGCCAACCGGCGGGCCTGATGGGGATCCACCATCTCCAGATGATCGAGCCGATGCCGGCGCTCCCGCAGCGCGGTGGCGCCGAGATCGGCCTGCGCAGCCTCGAAGCCGGCCACCACCGAGTCGGTCGCGGCATCCCCGATCACATGGAACCCAGCCTGGGTGCCAGCCAGAGTGCAGGCCCGGACGTGGTCCGCGATCTGTTGCGCGTCGAGGTAGGAGACACCGCAGGTACCGGGGGCGTCTGCGTAGGGGGTGCGCAGCGCGGCGGTCCGCGAGCCGAGCGCCCCGTCACAGAACAGGTCACCCGCTAGCCCGTGCGCCCCGGTGACAGCGAGCAGCTCGCGGGCCTGCTCGGGCGTGCTGACGGCTTGACCCCAGTAACCGACCACCTCGACTCCGTGGTCTGCGGCCAACAGATCAGCAAGATCGTCGATTCCCGAGATCTCGGGACCTGCGCATTCGTGCACCACCGCGATCCCGCGCGCAGCTACCCCGGTCAGGAAGGCCCGTTGGGCGCTGCGCCGCTGACTGGGAGTGATCGACTCCCGGGCGGCTCGGCGGGCGTGGTGGTGGGCTTGCCGAGTCAAGGGTCCCTCGCTCGCCCAACCGGGCGCGCTGATCGCCTCGGTGACCCGGTCCAGGAGCGCTGAGGACACCGCGGCGCTGTGCGCGTCGATCCGAGACAGGTACACCGGCGCGCCACCTGAGGCCCGGTCCAGCTCAGCACGCTTCGGCGGGCGGCGCTCCGGCCACGACGTCTCATCCCACCCATGTCCCCACAACACGGTGCCCGGACAGGACCGCTGCGCGACCTGCTCCAGGCACTGCGCGAGGCTAGCGCAGCCGGTGAGATCAAGCCCGCTGGCAAGCAGTCCCGCAGAGGTGGCGTGCACGTGCGCATCGACGAAGGCCGGGGTGAGGAGCGCACCCCATAGTTCGAGTACTTCGTCCGCGCCGCCGAAGCGAGCCCGGCCGGTGCTGTCGTCCCCTACCCAGGCCACTGTCCCGTCCACGACGGCCAGCGCGGTGGCCCCAGCGAGGGTGGGGATGCACCCGTCCAGCAGCAGTGTGGTGCTCATGGGCTCGGCAGAGTATGCCCACTACCTTGGATTCCTCCCATACCCCTGGGAGTCGAGGACCTCGCCTTCGATGACGGCACCTCGCGCAAGACGCACCTGAACGCGCTTTGCCGCTGAGGCCAGGATCCGGCGCCGGACCAGCGCGCGGGTGGGCGGCAACAGGAGCAGCAGCCCTGCGGCATCGGACACGAAGCCCGGCAGGATGATCAGTACCCCGGCTGCGGCGATCAGCATGCCGTCGAGCAGTTCCCGATGCGGAGGGTTGCGGGTACGCAGTGCCTCGATCAGCGCGCCCAGCGCGCGCACCCCTTCGTGCCGCAGGAGGGCCGCCCCGAGCAGCGACGCGAGAATCAACAGCCCGATGGTGGCGAGGATCCCGATCGCATGCCCCACCACGACGAGCACCGTCAACTCGACGACGGCGGCGGCCAGCAGGACCAGCAGGACCGGCATAGTGAGATGCTCCCTCCGGCCGGATGGGCGGCAGACCTAACTAGTGGAACGCCCGAAGCGGCGAGTTCACTCCCGAGCGTAACCCGTCTGAGGTGCCCGGTTCATCCTGTATGCCGCTCTATCCAGGGGGGCGGACGGCCTAGATGCATCCAGCGAGGCCGCTAGATGAAATCGAGGTAACCCATCTGGAGGTCCTGCCCTTGCAGGTCGAACACGCCGCCTTTATCGTGATGTGACTCACGTGCATGACCAACCACGGTCGGGAGGTGTGCGGCGTGTCCGGGGGGTCACCAGCCGGGACCGCCACCGCCGCAGAATTGTTCGAGCGGCGGGTACTACCCCTTTACCACCTCGCCGACGAGGCCGCGGCGATCGCCACGGCGTGCCATGCCATGGCCGTTCGGTTCCACCAAGGCGGCACTCTTGTCGTCTTCGGCAACGGGACAGCCAGTACGGATGCGCAGCACGTCGCGGTCGAGTTCGTGCACCCGGTGATCATGGGTAAGCGGGCATTGCCGGCGATCTCGCTGACCGCTGATGTCGCGACGGTGACCGGTATTGCCGGCACGGAGGGCTTCGAAGAGGTCTTCGCGCACCAACTGCGTCACCTGGCCTCCGCCCGGGACATCGCGCTGGGCATCTCCCCCGATGGCCGGTGCGGCAACGTCCTACGCGGGCTGGTCACCGCCCGGGAGCTGGGCATGCTGACGATCGCGCTCGTTGGCGGCGACGGCGGCCCTATCGCGTCGCTGCCGGCCGCCGATCACATCGTGGTAGCCCGTTCCGACGACCCGCGAGTGATCAAAGAAGTCCACGTCACCGCCTACCACGTGCTGTGGGAACTAGTTCACGTGTTTTTCCAGCACCCGGACCTGCTGGAGCCGAGGGCAGTCGCATGACTATTCCCGAATGTCATGGCGAGGTGTGCATCACCTGCTCGGACCAGGCCGTCACAGTTCGCGTCGTTGAGTTGCTCCCTGACGACTTGGCCGTGGTGGACACGGGGTCCGGTCGAGAAGAAGTGAGCGTTGCGTTGGTGACAGCGGAGGTTGGCGACGAGATCCTCGTCCATGCCAAGGAAGCAATCGCGATCGTGGGACGGCCGCAATGAACCGCGGAACCAACGGCCACAGCAACACCGGACCAGCGGCACGGTCTGCTGCCCAGTCCCAGTCTGCACGGTCTCAGTCCGATGACTTGGCATCGCTGTACCCATTCCTGTATGCCCACCCTGACAACCTCGGCCAGGACACCCCCACAGCGGGAGATCTCGAGGCAGTCCTGGCCGAGGTGCGCCGTTCCACGGTGGACAAGGCGCACCAGATCGTGGCGCTCCGGCGGGAGGTCCTGGCTCGCGATAGTCAGCGGCTGGCCGCGTGCGCCTCGGCAATGGCGGCGGCGTTCGCCACCGGCGGACGGCTGTTTGCCATCGGCAACGGGGGCAGCTGCACCGACGCAGCTGACCTCGCTAGCCTGTTCCTGCACCCGGGTCCGGGACGGCGGGCCTTGCCCGCCTTCGCGCTTACCGGTGATATCGCGGTGCTGACGGCGCTGTCGAACGATGTCTCCTTTGACGTTGTCTTCGCCCGCCAGATCGCAGCGTTTGGGCGGCGCGGTGACGTCGTCGTCGGGTTGTCCACTTCGGGTAATTCCACCAACCTCGTACGTGCCTTTGAGGAGGCGAGCAGGCGCAGCCTGCTCACCGTCGGCCTGGCGGGTTACGAAGGTGGGGCGATGGCCGAACTGGGCAGCATCGACCACCTGTTCGTGGTCCCTTCTGACTCCGTGCACCGGATCCAGGAGGCACAGACCACGATCTACCACACGCTGTGGGAGCTCACGGTTGACGAGCTAACCAGCAGAATGCGACATCCGGAACGAGAGAGCGACCGGAGGTCGCTCGTGGAGTAGGGGATCATGACAAGACCAACTGCACAAGCCACTCCCACCCAAGAAGAAGAGAGCCCGATCCACATTCTGTGGATCAACTGCGGGTTGTCCTGCGATGGTGACTCGGTAGCCCTGACCGCGGCGACCCAACCCAGCATCGAGGAAATCGCGTTGGGCGCTCTTCCTGGACTGCCTAAGATTGCGGTGCACTGGCCGCTGATTGACTTTGAATGCGGTCCTGACCAGGGTGCCGACACCTTCATCGAGTGGTTCCACAAGGCTGACCGGGGTGAGCTGGAACCATTCGTACTCGTCCTTGAAGGCTCCATCCCCAACGAATCAATCAACGGGGAGGGCTACTTCACTGGTTTCGGGTACCACCACGACACCATGCAGCCGTACACCATCAACGAGTGGATAGACCTGCTGGCGCCCAAGGCGACGATCGTGCTCGCGGCCGGAACCTGCGCCTGCTACGGCGGTATCCACGGCATGGCGGGGAACCCGACGGGGGCCATGGGGGTGCCGGACTACCTGGGCTGGGACTGGAAGTCCAAGGCCGGAATCCCGATCGTCTGCGTGCCTGGCTGCCCGGTCCACCCGGACAACCTATCCGAGACGATCCTGTATTTGCTGTACCAGGCCGCCGGCGCCGCGCCAATGATTCCGTTGGACGAGCACCTGCGTCCGCAGTGGCTGTTCGGTGCCACCGTGCACGAGGGTTGTGACCGGGCCGGGTACTACGAGCAGGGCGAGTTCGCCAAGACCTACGACTCACCGAAGTGCCTGGTGAAGCTCGGCTGCTGGGGCCCGGTTGTGAAGTGCAACGTGCCCAAGCGGGGCTGGATCAACGGTGTGGGCGGCTGCCCCAACGTCGGTGGCATCTGCATCGGCTGCACCATGCCCGGCTTCCCGGACAAGTTCATGCCCTTCATGGACGCGCCTCCGGGTTCCCTGGTATCGGGGACCGCAAGCACGGCCTACGGCACGGTCATCCGGGCGCTGCGCAACATCACGCTCAACAAGACCAATACCGAACCCAAGTGGCGCAAGAAGGGCCGCACACTCGAAACCGGCTACAAGCCGTCCTGGTGATCGCCGACCGGCTGAAGAAAGGCATCTAGACGATGACAAGAACTGCACCAAGGGGTCAGCTCACCGAGATGGTGTGGGACCCAGTTACCCGTATCGTGGGTAGCCTCGGTATCTACACAAAGATCGATTTCGCGGCCCGCAGAGTTGCTGAATGCCACAGCTCGTCCTCGGTTTTCCGTGGATATTCCATTTTCATGAGGGGCAAGGACCCCCGCGACGCCCACTTCATCACCAGTCGTATCTGTGGGATCTGCGGGGACAACCACGCCACCTGCTCGGTGTACAACCAGAACATGGCGTATGGGGTAGTTCCACCGCACCTCGGTGAATGGTGCATCAACCTGGGCGAAGCGGCCGAGTACATGTTCGACCACAACATCTTCCAGGAGAACCTGGTCGGGGTCGACTACTGCGAGAAGATGGTCGCCGAGACCAACCCCGGCGTCCTCGACCAGGCCAACCGCACCCCGGCGCCGAACGCCGAGGCCCATGGGTACCAGTACATCGGCGACATCATGCGGGCACTCAACCCGCTCGCGGGTGAGTTCTACCGCGAGGCACTGCAGGTCTCCCGCTACACCCGGGAGATGTTCTGCCTCATGGAGGGCCGCCACGTGCACCCCTCCACGCTGTACCCGGGTGGCACCGGCTGTGTCGCCACCCACCAGCTGTTCACCGACTACTACACCCGCCTCATGCGCTACGTGGAGTTCATCAAGCGGGTTGTGCCACTGCACGACGACCTGTTCAACTTCTTCTACGACGCAATACCTGGTTATGAAGAGGTCGGCAGGCGTCGGGTACTGCTGGGTTGCTGGGGCGCTCAGAACGACCCGGAGCACTGCGACTTCAACTACCGCAACATGACCAACTGGGGTCGCAAGATGTTCGTCACCCCTGGGGTGGTGGTGGACGGCAAGCTGGTCACCAATGACCTGGTGAAGATCAACCTTGGGTTGCGGATCCTGCTTGGTCACTCGTTCTACGAGGACTGGGACGGTCAGGAGATTTTCGTCGACAAGGACCCGCTGGGTAACCCGGTCGACCGGAGACACCCCTGGAACCAGCACACCATCCCGCGGCCACAGAAGCGCGACTTCAACGGCCCCTACAGCTGGACCATGTCGCCTCGGTGGTTTGACGGTAAGGATCATCTCGCCCTGGACACCGGCGGTGGACCGCTCGCTCGGTTGTGGCCGACGGCGCTGTCCGGGCTGGTCGACACAGGCTTCGTCAAGGCCACCGGCAAGAGCGTCATCATCAACCTGCCAAGGACGATGACGAAGCCCGAGGTCACCTTCGAGTGGAACATCCCGTACGACAAGGCCGGCAAGCCGCTGTCCAACGCGATCGAGCGCAACCGGGCTCGCAGCTACTTCCAGGCCTACCAGGCCGCGATGGGGCTGTACTTCGTGGAGAAGGCCCTGGCCGAGGTGCGTGCTGGCCGCACTGCCACCTGGTCGCCGTTCAAGGTGCCCAAGGAAGCGATCAGCTGCGGGTGGACCGAGGCGGTCCGTGGCGTGCTGTCCCACCACATGGTGATCCGGGACGGGAAGATCGCCAACTACCACCCGTACCCGCCCACCCCGTGGAACGGCAGTGTCCGTGATATCTACGGAACGCCGGGACCCTACGAGGACGCCGTACAGAACACGCCGATCTTCGAGGAAAACCCACCGGCGAGCTTCAAGGGCATCGACATCATGCGGGCGGTGCGTAGCTTCGACCCGTGCCTGCCCTGTGGTGTGCACATGTATCTGGGAGAAGGTAAGGAACTGAAGCGACTGCACACGCCACACGCGTTCAACACGGGTGACTGAGTCGTGCCCACGAGTAACACATCGGATATCCAGGCGGTAGGGGAACGGGTCGAGGCGATGCTCGCGGAGTTCGCCTCGACCTCCGACCCGACGATCGCCGAGCGGGCCGAGGAGTTGGTGAGCCTGCTCGTCGAGTTCTACGGTGCGGGCCTGGCCCGGATCATGGAGCTGCTCGACGAGCAGGCGCTCGCCCCGCTACTCGCTGACAAGGCAGTGGCGGGTCTGCTGGTGCTGCACGACCTGCACCCGCAGAGCACCGAGGAACGGGTCCTCGCCGCGCTGGATCGGGTCCGGCCCTACCTCGGCTCGCATGCCGGCGACGTCGAATACCTCGGGCTGGACCCCGATGGCACTGTGCGGTTGCGGTTGGCGGGCAGCTGTGACGGCTGCCCGTCCTCGGCGCTCACGGTGAAGATGGCCATCGAAAAGGGGATCGAGGACGTCGCTCCCGAAGTCACCAAGGTGCAGGTGGAGGGAGTGGCGCCCGATCCGGCGTCGCGGCTGACCGCGGGCGCGACGCCGGAAGGGCACACCCTGCTCCCGCTGCACCAGGTGAGCCGGCAGCCAGAGCCATCGGGTGCCACCTGGGTCCAGGTCGAGGGGATCGAAGATCTCGGCCAGGGCCGGGTGGTTTCCAAACGGGTTGCCGACACCGCGGCAGTGGTGTGCAACGTAGGAGGGAGCCTGTACGCCTACGCCGACCACTGCCCGCTCTGTGGCTCGGGACTGAGCGGCGCGGAGCTGGAAGGGGCCTTGCTGGCGTGCCCCGGCTGCGCGCAGCGTTACGACGTGGTCCGGGCCGGCCGTGGATTGAGCAGAGCCACCGAGGCAGCCAGGCCACACCTCGACCCGCTGCCGCTGCTGGCCGAGAATGACGGGATCCGGATCGCGGTCCCGGTCCCCGCTCAGGTGATGTCATGAAGGGGGGGCTGCGGCGCTTTGTGGCGGGCGCCGCTCCCCCAGCACCGCCCCCGGCCGAACAGGTCGAGCGGTGCGAGATGTGTGCCCAGCCGATCGGCGAGCGGCATGGGCACGTGGTCGATGTCGAGAACCGCGGACTGATGTGCACCTGCCGCCCCTGCTCCCTGTTGTTCGTCCAGGAGGGCGCGGGTGGTGGGCGGTACCGCGCAGTTCCGGAACGCTACCGGTACGCCGCCGACGTGCCGCTGGCCGAAGCGACCTGGGACTCTATCGGGATCCCGGTGGCGATGGCGTTCTTCTTCACCAACAGCGCGCTCGGCAACACGGTCGCCTTCTACCCGAGTCCGGCAGGGGCGACCGAATCGCTGCTGTCGCTGGAGGCCTGGACGGACCTGATGGCCGCCATCCCGGCCCTGGCCGACCTGAAACCCGATGTTGAGGCGCTGCTGGTGCACAAGTCAGAGCGTGGGTTTGAGTTCTTCGCGGTTCCGATCGACGCCTGCTACCAGCTGGTCGGTCTGGTCCGTATGTACTGGAAGGGCTTCGACGGCGGCGAGGAGGCGTGGGCGGCGATCCACGAGTTCTTCGCTGGCCTGCGGGAGCGCAGCGAGCAGGTGGAGGTTACCGGTGGCTGAGCTGTCGTTCACCTGCCTTGACGTGCGGCCCGAGGGCTACGCCGTGGCGCCGACGCTGCTGTTCCGGCTGCGGGTGGAGAACCCTACTGGGCAGCGGGTACGGGCCATCGCGCTGCGTTGTCAGATCCGGATCGAACCCGCGCGCCGTGGGTACGGCGAGCAGGAGGCCGAGCGGCTGCTGGAGTTGTTCGGTGAACGCGGACGCTGGGGTGACACGCTCAAGCCATTCCAGTTCGCCCACGCCTCGACGGTTGTCCCCAGCTTCACCGACAGCATCGAGGTTGACGTAGCCGTGCCGTGCAGCTACGACATGGAGGTCGCCGCAGGCCGATACTTCCATGCCCTCAAGGATGGCGAGATCCCGTTTATCCTGTTGTTCAGTGGGACTATATTCAGCGACGGCGAGCAGGCGCTGTGGATCGAGCAGGTGCCCTGGCACGCCGAGACCCGATACCGGATGCCGGTGGCGGTGTGGCGCGAGATGATGGACATGCACTTCCCCGCCAGTGGGTGGCTGCGGTTGCGCCGCGACACGATCGACGCCCTCGCCGATTTTAGGGCGACCCGCGCCCTGCCTACCTGGGACGACGCCATTGTCGCCATGCTGGACACGGCCCGGGAACACACGACGGAGGGGGGATCGTGAGCGCTCCGATCGACATCGCGCGGGGAGTGGCGGACGCCGTCCTTTACGAGGGTTACCTGCTCTACCCCTACCGGGCGTCGTCGCGCAAAAACCAGGTCCGCTGGCAATGGGGGGTTCTCGTGCCTCCCGCCTATGCCGCCGCCGGGCACGGTGAGCATGCCACCTCGCACAGCGAGTGCCTGCTGGAACCCGGCACCGATGATCCGGTCCTGCACATCCGGCTGCGGTTCCTGCAGTTGCAGCACCGCAGCAGTGGGGACGGGCCAGTGCCCGAGTTCGACGAGGCGGTGGAGCACGAGATCGACTCGGTGCTGCCAGTGTCCGATCTGCTGGATACCGAGCAGGTGGTTCCGGTCAGCGTGCCCGGAGGCACCGAGACCAGCGAGGGCGTCACCAGACAGCGCTGGCCGCTGCGGGGCGAGATCCGGCTGTCCGCGCGGCGGCTGGAAGGCCCCTATGGTGTGCTGCAACTCGCCGTCGAGGTCGTCAACACCGGGCAGTGGGACGAACCGGAGGCTGAGCGGCAGCTGGCACTGCGGCATTCGCTGATCGCCGCGCACACCGTGCTTGCGGTCACCAATGGGGAGTTCATCTCGTTGATCGACCCGCCGGAATGGGCCAAACCCGCCGCCGAGAGATGCCGCAACGAACGCACCTGGCCGGTGATGGTCGGCGAAGTGGGACGCCGCGACGTGATCCTGATCTCGCCGATCATCCTCTATGACTACCCGGTGATTGCGCCGGAGAGTCCCGGTGAGTTGTTTGATGGCACCGAGATCGACGAGATCCTCACGCTGCGCACGATGACGCTCACCGAAGAGGAGAAGGCCGAGGTGCGGGCTACCGACGAGCGGGCCCGCAAGCTGATAGACCGCATCGACACGATGCCCCCCGAAATGCTCGACAAGCTGCACGGCGCGATCCGCTATCTCAGCGAGACCCCCCGCACTCGCGACGAGCCGGACCCGATCGAGACGATCACCACCCCCGGCACGCCGTGGTGGGATCCGGCCGCGGATGCCTCGGTGGATCCAGAAACCGACAGCGTGACCATCGACGGAGTCGAGGTCGCCAAGGGCAGCCAAGTGCTGCTCATGCCGGGGTCACGCCGGGCAGACGCCCAGGACATGTTCCTGGAGGGGCTCACCGCTACCGTTGCCGCCGTGTTGCTCGACGTCGATGGGAGCACCCACGTCGCGGTCACCATCAACGACGATCCGGGTGCGGAGATCTCCATCGCGCACGGCCGGTTCCGCTATTTCGCACCAGAGGAACTCAAGCCGCTGGGGGGCCAGTCATGACCACGACCATGGTGGCCGGGCTCGGCAACATCTTCAACAGCGACGACGCATTCGGCGTCGAGCTGGCTGGCCGGCTCGCCAAGGAGACCTTGCCCGAGGGCGTGAAGGTCACCGACTACGGGGTCCGCTTCAGGGACGTGGCCTACGACCTCCGGGAGATGGCCCCGGACACCACGATCCTGCTCGACGCCGTTTCCCGCGATGGCGAGCCGGGAACGCTCTACGTGCTGGAGGTCGGGCCCGGTGGCGTGCCCGGCATCGAGCCCTCAGCTGTCGACGGGCACGGAATGACTATCGATGCGGTACTTGCGCTGCTGGAACGCCTCGGCGGCAGCGCGGGGCGGACCCTCCTGGTCGGCTGCGAGCCGGCCAGCACCGAGGAAGGTATGGGATTGTCCCCGACCGTCGCCGCAGCGCTCGACAAGGCTGTCGGCGTAGTTATGGATCTGCTCACCGACAAGGAAGGAAGTGACAGGGATGTTCCGTCTGGTGCGTCGTCTGCTGTTCTGGGGATCAGTGATTGTCCTGGCTAATGTAGCGGTACAGGTCTCTAAGGACGTGGCCCGCTACAAGCAAATCAGCGAGATGTAACCCAACTCCCACCACGGAGGTAGTAGCCCATGTGCCTCGGCATCCCGGGCGAGGTCATTGAGATCTTGCCTGACCAGCCCGATCTGGCCAGGGTCGATGTCAGCGGGGTCAAGCGCGCCATCAATATCGGCCTGTTGACCGATGACCCGCCTGTTCCTGGTGACTGGATTCTGATTCACGTCGGTTTCGCGTTATCCAAGATCGACGAGCAGGAGGCCAAGGCAGCAATGGACTTCCTGATAAGCATCGGGCAGGCCTACGAAGACGAGATTGCCGCCCTACTCGAGTCGCGGATTGACGAAAGGCAGTGAGTGGTATGCGGTTCGTCGATGAGTACCGGGATGCTGAGAAGGCTCGTGCGCTGGCCGCCAAGATCGCGGCGCTGTGTGAGCCGGGGCGGCATTACAAGTTCATGGAGGTCTGCGGCGGGCACACGCACACCATCTACAAGCACGGGCTGGAGGACTACCTTCCGGAGTCCGTCAGCCTGGTCCACGGGCCGGGCTGCCCGGTATGCGTGATCCCGATGGGTCGGGTGGACGACGCGATCGCGCTGGCCGAGCAGCCGGACGTGATCATGACGTCTTTCGGCGACATGATGCGGGTGCCCGGCGGACGCGGATCGTTCTTCGACTCCTCGGCCGCCGGCACCGACATCCGGATGGTCTATTCCCCACTCGATGCGCTGAAGGTCGCCCGGCAGAACCCGGACAAGCATGTGATCTTCATGGCGATCGGGATGGAGACCACCGCGCCGTCCACCGCGATGACCGTGCTGCGGGCGGCGGCAGAGGGCATCGAGAACTTCTCGATCTTCTGCAACCATGTCATGATCGTTCCGGCGATCAAGGCCATCCTTGACTCTCCCGACCTGCGGTTGGATGGGTTCATCGGCCCCGGCCACGTCTCGACCGTCATCGGCTGCCGGCCCTATGAGTTCATCGCCTCGGAGTACGGCAAGCCGATAGTCACGGCCGGGTTCGAGCCGCTGGACATCCTGCAGTCGGTCTACATGCTGCTGCAGCAGCTGGCCGAGGGGCGCTGCGAGGTGGAGAACCAGTACTCCCGAGTGGTGCCGTGGCAGGGCAATACGGTGGCATTGCGAGCGGTGGGCGAGGTGATGGAGCTACGGCCCTTCTTCGAATGGCGTGGGCTCGGCTTCATTTCGCACTCCGCACTCCAGGTCCGGGAGCGCTACGCCGCCTTCGACGCCGAGCGGCGCTTCGCCATACCCGGCGTCAGGGTCGCCGATCCGAAGGCATGTCAATGCGGCGAGGTGCTCAAGGGCGTCCTCAAGCCTTGGGAGTGCAAGGTGTTCGGCACCGCGTGCACACCGGAGATGCCGATCGGTACCTGCATGGTCTCCTCTGAGGGCGCCTGCGCGGCGTACTACAACTTCGGTCGGTTCAGCCGTCAGCGGGTCCGTGAAGTCACCATCGAGGCGAGCAGGGCATGACGCATCAGGACACCACCCAGCAGTCCCGGGCTGGCTGGGCGGAAGCCGTCGTCGAGCACACCTCTGGGCACGCCGAGGAACATGACGCGGGACACCCCGCGCATGCCGCAGCCGGGACCGAACACACCGGCCGGGAGCAGTTGGTGCTGGAACGCATCGAGCGGGCCCGGCGGGCCCGGCCCCGGGTGCGGGAGAAGCTCATTACTCTCGCGCACGGCGCCGGTGGCAAGGCCACCCAGTCGCTGATCGAGGCAATCTTCCTGGACGCTTTCCGCAACCCCTTACTAGAACCGTTGGAGGACGCCGCGACGGTGACGGCCGGTGATGTGCGGCTGGCCTTCACCACGGACTCCTACGTGGTGTCGCCGCTGTTCTTCCCGGGTGGGAACATCGGTGACCTCGCGGTCAACGGCACGATCAACGACTTGGCCGTCTCCGGTGCGCGGCCGGCCCATCTCTCCGCCGGGTTCATCCTGGAGGAGGGATTCCCCGTCGAGGACCTGCAGCGGATCGTGGCGTCGATGGCCGCGGCCGCTGCCGCGGCCGGAGTCTCGATCGTCACCGGTGACACCAAGGTCGTGCAGCGAGGCAAGGCGGACGGCTGCTACATCAACACAGCCGGAGTCGGATTGATCACCGGCGACGCGAACCTGGGCGTGGCCACTGCTCGCCCTGGCGACACGGTGATCGTCTCCGGTCCGGTGGGCGAGCATGGCATCACCGTCATGCTGGCGCGCGGCGAGCTGGACCTCGACGCCGATTTGGTCTCCGATACCGCGCCGGTGCACGACCTGGTGCGGGGTCTGCTCGACGCGGTGGGTCCGGACGTCCGGGCTATGCGCGATGCCACCCGCGGTGGAGTCGCGACGATCCTCAACGAGGTGGCCACGGCCGCGGGCGTGGCGGTGGTGGTCGACGAGGAAGCCGTTCCGGTGCGGCCGGAGGTCCGTGGCGCCTGCGAGTTGTTGGGCATCGACCCGCTCTACGTCGCCTGTGAGGGACGCATCGTGGCGATTGTCGACCCGGGCGCGGCCGACGCCGCGGTGGCCGCGTTGCGGGCGCACCCGCTGGGCGCCGGGGCCACCGCGGTCGGCCACGTTGCCGAGGACCCGCCCGGGCTGGTCCTGCTCAAGACCGGCTTTGGCGGCACCCGGATCATCGATCTGCTCGTCGGCGACCCGCTGCCGCGGATCTGCTGAGCACACTGCAAGGGAGGGTCCGCTGAACCGGAGCGAGTTGATCACCACGCTCGTGGCCGACTGGCCCGAACCTGGTGAGATTGTCTACATCGAACGCCGGGGCGACAGCTATGCGCTGCGGCGCCTCGGCGCCGATGGGTCCTTCCCCGTGCCAACACCGGATGAGTCGTTGCCCGATTCCTGGATCTACTACAGTGGGTGGCAGGAACACCATCAGAACGACCTGCCGGCGTTTTTCGACGACTTGTTCGCCGAGATGGACGCGGCGGCCGGGGGACACGATCGTTGCCGCTGGTCGCCGGACGACCCGTGGCCCCACGGGCACTGAATCACGGCACTGAGGTCGAGTTGCGATGGTCTACCGCATCGATGCATCCGACCGGACAGCGTTCAAGCGCTGCCGCCGGGAATGGGACCTGAGTTCGCATAACCGGCAGAACCTCGAACCGATCCGCCGTCCCCCAGGGCCGATCGACCTCACTCGGGCGCTCCGTGATGCCCTTGCGGTGTACTACTTTCCCGGGATGTGGGAGTGGGACCGGGTGATCGTGCAACCTCTCGTGCATCAGGCCCTGGATCGTTCGGTACGCGGCCAAACCGAGGCCCCAGCCGACCAGAGCTGGCAAGAGTTGCTGGCCCAGGGCCATGCGCTGCTCGACGCCTATGCGGCATGGGCGCCAACGGTTGATCACTTCACCCCGATCCGCGTCGAGACGGACTTCGAGGTGAACGTTTCCGACCCGGCGACGCCCGGCACCAACCTGCTCACCCCGGCCGGGGACGAGGTCCGCTACGGCGACCGGGTCGACCTGCTTGCCGTCGACGCCGACGACGCCTACTGGGTTATCCAGCACCGGCTAGTCACCGAGGAGTGGACCGATCGCGACGCGCTTCAACTGGATGAGCAGACGATCGCGTGGGCCTGGGCATGGCCGCAGTTCTACCTCGGGATGCAGATCACGGGCACGATGTACAACGAAATCCGTGCCGACGCAGGCGGTATGGGCACGCCAGGCACCCCGCCAGCGCAGCGCTCGCCGGTGCGTCACCGCCGGATGTATGCCCGCAGCGGCACCGTCTCTGGCGAAAGACTGCATGCCGAGGGGACCGAGGCGTTCCGCCGCACCCGGATCCGGCGCGGGGCGGCGGAGTTGGCGGCCGCTAGCGCAGCTCTCGCCGCCGAGGCCACCGCCGCCACCAGCCCGAACGTGGAGATCTATCCGAGCCCGGCGCCGGCGGTCTGCGCGCGCTGCTCGTACCGTGCTCCCTGCCTGCTGCTCAACCAAGGTGAGGACCCCACTGCCGAGTTTTCGACGTCCTACCGCGACCGCCCGCTGGAGCCCATCCAAGAGGGACGACTGGGTGGTGTGACCTGGTCGATGAACCGCGGCGCGGCGCCGCCCCGGTGGGCCAGCCGGTCATGACGCCGCCGCGATGTTGACCACCGCGGCGGGCGCTTACTGAGAGTGACACCCACAGAGGGGAACCACCTCGTGGCTGCGCAAGCCTTCCCCAATCCTCTCGGCGTCCACGCCCTCGTCTGGGTGGGTGACACCTCGCCCGCGTCGGTCGATTACGCCGTCGCCAAGACCAAGGACACCGGGTACGACCTCCTCGAGCTGTCCCTGCACGACACGGCGAACCTCGACGTCGCCGCTGCCCGCCGTCGGCTCACTGATGCGGGCCTGCGGGTCGTCTGCTCCCGCGGGTTGGCTTTCGACGCTGACATTTCCAGTGAAGACTCCACCATCGTCGGGCGCGGTGAACAACTGTTACATGACTCGCTGCGGATCACCGCCGAGCTTGGCGGCACTCACTTCACCGGTGCCCTTTACAGCGCGTTCGGAAAGTACCACCGGCCGCTGAGCGACGCTGGTCGGCGCAATGTCGTGGCCGTACTCAGGTGCCAATGGCGTTAAGTTAAGCTTACATGGGTGTAAGATCGTTTCGTGGCGTGACGTGGGCAGCGGGTGGTGGCTGGTGATCGGCTGGCTGATCGGGTGGGGGTGGGTGTGTTGGTGAGGGTGTTCACCCCGGAGTTGGTGGATCGGGT
>JAFATA010000007.1 GCA_019244165.1 Pseudonocardiales bacterium | reverse complement strand
CGACACGATAACGAATCTCATCAGTGAGATTCAACAGCTAAACAGAGGCAACTTTGGAGGCTGGACTGCGAACATCTCACCAGCTCAACGCCGATTTGCCCGCCCAGCCAGGTTGCGGCGAACCAGCTACGCGGAAATCCGCGTTAGTGGTCCAAACGCACGCTGCTGCCGTATCCGGGTCCGATTCTCTCCGCGCCCTCGAAGTCGCGTTGTCGGTCGGCTTGGCCGGGTGGCCGGAGGGTGAAGCTCCCCCGGCCGCCCGACCGTCATGCTTAAGGTTGGTGAGCGACTCCTTGACCAGCAGGAATAGTCTCTGGCTCCGGATGCCGGTCCACAATCCTCTGCACCCCGGTCCCTAGCTACCCGGTATGCCGGCAGTCCCGACGACGGTCAGGATCGCGGCAATCAGGAACGCCACACAGGACAGGACGACCAGGGCGATACGTCCCGTCCGGTGCGTCACCAAGAAGCTTGCGGCCAGGAACAGCAGACCAATCGCGATCAACAGCGGGTAATAGTTCATGAATTTGCCCCCTCGCCTAACTGTTGCTCGGCCACCGCAGTCACAGTCTGAGCCTTCCGCACCCGCTCGGCGCGCGCGATGCCCTCCTGGGTGATCTCGGTGACCGTAACGAGCGCCCACGCGGGGAGCCTTCAGCCGCTACCGACTGCTGCAACCAATTCCATCAGGCGTGGTATGCGTCGGGCGCGGCATTGGCCCAGATCAGCGCCAGCCCGACGGCGGCCCATCGTGTCGCGGGGCGCTCAGCGGGCGTTTGGCACGCGGCCCATGAAGCCCAAGATCAGTTCGGTGACCTGGTCGCCGGCGCTTTCCAGCAGGAAGTGCCCGCCTTCGAGGAGGTGGATCTCGGCGTCGGGAACGTCCTCGGCGAAGGCGCGGGCGCCATCGGGGCCGAAGATCTGGTCGCCCCTGCCCCACACGGCAAGCACGGGCGGCAGGTTGCGGCGCAGGTATTCGTGCAAAGCCGGGTACATCGGTGGGTTGGTGGCATAGTCCCGGAACAGCTTGAGCTGGATCGCGTCGTTGCCCGCCCGCGAGAGCAGGGCGAAGTCGTGGTGCCAGGTGTCGGGGCTCACCAGGCTCTGGTCCGGGACGCCGGTGAGGTACTGCCATTTGGTGACGTCGAGGGTCAGTGCGGCGCGGATGTTGGCCTCGGTTTCGGGCGTCTGCTCGCGCTGGTAGTCCCACACGGTTTTCCAGAAGCTGTCCAGGAAACCGGCGTCGTAGCCGTTGCCGTTCTGGGTGATGATTGCGGTGATGGCTTGCGGGTTGGCGAGCGCGAGCCGCCAGCCGATCGGCGCGCCGTAGTCATGGACGTAGAGGGCGTAGCGCGCGATGCCCAGCTGCTCGAGGAGCCCTGCGGTCAGCTCGGCGAGAGCGTCGAAGGTGTAGTCGAACTCCTCGACCGAGGGAGCGTCGGACAGCCCGAAGCCGAGGTGGTCGGGGGCGATCACGTGGTAGGGGCCGGCCAGAGCCGGGATCAGGTTGCGGAACATGAACGAGCTGGTCGGGAATCCGTGCAGCAGCACGATCGCCGACGCGTCGGCTGGCCCGGCCTCCCGGTAGAAGAGCTGCTGGCCCTGCACGCTCAGGTAGCGGTGATGTACAGCAGTCATGACTAACCTCTTTGCTTCTTTTTGCTAGTTAGCATGGAAACATCCCGCGATGTAACCCGTCAAGCATGTTTTGGAGGCTAGGCACGTGATGGTGAGTGAGAGCAACGAGACGCTGCTGCTCGACCTGTTAAACACCACCCCCGTGCTCGACGGCGTGCCCCGCGATGAGCTCGGCACCCTCGAGTCCGGCCGGCGTTGGCTCGCTGCGCACGGCCAGCCAGCCACCGAGGACGAGTGGCGCGCGCTGCTCAAGGCGCGCGCGGCACTCCAGGACGTCGTGCTGGGTAACCGGCCGCCCACCGCGATGGCGCGCTTCGTCGAGGGCGTCAGCTACCGGCCCTCGTTTGACGGTGACGGGCTCGTGTGGACCCTCGATGCGCCCGCCGGCCAGACCGCGGCCAGTCGGGCCGTGCTCGCGTGGGACGCGCTACGCGTGTCGAGTCCCGGGCGGCTTCGTCCCTGCGCCAACACGCAATGCCGACTGTTTCTGATCGACCACAGCAAGCCCAACAACGCCCGCTGGTGCTCGATGGCGATCTGCGGCAACCGTATGAAGGCCCGTCGGCACTATCAGCGCATCCGCCAGACCTCGAAGAGCTAAGTTGTCGGTGTCGGAAGTCCGTGGTTGTGTGTTCAGGCGGCCAGGGCCGGGGCGTTGGCGGTTTCATGGGCGGCGATGTGGTCGAGGAGTCGGTTGAGGTCGATGCGGGTAAATCGTCATGTGAAGGGTTTGGCGGTAGCGTTGTAGCGGTCGTGGAAAGCCAGCACCGGCTCGGTGAGAGCATCGAGGTCGGTCAGGTCGTTGGGGGTGAGCACCGTGCGCTGGAGGATGGAGAAGTAGATCTCGATCTGGTCCAGCCAGGAGGCATGCACGGGCAGGTGTACCAGCTGAGGAGCCGCCCTCCACGATCCAGAACACCCGAGCGGCGCTGGCGTAGGGCTCGGTACTCATCACCTGCTCGACCAGGCCAGAGAAGGGTGCGATGCCGGTGGTCGGTTCCAGGCGGCCGATCACGTTGGTGTGGTGGACGTCGGAGGTGGCCGGTAGTCCACCCGCGCCGCGGCGGTCGTACTCGTGCTCCACGCGGCAAGGTAGCGGCACACGCTCTGTCGAATATGAGCAATCTGTCGAATATGAGCAATCAGGCTAGTCCGCTAGGATACCCTAAGGATGCGGCGAGATCCGCCGAGGCCGCACAACGCCACGCCGGTTCCTGGGGGCGGGCTCGGCGTATGAAAGGGCGCTCGCCGCGTCAACAAACTACTTCGATACTGGTCCGCAGGATGACGATTCGCACTGGATCGGATACCTGAACGAGGAGGAACTCGCGACTTTAGCGGGCGTACGCCTAACGGACCTGAGCCGGCTCACCAAAGCAGGTGGCTTGCTCGAAAGGGCGCCGGAAGCTCCGAACGTTTCGTTAGGGACCGTTCGGGATCCACCATCTTCTACATGCGCAATCTGCTTCTCCGGCATGAGATCGGCCAGGCGTGCGCGATCGGGGGCAGGGTACTACCTGTGATCTTCAGTCTGTCGTCTCCACGTATCGTCAATGAACTCCAAAAGTTCTGCGAAGATCTCCGAGGATACCCCAGCGCTCAGGCAGCGCTCAATATTCTTAGAGCTGTTCATCTGGCCACGGACAGCTCCAGTGTCGAGCTCGGCGCACTCGGAGCGGTACAGCGGGGCAGATCCCTGACGACCAGGCCTCGCTGGGGGGTATAACTCGGGCCGTGATGAGGACAGCACTACGCGAGCGCTCGAGGAGTGTGCAGCGCGGTCTGGGGACGGACCTGATTGCCGCCGGCGGCGCCGCGGTGCTCATCGCGGTGGCGGCGGCGCTGGGGGTGTGGCTGCTCCGGCTCGGGGTGCCGTTGCACGTCGACGCCCCACCACTGGGGGCGCAGTGGCTGCCGCATACCGGCCCGGGCACGGTACCCGCGGTGCTCATCGCGGTGCCGGTAATCCTGCGTGGACCCGAGCTGGCCGCCCGGCTGCCCTGGCGCAGGCTGCTCGGGGCCGCCGGGCTCACCGCGCTGGCGTGGACGATGTGCCTGGCCCTGATCGACGGGTGGCAACGCGGGGTGGCCGGTCGGCTGACCACCCGACCCGAGTACCTGCACGACGTCCCCAGGGTCGGCGACATCGGCGCGATGCTGCGGACCTTCGCGGAGCGGATCGTCGGGGGGAGCCCCGAGTCCTGGACCACGCACGTCGCGGGGCATCCGCCCGGGGCGCTGCTGGTGTTCGTCGGCCTGGACCGGATCGGGCTGCGCGGTGGGGCGCCAGCGGCGCTGCTGTGCGTGCTGGTCGGGTCGTCGGCCGTGGTGGCGGTGGCGGTGGCGCTGCAGGCCCTGGGTGCCGAGGCCACCGCCCGTGCCGCGCTGCCGTTCGGGGTCCTGTTCCCCGGCGCGATCTGGATCGGGGTGTCCGCGGACGGCCTGTACGCCGGGGTGCTGGCCTGGGGGGTCGCGCTGCTCGCGTGGAGTTCCGCCCGGCCCCGGCTCGACGCTGCGGCTCTCGCCGCGGCGGGGACCAGTGGCCTGCTGCTCGGCGCGAGCCTGTTCCTGTCCTACGGGCTGGTGCTGGCCGGGCTGCTCCCCCTGGCTGTCGCGCTGGCCGCCCGCCGGGTTGCCCCGCTGCTGGTGGCCGGCGCGGGGGTGGCCGCCGTGGTGGCCGCCTTCGCCGCCGCGGGCTTCTGGTGGCTGCAGGGGTACCACCAGGTCGTCATCCGCTACTACCAGCCGGGTGAGTACGGCCTGGTGCGCCCGTACAGCTACTGGGTATGGGCTGATCTGGCGTGCCTGGCGGTGGTGCTCGGTCCGGCCGGGGTGGCCGGGCTGCGGCGGGTGTTCACCCCGGGACGGATGGCTGCCCTTGAAGGCATCCCGCACCGGGGTTGGTGGTCCTTGAAGAGCCCCCAACTGGGGCTGCTGTGCGCGGCGGCGGCGTTGGCGGTGCTGGCCGCCGACCTCTCCGGGCTGAGCAAGGCGGAGGTGGAGCGGATCTGGCTGCCGTTCGCGGTCTGGCTGATCCCCGCGGCCGGGCTGCTTCCGGCGCGGCAGTCCCGCGGGTGGCTGAGCGCCCAGGCGGTGCTCGCCCTGCTCGTCAACCACCTGCTGCTCACGACGTGGTGACCGGTGGGCGCAGCGGGTCGGTGGCAAACCGGGTGATGCCCTCGGTGAACGACACCCGCGCCCGGTAACCGAGCAGCTCAGCGGCCCGAGTGGGGTCGGCTGTCACATGCCGCACATCACCCGGCCGGGCCCCGCCGACGATCTGCGGAGCTGGGCCGCCCATTGCCTGGGCCAGTGTGGTGGCCAGCTCACCCACGGTGTGCGGGTGCCCGGAGCAGATGTTGACCGGCTCGCACCGCCCGAACGGGGGACGGGCGGCCAGCGCCAGCGCGTTGGCCTGCGCGACGTCGGAGACGTGCACGAAGTCCCGGCGCTGCCGCCCGTCCTCCAGCACCTGCGGCGGCGCGCCGGCCGCCAGCGCCGAGCGGAAGATCGACGCCACTCCAGCGTAGGGGGTGTTGTGAGGCATCCGGGAGCCATAGACGTTGTGGTAGCGCAGCGCCCACACTCCCCCACCGGTCTGCCGGGCCCACGCCGCGGCGAGATGTTCCTGGGCCAGCTTGGTGGCGGCGTAGGTGCTGCGCGGGTCCAGCGGGGCGTCCTCACCCACCAGCAGCGGCTCCAGATCGGCGCCGCAGTGCGGGCAGGGCACCTCGTAGCGCCCGGCCGTGATGTCCTCGGCCCGTCGTGGCGCGGCGGGGACGACGCCGTGGTTCGGGCAGGCGTAGCGGCCCTCGCCATAGACCACCATCGAGCTGGCCAGCACCAGCCGGCGCACGCCCGCATGGTGCATCACCGCCAGCAGGACCGCGGTGGCGTGATCGTTGTTGGCGGTGTAGTCCGGGGCGTCGGAGGGATCCAGCCCGTGCCCGACCATCGCGGCCTGGTGGCACACCGCGTCCAGGCCGGGCAGCAGGCGGCCCAGCAGCTCGGCGTCCCGGACGTCGCCGCGGATCAGATGGTGCTCCCCTACCCACTCCGGCGCCGCGTCACAGCCGTGGGCCTGCGGCAGGAACGCATCCAGCAGCAACACCGAGTGCCCGTCGCTGGCGAGCAGATCGGCGATGTGAGAACCGATGAAACCCGCGCCGCCGGTGATCAGGATTTGCATGCCGGGCACGCTACGTCACGGCATCGATGATCTCCAGCACCCCCCCGGCGGTCCCGGTCACGAACAGCCGGCCGGTGCTGCTGTCCACGGCAAGGGTGTTCGGTTGCCGGACCGTGGGCAGCGGGGTGGCGAGGACTGGCTGCTGGACGCCGAGGTTGAGGCCGATCACCTCGTTGAGCGCGGTCAGGGTCACCCACAATCGGTCGCGGACCGGATCGTAGGCGACCCCGTAGGGGGCACCGGGCAGGGCGACCTTGCCGATCTGGCGGATCGTGGGTTGCAGCGCATAGAGCAGCACGGCCCCGCCGCGGGTGTCGATGACCGCCAGGTGCCCGTGCTTGTCGGCCACCACATGGGTGGGCCCGGCGCCGGCGGGGAGCTCGGCCACCCGCCGCATCCGAGCCGCGTCGTACACCGTGAGGGTGTTTTTCCGGACGTCGACCAGGCCGACGAGCTCACCGACGGCCGCCAGCCCGGCTGGCTGAGCGACGTCGGTGAAGGTGTGCACAATCTGATCACCACGGAGGGCGACCACGCTGCGGGCCCCCTCGTTGGACACGAACACGGTGCCATCCGCGGTCGCGGTGGCATCGTGCGGGCCCACACCAGTGATCGTCTGGGAGACGATCTCGCCACCGGGCAGCGCTACCCGCAGCAGCCGGTTTGCCCCCTCGTCGGGGACCAGCACCGGACCGCCGGGCGCGGCCAGCTGCAGGTGCCGGAGCCCGCCGGGCAGCGGCACCTTACGCAGCACCGCGCCGGTGGTGGCATCCAGCAGGACCAGCGCGAACGGATCCCGCACCCCGACGGCCACGCGGTGCGTCCGCGGGTCCACCACCACACCCTCCGGGGCCGCACCCACCGGCACCGTGCGCCCGGCGGCCGGTGCCGTCGGCACCGGAGCGGGGGCCGGTTCGGCCGCCGGCGGCAGCTGCCGGCTCGGCGGCGGCGCAGCGCGAGGAGGCGAACCGCACCCGGTGAGCACGGTGGCGGCAAGAACAGTCACAGTAATCCAGTGAGCACGCATGCCTGGTGATTGTTCACATCGCACCCGGCCCCGTCACACCCGGACAATGACCAGCCCGGCCACCCCCTCCAGAAAGTCAAAGTCCCAGAAAGTCAAAGTCGTTGTCTTGCGTGACCATGGGCAGGCTATGCGCCGCTGCGGAAGCGGCGATCCACAGGTCGTGGACGCCCACCCTGCGACCGGTCTCGGCCAAGTGCACCCGCATACGCGCCCAGGTCAGCGCGGTGGCGTCGTCTACCGGGATCAGCTGAATGTCGGCTAGCGCGTCGAGTGTGGTCATCCGCCCCGCGCGCGTCTCGGTGTCTCGGGCCGCGAGGACTCCGGCGTGCAGTTCGGCCAGCGCGACGACGGAAGTCGTAGACTCCGCCGGATGGCCCGGTCAACGGATGGGCCCAAGCTGGTCGGTGGTATCGTCCGCGAGGCTGGCCAGATCACCGCGTAAGCCGGGATCGGCCTGCGCCACCCGAAGTCGGCGGGCCAGTTCTGAGCGGGGGGCCAGCGGCGGCGGGTCCGCTGCAGTGGCACAAGCTGGGCGACCGGCTTTCCGTTGACTGTCACCACGACCGTGCCGAACGCATCGCCACATCCAGTATCGCCAACCTCGGCATCCCCATGATCCCAGCCAGCCAGTGACGGTCACCTCCAGTCTGCTGGGACGCACGACGGGGGAAATCGAGGCTAGCGGCGACTTTCTGGCTTACCTTGGTCGCACCCCAATAGCACCACCACCCGACGGGCATCCGCCCGACGCTGTGGATCGCGGGCCAGCACGGCGACCGCCGTAGCGAGCAATAGCGGTAGAACTGAGGCCGCAGCAAAGATGATCAGTACTGTGGTCATACAAGTCTCTCTGCGGTAGTCATTGCTGCCCCTGCTGTCGAGTGTCGTTCCGTGTACGGTGGCAGTAGGGTCGGGATACGTACCGACGGAGCTTTCCTCTCTCCTTTGACCTGGAGAAGCCTACTGGCCAGGTGGTGCTGATGGGGTCATCGCTATCAGAAATGGTCATCTGGAGACCCCACAAGTGACATGGTGTGCTGAGTTGTCATCGAGCACTTCTCGCGATGGGTGGCCATGTGACATTGAGGCGGTGGGATGTCCTCTAACAGGCCAGAGGTTTCAGCTACCCAACCTCCTCAAGTCGTGTTAATCGTGCATCTAGTAGCGGCACCGGGAGAAGCTCCGGGGCAAGCAGGCTTGGCCGGCCGAGGTACGGCTAGTCGGGCTAGTTACCTTCACCGGTCACCAGTTCATAACTACCGCTGGTTGAGTTACTCTGGCGGCGTCAGTCTGTGACAGGAGGGGGCCGTGAACGTCGATCCCGCTCCACGCCCTCCGGTGGTCGACGTAGCGGTGGGGCGACGTGGGGATATGCGCCGTGCCTTGGCCACCCGCGACCTAGCCGAGGTGTTCCGACTGCTGCGCCGGGTCGGGTTGTCCCAGCGGACGATCGCCACCATGACCGGGCTGTCGCCGTCGGAGGTGTATGAGATCCTGCATGGGCGACAGGTGATGTCCTACGATGTCCTGTGCCGCATCGGTGACGGACTCGGTATGCCGCGAGGATGGCTCGGTTTGGCTTACGATTTGGACACCGCTGCACTTATCACAGGCGCGGATCAGCGCGAGCCCGTTACAGCACTAGCCGACGTGCAAGCGTTGCTCGCCCACGCTGCAGCAGTGACGATGGATGTGACTAGCCCTAACGCTGACCGGTTCTCGGGTGTGTTTGACGCCGCTACCACACCGGTGCCTGCCCGGATCGGGCACTCAATCCAGGCCCGGACCGGCGGAGACGCCTCGCTGGTCGCTAATGTCCTCTATCGGACCGGCCGGCTCCACCTACATGATGGGATGGCAGCGGAGGCTCTGCGATTTTTCCAGCTCGGCCAGATTGCCGCCCAGGAGTCCGGCTGCGCCTTGACCGTCGCGATGTTATCGCCAATGAGGCGTGGGCCTATGCCATCCTCGGCGACGCTCGCCAACCCGCCTATGTTGAGTCGGCACGCGCCGTATTGGCGCAGATCTTGACCGCTCGCGATGCCGATATGGCCAGACGCCGAACGTTCGATCTCACCGCGCTCCCTCGCTCCTGAACACAGACCATGATCACCGCTGCTCGTTGGAGCGCACCGCTGCGCCGGCTGAAGGACTGCCTGAAGGACACGAAGGGACTGCTACCTCATGCACTGGACTGACACAGAGGCCCATCGCGTGGCTGCCGTGATGTGCGAGTTGGCCGGATTTCACGAATATAAACCGGAGCTGCTGCGCTTCGGTAGCAACGCGGTCTTCGGTATCGGTGAGGCACACGTCCTGCGGGTCATGCGCCCTACTACCCGCGAAGCCGACGTGCACCGGGAGATCGAACTGGTGCGTGAGTTCGCCCGGCTCGATGTTCCCACTGTGCAGCTTGCTGACATCTCTGCTCAACAACCAATCAAAGCCCGAAACTGCCTAGGCACGGTATGGGAAAGACTCGGTGAACGAGACCGTGCCAGTCTCTATCGCCCGTTGGGGAGGTTGCTACATATCTTTCATCAGCGCACCGCTGAGCTGCGGGTCCCCCTTGAGCCGTGGCGTCCGCTCGCCGCATCCGACCGACGACTGGCCAATCTGCGTAGCCAATATGCACATGAGGACGTCACGATGCTCACTCGGTGGTCCGGGCGAATCGCCACCGAGCTAGGTCAGGTGAAGCCTGTGTTACAAGGAGGCGTCATCCACGGACAAGCCGAAACCGGTAACGTCTTGTTCCGTGCTGGGCAGCCCGTGTTCATCGACTTCGAGCAGGTGGCTGTCGGCCCACGCGAGTGGGATCTCGTCGACACCGCCGTCACGGTCAGTCGCTTCGGTCGGCCCGAGCAGGGCTACCGCGACTTTGTTGACGCCTACGGTTTCGACGTTCGAACCTGGGATGGCTACAAGACTTACCGCCAACTGTGGGAGCTGTGCGCCACCACCTGGCTCATGCAGCATGGTCACCACAACCGCAACGTGGCCGACGAGATCGAGGTACGGCTCCAAACCTGGCGTGATAATAACCCAGACACTAAATGGAGTGGCGTACTCGAGCGCTCGCTCACTAAGCCTGGACCCACCGACGAGATCGCTGTGTGGAGGGGACTGTCTGAGTAGCAGTGTAACTGGTCCGACACGTCGAGCTGTGCTTGGCGGGAAGGCCCGGCAGTGACCGAGACGATCGACCCCGTGCCGGGAGCTGATCCGTCACGCCACGAGCGTCATGATCAAATTAGGCTAAGTGGCCCTGGTCCATAGCCGCGCAGGTGGTTTACAGCCACTTCGGGGGCAGGATGGTGTCATGACCGTTGAGCTGAACCACACCCTCGTCGCGGCTCGCGACAAGGTGGCCTCCGCGAAGTTCTTGACCGATCTGTTGGGGCTGCCCGCGCCGACGTCGTTCGGACCGTTCCAGGTGGTAACCCTGGGTAATGGGGTGAGCCTGGACTTCGTGGAGACCTCGGAGAGCATCCGGCCGCAGCACTATGCGTTCCTGGTTAGCGAGGCCGAGTTCGACACGATCTTCGACCGGGTCCGGACGCTGGAGCTGCAGTATTGGGCCGACCCCTTCCGCCGGGAGCCCGGAAGGATCAATACCAGAGACGGTGGCCGCGGCGTGTATTTCGACGACCCCAATGGCCACATCCTGGAGCTGCTCACCCGCCCCTACGGCAGCGGCGCCGACAGCTGATCCCGGCGTTGCGGACCTCACGCCAGGAGCTGGCGCAGGATAACGACCGCGACGAAGACCAGCGTGACGGCGAGGTCGAAGTACACTCCACCCATCCGGACCGGTGGAAGGACACGGCGCACCGGGGCGACTACCGGCTCGGTGAGGCGGTAGACCACCCGCCGCACGGGTCCGAGACTCTCCTCGTAGCTAGGCTTGGCGAGAACACCGAGGAGATCGACGATGATCCTGGCGATCAGCAGCAGCTCGAACAGCAGCAGCACCAGTCCGACGAGCGCGAGCAGCGCACCCACCCCGTTACCTCCTTCAGGGACCCGTTACGTGATCCTCCCCAGGATCCGCGCGTGAGATGAAGAAAACCTGAGACTCAGGTTGATCACCAGTCTAGGGACGTCAGCTGGTGACGGTGCGGCCCACGGCGCGGAAGGTTGAGCAACGACGCCACCACGGCGGCGATCGTCGCGATCAGCCCCAGGTAAAGGCCGACTCCGGCGCCGCTGGACACCGTGAAGGTGCTCCCCAAATCGAGGCCACCCAACTCGTCGAACCTGCCCAGCTCGCCGCCCGCGTCCGGGAACGTCACCCAGCGCAGCACGAGGGCGATGAACGCCAGCACGGACACCCCGAGCGTGATCAGTGACCGGGACGCGCTCACCCCCAGCCCGCCCAGCGCGCTCACCAGCACCAGGACGCCGGCCAGCATCAGCAACAGCACGGAGCCCCAGGCGCCCACGCCCGCATGCCAGGCATCCACGCTGGCTGATCGGTGGATGCCCAAGATCGTGACGCTGGCCGTGTACCAGGGTCGGACACTCGAGACGCAGGCCAGCAGTCCCGCGCCGACCACGACCCAGTCCAGGGCCGTCAGTCGTGCCGCACCCGATCCCACCATGTGTGATCTGCCTCCCCTCCAACCCTCCCGCCCCAATACCCTCCCACGGAGGCTGGCCGGGGTTCCCGTGATGGTAGACGAGCTGCCCGATCGGCCGTGATGCGGACTCACCGGCTGGCGGATAAGCACCGAGCGGCGCCCGCTACACTGGATATGGGCCAAGAATCCCAGGCAAGAAAAGACCGGCAAGAAAAGACCACCGGAGACCATGAGCGAGGGCAAAAACACGGCTAACTCGATCGCCACCATCGAAGCCAAGTGGCGACGCGAGTGGGCGGAACGCGGCACCTACCGGTTCGACCGCACCAAGTCCCGCGGCGAGGTATTCTCCATCGACACTCCACCGCCGACCGTCTCTGGCGCTTTGCATCCCGGCCACTGCTTCTCCTACACCCACACGGACATCATCGCCCGTTATCAGCGCATGCGAGGCAAGGAAGTGTTCTATCCGATGGGATGGGACGACAATGGCCTCAACACCGAACGCCGGGTGCAGCTCATCCTGGGTGTGACCTGCGACCCGAGCCTGCCCTACGACCCAGATTTTCGCATCCCGGACAAGCGCCTGAAGCCCACCGTGGCGATCAGCCGTCCGAACTTCATCGAGTGCTGCGCCGCGGTGACCGAGCTGTTGGAGCAGCAGTATTTCGAGCTGTGGTCGGCCCTTGGGTTGTCGGTTGACTGGACACAGACCTACACCACGATCGGCAAGCACGCGATCCACACGTCGCAGTACGCGTTTCTGGAACTGCTCGGCGCGGGACTAACCTACCGGGCCGAGTCTCCGACACTGTGGGACGTCGATATGCGGACCGCGGTGGCCCAGGCCGAACTCCAGGAGCACAACATACCAGGCGCCTTCCACCGCTTGCGATTCCAAGCCCAGCTCGATGGGAGCCCTATCTGTATCGAGACGACCCGACCCGAACTGCTGCCCGCGTGCGTCGCGTTGGTCGCCCATCCCGACGACGAGCGTTACCAGCAGCTGTTCGGCAGTAAAGCACGCTCCCCGCTGTTCGACGTGGCCGTTCCGGTTGTCGCTCACGAGCTCGCGGAGCCGGGCAAGGGCAGTGGTATCGCCATGGTGTGCACCTTCGGCGATACCACGGATATCACCTGGTGGCGGGAGCTCAAGCTCGAGCTTCGACCGATTGTCAACAAAGCGGGGCGCATCACCCACGACATGCCGCACGGGATCGTGAGCGAGCGCGGCCAGCAGGCGTATGCCCAGCTCGCTGGCATGAAGACGGCACAAGCCCGGGAGCGGATCGTGGCGCTGCTCACCGCATCCGGGGAACTGGAAGGCCCACCACGGCCGATGACTCACCCGGTCAAGCACTGGGAGAACGGCACCACGCCGCTGGAGATCGTGACCAACCGGCAGTGGTTCATCCGCTACCCCGCGAAGCGGGACATGCTCGAGTACGGTGAGCGACTGCGGTGGGTGCCGGAACACATGAGGGCGCGTTACGAGGACTGGGTCTCCGGGCTCGTGGGTGACTGGAACATTACCCGGCAACGGTTCTTCGGTGTTCCCTTTCCCGTGTGGTACCCGATTGAGCCCGACGGCACCGTCGCACCTGATCGGCCCATTCTGGCCAGCGCCGGGGATCTGCCGGTCGATCCGTCCGTTGATGTCCCCGAGGGTTTCATGGCCGACCAGCGCGATACTCCCGGCGGCTTCACGGCTGACCCGGACGTCATGGACACCTGGGCAACCTCATCGCTGACACCGCAGATCGCGGGCCACTGGATCGACGACGAGGATCTGTGGCGGCGCGTCTACCCGATGGACCTGCGCCCGCAGGCGCACGAGATCATCCGGACCTGGCTGTTCTACACCATCGTGCGCAGCCACTACAGCTTCGGCACCCTGCCCTGGCACACCACCGCGATCTCGGGATTCGTCCACGACCCCAACCGTAAGAAACTGTCCAAATCCGCGGACAACAGCCCCGACGCACCCACCAACCTGATTGCCTCATTCGGCGCCGACGCCGTGCGGTACTGGGCAGCCGGCGGCCGACCCGGGCTCGACCTGGCCATCGACCGCAATCAGTTCAAGATCGGTCGCAAGCTGGTCGTCAAACTGCTCAACGTCGCCAAGTTCATTGGCGGATTCGGCACCCCGGCAGCCGATGTGAGCCCGATGCATCCGCTTGATGCCGCCCTGCTCCAGCGGTTGGAGAAGACCGTCACCGAGGCCAGCACGGCTTTGGAGAGCTACGACTACACCAAAGCGCTGGTCGTGACCGAGACGTTCTTCTGGTCTTTCTGCGACGACTATGTCGAGTTGGTCAAGAGCCGCGCCTACCGGCACGATAGCTCAGCACTGGCAACGCTGACCCGCGTCCGGGACATCGTGCTTGCACTCTTCGCGCCTTTCCTGCCCTTCGTCACCGAAGAAGTGTGGTCGCACTCCCACGACGGCTCGATCCACCGCTCGCCCTGGCCCGAGCCCGCCACCCTGGGCGTGCCCCCGGATACTGACGTCACGTATCTGGATGTGGCCACGACCCTGCTCCACGAGATCCGCAAGGCCAAGAGCACGGCGAAGGTCTCCCTGCGGACGGTCGTCAGCGAGCTCACCATTTACGCCAGCGCGGACCGTCATCCTCTGCTGCGCGCGGTCACTGACGACATCCGCGAGGCGGGGAATGTCGAGAAGGTGTCCCTCCTGCCCGGGAACGAGGAGTTACGGGTCGAGGTGAAACTGGACTACGGGGTCTCGGGTCCTTCGCCCAACCCGGTATGTTCCAAATCCAGCGAGCGCTGAATCCGTCGGCGGGTGGCGTCGCTGATCGCGCCGTCGTGATAGAGCCGGTCGAGTTCGGCGCTTTCCACGTCAAGGAGCTCACGGCGCAGCTGGCGGTACACCGAGCCAGTGCGGGGCGCCTGCTCCTGGTGCTCGGTGATGCGCCTGACGCGCTCCTGCCAGCTGGTGCGGAGCGCCTCGATGACGTGCTCCGGCGCGGCGTGGGTTGCGGTGAGGTGCTCGAGGTGGGACAGCCCAGCGTGGGCCAACGCCAGGCGCGCGGTGGTGTATTCCTGGTGGACGTCCTCCACCGCCAGTGCGATTCCCACTCGGTGGACCAACGGGGCGAGCGTGAACCCCTGCACCACGAGGGTGATGACGATGACCGCGGTGGTCAGCAGCAGCACCAGGTCCCGACCGGGCAGCGTGGCGGTGCTGGTGGTCAGCGGGATAGACAGCGCGGCGGCCAGTGGCACGACACCACGGGTGCCGGCCCACGACACCACGGTGGCCACCCGCCAGGACGACCGCGTGGGGTCATCCTGGCGCTTGCGGGTCGCGGCTAGCGGAAACACCCACGCCACCCGGACCGCCATCAGCGTCGCGGCGATCGCCAGCGCCTGCAGCGGCCACCAGGTGTCGCCACCCGCCTGCCCCCGCAGCAGCACCGGCAACTGCAGGCCGATGAGGCCGAACACCACACTCTCCAGTAGGAAGACGACCGTCTGGAACACCGCGGACAGTTGCAACCGGATACGCGCCGTGGTCAGCCGGGTGGCCTGGGTGCCCAGCACAACGCTGGCCACGACGACGGCGGTGACCCCCGAGGCGTGAACCGAGCTGGCCAGCACGTACGCCCCATAGGGGGTGACCAGGGCGACCACGGTCTCCAGCACGGGATCTTCGGTGCGCCGGCGCACCAGGAAGGCGCCGCCGGCGATGAGCGCACCCGCCGCGACACCACCGCCGGCCAGGACAGCGAACTCGAGGAGCGTGTGCCCCCAGGAGATCACACTGCCAGCGATGGCCACGGAGAGCGCAACACCGAACAGCAACAGGCTCGTCGCGTCGTTGAACAGGCTTTCGGCTCCCACCAGCGCCTGGATTCGGGGCGGCAGGGACAACCGCCGGCCCAATGCCGCCACCGCCACCGGGTCGGTGCTGGCCAGCACGGCCCCCAGCACGAAAGCCAGGCCCACCGGCAGCGGGGTGAGCGCGATGGCCAAGGCGCCGACGGCGGCAGCAGAGACTCCCACCAACCCCACGGCCAGCGCGGTGACTCCTCGCCACACCGCCCGGAGGTCGCGCCAGGGCAGTTCCTCGCCCGCTGCGAACAGCAGCGGCGGCAGCACCACCAGGCTCACCACATTCGGTGTGACCACGACGGCGGGCACCCCTGGCAGCAGGCCGACGATCACCCCGGCGATGACCAGCAGCGAGGGCGCCGGGACCCGCAGCCGCCGGGCGAAGGTGGCCACCACCGTAGCCAGGATGACGAGGAACAGGACCGTCTCGACACTGCCCATGCCCGGCGCCTCCGTACATCCAGCCGTGACACCTCGCTGCCGACCAGACTTCCCGGCGCACCTGGGAGGACCCTACGGGACGGAGGGGCACAGGACCGTGAACTCGACAGGACCGACGTTGGTGGGGCGTGAAACGTCGGTAACGTCGAGTTCACGGACGCTGGTGGCGCGACGCCAAGAGAAACGGGAATTACTTCGGCGACCCGGATATCGGCACGGCCTCGCGCATGGTTTACTTCCGGGTCGCTAGCCAGCTTGCATCGGTGCGCGGGTCAGCCCACCTGCTACCGCGTTGGCCAGCGTCGCTGTGCGCGACATTTTCCTGACGTACGGCGAACACGACTTAAGGAGATCACTATGCCCCAGGGCCATGCGTCCGCCACCAACAGGCCTCGCCTCGATGATCTACTCGCGATGATAGGGATCACGCGCGAGCAGCTGAGGGAGATGACCGCCGAAGACCTCTTCGCCGCCGCGACCCGGTGGCAGAACGTTGCCACTATGGCCGCCGAAGCCCAGCGTGGCCCGTCCCCCGTCGATCGCCTCATCGACAGCCTGCCAGTGCCATCGGCGAGTTTAGCCAAATTGAACTGATTGCCGGTTGCCCACCAGGATGGGCGGATTGCGCCAACTGGTGGAGTTCTTCACCGATGCTCGGGCGGCGCCCTTGACCAGCATCGCGGGAACCACCCACGCGTGAAGCGTTACACCGAACGCCGCCACACCTGGTTTGAGCATCAGGTCGAGATCACCGCGGCGTATGGCTATCGAGCTTCACCACCGCAGAGCAGGAATTGGCCGGGTGGATCGCCGACACCATGTGAATGAGCGGTGAGAATCCGACCGCGCTGTTCGACGGGGCGCTCGGCAGGCCCGCAAGCAACGGGTGCTCCTTGCGGGCCTGCCGCCGCTTACCGATCTCGACGGGAGCGGCGGGGCTCTGTGACGGGTTCACAGATCGAGCGCGACGCGCAGCAGCGCATCGAGTTGCTCCAGGACGGCCGGGGCAGCCATGCCGTAGGACGCCGCCGGCTGAGCCGGCAACCAGATTCGGTGAGGGCGCTGCGGTAGACCCGGGATAGTCAGCAGTAACGGCCGGGGGTCATCAGCGTCAGCTTCCACCGCGTAGAGCATCGTGACGCCTTGGTCGATCAAGGTCTGCGAGGAGACCAGCAGAACCACGCGATCGGCGGAGAGCAGACGGGCTGCGCCACACCTCACCCCGCCGCCGGTCCTCCTGCTGGTGTGCTTCCTCCCGCTCGTCCTCGGCCGCGGTCTGCTCATCGGCGCGGCGCTGCTGCTCGGCGGTGAGCCGTGGCCGCTGGGATTCCCATGCATGCCGCCGCACCAGCCGCGACATCCATGCCGACAGGGACATTCCGTCGATCTTGGTAGCACGTCGGGCCAAGAACACCGCTCCGGCATCGAGGCTCACGCTGATCTTCTCAGTGGTGGCCATACGCCGAGGCTAGCGAACGGCCTTACCGAGCAGTCGTCCTCCACGCCACTACCGCGGCACTGGCGCTCGGTGCGGTTCAGCTCAGGTCGGTGAGTTCGTTGTTCTGTACACCGCTGATCCAGGCGGCCAGCGTGGCGCGGGGGAACAGCAGCACGGCTCCGTCGGGGCGCTTGCTGTCCCGCACCGCGATCCGGCCGTCATCCAGCGCCGCCACCTCGACGCACTGATCGGTGCCGCCGTTGAGCGGGCTGCGGCTGCTCTTGCGCCACACCGCGCGGGACAGGTCCACTGAGGTCATCCCGCGCCTCCTCTCCCCTTCTTACATCACTGGTATCGCTCCAGCGTAGTGGAGATGCGCTCGGCGGACTCCGCCGGGGACAGCGCCAGCGAGCTGAGCACGGCGAAGTGCATCGTGCAGCGCCGCACGTCGTCCTGCTCCTCCAGGTAGATCGAGCCCGCTGGTCCCTCCACGTAGCCCACGTCGTGCGCCAGATCGGGCAGCGTGATGATGGCGAACGCGCCTTCCATGCCGGGGTGTGCACCAGCCGTGAACGGCAGCATTTGAATGGAAATGTTGGGCCGAGCGCTCAGCTCCAGCAGGCGTTCCAGCTGGCCACGCATCACCCGGCTGCCACCCACCGGGCAATGCAGCACCGCCTCGCTAAGGATCACCTCGTAGCTGAGCGGGTCGTTGGCGGTGAGCACGTGCTGGCGAGTCATCCGGGCGGCGATCTGGTTCTCCAGCACCTCGATCGGTGTGGTGGGTGCGTTGGTGCTCATCAGCGCCCGGGCGTAGTCGGAGGTCTGCAACAGGCCGGGCACCAGGGCCAGCGCGAACTCGCGCACCGTGGTGGCCGCCTGCTCCAGCCCGACAATGGTCTGGGCGAGCTTGGGTAGCGCGCTGGACTGCCACCAGCCCTTCAGCCGGGCCTCGCGGGCCATCTGCACCAGAACAGCGGTCTCGTCGGCGGACACCTCGTAAACCGCTGCCAAGTGCTCGACCTCGGCGGGCTGCGGGGCGTAGGACCGGGTCTCCACCCGCTGCAGCTTCGAACGCGACCAGCGTGGCGAGTGTGGCTTGAGCCGCGCGGCGGCCTGCTCGATGGTCAGCTCCATGCGCTCCCGGTGGCCCCGCAGCGACTCGGCCAGCTGCCAGAGCCGCAGCGTCGGGCTGACCCCACGCTCCATCACGACCTCCCCTCACTCCGCGGACAGCGCCCGGCATCCAAATCGGGAAACCCACCGGGGAGGGAGAGCCATGACGCTCCACGAGGGCAGTAACGACACGCCGCAGGGGGATGCGGAGCCCCTGCTCAGCGAGGAAGAGTTCGCCGAGGAGGTGCGCGCACTTGTCGCCGACGAAGCGCCGCAGGTGTTCGCGCTGGTCGAGGAGTACGGCGAGCGACTCAACGGCTGGATCGCTGCCTGGGGAATGGCCTTCGACGACCACGTCGAGGTCGTCAGCGTGAACGGCGCACTACGGATGACCTTTGACTCCATTGCCGACGTCCAGCGGAGGTTCTCCCGGCGCGGGAAGATCCGCCTGGTATGGGCTGCCGGAGGTGAGCCGGCCTTCCAACGTCGGTGAGGTCGAGTTCACGGACAACACCGCTCGGCGAGTACTACTAGTAGTTGGACTCCACTCCAGCGCATTCGGTCTCGCTCACCCAATAAGCCCGATAGTTGAGATCCGCTTGTTCCCATTGGTCGGTAGTCAGAACGTGCTGGAGGTAGGTCCGCAACGGGTCGCGATCACCTCCGTAAGTCAGTGCGACCACTCGACCGTCCTCGCTCGTGCATCAAAACCCAGGAGATAGGTTGCTGCGCATCTTCCAGCAAGCCCGAAAGTGACTTTTTTCACAGCACCCCATCGAATACCGCAGTCCTTTGTATTAGTTTCGAGCAGAGGGCTGGACCGTGATGGCCGGGTGGCACGAGGAGGCATGTGATGTCCATCAGCAAACCGGAATACCTGCGGAAAACCGCCGAATCGGGCGCGGCGGAGCTGGCGGAGGCCAGCGCGCAGGATGTGCTCGGCTGGGCGGCGCGGACGTTCGGCGACAGGATGATCGTCGCGTCGAGTATGCAGGACGCGGTGCTGGTGGACCTGGCGGCCAGGGTGCATCCCGGCGTGGAGGTGTTGTTCCTGGAGACGGGCTATCACTTCGCCGAGACGATCGGTACCCGCGACGCGGTGGCGCAGATCTACGACGTGCGCATCGTCAACGCGATGCCGGAGCAGTCGGTGGCCGAGCAGGACGCCAGCGAGGGTCCGCGGCTGTTCGAGCGGGATCCGGACCGGTGCTGCGCGCTGCGCAAGGTGGCGCCGCTGCGGCGGGTTCTGGCCGGCTACGACGCCTGGGTGACCGGGGTGCGCCGGGTGGACGCGCCGAGCCGGGCGGACACGCCGGTCATCACCTGGGATGAGCGCCACGGCCTGATGAAGATCAACCCGCTGGCCGCCTGGACCGACGAGGACCTGGACCGCTACATCGCCGAGCACGACGTGCTGGTGAACCCGCTGGTACTGGCCGGCTACCCGTCGATTGGTTGCTGGCCGTGCACCGCTAAGCCGGCCCCGGGATCGGATCCGCGCAGCGGACGATGGCCTGGCCACGCCAAGACCGAATGCGGGCTGCACCTGTAAGACCGGGACGCAAGAGAGCGTGGGGAATTCGCCTCGCTGTCGTGCCGCCGAGTTCGACGGTGGGGCTTCTCCTGGGGGCTGCGGGGTAGCTGGCCGGGATGCTCGGGGCGGATGGGGAAGCCGTCACCGCCGGGTGAGGGGGATTATCCGTGACTGCAGTGACCACCGACCCGGCCGATGCCGCAGCTAAACTCCGCTCGGTGACTACCGACACCACCCGCGAGGCCACGCGCTCGGATCAGGACGCCGACGAGTTACGCGGCGCCCTGGTTGAGCAGATCATCGTGCAGCGAGAAGAGCAGGGTTTTGTCCTGTCACGCGAGGTCGAGGCCGCGCTACGGACCGTGCCCCGACACCTGTTCGCACCGGGGGTGCCGCTAGAGACGGCGTACGCCAATCACTCCATCGTCACCAAGCGCAGCGAGCGCGGCGGCCCCCTCAGCTCGGTCTCCGCGCCGTCGATCCAGGCCATGATGCTGGGTCAGCTCCAGGTGGAGCCGGGGCAGCGGGTTCTGGAGATCGGGTCCGGAGGGTACAACGCCGCGCTGCTTCGGGAGCTGGTCGGGCCGGAGGGATCGGTGACCACGCTCGACATCGACCAGGAGATTGCCGACCGCGCGCTGTCCTGTCTGGCGGCAGCGGGCTACCGCGATGTGCGCGTCCTCTGTGCGAATGGGGAGTTCGGCGCGGCGGAGTACGGCCCGTTCGAGCGGATCATCGTCACGGTTGGGACCTGGGGTATCCCGTCGGCGTGGGTGGAGCAGCTGGTCGAGGGCGGGCGGATGGTGGTTCCGCTGTGGATCAAGGGACTGGGCCGGTCCTGGGCGCTGGAACGCCGCAACGGGTACCTGATCGGCGGTGATCCCCGGACGTGTGGGTTCGTGCCGATGCAGGGCGTCGACAAGAACCGCAGCCGGTCGGTCTCGCTTCATGGCGGCCAGGTCAACTTCTGGGCGGGCGAACAGCAGGCCGACGCTACGGCGCTAAGCGAAGCGCTTTCCATGGCGCGGGTCGAGGCATGGTCGGGGGTCACGGTCCGCGACGGGGAAAAAATACTCGGTAATCTGGACCTGTGGCTGGCCCGGTTGCCGGAGTTCTGGCTCCTCTCGGCGAAGCAGGACGCCGTCGATCGCGGCCTGGTGTCCCCGGACTGGCCCATGGCCACTCCCGCGCTAATCGACCGAGGCGGCAGCCTTGCCTATCAACCCAAGCTACGGCCGATGAACGCCGACAAGACGATACGAGAACTCGGGGTCTACGCCCATGGCCCGCATGCGGCCGAGGTCGCGGAGCGGTTCGTGGAGCAGATCCGGATCTGGGACCGGGACCACCGGCACGGCCCAGGGCCGCGCCTGACGGTGCACCCGGCCGGCACCCCCGACGCCGACCTTCCGGCTGGGCTCGTGATCGATAAACGACACACCCGGATGATGGTCTCCTGGCCAGAACACGTCGAGTAGCACTCCCTGCCGAGAAAGGAGTCCCCAATGGATGCCACGACCCCCTCCACCGCTGACGACGAGCTGGATCTCGACGTGCGGTTCACGGACTCCGGCCTGGACGTCGCCGGCGGCGGTTCGGAGGACTGCGACGATACGAAGGGCACCAAGGAGTGCACCGACGATGAGTGCGAACACACGAGAGGCTGCACCTAGTCCACCGTGCGTGATGTTCCGGCGGATCTAAACCAGCCGGTTGCGGCGTGGGAAGAGGACAATTGGCGACTCGGTTCCGATGCGTTGACGCGGCCGTCGTTCGGGTGGCCATCTTCGGAAGCGAGTTAGACCTCCCGCCGTGGCCGGACCTGACCGGCGACACTTCGGAGCACGTGCGGGAATGGCGGAGCTGGTTGGGGCGGGTATGGGAGCAGGAAGCGCTCGTCGAAGCCATCGAGGCCGCCAGCCCAGTGCTGGCCCGCCGCGTCGAAGGCGTAGGTGCCGGAGGAGTTCAGCAGCCGCGGCGGGTGCGACGAGTCGTGGAGTCGGTGACCAGGTACCTGCTGCGGCTGACCAGCCGGGCCACCCTGTTCGGGTTTTTCGCCGGGGTGGCTCCGCTGCGCATCGGTTCCGCAGCCAGCGTCCAATGGGCTGGGCAGCACCGCGCCGTGGCTCGCCCTGATGCCGCTTGGCTCGCGGAGGTGATCGCACGCCTGGAGACGCGGCCCAAGCTCTTCCGACGCCTGCCCGTCGTGGCAAACAATCTGAACTTTGTGCGGGGAGACCGGCTGGTGGTTCCGTGCCAGCATCGTCCCGGCGTGGCCGGCCAGACGCGGCCGGCCGATGTGTCGATCCGGCGCACCAGGGCGGTTCAGGCAGTGCTGCAGGCCGTGCGGTCGCCCATCACCCTCGGTGAACTGATCAACAAGTTGGTCGCTGAGTTTCCCGGAAAGCCGCTGGCGAAGATCGAAGGAATGCTGACCGAGCTGGTGGCGCGGCATATCCTCATCCCCAGCCTGCATCCGCCCATGGACGTCACCGACCCGCTGGGCCACGTCATCGACCAGTTGACCGCCATCGAGAACGATGCTGGGCCACTGTCCATGCCGCTGGCCATGGTGCAGGAGCTGCGTGCGATCAGCGGCCAGTTGTCCCAGCACTACCAGGCGTCGTCCCCCGGTGCCCGGCGCGCTCTTCGTGCCTCAATGGTGCGGCGGATGTCCGCCCTCTGTGCTCGTCCTGAGCCGTCCCTCGCGGTGGATCTGCGGGTCGGCTGCTCGGTGGTCCTGCCGCAGGCCGTGGCCCGCGAGGCTGAGGCCGCCGGGTCGGCGCTGGTGCGGCTAACGCCGCATCGGTTCGGCAACCCCGCCTGGCAGGCCTACCACGCCCGGTTCCTGGAGCGGTACGGGTCCGGCGCGGTGGTCCCGATCGGCCAGGTCGTGGACGCCGACACCGGGCTGGGCTACCCCGTCGGCTATCGCGGCTCCCTGATGAAACAGCCCGCGCCGCGCTTGCTGGCCCGGGACCGCAAGCTTCTCCACCTGGCCCAGCAGGCCGCGCTGGATGGCAGTGGCGAGGTGGTCCTCGACGACCTCGCGCTGTCGGAGCTGGCACCTGACCCCACCGAAGCACCGCCGTCCCATAGTCCGCCGCACACCGAGCTGCGGTTCAGCCTGCATGCGCAGACGACGCAGGCGCTCGACCAAGGAGAGTTCACCCTGGTCGTCCTCAGCGCGGCACGCCAAGCCGGAACGACGACAGGCCGATTCCTCCACCTGTTCGAATCCGAGGACCGCGACTGCATGGTCCAAGCATTCACCGGTCTGCCCACGCTCACCCCCGGATCGCTCTTGGCACAGGTGTTCTGCCCCCCTTTGTCTCAGCGGACCGGAAACCTTGCCCGGACGCCTGCGGTCTTCCCACCGATCCCTATCAGCGAACACCGCCCAGACGGAGAGGCGCAGATCCTCTTGGACGATCTCGCGGTCAGCGGCGACGCCCACCGCCTGTTCCTGGTCTCCCTGTCGCAAGACCGAATCGTCGAACCCGTGATGATGAACGCCGTCGAGTTCCGCCGCGCCACTCATCCGCTGGCCCGGTTTCTCTGCGAGATCACCACGGCGCGCGCGGCCGCCTGTGTCCCGTTTGCCTGGGGAGCCGCCAACGGTCTTCCGTTCCTGCCGCGCGTCCGGTATCGCCGCACCGTGCTGCGGCTCGCCAGCTGGAACCTCTCCGCCTCCGACCTGCCCGGGTCGGGTACCGGCTGGCGGGAATGGTCGCAGGCCTGGGGCGGGCTGCGGCGCAGATATCGCATCCCGCAGGCGGTCCATCTCGGTGAGAACGACGTTCGTCTTCGCCTTGACCTGAACGAGCCCTCGCATCTCGCGGTGCTGCGCACCCACCTGGACCGAGCGGCCGGCAACGTCACCTTGACCGAGGCGCCCAGCCACCATGACTACGGGTGGACAGGCGGGCACGTCCACGAGATCGTCATCCCGCTGGCGGCCAAGGACCCGCCAGCTACTCCACCATCTACTCTGCGGGCCGGGCCGATCAGGGCGACCCACCACCCAGGACACGCGCCCGGCAGCTCAGAGTGGCTGTACGTGAGGCTGTACGGGCACCCGGACCGGCAGACCGACATCCTCACCGCCCATCTGCCCGATCTGCTGTCGGCCTGGGAGGACGGACCAGCAGAGGACTGGTGGTTCTTGCGCTACCGCGAACCAGAGCCGCACCTGCGGCTGCGCATCCGGCTTCGTGACGCCTACGCCTACGGGGCTGCCGCCCAGCGTCTCGGGGCCTGGGCCGATCGCGTCCGGAGCCTCGGGCTGCTCCGGAACATCGTGTTGGACACCTACTACCCCGAGGTCGGCCGCTACGGCAGCGGTGCGGCCATGCAGTCAGCCGAGGCGGTATTCGCCACCGACTCGGCCGTGGCCGTCGCCCAGCTGACCATTACCACCAGCGGTGCCCCACACCCGTGCGCCATCATCGCGGCGAGCTTCACTGACCTGGCGGCAGCCCTTACCGGCAGCCTCAGTAGTGGCCTGAACTGGCTGACTGACCACGTCAACCGCCACCCGGCCCCAGCGCTCGCCCGCGACATCCACGGGGAGGCGCTGCGCCTGGCGGATCCCAGCAACGGCTGGGCCGCCCTGCGTTCGCTGCCGGGTGGTGAACAGCTCGCCCTGGCCTGGGGCCGCCGCCGGTCAGCGCTGGCGGTCTACCGCGCCCACCTCAGTCCCGTGGATGGACCTGATCCCGACCTGGTACTGGCCTCTCTGCTGCATCTGCATCATGCCCGCATGGTGGGGATCGATCAGGACTCCGAACGGATCTGCCTTCGCCTCGCCCGCGCTACCGCGCTTGGGTGGGTGGCACGCCAGGAAAGGAGCAAGCGATCGCCGTCGCTCAACGCCATGCTCACGCCGCCGCTTCCATAGCCGCCCGGCTGTCCTGCCCCTCTGCGACATCGGGCCGAGGGGGCATCCCCAGTCATTGGGCAAGGGCGCGGTCGGGGTGGCGCTGCGTCACATCGAACGCGCAGCCACCGGCCGCCGATGCGCACGCACCCGACCTCACCGCCCCACTGCACGATCCCGCCGAGCTACTTTTGACCTCGAACCCCCGGCGCAGCCATCGGGCTCCTCGAAGGCTCGACGGGGCCGGCGACGGCCCGCCGTACGCCAGTTCACCGAGCAGGCCGCCGGACTCCTCACCTAGGTACTTCGGTGGCTTGTTCCCTGGCGAGGAGCCGGCCGATGTCGCGAAGGGCGGGCAGGTCGTGCACGTCGCCGGCCAGTGCGGGCACCGCGACCACCGCGACCGCAGGATGTGCCCTCCGGAAGCGGGCCAGCAGCCGATGTTCCCGCCCGGCCAGGGCGACCCGATCGGCGTGCAACCGCAACACCGCCGCAGCCAGCGGAGCAGAAGGAGCAGAATCGACAGCTGTGCCCGCTTGTTCCAGCGCCTGAGCCAGGGTCTCGGCCTGCGCTGCGGGTAGGTCGGCGAGCACCGGATGGGTCCGGTTGAGCACCAGCCCAGCCAGTGGCATCGACTCGGTGGCCAACCGGTCCACGAAGTAGGCCGCCTCGCGGACCGCGTCGGTCTCCGGGGTAGCAATCACCACAAACGACGTTCCCGGAGCGCGGAGCAGCTCGTAGGTCGCGGTGGCGCGTTCCCGGAACCCGCCGAACATGGTGTCGAAAGCCTGCACGAACGCCGAGGCGTCGGCCAGCATCTGTCCACCCAGGATCGTCGAGACCGTCTTGGCGAACAGCCCGAACCCCACCCCCATCAGCCGGCGCACGCTGCGGCCGCCGGCTCGCGTCGGGCCGGATAACAGCCGGATCATCCGCCCGTCCACAAACGACGACAGCCGCTGCGGGGCGTCCAAGAAATCCAGCGAAGAGCGCGACGGCGGGGTATCCACCACGACGAGATCCCACTCACCGGCCGCTACCAGCTGCCCCAGCTTCTCCATCGCCATGTACTCCTGAGTGCCGGAGAACGACGAAGAAATGGCCTGGTAGAAGGGGTTAGCGAGGATGTGAGCGGCGCGCTCGGAGCTGGTGTGCGCCTGCACCATCTCATCGAAGGTGCGTCGCATGTCCAGCATCATCGCGTGCAGCTGGCCGTCGGCCGCTTTGATCTCCTCGGTGGGCGTCACCAGGCGGGGATTGTTGGTGAGCTCGGCTAATCCCAGCGACTGAGCCAGCCGCCGCGCTGGGTCGATCGTGAGCACCACCACCGATCGGCCACGCTCGGCTGCCCGCAGTGCCAGCGCCGCAGCCGTCGTCGTTTTCCCTACCCCGCCCGCGCCGCAACACACCACCACTCGAGTGGCCCGGTTGTCCAGCAGCGCGTCGACGTGGAACGGGGCTAGCGGCCTCATCGCACCCCCTGCTCGCGCAATGCTTCGGCAAGCTCGTAGACCCCGCCGAGATCGACTCCATCTCCCCCGGGGTCGGTGAGCTCGGGCAGCTCGATCAGCGGCATGCCGGCCTCGGCGAGCCGGGCCCGAGCCTGCTGCTCGGCGTCCGCCCGGATCGCATGCTCCACGGTTTCGGTGACCAGGCCCTCCAGCACGGCCGGGTCCAGATCCAGGCCGGCGGCGAGCAGCCCGGCGCGCACAACCTGGGCATCGACGTGGCCGTCCGCCGCGGCGGTGACCGATCGAGTGGGCAACCGGGACGGTCGTGCCCGGTTGATCAGCACCGCGCCTGGGCGCAGGTCCGCCAGGTCCAGCTCGGTGATGGTCTCCAGGGTCTCGGTCACTGGCAGGTCCTCCAGCAGGGTGACCACGTGCACCGCGGTATCCGCCGAGTGCAGCAGCCGCACCACCCCCTTGCTCTGGCTGTGGATCGGTCCCACCTTGGCCAGCTCGGCCATTGCCCTGGTGACGTCGAGAAACCTCACCACCCGCCCGGTCGGTGGGGCGTCGAGCACCACGGCGTCGTAGGTGTGAATGCCGCCCGCCGCCCGGGTGGTCGCCTCCTTCACCTTGCCGGTGAGCAGCACGTCTCGCAGCCCCGGCGCCAGCGTGGTGGCGAACTCGATGGCGCCCATGCGGCGCAGGGTGCGCCCCGCGAAGCCCAGGTTGTAGAACATCGCGAAGTACTCCAGCAAGGCTTCCTCGGCGTCCACCGCCAGCGCCCGGACTTCACCACCGCCGGGGGCCAGCGCGATGCGTCGCTCCTGGTAGGGCAACGGCGGGGTGTCGAACAGGTGCGCGATGCCCTGCCGTCCCTCGACTTCCACCAGCAGTGTTCGCCCGCCCCCAGTGGCCAGCGCCACTGCCAGCGCGGCGGCGACCGTCGTCTTGCCGGTCCCGCCCTTGCCGGTGACGACGTGCAGGCGGGCCCGCACCAGCTCATCGGACCACACAGGTTGTGAGCCTAGGCGGGTCACGACCCGTGAGTGCTAAACAGTGTTCCCACCCGCAACGCCACTCACGGGTCATGGTCTAGCGTGCACGCCCATGACCAACTGGGAGTACGCGACCGCGCCGCTGTTGATCCACGCCACCAAGCAGATCCTCGACCAATGGGGAGCTGACGGGTGGGAGCTGGTTACCGTGGTGCCCGGGCCGACCGGGGAGCAGCTGGTGGCCTTCTTCAAGCGCCCGAAACAATGAGCGCCTCGGACCGGCTGGCCCAGCTCGGGTTGGTGTTGCCACCGGTGGCCACCCCGGCCGGGACGTACCTCCCCGCGGTGCGCAGCGGGTCCCTAGTGTTCACCGCCGGCCAGCTCCCGCTGGTCGGCGGGGTGCTGGCGGCCACCGGCAAGCTCGGCGCTGAGGTTGACCTGCAGCGAGGCCAGGAGCTGGCCCGGACCTGCGCACTGGCCGCACTGGCCGCGGTGGACGAGATGGTCGGGCTCGACGCGGTGGTCCGGGTGGTCAAGGTGGTGGGCTTCGTGGCCTCGGCACCCGGGTTCACCGCGCAGCCCGCCGTGCTGAACGGGGCATCCGAGCTGCTCGGCGCGATATTCGGCGCGGCGGGGGCGCATGCCCGCTCCGCCGTCGGGGTCGCCGAGCTGCCACTGGGCGCTCCGATTGAAATCGAGCTGATCGTCGAGGTATCTTAAGCCGCTGCGTTACCATGAGCTGACCCGAGTCGGGAGGCGGGGTGACCTCGTAGCACAGCATCTCGGAGGGGTACATGTGGGTCGGCCAGCCCTACCTGCTCACCCAGCGCCTCCTGTGGAACCGCGCGCTCGGCGGGCAACCCCGCCCTCAGCCGGTGGTCGTGTTGCTGGGACCAGTCGGCTCGGGCAAGAGCGAAGCGCTGAAGTCGATATCCAGAGCCTGTGGTGCCGAGGTAGTCCACGCCCTCGTCGACTTCCCCCAGAATGATCCGGCCGCAGCCGGGCCCACCACGGTAGAGACGCTGGCGCGGGTCGCCTTCGAGCTGTCCCGCGGCTGGAAACCACGCCCCAGGAGAGCACGGTTCACCCGGTTCACCCTTGGGCTCATCGCGGCGCGCACATCGCTGGATGAGCAGTCTCGCGACGCAGCGAAAAAGGCGCTGAGTATCTTGATCGAGAAAGGCACCCATAATCCCCGAGCGGACCGCGTCATCGACGAGCTAGTCGATCCCGCGAGGAGCGCAGGTGTCCTGCCAGCCCTACCCGCAGAGATCATCAAGAAGTCGCTCCCCTTAGTGATCAGATTCCTTGGCGGTGGGCACGTACGCAAGGCCAAGCGGTGGCACGCCGACATTCCGCAGGCCGAAGGCGCCACACCACTGGACGCGCTCGTCGCGCTCAGCCGCGCAAACCTCACGACGATCACCGAGTGGCTCACTGCGGCGTTCCTCGCCGACGTCCGGGAAAGCCACCTTCGGATAGCCAAACCAGATCGCTTCAGCCGATGTTCGTGCCCCAACCCGGACCAGGCTCGGCACTGGCACAACTGGGTGCTCCTGCTGGACAACATTGATCATCCGGGCGGCGCGCGGTTCGTCGGTGACCTGATCGCCGCTCGGGACCGCCACCTGTGGCAACATCCAGGCGAGCACGACCCACTGCTGGTCGTCGCGACCAGCGGCCGGTGGGACCCGCACTGGGGAACCGGGTGGCGAGCACCCTGGCGCTCTCCGCTGGACGCCGGCCCAGCGCGGCCCGTCCCGCGCTGCCATGAGGCGAGCTACGAGCACTGGGCTGGCCAGGAATCCGAAGCGCCTCGCTCCCCGTACTACCCGGTGCTGCTTGATCCGCTCACCATCGACGAGATCGCCCACATTTTGAAGATCAGCACGGACACGCCGGAGTGCATTCTGGCCCACCGCGCCACCGGTGGCCTACCCGCAGCGGTTGGGCTCCTCAAAGGCCTGCTCCGTGACCAACAGTTCAAGTCCGGTGCCCGCGATGTTCTCGCGCCGGCCGACCCGGATCGCACCGATGCCGACCCCTGGCGGAAGCGCTTGGCTGAGCTGCGTCTTGGCTGGCACCTCACGGATGTCGGCATCGAGGAGATCATCGCCGCCGCTCCCTTCATCACCGCGCCCTGGCTGATACCCCCCGCCGCAGCGATCCTGATCTCTCGACCCCACGTCGGGCTCATCCTCACCGAGCTGCGCACCGCCCTGTGGACCACCGCGCCGCAGCAGGAGGGCGCAACTCCAAACTACGGCGAGCTACACCCATGGCTGGCCCGGACGCTGATGTCCGCTCTCGCTCGGAACGGCACCTGCTACTCGGAGCAGTTCGAGGCACTGCTCAACGAACCGGATACCCTCAGCGATCCCACGCGCACGGCGTACTGCCAGCTGGCCCTGGGACAGATCGGTGAGGTGGCCAATGCCTTCGAGGCGAGCCTCAACCAAGGCCCGCATCAGGAGTGGATCGACCGGCTCGAGCTGGTTACTCGCGCGCCTGACGCGCTGCCGCTCGACCTCAACTGCGGAGAGCTCTACGAAAATCTGGTCACCGTGGGTGTCGGCAACACGCCGGCTGGCCGGTCCCCGGCCGGCAACACCATCGCTCAACTGATCACGGCCCGCTGGTTAGTGGCCAACCCGTTCGCCATGCCCGATCCGAAGCTGAGCGACGTCATCAAGAAGGCGTACGACAAGTTACGCCCGCCGCTGTCCTGAAAGTCTGATATCGAACGGACCCGACCATGACCCTGTTCCACCAGGATAGCGAACCACCTCGTTTGGTGACGTTCCCGAATTTCCTACGACGTCGCTGGATCGTCTGCTCACTGGTGGTCATTCTGCTCGTCGGGATCGGCTACTTCGTGGTGGGGCGCCTGTCGCAGAAATGCGGACCTGGCATGACCGCGACCGGGTCGCCCTACGTCTGCGTGGGCCTGGATGTGGACTCGACGGCACTCAGGGATGCCGACCCGCTGGCTGATCTGGAGAACACCCTCGCGGAGCACAACAGAACGATCTCTGGGCCGTTCGCCACGATCGTGTTACTCGAGCAGTTCACGCCGGATCCCCGGAGCGACAGCGTGACGCTCCATTCGTTGCGACACGAGATCGAGGGCGCGATCACCGCCGTGTCCCGGGCGAACGGCGCGAAGACAGGCGCCACCCCGAAGATCAAGCTGTTGCTCGCGAACCACGGCCTGCAGGCCGAGGCCTGGCGCCAGGCCGTTGATGCCATCAAGCAGGCTCGGCTGAGCGAGCATATCGTCGCGGTGATCGGAATCGGTGAAAGCTGGGAGGTGGGTCGGCGGCGGGAATCCCACCCGCCGCCGCTCGCAGAACCGTGCGTGAAAGTCGCCCTTCACACGGCTCCCACCGTCGAACCAGTGGGCATAGCGCCGTGCCGCCAGTGAGCAAACATCCCCGGAAATGCCGATGCTATCTCGGCCA
>JAFATA010000026.1 GCA_019244165.1 Pseudonocardiales bacterium | reverse complement strand
CTGGGCCCGCGTCAGGGCCCGCGTCAGGGCCCGCGTCAGGGCCCGCGTCAGGGCCCGCGTCAGGGCCCGCGTCAGGGCCCGCGTCAGGGCCCGCGTCAGGGCCCGCGTCAGGGCCCGCGTCAGGGCCCGCGTCAGGGCCCACGTAGCCGCGTGGTTCCGATCCGGGTACTGCTGATCGACGACCAGCAGATGCTGATCGAGGCGCTCGCGGCCAGCCTGTCCAGCACACCCGATATCGTCGTGGTCGGGCACTGCAGGACGCAGGATCCCCGGCCCGAGGTGCTCGCTGCCCTGCTGCGCCCAGATGTGATCACCATCGAGGTCGCGCAGGCCCACGATGCGGCCACGCTCCTGACGCCCCTCCGCGCAGCATGGCCGCCCGCGCGCATCGTGGTTCTCACCGTGAGCCGCGACCCTGAGCAAGCGCTGGACGCAGCGCGGGCGGGAGCCGACGGGTGGGTGCCGAAGCAGTCCTCGCTCAACGTGCTCGCCCACGCGCTGCGATGCGCTGGTCAAGGACAGTCCTACTTTCCTCCTGAGCAGCTGGGCGCTGTCCTGCGGGAGCTGCGGGCCGACATCGGGCGGGCGCAGCGGGCCGGCCTCGGGCAGGTGCAGCGCCAAGAAGGACCGCTGGACGTCCTGACCCGTCGGGAACGCGACGTGCTGATGTGCCTGGCGCGAGGCCAGGGCCTTGTGGAGATCGCCGGTGAGCTCGGGATGTCGGCAAACACCGTCCGCACCCACACCAACAAGATTTTTGCGAAGCTACGCGTGCACAGCCGGCTGGAAGCTGCCACGGTGGCCCGGGAGGCGCTGCGGGGCACCCGGCCTCCGCCAACGAACGTACCCGTTGCCCTCTCGATGCAGGAGCCTGCCGCAGGGGCGTAGCCGTAGCGTCGGTTCCTACCATGAGCGAACCTCCGGTGTTGATGTACCACCCGGTATTGATGTACCACTCGGTGGCGCCCTACGACCGGGACCCCTATCACGTGACCGTGCACCCGGCCCGGTTCGAGCAGCAGCTGCACTGGCTGCACCGGCGGGGCCTGCGGGGCACCTCGATGCGCGAGCTGCTGGCGGCTCGGGCCGAGGGCACCGACCGGGGTCTGGTCGGGCTCACCTTCGACGATGGCTACGCCGACTTTTGCGAGTACGTCTTGCCCGCGCTAGCGCGATTCGGTTTCACCGCGACCGTGTTCGTGCTCGCCGACCTGCTCGGCGGCGCCAACTCTTGGGATCAGGCAGGTCCCCGCAAAGCCCTTATGACGGCTGAGCAAATCCGCCACGCCGCCCAGCGCGGCATGGAGATCGGCTCGCACGGTCGGCGGCACATGTCGCTGACCTCGGGGGGCAACGGTCACCTCACCACTGAGGTCTCGGGGAGCCGGGCCATCCTGCAGGAGGTGTCCGGTCAGGAGGTCACCGGCTTCTGCTACCCCTACGGGCACCTGAACCGGCTGGCCCTCGACGCGGTACGCGCTGCCGGCTACCACTACGGATGCGCGATCTGGCGCTCGCCCCTGACCGGTCTGCACGCCCTGCCGCGCACCTATATTGGGGACCGTGACGGGCCGCTGCGACTGCTCGCCAAGTGGTACCGGCACCACCTGCGCTGGTGAGCTCGCTGAGCGTGCTGCACGTGTCCCAGCCCACCGAGGCCGGGGTGGCCCGTTACGTCGCGAGGGTGGCCGCCGACCAGCTCGCCCGAGGCTGGCGGGTGGTGGTCGCCTGCCCCTCCGGGGGGCATCTCGCCACCGAGTTGGGCGCACGGGGGGTACCGCGGTTCCCCTGGCCCGCGAGGCGTTCACCCGGCGTGCACACCGGGCCCGAAACGCGGCGGCTGCGCCAGCTGATCGGGGCGGTGCAGCCCGACGTGGTGCACCTGCACTCGGCGAAAGCGGGGTTGGCGGGCCGGCTCGCGGTGCGCGGCGAGCGCCCCACGCTGTTTCAACCGCACGGCTGGTCCTGGTTGGCGGTGCGGAGCGCGACCGCGCGCGGCGCGCTGGCTTGGGAACGCCTCGCGGCGCGGTGGACCGACCTGGTCGTGTGCGTCGGCGAGGGCGAGGCCGCGCACGCCCGTCACCGGCGGGTAGGCGCCCGCCACGTCGTCGTCCGCAACGGCGTCGATCTCGCGAGCTTTATCCCGGCCACCGAGCAGGCCCGCGCCGCCGCCCGGGACCGGCTGGGAATCGACCGGCAGGCGCCGCTGGCGGTGTGCCTGGGTCGCCTCACCCGACAGAAGGGGCAGGACGTGCTGCTCGCGGCATGGCCCCAGGTGACCCGGCACTGCCCGGCAGCGCAGCTGTGCCTTATCGGCGACGGCAATCTGCTGCCCACACCGGGTGGCCACCCTCCGCCCGGAGTGCGCTTCCTGCCCTCGGTCACCGATCCCCGGCCCTGGTACGCGGCGGCCGACGTGGTGGCCCTGCCCTCCCGCTGGGAAGGCCTGTCGCTGACCCTGCTCGAGGCGATGGCCAGTGGTTGCTCCGTGGTCGCCTCCGACATCCCCGGCCTCGCGGAGGCCATCACCCCCGGCGTCGGCACCCGAGTGCCGCCCGGCGACACCACAGCGCTGGCCAGCGCCCTCGCACGGCGCCTGACCGACGCCGGCCTGCGGGCCGCCGAGGGACGGGCCGCCGCAGTGGCCGCCCAAGCCTTCGACGTACGATGCACCCACGAGCAGCTCGCCGCCGTCACAACCCAGGTGGCGCGGTGTCGATAAGCCCAGCGCCGAGAGCTGGGCTGATGGCTGACCTTGTGCTCATCCACGGCAGCACGCAATCCCCAGCCGGGTTCGGCCCGCTGGTCGCGGCGTTGGCCGAACGTGGGCACCGTGCGTTCACCCCGTGGATCCGCGGTGAACCCACCGCCAGCGCGGTGGAGCACGCCGAGGTGCTGACCGCCCAGCTGCCTGCTGACTTGGTCGCTCCGGTAGTGCTCGCGCACTCCGCGGCCGGGCTGCTGCTGCCCGCGGTGGCCCGTCGTCTCGACGCGGTCCACCAGATCTGGCTGGCCGCGGCGGTGGCTGACTATCCGAATCGGCGCAGCCTGCTCACCGAACTCCAAGCCGATCCGCAGGCGATGGTCAACCCCGAGTGGCTCGGTGTCGATCCCACCACCGACCCGGTGTTGGCCACCTACTTCCTGTTCCACGACGCTGGCCTGGCCGCGTTGCGCCACGGTCTGGCGACTCTGCACGCCACCGACTTGTCTGGTGTCTATGCCGAGGTTCCCGCCACCGACCCGGCCAGGATCAGCTCCAGCTACCTACTCCCGCGCGGCGACCGCGCCCTGCGCGCGACGTGGATGGCCCGCGTCGCCCGGGAACGTCTCGGGGTCGAACCCATCGAAGTTGACGGCGGGCACAACCTCTACGTCGCCCGTCCCGAACTCGTCGCCGAGGCCATCGCCACCCAGATCTGACCGAGCCGCACGGTGTTCCGCGGAACCGTTTTTGTCGGTGACCCCCGCTAGTGTTCGCACATACGTTCGACACGGGGAGGTGCTGGGGATGGACGTCGCAGCGTTGAGCACGCCTGAGCTGGAAGCTGAGCTGGTCGGGTTGGCCGGGCATCTGGCGGCAGCGCAGTGCCGGTTCCTGCTCCTGTTGGCCGAGTTTGACGCCCGGGGGGCGTGGGCGGGTCCCGGGTTGCGCTCGTGTGCGCACTGGCTGTCCTGGCGGGTCGGGATGGATCTGCGCACGGCGCGGGAGCAGCTGCGAGTAGCGCGGATACTGCCGACGTTGCCGCTGGTGACGGCTGCCTTCGGGGCGGGTCGGATCTCGTATGCGAAGGCGCGCGCGATCACCCGGATCGCGACCCCGCAGACCGAGGCAGACCTGCTGGAAGTCGCGCTGGCCGGCACCGCGAGCCATCTCGAGCGGGTGGTCCAGCTGGCCCGAGCCGCAGGCGCCGATGCTGCCGCGGCGGTAACGGCGCGGCGTTCGGTCACCTGGGACTGGGCCGAGGACGGTTCGCTGCTGCTGCGCGCCCGGCTGCCCGGTGAGCAAGGCGCGCTGTTTCTCGCCGTGCTGGAGGCATTCCTCGAGCCCGCGCGGCAAGCCGCCGAAGACCCCGACGCTGGGCAGGATTCCGCAGCCCGCGTCGAGCCGCGGATCGGTTCCGCGGAACAGCCCGGCCCTGAGCCCGCATGGGAGGCGGCGCAGGCTGAGCTGGTAGCCGCGGCCAGCGAGCGGGCGCCGGGTGCCGCGGTGGACCGGGTCGCGGCGCGGCGGGCCGATGCGTTGGTGGCACTTGCCGAAGCGGCACGTCAGAGGGGTACCGCACACCTCTCAGACTCGGTCAACGAGCGGTGCGAGGTGGTGGTGCACGTGCATGCCGAAAGCGCCACTGCCGAGATCGAGGGTGGTCCAGCGCTGCCGATCAGCACCGCCGGGCGGCTGGCCTGCCAGGCCAGGGTGTCGGCGCTGATCACAGATCGGCGGGACAACCCGCTATACCTGGGACGGCGCCGCCGGCTGGTCTCGCACCACCTGCTCCGGGCGCTGCGGGCGCGTGACCACGGACAGTGCCGGTTCCCGGGATGCACCAACCAACGCGTGGACGCGCATCACATTGTGCCGTGGCTGGCCGGTGGTCCCACCGACATCTCCAACCTGGTCCTGGTCTGCCGCTTCCACCACACGCTGATCCACGACCACGGCTACCAGATCCGCTGGGTCAGCGGAGATCTCGAGTTCCGCCGGCCAGGCGGCGCGCCGATCCCTCAGGCCGCTGCGCCCACCACCGGCACCGTAGAACACCTGGTGGAAGCCCACACCGCACAACAGTTGAAGATCACCGACCACAGCCTTACCCCCACCTGGAGCGGCGAAGCTTTCGACCCCGACTCGATCCTGCTGCGCTTGCTGACCGAACCGGCTCAGGCCGCAGCCGCCTGAGCTGTCCGCCGAACGGCGTAGGCGACCTACCCCCGATGACGGAGGACCCAGCGCCCTGCTGATGCGACCGTCGGCACAACACAGATCCACGGTCGGGGGGAATTGTGGCTGGACACCGGCTTTCACTCGCGATCAACGGGCGGGAGCGACTTCTGGAGAAGCGGCTGGTGCCTTTCTCTCCACCGGATGGAGGGCCGGCCGCCAGTAACGGGCAGGCCCGGTTGGGTCCGGTGGCGATCGTGGGCCTTGGGTACGTGGGGCTGCCGACGGCGTTGGCGCTGCTGGGCAGCTCGTCGCAGATCATCGGCTTCGACGTGAATGACGAGCGGCTGCGCGCCATCTCCTCCGGCGATGTCGACCTTTCCGAGCTCGATCGAGCGCGGCTGGAAACGGCACGGTTGGCAACGGCACGGGGAGATCAGAGCTTCCGGCTCACCAGCGACAGCGCCGCGCTGGCCGAGGCCGACGCGGTGATCGTCTGCGTCCCTACTCCGGTGGACGAGCGGCACATACCGGACCTGTTCGCCTTGCGCGGCGCCTGCCAGACCATCGTGGCGCACGCCCGGCCGGGGCAGACGATCATTCTCACCTCCACCAGCTTCGTCGGCACCACGCGGCAGTTGCTCGTCGAACCCCTGCGCGGGCGCGGTCTGAGCGTCGGCACGGACGTCTACGTCGCCTTCAGCCCCGAGCGCATCGACCCCGGCAATCCCGACCACCTCCAGCGGGAAACACCCCGGGTGGTGGGGGGGACCACCGGTGAGTGCAGCCAGCAGGCCGCGCAGGTGATCAGGCGGTTGACCGACTCGGTGTATCTGGTGAGCTCCCCGGAGGCCGCCGAGCTGGCCAAGCTGTACGAGAACATTTTCCGCGCGGTCACCCTGGCGCTGGCTAACGAGTTCAGCGACGTGTGCGGCACGCTGGGGTTGGACCCGATCGAGGTCACCCTGGCCGCGGCGACCAAGCCCTACGGCTTTCTCGCCGCGTTCCCCGGACCCGGGGTGGGTGGGCACTGCATCCCGTGCGATCCGCACTACCTGCTGTGGCAACTGCGAGGACGTCGCCGGCCGACACCGCTGATCGAGCAGGCCATGCGCTCCATCCACGCGCGCCCGGCTCGCGTCGTCGAGCGGGCCATCGAGGTCCTCGCCAGCGACGGTCGATCACCCACCGGCGCCAAGGTGATCGTGGTCGGCGCCAGCTACAAGGCCGGCGTCAGCGACGTGCGGGAATCACCGGCACTGCTGATCATCGATGGACTCGCGCGGAGCGATGTAGAGGTCAGCTACCACGACCCGTTGGTGCCCGTAGTCCAGACACCCGACGGGCAGCTGCTGCGCAGCGTCACGGCACCCGACGGAGCGGACTGGGACCTGGCGGTCATCCACGGGGTGCACCCCGGGGCCGACTACAGCTGGATCCGAAGCTGCCCGCGGGTGCTGGACGCGACCTACCTGTTCGACCTGTTCGACGGCGCCACGCGGCGCAGCGTGGTGTGAGGACTGATCCGCCGATGACTCCGCCGATGAACATGGCCCAGATGACGATGGCACAGCTGGACATCACGACACCGGCGGTTGTCTTCAAGCTCGACCGCAATGCCCTGCACCACGGCGGGTTGGGTGCGATCCGCAGCCTGGGCCGGCTGGGCGTGCCGGTCTACAGCGTGCACGAGGACCCGTTGGCACCGGCGGCCAGATCCCGTTACCTGCACCACCGATGGATCTGGCGGCCAGACGCCGAGGATGCCGACCAGGTGCGGGCCGGGTTGGTGAGGCTCGCCGAGCGGATCGGCCGCCCTGCCGTGCTCATTCCCACCGACGACGCTGGCGCCATCTTCCTCGCCGAGCATGGCACCGAGCTGCGACGCTGGTACCTGTTCCCCGACCCACCCAGCGACCTGCCACGTCAGCTGGCCGGCAAGCACACGCTGTACCAGCTGTGCCGGCGGCTGGGCGTGCCGTGCGTGCCGGCCGCGCTGCCCGCCTGTCTCGCCGACGCCCAGGAGTTCGCCGAGCGGGTCGGGTTCCCGCTGGTCGCGAAGCTGGCCACGCCATGGCGCTCCAGCAGCGCGAAGGGGCTGCGCAGTACCTCGGTGCTACGCAGCCGCGAGGAGCTCGCGCACCACTGGCGAGCCTGCGTCGACTCCGGCGGTGCGGCCTTGATGCTGCAGGACTACATCCCTCCCCATAAAAGGGGCCAGGACTACTTCTTCCACGGCTACGCTGACGCCCAGTCACGCTGCCGGCCCGCTTTCGTTGGGATCAAGGAACGCTCCTACCCGGCGCACGCCGGGCTGACCAGCCTCGGGCACTGGGTGGACAACCCGCCGCTGCGCCGCCAGGCCACCGACCTGGCAGCCCGGTTAGGTTTTCGCGGCATCGCCGACCTCGACTACCGCTTAGACCCCCGGGACGGCCAGTACAAACTGCTGGACTTCAACCCGAGGCTGGGTGCGCAGTTCCGGCTGTTTCGGGACACCGCGGGTGTTGACGTGGTGATCGCGGCGCATCTGGACCTGACCGGCCGGGCAGTGCCGCAGGGTTCGCCACACTTCGGCCGCAGCTTCCTGGTAGAGAACTACGACCCGATCGCAGCACTGGCCTACCGGCGGGTCGACCTGGATTTCCGGTCCTGGGTGGCATCGCTGCGCCAGGCCGACGAGCTGGCCTGGTTCGCCCGAGATGATCTCGCACCGTTTGGACTGATGTGCCTGCGCATGGGGTGGCGCGCGATAAGCCGCCCACTGCGCAGCGCACCTCGACCCGTCACCACGCAGCTAGCCGCATGGAGGAGCCAGAAATGAACAACCTGGTTGACGTTGCCATCGTGGGCGCCGGCCCCTACGGCCTGTCGCTCGGTGCCCACCTGCGCGCCGCCGGTATCGGCTTCCGCCAGTTCGGGCTGCCGATGCAGCTGTGGCGGCAGGCGATGCCAGCCGGCATGTTCCTCAAGTCGCAGGGATACGCCTCCAACCTGTCCGACCCCGACAGCAGGCATACGTTGCGCGCGTTCTGCGAGGCCACCGGCCGGGACTATGCCGACTACGGGCTACCGGTACCGCTGGAGACGTTCGTCGCCTACGGCGACTGGTTCCAGCGCGCCGAGGTTCCGCACCTGGAAGAGCTGATGGTCATCGACGTGACCCGGGCCGGCGGGCACTTCGAAATCAGCCTGGCAGGCGGGAGCACCGCGCTGGCCCGCAAGGTCGTCGTGGCCACCGGAGTGCAGCACTTCTCTCATCTGCCCAGCACCCTCGCCGCACTGCCAGCGCAGATCTGCACGCACACCTGCGCCCACGACAATCTCGCCGTGTTCGCCGGCCGTGAGGTCGCGGTCGTCGGCGCCGGTCAGTCCGCGCTGGAATCGGCTGCCCTCCTGCACGAGTCTGGGGCGAGCGTCACCGTGCTCGCGCGCGCACCAGGGCTGGTGTGGAACGGCGCTCCGCTGCCGGGCCACCGATCGATCCGGCGGCGGCTGCGGGAACCGGAAGCCCCGCTGGGCTCGGGCTGGTCTACCTGGTTCTACTCCCATCAACCCGACCTGTTCCGCCGGCTGCCCGCCGCTCGGCGGGTCCGGACCGCCCGCCAGGCGCTGGGGCCGGCCGGCGCCCACTGGCTGCGCCCCCGGGTAGAAGGCAAGATCTGCACGCTGGTCGGGCACTCGGTGCGGTGGGCGGAACCTGAGCCCTGGGGCGTGCGGCTGGGGTTGCGGGTGGACGGCCCAGGAAACGGCAGACACAACCGCAGCGTCAACGGCAGCGTCAACGGTTGGGGAAACGGCCCGGAAATCGGCGCAGGCACGAAGGAGATCACGGTTGAGCACGTGCTGGCCGCCACCGGCTACCGCACCGATCTGGACCGGCTGACCTTCCTGAGCGGGCAGCTGCGCTCGACGGTACGAACCCTGGCGGGCAGTCCCGAGGTCGGCCCGGACTTCCAGTCCTCGGTACCGGGTCTGTACTTCATCGGACCGGCCGTGGCAGCGACCTTCGGACCGGTCATGCGGTTCGTCTATGGCGCCGACTACGCGGCGCGCACGGTGGCCCGCGAACTCACCGGCCTTCCCAGCCCGCGAACCACCGTGGGAGCCCGCCGGTGACCACCTCGCTCGCCGCCGCACCGGTAGCCGCGCTCCCGATGGTCCTGCCGACCGTGGACCTCGCCAGCCTCGCCACGGCCGGCCTGCTGGCCAAGGCATCGGGATGGGGGGCATCGGGGTGGGCGGCGGCGACATATGGCGGCGCGGTGCTGGTGCTGCTGGTGGCCGACGGGCAACACCGGCTCCGGATCTGCCGGCGGGTGTCCGATCAGCTGCCGCGCACCGTGGCCGTGACAGCGATGCCGCTCCTCGCCCTGCTGCCCTGGCTGGGACCCGACGGTCTGCGCCTGGGGCTGATCTCCGCCGCGTCGCTGGTCGCCGCGCGCGCCGGGGCCTGCGCCACGCTCAAGGCCGCACACCGGCGGGGGCGGCTGCTCGAACCGGCGCTGATCGTCGGCACTGGTGCCACCGCGGTTCGGGTCGCGCGGCTGCTGCGCGACCATCCGGAGCTCGGGTTGGAACCCTATGGGTTCCTCGACAGCCAGCCACCGCGGCAGCAGGTCGGGCTGCCGCTACTCGGCGAGCTCACGGAGCTGGCCGACGTGGTCGCCCGCTACGGCATCCAGCGCGTCATCGTGTGCTTCCCGGCTGCCCAGGATGAAGAGCTGGTACCGCTGCTGCGGGCCTGCCGGCCGTTACCGGTGGACGTCTGCGTGGTGCCGCGGATGTATGAGCTGGGTGCCGCGCTGCCCCGCGGTTATCTCGACGAGCTGCGCGACATCCCACTGGTCCCGCTTCGCCGCCTGGGACATAGTCGGCTCGGCGCGGGCACCAAGGCAGCCTTCGACTTGGTAGGCGCCGCTCTCCTGCTGGTCGCGGCTATCCCCGTACTGCTTGCGCTCACCGTCGCGATCTGGCGCGACGGTGGCGGGCCCGTGCTGTTTCGCCAAATCCGCCTCACCCGGTCCGGCAAGACGATGGAGCTGATCAAGCTGCGCTCCATGGTTGAGCACGCCGACTCCGACACCCGCTGGGCGGTGCTCCCCGAGCACACCACCAGCCTGGGTCGATGGCTGCGCCAGACCCACCTTGATGAGCTGCCCCAACTGCTCAACGTGCTGCGCGGAGAGATGTCCCTGGTGGGACCGCGACCAGAGCGCCCGTACTTCGCGGCGCGCTTTGAGCTGCAAATACCGCGGTATGGCGACCGGCACCGGATGCGGACCGGGCTGACCGGATGGGCCCAGGTGCACGGGCTGCACGGGGACACCTCCATCGCCGAGCGCATCCGCTTCGACAACTTCTACATCGAGCACTGGTCGCCATGGATGGACATGGTGATCTTGTTCCGCACCCTGTGCCCCGCGTCCTCGGGAGGAAGGCAGTGAAGGTTCTTCACGTGATCACTGGGCTGGGTGTGGGAGGAGCGGAGCTCCAGCTGCGCGCCCTGCTCCAACACACCCGCCACTCCTCCGACGTGGTGACGCTGTACAACCCCGGCCCGGTCGCGGGGATGATGTCCGGGGACGGCGTGCGGGTCCGCGACCTAGGCATGACCCGCAACACCGAGCTGTCCGCGCTGGCGCGGTTGACCCGTCTGATCCGCGCCGGTGGCTACCACGTGGTGCACACCCACCTGTACCGCTCCTGCATCTACGGCCGGCTCGCGGCCCGGCTCGCCGGCACGCCGGTGGTGGTCACCACCGAGCACTCCATCGGCGCGACGCACCTGGAACGCCGGCGGATGACCCTCGGGGTGCGCGCCCTGTACCTGGGCACGGACCTGTGCTCAGACGTCACGATCGCGGTGTCGGAGACGGTGGCCCACCGGCTGACGGCCTGGGGCGTGCCCGCCCGCAAGATCGAAATCATTCCCAACGGCCTGGACTTTGCCCGGGTCGCCTACGACGGCGCCGCCCGGGACCGGATCCGCGGCGAGCTAGGTCTCCCCCCCGGTGCCTACCTCCTGGGCGTACTCGGCCGGCTCGACCCGATCAAGCGCTTCGACCTGGTGATCAGGGCTGCCGCGCCGTTACTCGACGATCAGCACCGGCTGCTGATCGTGGGTGACGGGTCGATCCGGCCCGAGCTGGAAGCGGAGGCGGCCTGCCAGGGCGTCACGGAGCTGGTGACCTTCGCCGGGGAGCGGCACGACGTGGCCGCCATGCTGTCGGCTCTGGACCTGTTCGTCGCCTCCTCGGAGCAGGAGACCTTCGGGCTGTCGGTGCTGGAGGCGCTGGCCAACGGCATGCCCGCGCTCTACACGACCTGCCCGGCGCTGGAGGGCATCGAGACTGACCGGGCCCGCCAGGTACCGGGCGAACTCGAAGGGCTGCGCCGGGAGATCGCCGCTGAGATGGCCGGTGGAGCGCGCCCGCGCGAGGACGTGCCCGCCATCCGCGAGCGGTACGGCATCGAGACGGTGGCCCGCCGGATCGACGACCTCTACGACCGGCTGATGGACGACCGGCTCATGGCCCGGCTCAAAGCACGGTCGCGCGGAGCTCGCCACCGACTAGTCCCACAGCACCCCGCTGCTGATGCCAGCCAGGTGGTGCCCGATCCCGTAGGAGGAGACTGATGCACGCTCTGATCACCGGCGGAGCTGGCTTCATCGGCTCTCACCTGGCCGAACACCTCCTGAGCGCGGGCAATCAGGTCGTCGTGCTCGACGACCTGAGCACCGGCTCAGCGGAGAACCTGTCCTCGATCAACGACCACCCCCACTTCCGGTACGTGCCAGGCTCGGTTCTGGACGAGGCGCTGGTCGACACGCTCGCTAGCGAGGTGGACACGATCTTTCACCTCGCTGCGGCCGTCGGGTCGTTCGTCATCCGCGATCGGACATTGCAGAGCCTGCGCACCAATATCCACGGGACTGAGAATGTCCTCGCCGCGGCGCACCGCCACCACGCCGGGGTCCTGATCGCCTCCAGCAGCGAGATATACGGCAAGAACACCAAGGTCGGCCTGTGCGAGGACGACGATCGGGTGGTCGGCTCGCCGCTGCTGCACCGCTGGTCCTACTCCGAGGCCAAGGCCGTGGACGAGAGCCTCACCCATGCCTACGGCACCGAACTCGGCCTGCAAGCGGTGATCGTCCGGCTGTTCAACACGGTGGGTCCCCGGCAGAGCGGGCGTTACGGCATGGTCATTCCCCGCTTCGTGGCCCAAGCTCTCGCCGGGGCACCGCTGACGATCTTCGGGACAGGCACCCAGGTGCGTTGCTTCTGCCACGTGCACGACGTGGTGCCAGCGTTAGCGGCGTTGGTGGCCCACCAGCCGGCCTACGGCAGCGCCGTCAACCTCGGCAGCTGTGAGCAGGTGTCCATCGCCGATCTCGCGTTACGGGTGCTGGCGCTGACCGGATCGGCCAGCGACATCATCCACGTGCCCTACGAGCTGGGCATCGGCCCGGGATATGAGGACCTCCAGCGGCGCGTCCCGGACTGCACCAGGGCGCGGGAGATGATCGGTTTTCGCCCCTTGCGGACGCTGGACGACATCCTCCGGTCAGTGATCGCCGAACAGAGCCAGCCGGGTCTGGCACCGACTGTGGTGATCTGATGACCAACATCAGCCTCCCCGCGCGACCCAGCGCGGTCCCCAACGCAGCCATCACGAACACAGGTAGGCACACCGTGCGGCGACAACCACGGAGGCGGGTCGTGCTGAGCGGGTCGAGCTTCCTCATCCTGCTGTTTCTGGGCGCGGTGGCGTTGCTGGTCACGGTGCCGCGCATGCTCGGACCGGTCAAGCGGACAACTCCCCTTGTGGTGGGGTCGCTGCCGTTCTGGAACCTGACTGACGGCCCGAACGTCCTGCTGGCCAACCGGGGCAGCTTCAACGAGGTCTCCCCGTGGATCTACGGGATCGCGCGGAACGGTCAGATTGTCCCCCAGGCGCCCACGCGGGCCGCCGAGACCGCCACCGGAATGCAACAGCTCCGCCGCTCAGGCGTCCCGCTGGTGCCGACGATCGCGAATGTGACCAACGGTCGATGGGCCTACGAGCCGGTCGCGGCCGTGTTGCACGATCCCGCCGCGATGGCCCGGCACGTGAGTGATGTCGTCGCCCTGGTGCAGCGGGAGGGCTACGCGGGGATTGACATCGACTACGAGGATCTGCGGGCCAGCGATCGGGACACGTTCACCACCTTCGTGACCCAGCTGGCCGACGCGCTCCACGACAAGAACAAGGTCCTCTCGATTGCCGTGTTCGCCAAGACCACCGACGCCGGCGAGGACCAGCGCAACGTCGCGCAGGACTACGCGGCCATCGGCGCGGCGGCCGACGAGGTCCGGGTGATGGCCTACGACTACCACTGGTCCGCGTCACAGCCAGGACCGGTCGCGCCGATCACCTGGGTCCACCAGGTGCTGGACTACGCCAAGACCCAGATCCCCGCAAAGAAGATCGTGCTGGGGGTGCCGGTCTCCGGCTACGACTGGGTGGACGGCGGCAAGGGCGAGGTGGTCACCTGGCTGCAGTGTTTCGGCCGCGCCAAGGCGTTCCACGCCACCTTGCGCTACGACCGGCTCAGCCAGTCACCGTCGTTCCGGTACACCGACGCCCAAGGCCGGGGGCACGAGGTCTGGTTCGAGAACGCCGAGAGCACCATGGCCAAGCTCGACGCCGCGAAGGCCGCCAGGATCCGCGGTGTCTACCTGTGGATGATCGGTGGGGAGGACGACCGGACCTGGGCAACGCTGCACAACATCCTGCCCGTGGGCAACACGCCTTCCCCCAACGCAGAAAGGTCGTCCCACTGATGCCCTGGTGGTCGGTTGCGTTCGTCGTCTTCGGCATGAACTTCGTGCTGTGGGCGGCCATCGGTCTGGCGCGGCTGCTCGAGGAGTCCTGGCGGAAGAGACGACGCCGCCGTTCAGGGCCTCCCGCTTCCGCGCTGACCGCGCAGGACGTGGCGGTGCTGATCCCTGCGCACAACGAGGAGCTGGTGATTGAAAGCAGCATCGAGGCGATCGCCGCCCTGGTCCCCCGCGAGAACATCCACGTCGTCTCCGACGGCTCCACCGACCGGACTGCCGAGCTGGCCCGCCAGGCCGGAGTCAACGTCATCGAGACGCGCACCAACGTCGGCAAGGCCGGCGCCCTCGAGGAAGCGATCGACCGCTTTAAGCTGGTCGAACGATTCCCCGTGGTGCTGCTGTTGGATGCCGACACGACGATCGAACCGGGATACCTCGCCGCCGCCCTGCCCCAGTTCGACGACCCCAAGGTGGTGGCGGTGGCCGGTGCGGTCCGGACCCAGCATGAGCGCGACCTGTCCCTGATCGGCCGGGTGCTGGTGTGCCACCGGCAGCGCATCTACGCGATCAGCCAGCGGCTGCTGAAGTTCGGCCAAACCTGGCGGTTCACCAACGCCACCCACATCGTGCCCGGTTTCGCCAGCATGTACCGCACGGCCGTGCTGCCGAGAATCGAGATGAACCCCCCCGACCTGGTGATCGAGGACTTCAACATGACCTTCGAGATCTACCAGAAGCGGCTGGGCAAGGTGGCGTTCACCCTCGATGCCGTCGCGGTAACCCAGGATCCCGACAACCTGCACGACTACATCCGCCAGATCAAACGATGGGGGCTGGGGCTCTGGCAGACGGTGCGCCGGCATCCGCCGCAGCTGAGCCTGTTCAGCGCCATGCTCACGGTGCTGCTCCTGGAGCTGCTGACCAGCAGCATGTTCTTTGTGTTGCTGCCGTTGCTGGTGCTCATCCTCGCCGTGCCCGCGATGCACCCAGCCGCGCTGGCCTGGCCCGAGCTCATGCCGGTGCACGACGCGGTCGCAGCCCACCTGAGCCTGCAAGTGCTGCTGTTCGCGGGAGCCGGCGCCGATCTCGTGCTGAGCTGCGTGGTCGCCCTGATCGAACGCAGGCTACGTTTCCTGGTCCTGGGAGTGTTCTTCCCCTTCCTCCGAGTGCTCGACGCCGCGGTCGCCCTGTACGTGTTCCCGCGGGCCTGGCTGAGCTCCACGGGACGATGGACCAGCCCGGTCCGCCGCACCGTCGAGATGCGGCCGGCACTCGGCGCGCAGAGGACCGCGCCGGTGTTGCCGCCCCGAGCTACCGCCAGGCACAGTTAATCCCGTGACGTTCTTGCGGGTTCTCCTCGTCGACAGTCACGTGATGCTGACCGATGCCCTGACCGTCCAGCTGTCCACCGCCACCGATCTGTGGGTAGTCGGCGCTGCCACGCCCGAGGACCCGCGCCTGCTGGATATGATCCGCGCACTGCGCCCCGACGTGATCACCACGGAGATCGGGTCAGCGACGGCCGCGACCGCCGGAATGTTACGCAAACTGCGCGCTGCCTATCCCCCGGCGCAGCTCGTTGTCCTGACCGGAAGCCACGACTGCGCCCATGCCGTCGTAGCGGCGCGGGCCGGTGCCGCGGCCTGGGTGTCCAAGGAAGGCTCGCTGGATCACTTGCTCGAGGTCCTGCGCGGCGTCCCGCGTGGCCATGCCTTCTATCCACCCCGGCAGCTCAGCGTTGTGCTGCGTGAGCTGCGCGAGGACGTGCACCGCGCCCGCGACTGCAGCGCCCGGCTCGATGTGCTCAGCCGCCGCGAACGCGAGGTCCTGCTGCGCATGGTGGACGGCAAGCCGGTGAGCCAGATCGCACTGGAGTCGGTGGTGTCCCCCAGCACCGTCCGGACTCACGTCCGCAGCATTCTCACCAAGCTCGGGGTGCGCAGCCGGTTGGAGGCTGTCAGCGTCGCTCGCGCCGCGGGTTTACGTCCCGTCGCCGACTGATCCCGGCAATGCGGGCGGTGGTGACTGGGGGGGCCGGTTTCATTGGTTCGACCATCGTCGACGCGCTCGTGGACCACGGCGCGCAGGTGCTGGTCGTCGATAACCTGAGCCGGGGCACCCGGGGCCACCTCAGCGAGGCGCAAGCTCGTGGCGCGCAGCTCCTCGAGCTGGATGTTCGCGACGGTGCCGCCCTCCAGCAGGCATTCCGGCACTTCCGGCCGGAGCTGGTTTTCCATCTCGCGGCCCAGATCGACGTGCAGGTCTCGATGGAGCAGCCGGCCCGCGACGCCGCGGTCAACGTGCTCGGGTCGGTGAACGTGTTCGCCGCCGCCCATGTCGTCGGCGTGCGCCGGGTGGTGAACATCTCGACCGGCGGTGCGATTTACGGCGCAACGCCAGTGGTGCCCACCTCGGAGGACGTGCCCGCCGATCCCGTCTCGGCCTACGGCCTGAGCAAGCTCACCGCCGAACGTTACGCCTGCTGGTTTCGCCAGATGCGGGGGCTGAACGTGGTGACGTTGCGGTACAGCAACGTCTACGGCCCCCGGCAGGATCCTCGGGGTGATGCCGGCGTGATAGCGATCTTCTGTGAACGGGTGCTGACCGGGCGCCGGCCGATCATCTACGGTGACGGGCGGCAGACCCGCGACTTCGTCTTTGTCAACGACATTGCCGCGGCCACCCTAGCCGCTGCCACAGCCGGGGAGCTGCCGCACGGGGAGTACAACGTGGGAACCGGCACCGAGGTCAGTGTGCTGCAACTTGCCCAAGCCGTCGCAGCGGCGGCAGGCACCGACCCAGCAGCGTTCGAGCCGGAGTTCGCGCCAGCCCGCCCCGGCGAGCTGCTGCGGAGCTGCCTTGACGTCACTCGCGCCCAGCGAGAGCTGGGCCTGCCACCACCCACCCGGCTGCCCGAAGGTCTGGCGCACACTCTCAAGGCGCTGCGGCTGCGCTAGTGATGCAACTCGAACGGTGGGGGCGACGCGGTGCGTCGCACGGAGATATCCAGGGTGTGCACCATGTCGTCGACGGTGATGGCCTGCGCGTCACGGTGGCTGGCCAGACCTCGCCGGGCAAGCTCGGCGGCAAGCTCGTGCTGGTGATCATCGACCTGCTCGCCCCGCGCGCTGTCCCGGGTGGCTAGGATCGGGTACCGCCCGGCGTTCAGCGTGGCCAGCGCGGACCCGGTGCCAGCATGGCTGATCACGATGTCTGCCTTGCCCAGCGCGACGCCCAGCTCGGCTGCGGGCAGCACCGGCGTTGCTTGGATAGGCAGGTCGTCCACCGGGGTGTCGCCAGTCTGCCACAGCACCTCCACCGGCAGCCCGGTTGCCTGCGCCAGTGCGCCTTCAGGTGCCAACAGCGGCGCCAGGTGCTCGAACAGCCGGCGGAACGGGTACTGAGTCGCCGCCCCCACCGTGACCACCACCCGAACCACCCCCTCGAGCGCCCGCGTCACGGCGACGGCTTCATAACCGTCGAAGACGCTGCCGGCGTAGCCCCACCGCTGGCTCGCCCAGCTCTGGTACTGGGTGTAGGTATGGACCCCAGGGACCCACTGCAGGACCCGCCCCGTCAGGGACGGTCCGCTCACCCGGGTCGCGCTTTCGATGTAGTGACACTCCACTCCCCGCGCGGCCAGATACGGCAGGTAACCCAAGGCGATCCCTGACCCCGTCGACACTGCCCGGGTCAGCTTCCGGCGCTTCATCAACCGGCGCGCATACGGAATGCATCGAAGCACATCAGGCACGTTGCGTACCCCGACGTAGGGCACGAACTCCACGTCCCGGTCCGCCAGCATCGACCGGCTCTGCTCATTGGCATGGGTCACCCACACAGCATCATCGTGGGCGGCGCTACCAGGGGGAATGCGGCTAGCCAGGCTGTCGAGCTGGGTCAGGTGCCCACCCGTCGTGGCGACAAACAGCGTGGTCATTTCGCAAGGGTAGCGGGTACCGTTGCATTCGTGAACGCGCCCCCAAGGCTATCAGACACCGTGCTGCCGGACACCGTGCTCACCGATCCGCGGCAGGACCCCCGCTGGCGGCTGCTCGCCCAGGGCCCGCACGGCAGCGTGTTCACCTCACCGCCGTGGATCGATGCGGTATGCGCCACCTACGGCTTCACTCCCTGCGGCGCTCTCCGGCTCGCCGGGGACGGGCAGCCCCGCGCGGGACTGGCCTGGGTGCCGATCAGCGACATCCGCGGCGACAGGTTGTCCAGCCTGCCGTTCTCTGACCGGGCGGAACCGCTGACCGATGACCAGCTCGACTGGAAAGCGCTCGTGGAGCCGATCAGCACCGCCGCTGCTCCGCTGACGCTGCGGTGCTTCGCCGACGCCGTGCCCGTTGGCGACCCCCGCTTCGCACAGATCGCTGCGGCGGCGTGGCACGGTACGCCGCTGAACGGCGGCGTCGAGGAGATCCGGCAGCGGCTTTCCCAGCACGCTCGCCGCAACATCGTGATCTCCGAACGTGAAGGGGTGCGGGTTGAGGCGCACACCGACCGGGACGCCGTGCACCGGTTCCACGGGTTGCACGTCGTGCTGCGCAAACGCAAATACCGGCTGCTCGCCCAGCCCGTCGAGCTGTTCGATCACATCTGGGATGCTTTCGCCCGCGACGATGCGATCGTCACGATGCTCGCCCACGCCGGTGACGAACTGATCGCCGGCGCGGTCTTCCTCACCTGGGGCGATGCGCTGTACTACAAGTTCGGGGCCTCGCGCCACGAGCACCTGGCTCTTCGCCCCAACGACGCGATTTTCTGGGCCGGGATACGGTGGGGGATCCAGCGCGGAGCCCGGCTGGTTGATTGGGGGCTCAGCGACCTCGACCAGCCAGGCTTGATCGCGTACAAACGCAAGTGGGCTACCGAGGAGCGGCAGATCGTGACCCTGCGCGCTGGTGGAGAGCACGCGCGCACCAATCCCCAGGCGGGGGCGATGCTCGGCGAGCTTACCCGGCTGCTCACCGACGACTCGGTCCCCGATGACGTGACCAGGCAGGCTGGCAGGCTGCTGTATCGCTACTTCTGCTGAACGGGATGAAGGAGGGACTCCGGTATCCAGCGGGCCCCGCCCCACGGCTTGACCACCGAGATCCCGGTCGCGGCGAGCAACAGCATGAGCGCGACCGACCTCGCGATCAGGGTCTGCATCTCGACCGGCTCACCGCCCCCAACGAAGATCTCAGACAACCGAGGCACCAGGTACAGCAGCCCAGCGGCGGCCAATGCCATGGCGATCCCACACCGGGCGAGGACCCACCAGTAGTACCGTGCCAGATCACTGGGAGTGGACAGCGCCAACGCCAGCCCGCTGCCCAGCGAGAAGAACACCACCGGGATGAGCATCCAACAAGCGATCATGGCCGTCGCGGTAGCAATCCCCACCGGCACCGCCGGGTTCACGGTGAACATCCCGGTCACCTCCAGCGCCACCAGCGCGCCGTCGAGCCCCAGCCATCCGATCGACGTCGCCACATGCACCGTGAGCACGACCGCCCGGACCCGGCGGGAGAGCCGGGGAACCGTGAAGAACTTCACCGGTCTCTGGCGACCGCGTGGTGTCTTGCCCCACGGCTTGACCACCGAGATCCCGGTCGCGGCGAGCAACAGCATGAGCGCGACCGACCTCGCGATCAGGGTCTGCATCTCGACCGGCTCACCACCCCCGGCGAAGATCTCAGGCAACCGAGGCACCAGGTACAGCAGCCCAGTGGCGCTCAACACCATGGCGATCCCACACTTGGCGAGCACCCACCAGTACCGCAGCAGACCCCAGGGGGTGGCAAGCGCCAACGCCAGCCCGCTGAGCAGCGAGAAGAACACCACCGGGATGAGCACCCAGCAGGCAATCATGGCCGTCGCGGTAGCAATCCCCACCGGCACCGCCGGGTTAGCGGCGGATAGTCCGGTCGCCTCCAGCGCCACCAGCGCGGCGTCGAGCCCCAGCCATCCGACCGACATCGCCACATGCACCGTGAGCACGACCGCACGGGCCCGGCGGGAGAGCCGGGGAATCGTGGCAAATTTTTGGGGAATCGTGGAAAGTTTTACCAGAGCGGCCGTCAAGTTTACCCCCTCAGCTGCCGAGGACGATCGTTATTTAGCGGGCACCGTGCCCCCGCAGCAGCGCCGGAACAGTTCGTAGCAGGATCGTGAGATCTGTCCAGAAACTCCAGCTACGCACATAAGCAAGATCGAGTTCCAACATTTCCAGGGTACCCATCGTGCTGCGCCCACTGACCTGCCAGAGCCCGGTCAGGCCAGGCGGGACGTCGAAGCGCTCAACAAATTTGGCCGGGAACATCTCCGCTTCCCAGTCCAGACACGGGCGAGGTCCGACCAATGACATCTGGCCCCGCAGCACATTGAGTAGCTGGGGAAGCTCGTCAATGCTGGTCCGTCGCAGGAGCGCGCCGATCCGGGTCACTCGCGGATCGCTGTCAATCTTCCAGCTGCCGTTAACTGAGGTGTCCTCGCCCTGCAACTCGCGGGCAATGAGCTCGCGGTGTTGCGCGTCGGAGCCTCCGGTCCGCATGGTGCGGAACTTGTACATCGTGAACGGTCGGGCCCCCCGACCTAACCGCTGTTGACGGTACAATGCCGGACCTGGAGTCCCCAGCCTGACCAGCATCGCGATGAGCAGCATCGGGATCGCGAGCACGAGTAACGCGATTACCACCACCAGCAGATCGACGACGCGCCGAGCAACCGGTTCCCATCGAGCGGGCAGTCGTGCTTGTTCAACGCCGCTGGACACTGAGCCTCCCCGTGGTGATTCCCATCAGCATGAAAAGCACGTCGCCGGTGCCTCGTAGCGTCAGATGCGGATCGAGGACGGTAAGGATGAGCACGAACCACCAACAGACCCACAGCGCTGACGCCGCCGCAGCGACGGCGTCCGAATGACCCTCCGGCTGACCGCCCGACGGGGCCATGAGCTTGCCGGTTCTGCGCAACACCGCGACCGACAGCCAGAGGAAGGCAGCCAACAGCGGGATCCCGCCAACCCAGAGCAATTCCAGGTAGCCGCTTTCCAGGTAGATGACCTCGCGCCACCTCTCGGGCGCTGGCAGCACCGAGTTGGGCGACACCCCCAGCAGGACGTTGATGAAGCCGAATCTCGGTAGGTAGAAATTGGACAGGTTGTTCCAGCGGCCGATCCAGCTGCGTGGCACGCCGTAGTCCCCGAACCCCTCCAACCGGCCGATCAGCGCTGGCGCGCCAACCACAAGCGCGACCGGAACCAACCACAAGAACCGGGTGGAGTCACGGCGCACGGTGCCGAAACGCCACAGAATGAGCCCGGCCGCTACAACCGCGGAGATCCAGGTGGAGAACTGACCGGCGGCAAGCACACCCGCCCCAAGCACAAATCCCAACACCAGCCGTTCCCGGCGATCCAGCAGACCGCGGACCCCGCAGCAGATCACCAAGGTCAGGCAGATAATGATGTAGTCGCCGGTGGCGATCGACGAGGCGAGTGTCGTGGTGCCTCGCTCGGCCAATGCTGCAGAGTTGCTGTCAGGCGTCCAGACGGTCTGCAGCATCGAGACAACCGGGCCGAAGTGGAGGGTCTGTAGGATTGCGATCACCGCGACCACGGTCCCCGGCCAGATAATCAGCCGGAAGCACCGCACCAGCTGGGCCTCGGTGGTGACGGTGAAACGCACCAGCAGGTAGAGGGCGATGAGCTTGCAGACCGGCAGCACGGCGGCCAGATCAGAGCTCGCTGGCGTGTGCCCGCGCAGCACCATGGACAGCAGCGGCCACGCCGTCGACATCAGCAGAAAGACACCGAGCGGGATGTCGAACTGATGCATCTGGAGCGATGCCGTCTGGCCCTGGCTCCGTCGGAGACAGCCGCCGACCAGCGCGCCAGCCAGCAGCACGACCAGCAGCGCCTCGTTGGGGCGCACCAGAGGGATCAGGTTGCCCCGGTCGATGCCGGCGATAAGGGGCAAGGTGCCCAGATAGACGTATGTCGCGAAGACCGGCCGGTAGGCCGCCGCAGCGAACAACCCGACCAGGCCCAGCACCCCGATGGTGGTGAGGACAGCCAGCGGCCCGGCCGCCACCGCGAGAACCCCACCAATCAAGGCGCAGCCAGCGGCTCCCAGTTCCAGCCAGCGGTTGGTCGCAAGGGTGAGCGGACTCTCGGCTCGAGTCATGACCCGCCACCTATCTGTCGCACCGCGACACGGAGCACCAGGACATAGACGCTGAGCGCTACGACGCCGCCCAGGACAAGAAGCGCGAGGTTGGCAACCCGGTCGCCACCATCGGCGTTGGCGAGCCACCGCATCGTGACGGCCACCGGAGCCATCGCGACCGTGGCCACCAGCGCAGCGAGCAAGGCTCGGGATTCGAGGAACCGCTCAGGCCGAATTGCCCGGCGCAGCCGGGTTAACACCGTCCCGGCGGCGGTGAGTTCGCTGGCCAGGATGGCCACCACCAGCCAGATCAGGCGGGAACCGTCGGCGGGCAAGAGCAAGGCCGCAGCCGCGGCGAGGAGCGTCACACCGAAAGCGACTTCGCTGGCCCGGCGAGGAATGCGGTCGTCCAACCGCGCGAACAGCGCCCGGCGACCGATGTCATGCACCCCGCCGACCAGCTGCGCCATCGCCACCACCCCCAGGCAGGTGGCGAGTGGTCCGATCAAGGCCGCGTGCCGCAACTCGCCGTTGGCGAGGATGTTCGCGGTGGGCACGGAGTTCATCGCGAGCAACATCAGCAGCGGCAGGCTGGCGATGAGGGCATAGGACAGCCCCTGGCGCCACTGCGAACCGAACGTCGCGCCGTCCGCACGATGGGCGGCGTGGGCCAGACTAGGCAACGCGGCTGTCGCCACGGCACGGGCACTGAGGTAGGTCAGCGAATAGAAAACGGAGTAGGAAAGCTGCACGACGAAGACGCCGCCAGGCACCGAGCCGGCCAGCGCGAGCAGCACGTACATCGCCGCGGCCGGCCCCGCCGCCACGCCGACAGAGCGCACCAGCCTGCGGGTGACTTCGCGGACCTCGGGGTCCTGCCGCCAGCGCATCGATGGGCGAGTCAGCAAGCCCACCCGCGCGGTGCCGAACAGCTGCAGCGCCGCATGCAGCGCGACGGCCGCGGTGCTGCCTACCCCGAGTGCAACCACCAGGTCGACCGGCACCTGCTCAACGTCACGACCTGTCCCGTAGTACCAACCAGCCCAGACCACCGTCAAGATCAGAATGACGTTCTCCGCGGCAGGCGCGCCCGCCGCCAGCGCGAAGCGCCCGCGGGCCTGCTGAGCGGCCATCCCAAGGTGCAGGAGGGTGTACAGCAGGACCTGGGGTGCGATGAGGAGCACCAGCAGGGTGGCTAGCCACAGACCCCGCGCTCGGGCAGCGGGATCTGGAATCCCGAAAGTCAGCGTCCAGGCCACCGCTGGTGAAAAAATCATCAACAGCGCGACCACTGCGGCCGAGATGGCCAGCAGCCACCCGGTCACCCCGCCGAACACCTCCCGGGCGCGTGCCGCGCCGCCGGTACCGGCGGCGCGAACCACGCTGGGCACCAGCACCATCGCCAGCACCGGCCCGGCGATCAACGTGAACACCAGGTTCGGAACGACGTAGCCGGCCTGGAAGCTATTAGCGAAATAGGTCGGCCCCAGCACCGCCCCGATCACCACCACCCGCAGTAGCCCGGTGGCCCTGCTGACCAGCGTCCACACCGCGACGGTGACCGAGTTGCGCGCGGTGGTGGTGAGGGGTCGGTCCTCGAGTACTGTCACCGTTGAGGGGGCCACAGCCGGGTCCTCACGGCCTCGTCGAGCGCCGCGCGCTCACCGCCATCACTGCACCGGCCACGATCACGCCGACTAGCAGACCAGTGCCGGCCGCGATCAACGGCTGCGGGAACACCTGGTCGGGCAACGAGTAAGGCGGCGTCAGCAGCTGGGCATCCGGTCCCGCCTGGCCACTGAGCTTGAACTCATCGATCTTGGTCTGGATCGCCTTCTCCCGGGCCAACGACGCGGTGAGCTGGGTCCGGGCGTCGTTGAGCGACGTCTGGGTGGCGGTTCCGGCCGACACAGCAGTGGTGAGTTGCTGCACCTGCTTTTGGATTTGGGCGGTGTTCGCACGGGCATCAGCGAGCTGGGTGTCAAGGTTGAGGGTCGCTCCACTGGGCTGGCGAATCAGCGCCAGATACCCGTCCATGACGGCCTGCAGCGTCTGCATCGCGGCCAGCTTGGTGGGACCGTCAGCCTCGACCTGGATGACCTCACTGTTGTCCAGGACCGAAACGCTGATCTCCTTGTCGAGATCCTTGAACTGCCGACCCTGCTTCTGAGCGACCGGTTCGAGCACGTTCCGGCTCTTCAGAAACACCAGCTGGTTACTGAGCTGACGATCCTGCCGAAGCGGGTCACCGCCCTGCTGGTCCTGGCCGATGGTGTAGAGGATTTCCGCCCGAGCTCCGTAGGTTTTCGGCAAGACCAGCGCGCCGAGCAGCCCAGCGGCAACGCCGAGTAGAATGATCGTCGACACCAGCAACATCAGGCGCGCTGTTAGCCAGCTGTCACCATGGTCCTCGGGAGGACTGTCTTCGGGAGGACTGTCGAGCTGACCCGCCGAACGCTGACCCGCCGAACGCTGCGGCGGCACTTCGCCGGTGCCCAGGGACAGCGGCAGTTGCTCTTCGTGGCCTAGTTGCTCTTCATGATCCAGTTGTTCTTCGCGACCCAGTGAACGCCCGTTCGACTCGCTAGCCCCGTATTGGAAGACGCGGGAAATGTTCATGACAGCGCACCTCCGAGCACATCGCAGACCCGCGCAACCTGCTCGATAGTCAGGACGGGGGACATCGGGAGGGAGAGAATCCGGCTGGCCGCGCGCTCTGCTACCGGCAATTTCTGAGCAATCGGTTTCTGAGCAATCGACGCTCGCTCGTGGAGTGTGGCCAAGGCTGGCTGCTGATGGCAGGGAATCGGGTAGTGCACACCCCACCCGATACCGGCCGCGGTGAGCGCGTCACTGATCTCAGGGCGGTCTTCGACCTGGATGATCGCCAGGTGGTACGCCGGCTCGGCACCGGGCTGCACCGATACCGGTGTACAGCGCTGCGGCAGCATCATGCGGTAGGCCGCCATCGCCGCCGCGCGCCGGGCATTACCGGCATCCAGCCACGGCAGCTTGGTGGACAGCAGCGCCGCCTGCAACGTGTCGAGCCTGCTGTTGCGCCCAGCCAGGTCGTGCAGGTAACGGTCGGCAGCGGCCCGCCCGTGATTGGCGATGCTGCGGATCCGGTCGGCCAGGGCGAGATCACTGGTGACCACCGCGCCGCCGTCGCCCAAGGCGCCGAGGTTCTTGCCGGGATAAAAGCTGAACCCAGCGGCGATGCCCACACTGCCCGCGCGCCTCCCCTGGTGCTGGGCGCCGTGGGCCTGCGCGGCGTCCTCGATGAGGGCGAGCCCGTGCGCAGCGGCGATCGCCGAGATCGGCTCGGGGTCCACCATCTGGCCGTACAAGTGCACAGCAATGATCGCGGCCGTCGAGCTGTTGATCGCTGCAGCCGTGGCACCTGGATCGATCAGCAGGGTGTCAGGACACACGTCGACGAACCGGGGTCGCGCACCGGTTGCACAGACCGCCTCGGCTGTTGCAATGAACGTATTCGTGGGGACGATGACCTCGTCACCACGCCCGATCCTCAGACCCCTGAGGATGAGCTCTAGGGCATCGGTTCCGTTGGCCACCCCGATGCAGGCCTTGGTTCCGCAGTATGTCGCGAACTCACGCTCAAAGCGCTCGACCTCGGGGCCGCCGACAAAATGACCGTGGTCCAGCACGGTCTTCCAGGCGAGGTCGAACTCCTCGCGCAGCCCGTTGTTGACGCTGCCGAGGTCAAGAAAAGGAACACCGGAAGGGCGATTGGCACCACTGGTCATGACGCCACCCCCCGCACGAGGTCCGCTCCCGCCGGGCTGGCGCTGCCGGCGACGAGGGCTGGGCGCCCGGTAGTCTCCGCAACGTCGGTGGCGGCGAGGACTCGGACGATGTCCAGCCCGCGCTCACCAGGTGTGTTGGGCTTGGCTCCGGTACGGATACATTCGATGAAGTGGCTATCCTGAACCAAAAGCGGCTCGTTGAACTGAATATATGGCGAAACGATGTCTCCGGTCCGATAGGAAACCGGCATGGCGTGCGACTCACCATGGTCTTCAAGATCGGTCGGGTCAACGCCGATGTCGTACACCCGGATACGCTCATTGTCCGACATGTCGTTGTAGACGGCCATCTTTCGTTCCCCGACAACGGTGACCCGTCGAACCTTGCACGGATCCAGCCAGCTCACGTGCACGAATGCATGAGTGGCCGCCCGCTCGAAATCCAGTCGCAGGTAGGCCACGTCGGCGTGACGGTTTCCGACATGCCGTTTAGCCCATACCCAGGTAGCCCTGGGAACCTCGTCCAGCAAGAACGATGCGATCGAAATGTCGTGCGGAGCGAGGTCCCAGATGACGTTGCAGTCGCGCTGGTACTTACCCAGGCTCAGCCGAGCGGTGTCGATGTAGAGAATCCTGCCGAGCTCACCAGAATCGATGATCTCCTTCAGCTTCCAGACGGCCGCGTTGTACTCGAAGGTATGTCCCGCCATCAGATGCACGCCGCTGGCCGCCGCCGCGTCGACCATCTGCTGGGCATCCTCGACCGTTGTGGCCAGTGGCTTTTCCACCAAGGCGTGCCGCCCGTGGTGCAGCGCTTGCAGCGCAACCGCGGCGTGCGTGGTCGGCGGGGTCGCGACGACCACTGCGTCCACCTCTCCCAACACGTCGTCGAGATGGAGTGCCGATTCCGCCGATGGGTAGCTTCGCTTCGCCTCCACGATCCGCTCGGGATCCTCGTCGACGATGGTCACTTGCACACCCGGCATGCTGCTGAGCACCCGCATGTGCTTAGAACCCCAGTAGCCATAACCCACCACCGCCACGCGAACATCGGGATTGAAATCCGGGAACTCTCCCGATTCCCCCGATCCACGGTCAGTCAGGGTTGCTGCCGGTTGGGTAGTACCTGCAACGAACTTCATCGAGACGGGCCCCCTACCGTGACTCGAGACGTCTGCCGACGACTGAATGTTTCCGGAACTCACACGAAAAACGACGAGCCGTGCTCACCCTCTCGTGATGAGCCGTGCTCACCCTCTCGTACAGTGGGTTCGCCCCTGGGGTTCGCCCCTCCCCACAGTGCGTATATCTATCGCCCACTGCCAGCTGTTACCTGGTGAGCGCCAGTCCCAAGGTTTTCACCCGAACGGAGCAATCAGGTTCCGCAGCGTATTGGATGCAGATAGTCACCAATCAATTACTCAGCGGAGTAACCTGTGTTCCCACGGCTAGCCCGGCGGGCACGCCACTACCGCGCCTCACCCACGGGGATCGGGTCCGCGCCAGGCTCGTCAGGACACCGACAGGAAGCGGCTCACACCCTGGCCCCGATCTTGGCTAGCCGCTGCGGTGTCGGCCACCGCACGTTCCACACCCAACCCAGTTTCTCGAAGAACCAGATCACCCGGGCCGAGATGTCGATCTGTCCCCGAAGCACGCCGTGCCGTGCCGATGTCGGATCGGCATGGTGCAGGTTGTGCCAGGATTCTCCCCCGGACAGGATCGCCATCGGCCAGAAGTTCGCGGCCCGATCGCGCGAGGCGAACGGTCGATTACCGATCATGTGGCAGACCGAGTTCACCGCCCAGGTGACATGCTGCAGGAACGAGACCCTGACCAGCCCAGCCCAGAACGACCCGGTCAGCACCGCCCACCAGGACCAGGTCACCAACCCGCCGATGATCCCCGGCAGCACGAGCCAGATCCCGCTCCATAACCAGAACAACTTGCTGATCCGCACCATTGTCGGGTCGGCGAGCAAGTCTGGGACGAACCGGCGTGGATTGGACATGTCTCGGTTGAACAGCCAGCCCATATGGGCATGCCAGAAACCCTTGGCCACCGCGATGGGGGAGGTACCGAACAGCCACGGCGAATGTGGGTCACCCTCTTTATCGGAGTAAGCATGATGCCGCCGGTGGTCGGCCACCCAATGCAGCAACGGGCCCTGCATCGCGGTGCTGCCCAACACCGCCAGGCTCACCTGCAACCACCGCTTGGCCTTGAACGAACCATGGGTGAAGTGGCGGTGGAACCCCACGGTCACGCCCAGCAGGCTGACAAAATAGGTGACCGCGAACAACATGATGTCCACCCAGCTCAGCCCCCACCCCCAGGCGAGGGGCACCGCGATCATCAGGGCCAGCATGGGGCCGAGCACGAAGGTGTAGACCAAAATGTTCGGCCCCCACGTCCGCTGGCCCACGAGGACCGGCTCGGGCTCCATGCTCTGCTCGTCGGCGTCAGCGGTCAGCGTCATCGGCCGGTACTCCTCATGTCGGCAGGCGCGGACGGCGGCCACGCCGTAACGGGGTGCCATCATGCTCACACCGGTGGCACAGCCTAGGTGGCGCCGTGCCACAGCTAACTGAACCGTAGGTCATCCACCCGAGGTCCGTCACGACACGCCGAGCGCCGGTGGGCGTGTCGAGCGTGTCTGAACCAGGCGCCGATCCCGCGTGGCTGCATTCCGGGTCCAGAGGCCGGAAAACCGGGGAGGGCTCTGCGGAGGCCCGTGCGGTGGCCGTGTCACGATGTGCGAGCGGGTCCCCAGCGTTGCCTTCGGCCCGCCCGTCCGCCGTAGTGTAAAGGCAGCACCTCGGATTTTGGTTCCGATGGTCCAGGTTCGAATCCTGGCGGCGGAGCAGCCGCTGCGGGGCGGTGCCGGCCCGGAGACCACGCTTGAACGCAGGCGTGCCTGATCCCCGTAGGATCCGGCGCATCATAGAGCTGCACCACGATCGGGAAGGGGCACCACCGATGCTCCCAAACGGGAGCCTCAAGGCAGCGGTTGTGCTGGCCGCTGGTGAAGGCACCCGGATGAACTCGGCTATCCCCAAGGTGCTGCATCCGCTGGCCGGCAGACCACTGGTGGAGCACACCGTGCGGGCTGCCGCCGGGCTGGCCCCGGAACACCTGGTCGTGGTCATCGGTTATGGCCGAGACGTGGTGGACACCCACTTGCGCAAGATCGCGGCCGCACTGGGACGGGACGTACGCACCGCCGTGCAGGCTCAGCAGCACGGCACTGGTGATGCGGTGTGCAGCGCGTTGGACGTCCTGCCGGCTGAGCTGTCCGGGACTGTGCTGGTCAGCTGCGGTGACGTGCCGCTGCTGGACACCGGCACGCTGGCCGGGCTCGTCGCCGAGCACCAGTGCGCCGGGCACGCGGTGACAGTCCTGGCCGCAGTAGTCGATGACCCGACCGGCTACGGCCGGGTGCTGCGGGACCACTCGGGTGCGCTCACCGGCATCGTCGAGCATCGGGACGCCACCGCAACACAGCGCGCCATCCGTGAGATCAACTCCGGGGTGTTCGCCTTCGACGCCGGGGTGTTGCGCGATATGCTGGGCCGGTTGCGTTCCGCTACCCGTCACAGTCGAGACGAGCTGTACCTCACTGATGTGCTGGGCGCCGCCCACGCCGACGGATTGCCAGTCGGCGCCCATCGGTGCGCGGACCCGTGGATGGTGGCCGGGGTGAACGACCGGGTACAGCTGGCCGCGGTGGGCGCGGAGCTAAACCGGCGGCTGCTGGAGCACTGGATGCGAGCCGGGGTCACCGTCATCGACTCGGCCTCGGTGTGGCTGGACGTCGACGTCCAGCTCGCCCCCGACGTGGTGCTGCATCCCGGGGTGCAGCTGCAGGCGGGCACCGTGGTGGGTCGGGGTGCGGTGATCGGGCCCGACTCGACCCTCTCGGGCTGCACCGTCGGTGCGGGGGCCACCGTGGTGCGTACCCATGCTGTGGGCGCGGTGGTGGCCGATGGGGCGCAGATCGGCCCGTTCGCCTACCTCCGGCCGGGCAGCCAGGTTGGCGAGCGGGCCAAGGTCGGCACCTTCGTGGAGACCAAAAACGCGCAACTGGGGCCAGGCGCGAAAGTGCCGCATCTGAGCTACGTGGGAGACGCGACGATCGGCGAGGGCACCAACATCGGCGCAGCCACCGTGTTCGTCAACTACGACGGGGTGGCCAAGCACCACACCAGCGTGGGCGCGCACGCCCGGACCGGTGCGGACAACATGTTCGTCGCCCCGGTGACCATCGGCGACGGGGCCTATACCGCAGCCGGCTCGGTGATCACCTATGACGTGCCGCCAGGGGCGCTGGCGGTGGCCCGCAGCCGCCAGCGCAATATCGAAGGCTGGGTGAACATGCAGCGCCCGGGAACCCCGGCGGCACAGGCAGCGCAGCGTGCCCAACAGACCGACGGTGACCACACGCGGCAGGAGCGAGCATGAGCCTTTGCACGATGTCGGCGATCCCGAAGAAGAGCCTGATGCTCCTCTCCGGGCGCTACCACCCCGAGTTGGCCGAGGAGGTGGCCAAGCATCTTGACGTCGCCGTCACCCCGCAGTCGGCCTACTCCTTCGCCAATGGTGAGATTTTCGTCCGATTCGAGGAGTCGGTCCGCGGCTGCGACGCCTTCGTCATGCAGGCCCACACCGCCCCGATCAACGACGCCATCATGGAACAGTTGATCATGGTGGATGCGCTCAAGCGCGCCTCGGCCAAGCGGATCACCGCCGTGATGCCGTTCTGGGGTTACAGCCGTCAAGACAAGAAACACCGTGGGCGCGAGCCCATCTCCGCCCGGCTCGTCGCGGACTTGCTCAAGGTCGCCGGCGCGAACCGGATCATGACTGTGGACCTGCACACCTCGCAGATCATGGGGTTCTTCGACGGCCCGGTGGACCATCTGTTCGCGTTGCCGCTGCTCGCCAACCACATCAAGAGCACCTACGCCGGACGTGAGCTGGCTGTGGTGTCGCCGGACTCCGGCCGGGTGCGGCTGGCCGAGCGTTGGGCTGAGGCCCTGGGCAATACCCCGCTGGCGTTCATCCACAAGACCCGTGACCCCACCAGGCCCAACCGGGCGGTCGCCAACCGGGTGGTCGGTGACATCGAGGGCCGGCTCTGCGTGGTGATCGACGACATGATCGACACTGCGGGCACGGCGGCCAGTGCGGTGCGGGCACTCCTGGAGGGTGGTGCCACCGACGCGGTCATCGCCGCCACCCACGGGGTGCTGTCCGGCCCGGCGACCGAGCGGCTGTCCCGCTGCGGCGCCCGCGAAATCATCCTCACCAACACGTTGCCCATCGCGGATGAGAAGCGCTTTCCCGGGATGACCGTGTTGTCTATCGCACCGCTGCTGGCCCGCGCGATCCACGAGGTCTTCGAAGACGGTTCAGTGACCAGCCTATTCGACGGCAACGCCTGATCCGTTATACTGCTGCGCGGTGTGGCGCTCAGCGCGCCCGTACCCGGGCACGAGGGCGGGCGCCGCCACCGCCTTCGGGCCCGCCGTACCTCGCTCCGGCGTCACGCCCACCGGCGTCGCGCCTCGAACCTGCTAAGGAGTCCGCCGTGTCCGAGGTCCGTCTGGCTGCCGAGCCACGCACCGAGTTCGGCAAGGGCGCCGCCCGCCGTACCCGCCGCGCCGGCAAGATCCCCGCGGTGCTCTACGGGCATGGCAGCGACCCACTGCACGTGGCACTGCCCGCGCTAGAGTTCGCCAGGGTCGTGCGTGAGCAGGGCAGCAACGCCGTGCTCAGCCTCGACCTGGACGGCCGGCCACAACTCGCGCTGACCAAGACTATCACCGTGCACCCGATCCGGCGGTACATCGAGCACGTCGATCTGCTGATCGTCCGGCGCGGCGAGAAGGTCGTGGTGGACGTGCCTGTCGTCGTCACCGGTGAGGCCGCTCCGGAGACCCTGGTCACCCAGGAGCTGGGAGCCCTCCAAGTTGAGGCGGACGCGCTGGCCATCCCCGAGGAGTTCGAGGTGTCGGTCCAGGACGCGCCGGAGGGTACCCGGGTGCTGGCCGGTGAGGTGCCGCTGCCGCCGGGGGTGCAGCTGCGGACCGACCCAGAACAGCTCGTGGTCAACGTCGTGGTCGCTCCGAGGGCCGAAGACCTGGAAGAGCCGGGTACGGCCGAGGAGGAGACGGAGTCCGCTGCCCGGTCCTCGGAGGAGCCAGCCTGAGCGAGTCTGCGAGGGCCGTGACCGCTGGCAAGAGCACCGACTGGGTCGCCGGTGAGATCACCCTGATCGTGGGCCTGGGCAACCCCGGGCCCAGCTACGCCGGCAACCGGCACAACGTCGGGTTCATGGTGGTCGAGGAGTTGGCCCGGCGGGCGGGCGGGCGCTTCACCTCCCACCGAGCCGGGGCCGACGTCGGGGAAACCCGGCTGGCCGGACACCGGGTGGTGCTGGCCCGCCCACGCTCGTTCATGAACGTTTCCGGGCCAGCGGTGGCCGGGACGGCGTCATTCTTCAAGATCCCGCCGACCGATGTGGTGGTCGTGCACGACGACCTGGACCTCGATCACGGAGTGCTCAGGCTCAAGCGCGGCGGTGGCGAGGGTGGGCACAAGGGTCTGCGCTCGATCTCGGCGTGTCTGGGTAGCCGGGATTACTTACGGGTGCGCTTTGGTATCGGTCGACCGCCGGGCCGGATGGATCCGGCTGACTTCGTGCTGCGCGACTTTTCCGCCGAGCAACGCCGCGAGCTGAACCTGCTGGTGGGCCGCTGCGCCGACGCCGTCGAGCAACTCCTCACCCAGGGGCTGGCCGCCACCCAGAACCAGCTGCACTAACTGCGGTCACTGGGCCTCGCCTACCCGGGCCTCGCCCACCCGGCGGGCGAGGGCGGGGAACTGGTGCTCCGGATCTTTGAGCATGCCGTGCATCACCGCCACGACCGGGCACGGCCACGCCGAAGAGCAGGTCCGACATTCGCCGCTCGGCCGCATCTGGTGATCCAGCAGCAGCCCACGCAGGACCAGCACCAGATGGGGAATCAGCTCGCGCGCGGCGTCAATATCATCCTGGTCCCAGTCGCAGTAGCTGGTCGATGAGGACTCTGCCTCATCCAGCTGCCGACACAGGTCCTGCTGCAGCAACTCGAAGGCGTCGGCGACCGCTGGGGTGAGGGTCATCGGATATCTCCCGGGTCCGGGTTGAGTGCGGCGAGGCCGATCACCCCGCCAGCACACAGGTGACTCGAATGGCCCAGGGACATACAAGTCGACGTTCGGACACGTTGCTCGATTTCCTGCCGGGCAGGCCGTATGGTGCCAGCGGGAGGTCACCATGCGCGATCGCGAACCGACGATACGCAGCCGGGAGCTGGGCGAGGGGCTGCGCCGGGCGATGGAGCAGTCCGGGCTGGACCAGAAGGGTGCCGCCGCGAAGCTCGGCTGGTCGCAGAGCCGGGTGTCCCGGCTGCTGTCCGGCAAGCGCGGCGGCACCGAGGTGGACGTCTCGGCGTTCCTCGCGGTGGTCGAGGTGACCGGCGCCGAGCGGGAGCGGCTGCTGGGGATCTGCCGGGAGCAGAACACCCCGGGCTGGCTACAGCAGCACGGCAGTCGGCTGCCCCACCAGCTGCGCACCCTGATCGACCACGAGAACAAGGCGGTGAGTATCGACGAATTCGAGCCGACGCTGGTGCCCGGCCTGCTGCAGACCACCGACTACGCCCGCGCGCTAATTCGGGCGAGCACGATGCCAACAGAGGAGATCGAGGACCGGGTGGCCGCCCGGCTGGGCCGCCAGAGCCTGTTCGGCCGGGAACGCCCGGCCCGGTTCAGCTTCTTCATCCACGAGTTCGTGCTGCACCTGCCGGTGGGCGGGCCGGCGGTGATGGCCGAGCAGCTGCAGCACCTGCTGCGCAAGGCGACCCGCCCCTACCTGAGCCTCCGGGTGGTGCCGGCCACGCTGGGCGGGCACGCCGCGGCGGCGGGAGCCTTCAGGCTCATCGAGTTCGCCGAGTTCCGCCCGGTGGTCTACCTGGAGAGCGAGACCACCAGCCTGTTCCTGGAGAAGCCCGAGGAGATCGCCGCCTACCGGCGCATCCTGGGTTTGCTGGCCCAGACCGCGCTGGGCGAGAGAGAATCGAGAGAGCTGATTGCCACCGTGGCAACTGAGCTCTCCGCGGAACGAGAGGATCATGATGATCGCCCCTGAGCCGGACCGGATCGTCTGGCAGAAGAGCAGCTACAGCTGCTTCAACGGGGACTGCGTCGAGGTCGGCTGGCGCACCAGCAGCTACAGCGCCTTCCACGGCAACTGCGTGCAGGTCGCGCCCACGCCGGGCCGGGTGCTAGTGCGCGACTCCAAGGACCCCGAAGGCCCCGCGCTGACCGTCCCCACCCCCGCCTGGCGCAGCTTCCTCCGCACCCTCACCCCCTGAGGCGCGCCGCGTTGAGCCCCGTGGCAGTGCTGCGTGAGCCGGACTGCGGGACCGCTGGCTGCCCAGTTCGGACGCCCACTGCGGAGCCATATCGGGTAATTCGTCGCGCGGCCTGTGCTGGCATCCGCGTAGACAACGGCATGACAGCGCGTCATCGAGGAGATGGTCGGTTGCCGGGCGGGCGGTGGTGTCCGCCTTCTCGGTGATCTACCGACGCGGTGGCTGCAGACGAACCGTGTGATCTGCTTCTGAGCATCCTTCGGCGGAATCAGGACCGAGACGGCCTCGCCCAGCTTGACCCTGATGCTGACCCCGCGGTGCTGCGGACATCGGGCCACGACGACCTGTCACTCTGTCGGTATCTGGAGGTCGGTCAGAGCGGTCTGAGCCGCCGCGGCACTGCTGCTGCATGGTCACCTTGGCGTCGTGGGGCTCCAGGGTAGCGTCGTCGTTTTGGAGACCGTCGTCTACGTCTGCCAGAATCATTCGGTGGTAGGCAATACGGACCTCGCGGCACTGCGCGAGCTCCTCGGAGACGTCACTTCGAGTATCAGCAGCCGGCACACGCACGAGACGCTCGGCGGCGCATGTGAACTTCTTGGACTGCCGACACCACCGGACGAGGGCACGAAACATGAAAGAGTCTCCAAGAGCTTTGCAGCTTTGCCCGACACCCATTTACCGGAGATTGCGACGAAGGTTCTGATCCATCAGAAGTTGGGTGCAAAAACTCGCAATGCAATCCAGGACCTGCTCTGGGCGGGCGAGGATCCTCTGCAGATACCGAAGAGAACTCGACGCGAGATCGCTCGCGGTCTTGACCTCGCGGATCTCGTCCATGGCGCCGATAGATTCAGGGCTTTGCTGAGCCGATTGTGGGTGTTAGACGATGATCCGTTTAGCCCATGGTTCGGCTGGCTCGACAGCACGACAAGCCTGGGAGCGCGCATCGATCAGCACGTTTTCCGCAATCCTGGAGATTGGTCGACCGAGGAGCTATTCGAACAGCTCGGCGCCTTCGAAGCGTCCCATAAACGTTTTGCATTATTTCTCGAAGGCTTGGCCTCCGCCGAAGTCGTCCCTGACGAGCCGACTCAGCGAAACTTCGTCAACGCGGTGAACCACCATCTCCGCACCGTCGGAATTGAGTTGCGCGAAATTGGTACCGACGGCGGCTATCCAGTGTTCAGCATTTTCTCAACTCGATCAAAGAACACCAGTCGCCCGAAGAACCTTATCTTTGCTTCGCCAACAAAGCCGGATATTCGGTTCCGCGACGCCATCAACAACGACATCGAGATCGTCGAGAACACCGACAGCGTCCTCGTCTATGACCGGCCTATCGGAGCAGATGGTATCCGATGGCGTGACCTGCAGGCGTGGTGGAGGGAAACACGCGAACTTCAAAGTGATGACGAAGCAAAGTCCGCACTCTACAAAAGGCTTCGCGAAAGCTTGCTCGCTAACTCGCCTCCACAGCGCCTTCTGTACGACCTCTACCACAAGATCTTCAATACCTCCATACAGGACCTCCCAGCACTCCTACCCGAAGTCTGGCTGCATTGGGACCCAAAAACTGTCCAAATGCGCGGCAGAGACGCGTTGCTGAGGTTCCGTATGGATTTTTTGCTCCTCCTTCCCCGCGGTCAACGTGTCGTGTTGGAGGTGGACGGAATACAGCACTACGCCAGCAACGGACGAGTGCCGGCGGTCGGTAGTGGCGACCTCTAAGTCACCCAGCCGCTCGGCGACCGCAATCACGGACGCATCGACGGCGCCGAGGGGAAAGTCCGCATACTTGCGGACCAGCTCAGCAGCTCGCGTGTAGTCCCCGCTCGTCAGCGGGATAGGGTCAAAGTCGTGGCGGCTAAGCGCGGCCAAGAAGTCGGCCTCGGCGACCGGACCGAGGCGGGTTTCCAAGAGGTAGCAGACCTCGGTGATGACGAGAGCGGGCACGCGAAGCGGACCCGGTGCGGTGCTGAGCAGCTCGGCTGCAGGAGCGTGCCAGTCGTCGGTTCGGTCGATGTCGGCGTAGATGACCCCGGTGTCGACGATCACCTGTGGTGCGGATCCCGACCGCCGAGTCCCTGTCGCAGAATCTCGGGCGATCGCGTGGCCGTGTCGCTCCGGCCGCTGTCGTAGGCACCGCTCATCGGCAGCCGCCGCCGCGGCTGGCGCGGTACATCGGCTGTCGGTTTCAGCGTGCGCAGCAGCGCCGCCGCATCGTTCAACAGCTGCTCATCCAGCTCGTCGACCAGGCGGTGCAGGTCACTGCGGTTGCTACCCATGGGTGCGAGGGTAGCGAACCGATTGCGCCCCGCGCGGTTCACCCACACCGTTTGCCTGTCACTCCGCCACTGACGGGGGCGATCGCTTAGCAGCGCAGGGGGTTGCGCAGTGGTCTACGGTCGGCGTCCAGAATTGCTGGGGGAATGAACTCGACGTAGCCCGGGCGGATCAGGATCTCCCACCCAGTGCAATGCACATGCCGATGATGCGTCTCACATAAAAGAACGCAGTTGTCGATGCTGGTGTCACCGCCATCAGCCCAATACTGGCAGTGGTGGGCCTGGCATAGTGCCGGTGGCCGGTCACAACCCGGGAACGCGCATCCCCGATCCCGCACCACTAGCGCGCGACGAATGGATAGCGGGACGGTCCGCATGGCCCGCCCGACGTCGAGCGGTTCAGAGGCCCCACCCAGCACGACGGGAATGATTTTCGCGTCACAAGCCCACCGGCGGGCCTCAGAGGCTCTCATGTGGGTTCCGTAATCCAGCGTCGCGGCCCCCAGGCCAGTGCGCAGAGCCTCCCAGTCAATAGTGACGCTCACATGCGGGGGTTCTCCACCGGTGGTGGGGCAGTCGTGGGCGGCGCGGGCCAGCCCACAGACCTCCACCAGCGCATCAGCGTTGCGCTGCGGGGTGGTACGCGCATCGGGCATACCCTCGGCCGCAGGGCGGGGTACGGCAAACTGCTCGATCAAAGAACGGAACGCGGCACCGTGCTCAGACTCCAGGAACCCTTCGAACCCCAGCCGCCCATCGCGGCGCTCCCGCAACCGCAGCTCCCCTGCAGAAGGGGCAGGCTCGGGCTCCTGCCGGGGCTGCGGACCGTCCTGGTCCAGATGCGCCAGAATGTGCCGCCCGATTTTATATAACGACGTCGGATTAAATGAGCGGGCATACCGAGCCAGATCAGCTTCGGCGGCCTCGCGCTGCTCGAGTCCCACCGAGGCGGGGACCGCGGCCATCGTC
>JAFATA010000080.1 GCA_019244165.1 Pseudonocardiales bacterium | reverse complement strand
AGCTCGACGTGCTGCCCGCCGCGCCGCGCCGCCGCCGAGCGCCGAGACGGCACGGGCACCAGGCACACCCCACCGGACCCGGGCGGAACGCGAAAAAGGTGAAGCAGCGCGGACGCCAGCGCGCTGCCCAGCGCAACGGCGAGGTCGCGGCGGCCTCGCTCCTTGTAGGCCAGCAGTGCGGCACGCAACCGGCCGCGGTAGCTCCCCAGCGCGTACACCGGCGGGCAGGCCGCGCAGCACGGCGGGTACACCCTGGCCGGCGCCGCCAGCAGCGCCTCGCAGTCGGGGCACAACAGCGGGCCCGGCACTCCGCAACCGCCGCAGTCACGGGGCAGCAGCAAGTCCAGCAGTGGACCCAGGAATGGACACAGCACCTCACCAAGTTTGCCCGTAGCCCGCCCGCCGCAACGGCCACCGAGCCCGCCAGCGGCACAGTGGTGCACCAGCACCCCGGCCATCCCCACTGCCGCGGTGCCCGGCTTGCGCACGCCGCTCAGCCGGGGTAAAGGGGTACCGAGCCAGGGCCGACGCCGCCGAGCAGAGGTTCCCACACCTGTTGGGTGTCCGAATAGGCCCACAACCCGGTGGCGTCCGCCGCCAGCACTTCACGGCCGGGTGCGGCGACGATGTCGGTGAGCGGACCGGTCAGGTTGGTGCTGGGCAACTGCCGGACAATCACCCCATCCACCGACACCGACGCCACCTGCGGGGTAGGTCCGGCGGAGGCCACTACCAGCAGTTCGGGGCGCGCCCAGTCCACGCTTGCCAGCGGCGGCAGGGTGCCTTCTCGCAAGACCTGGGGATGGCGCAGGCTCACCACGCCCGACTCGCTCACCACCGCCGCCACCACCAGCCGCCCGTTGATCACCGCAGCGACGCGCACCCCGTCCCGGGACAGCCGCAGCTGCGAGATCGAGCCCAACCGGGTCAGCTCCGTGGCATCGATGGGGTAGGTCACCAGCGGACCGGCGCCAGAGAACGCCACGCCCACCACCGTACGGCCGTTGATGACGGTCCACGCTTCGGTGCCGGAGGGCCGCCAGGTGGGTCGGGTCATCGTCACCGCGTCCCAGGCCCCGTTCAGGGGCCCGTGAACGGGCACTGTCACCAGAGTCCCTCCCGGGGGGCCGATCCGAAGCTGCGGGTGGTCGCCCGGGCCGGCTACCACGGCCGCCAGCAGCTTCCCGTCCGGATTCGAACGGGCCGCGCTGAGCACCGTGAGCTGACCGTTGCCAGCAGGTCCCGGTGCCGGAGTGCCGTCCAGCCCGCGCAGCCGACCGCCGACCACCACCTGCCCGGGCACCCCAGGCCGCGGCCCGCTCGGCGCGAGGGAGGAAGCGATGTCCGCCGCGCGCCACTCGGCCTGCCCCAGCACCAACGGCTCACCGTCGGCGAGTAGCCGCAGCGGGGTGGGGACCAGGCCGTCCAGGGACCCGACGATCTGTGCCGCGACCAGCCGCCGTTGCTGCTCGGTCAGCGCCTCCAGACCACTCAGGTTGATCACGATCCGCCCCGACCGGCTGACCAGCACATTAGACCGGAGCCGGGTCCCCTCCGGGATCACAGAACGGACGGCTCCCGCCAGGGCCGCCGACGGCCCAGCGAGCAGCAGGTCCAACACTCGTCCCGGCAACATGGACGCCGGCTGGGCGGGCACCCACCGCAGATCGGGCACCAGGCTGTTGTGGTCCGGGTCGAGGAAGCAGACCCGAACCTGGCGGTAGTTGCGCTGCAAGGCAGCGGCCTCCACCAGCACCCCCGGCGGAGGGTTGCTGATCCGCCACTGGCCGTGCTCGGAGACCACGTCCAGGGAGACGGAGAAGGTCCCCGCCGCCGGGATGAAGCTGCCATCCGCGGCGAGCATGCCCAGCCGCGAACCCCCTACCCGGATGCGGCGGATCCCGCCGGTGGGGCCGGTCTGCGGAGCGGCACCGGGGGCATCCTTGATCACGGTCAGGCTGGTGCGGTCGTTCCACCTCGCCGCCGCGGCGCGGGACAGGTAAGCGCGGGCCGCGGCGTGCCCGTTCGCCGGATCCCCCGTGGCCTCGATGAACCCACGGACCAGCCGGAACGGGTCCACGCCTCGTTCTGGACCGGCCGGTGAGGCCAGTCGCGAACCCACCGGTATGGAGCGCACCACCTGCAGGTCAGAACTCGCCGGGATAGTCGCGCATCCCGCGAGCGCCACGAGTCCAGCAGCGAACACAGCAGCGAGCAGTCCCCGCACCGGGTACCCGCGCCTCACTGGCGCCCCACTCCAGACGACCCCACTCCAGACGACCCCACTCCAGACGGCGCCGGTCCAGCCGGCGCCACGGTACCCGGGGCCGGCACACCCCGGGGGGCCTCGGGGCCTAGCGGCAGCGGGCTGGTGGTGAGCTGGGTGCCCCGGCTTCGGGGCAGCGTGAGCCGGAAGGCGCTGCCTCGCCCGGGTTCACCCCAGGCTTGCAACCAGCCCCCGTGCAGCCGGGCATCCTCCAGGCTGATCGACAGCCCGAGCCCGGTGCCCCCGGTCCGCCGGTCACGCGAGGGATCGCCGCGCCAGAATCGGGTGAACACCAGGTCCTGCTGGCCTGGCTGCAGCCCGACCCCGTGGTCGCGCACCAGCACCGCGACCGCGTCGGCATCCGCCGCGACGGTCATCTGGACCGGGCGACCCTCTCCGTGGTCCAACGCGTTGGTGAGCAGATTGCGCACGATCCGCTCGACCCGCCGCGGGTCGATCTCGGCGAGCACCTCCGCCGCCGGCAGATCCATCTGCAACGTGGTGCCGGCGCGGTCGGCCACCGCGCGCACCGAGGCCGCCGCCTGCGTCACGGTGGCGCGCACGTCGACCGTCTCCGCGTGCAACTCGGCGACCCCGGAGTCCAGCCGGGAAATTTCCAGCAGGTCGGCGAGCAGAACCTCGAACCGGTCCAGCTCGCCCACCAGCAGCTCGGTCGAACGGCGCAGCACCGGCTGCAGCCGCTCCCGTGACTCGTAGAGCAGGTCGGCAGCCATCCGCACGGTGGTCAGCGGGGTACGCAGCTCGTGGGACACATCGGAGGTGAAACCGCGTTGCAGCTCACCGAACTCCTCCAGCTGGCGGATCTGCCGCTGGATGCTGGCGGCCATCTCGTTGAACGAGGTGCCCAACCGGGCCATGTCGTCCTCCCCGACGACCGGGATGCGCTCGGAGAGGTGGCCGTGGGCGAAGCGCTCGGCGACCTCGGCGGCCTGGCGGACCGGCACCACCACCTGGCGGGTCACCAGGCTGGCGATCCCCGCGATGAGCACCAGCAGCACCACCCCGCCGAGCACCAAGGTGGACTGCACCAGGCTCAGCGTGCGCTGCTCGGCGGTGAGCGGGAACAGCAGGTAGAGCTGCATGGTGCGACCCGCACTGGCCACGGGCATACCGACGGCCAGCATGGTCACCGAGCTCGAGCCCCGGCGCACCGTGGTGATCTTGTCGGCGAACGCGCCGCGTTCCACCGCGGAACGCAGTACCGCGGGGACGTCCTTCAGCGGGCCGATCTTCTGCCCGGTGCCGACCACCCCCGGCGCGCCGCCGCCGTCCACCAGCACCGGTTCGTAGGCGCCCGCGTTAGCCGTCGCGGGACCGGCCACGGTCGGGTCGGGGTTGGTCAGCCGGTCCACGGCGGTGGTGAGCCTGCCGGCCAGCGACGCCGAGGTGGGATCCACCGCGCCGAGCTCGGATTCCACCAGGATCTTGCTGTTCTCGGCCTGCACCAGCGCGGCCTGCGTCTTGTTCTCGATCAACCGCTGGGCGAGCTGGGCCTGCAACACCATGCCCAGTACCAGCACCACGGTGGAGGACAACACGACGGTGCTGCTCACCACCCGTACCTTCAGCGAGCGGCGCCACACCACGCCGAGCACCGCGGCCAGCCCACTGAGTACTCCGGCAGCGGGGCGCAGCCAATCAATCGCCCGGCCGGCACACGAGCTCACCGCGGAGCGATCCCGCAACCGGGGATCAGTAACGCTGCCGTCCTCACGGGGTACCAGCCTTATACCCAACACCACGCACGGTGAGCACCACCTCCGGATGCTCGGGGTCCCGTTCGATCTTGGAACGAAGTCGCTGGACGTGCACGTTGACCAATCGGGTGTCCGTGACGTGCTGGTAACCCCAGACCTGCTCGAGCAGCACCTCGCGGGTGAACACTCGCCGCGGCTTGCGGGCCAGCGCCAGCAGCAGGTCGAACTCCAGCGGCGTCAGGGAGATCGGCATCCCGTCCCGGCTGACCTGGTGGCCGGGTACGTCGATGGCCACATCGCCGATGGTGAGTTGTTCGGCGGGTTCGGCTTCGATGCGGCGTAACCGGGCTCGCAACCTCGCCACCAGCTCCTGGGTCTTGGGTGGCTTGACCATGTAGTCGTCGGCCCCGGACTCCAGGCCCAGGACCACATCGACGGTGTCGCTCTTGGCGGTCAGCATCACGATCGGGACACCCGACTCGGCGCGGATCGCCTTGCACACGTCGATACCGTTCATGCCCGGCAACATGAGGTCCAGCAGCACCAGGTCTGGCTTCAGCTCCCGCAGCGCGGGCATCGCCGCCGAGCCCTCGCCGACCACCGCAGTCTCAAAACCCGCCTGACGCAGCGCGATAGCCAACATCTCCGCCGATGCGGGGTCGTCCTCCACCACGAGAACACGAGCTGCCATGCCTCCATCGTGGCACTGCCTCTAGCTCACCCGTCCAGCACCTGCACCGCCAGGTCGCTGAGGGGGCCCACGCCAGCAGGAGCGCCCTCGAGGACCGACCAGGGGGCAAGCCAGCCACCGGCGGCGAGCCCGTCGTAGACGGCCGCGCACCGAGCCTGCAGCCCGTGGTCGGTCTCATACAGATCCTTCCGCCGCGCGCTCTCGGCCTGCGCGCGGTGCTCCACCCGGGCCGCGGCGACGCTCGTCGGCACCCGCAGCAGCAGCTGGATGTCGGGCACCGGGACGCCGAACCGGTCCACCTCCAGCCCACGGACCCAGTCCACGAAGGACCCATGGGCGTCCTGGTGCAGCCGCGCCGCACCGTATGCCGCATTGGACGCAACGTAGCGATCCAGCAGCACCACGTCATAGTGGCACCGCAACGCCCGGAGCTGATCGACGGCGTCCCGTCGATCCAGGGCGAACAGCACCGCCATACCATGCACTGAATCAGCCAGGTCGCCGAGCCGCCCATAGAGCGCGTCACGCACCAGCTCAGCGTGGACATCGGCGTCATACCGAGGAAATGCCATTTGAGCGACTTTTGCGCCCCGTTCGGCCAGCGCAGCGACCAGTCCCTCGGCGAGGGTGCGTTTGCCCGCCCCGTCCAGCCCTTCAACGACCACTAACCGGCCCACGCCGGCACACGCTAACCCCCGGCTGGACCAACGTATTCTCCCGGGCGATAATTAGGGGGCGTCGACCCAGACGCGGTGCGCCCCGTCGGGCCGCACGGTGAGGCCAATCCGGTGTCTTTCCGGGGAACCGGCGGCTCTCCACTCCGCATATGCGTGTTCGACCTCGGCCCATAGGCGGCGGGGACCCCCTTGCACGGCTACTGGTCCGTCGTCGGTTAGAGTTTGATAGGCTTATGAGCCGTCGCGACCCAGTAGCCAGGTCTGCATGCCTGGAGCACCTTCGGGCTGGAACCAGTGCATTGCCGTGTCGGTGAGCCGGAGCGCGGCGAAGAGCGAGAAGTGCTCTCCAGTGAGGTCGCCCGCGGTGAGTCGGGTAGGAGTGGTATCGCCGTCGTCAGGATCGCGGAAGGCTCGCTGAAGCAGCGCCAGCGTGTCGGGCGCGAGAAAGCCACGGCGTGGCATGAAGGCCCCGTATTCGGGGAGGAACGGCCCGTGGGCGCTGCCATCATCGGCCACCGTCAGCAGGACGAGTCCCCCGGCGTCGAAATCGGTGTAGAGGTGGCTGAGGATCAATCCGCCTGGCTTGGTCTGCGCTAACCACGCGAGAGGTATGCGGGGGAACGAGCAGGTGGCGATGATGCGGTCGTAAGGGCGCCGGTTGTAAGGGGCACTGCCGGGGAAACCGCATGTTCCGTCGCAGGCATGCACCGACGGGTGGTAGCCGGCAGCGTTCAGTGCGGACCGGGCACGCCGCACCACCGTGTCGTCCACGTCAATGCTGTTCACCTGGTGGGCGCTGGTGGGTCGTCCCGGAGCCGGCCCGCAGGCGCGCACCTCGGCCCATCGGGCATCGTTTCCGTCAAGTTGCGTGACCAGGGTGACATCTCGGTATGCGCAGTCCAACTAGTCGTCGTCAGCCGCGCTGACCGCGCGCATCCCACCGCCGTCGGTGCGCAGAAAGAACTTCGGGACGAACACGTGCCGCGGGACAGCCTCAAACGCCGCGCGCCACTCCGGAGAAGTGATAGCTCCTTTATCGACGAGTTCAGCAACCAATCGTCGTCGGAGGAATTCATCGGTCGCCGTCATGGCGCAGCGGTTCGTCCTTCCAGCGCGTCGGCGATGGCGTTCGCGAATCTAGGCGGCCTCGCTCCGAGAAGGAGTCGATTCGAGCAGAGAAGCATCGACCGTCCACTGCAACCAAGCGAACCTCGTAATCTTTCTCTACCCATTGCTGAAAAAGACACGCCGTGACACCGATTGATTCCGCTTCCAGGCATTCAACATCGACTCGTTGAGTGTAGATGAAGTCGCGACCTGCGGCGTGCTTGTAATGCACTCCCGAGAGAGGCTTGTTGACGATGGAGCCGTCCTCGTTGGCAAACTGGACTGGCTTGTACTCAGCTCGAGCGATGTGCGCGGGATGGTTCAGCCAGACGGGCATGGCCGCCAGGACGCTGCCCATCCCGAACCTCGCCTCACGTGCGGCCCACGCCACCTCGTCAGCATTGAGCGCAGACGAGAGCTGGTAAATCGACGGTCGTCGCCAATAGACCCCACCCACCTCGTCGAAGCTAATTTCGCGAGTCGGAGCCCGCAGAGTTCCCGACTGATTCCGGTCTAGTCGCGCACTCATCGTCAGGGATTGGGGAAATTCCGCAGTGTCGAACCGAAATACCGGAACCTTCCGTTCTTCGAGGGCGAGCACGACATGATCTGCGGTGACGTCGAGCTGCTCGGTGACAACGAGGACCGTCTGCGGCACAGTCCTAGATCAACTAGATCTCCGAAACTGTGACGCTTGAGTCAAGTTTTCCCCCGGCCTACCGTGGGCGTGCCCGCTCCACATCCGCAGACTCGGTGTCTGACCAGCCACTGTGGCGTGGCACGGCCGGTCATTAAGGGTGATCGGACTTCGGCGCAGCGGGTGGCGGCGGTCTGCCGATCATGACTGCAGGTCCCTGCGCGAGCTTGACCAAAATCAGGTCGGCCACTAAAAGCCCAGCTCTGCTGTCCTGGTTGGCGGTCCCAAGGCGAAGCCTCTTTGGTCTTCCGTTACGTCCGCGTCGCGTTCGTACCGTGTGCCGTCGTCGGTGTTCGTTGGCGTCTGAGTTGGTCCTGTTGAGTGCTTGGCCGCCTCCACGATGTCATCACCGTCGTGAACTACCGCGATCTGGCGAATATGATCGTAGCTCCATGTCGAGAAGTCGACGGTGGGGCAGGAACGCATGGGGCGCGGAGACTCAGCGAATCTTAGGCCGAACGGGCGCACCGCGTGTGAGGGCTGCGCTACGATTGGCGTGGTCCCCTTATAGTCGCCGTGGGGCAAGATCCCAAAAGCTCCCATTGCTGGTTCGGTTCTAACCCTCAGCTACTCACGACGAGTGACTACCTTGGCTCTCGATCCACTGGTGGCCGCTACCGTTGATGTCGGCTGTACCGCGATGGAAGGGGGCGAGATGGCGGACGAGCGGCAGGATATCGCCCGGCGGCTTCGCGAGCTGCGTGCGTGGCGTCACAAGCCGTTGAAGGTGATCGCTGAGCTGGCCGGCATTACCGAAGGCCACCTCTCGCGGCTGGAGCGCGGGGAGCGCCGGTTAGACAAGCGCTCGACGATCGCCGCGCTGGCCGCTGCCGTGGAAGTCTCGCCCAGCGACCTGATCGGTCAGCCGGTCCGCTGGGAGGACCCCGCGATGGCCGAGGCGCAAGCCACGATCCCGGCCTTGCGGGTGGCCCTGGTGGGAACCGAACTCGGGCAATCAGGGACCGGCTCCGCACGCCCGGTGGGTGATGCGGTCACCGAGGTAGATCATTGCGTGGCGCTGCGGAGCGCATGCGACCTCGCCGCCATGGGCGCGATGCTGCCTAGTCTGCTCGCTGATCTGTACGCCACGGTCGCCGTGGTCCGCGGTGAGGAACGCACTGTGGCGCTCAGGCAGCTCATCCGCGGCTTGAACAGCGCCATGACCTTGGCGCACGCCTTCGGCTACGTCGATCTCGCATACCTGGTCACCGAACGCAGTGCGCAGGCGGCCGACGACCTCCGCGACCCTGCATGGTCGGCGGTCGCCGCGTTCTCTCGGGTGCACGCCCTGTTACCGATAGGTGCCCACAGCCGGGCGTACGCTTTTGCCAGCCGTGCAACCGATGCTGCCCGATCCGTCACGGGTGAGGTAAGCGGAAGTCCCGGCCTCGGCAGCTACGGCGCACTCTGCATGGTCAGTGCACTGGTGGCTGCCGTCACGGGTCACACCGACGAGTCGGACATCCGGCTGGCCGAAGCCGCATCGATCGCCCAACGCACCGGCGAAACCGGGCCAGACCTGGCCTATTTCGGGCCCACGAACGTCGCCATGTACCGGATGACTTCCGCTCTAGAGCGCGGCGACATCGATCTCGCCGTCCCACTCGCCGGCTCGGTGCAGCCCGCGCTCATCGCCAGCCCGGAGCGCCAAGCCAAATACTGGCTCGACACCGGCCGTGCGCTGGCCGCTCCGCGAGGCCGGGAACACGACGCCGTAGCCGCGTTCCAGCGGAGCGAAAAACTCGCCGCGCTACGTCTGCGATCGAACGTCTACGCGCGTGAGGCGGTGACTGGCCTGCTGCCGCGGGTACGCCGCGACACCGCAGCGGGCCGCGAACTGCGCGGGATGGCCTACCGGATGGGCCTGGGCGCCTAGATTAATTTAGGGGCGCATTCGGGAGATCAGGCCGGTGTCGTAGCGGCCGGAGACGAATTCTGGGTGTTCCAGCAACTCGGCGTGGAAAGGCAGGTTGCACTTCGGCCCGGTGACGGTGAAGGCAGCCACCGCTGCCCGGGCCCGTGCCAGCGCCTGCTCCCGATCGCGGCCGTGCACCACCAGCTTGGCCAGCAGCGAGTCGTAAAACGGCGTCACCGTGCTGCCCGCCGCGTACCCGGCGTCCACCCGCACCCCCTCCCCGGTGGGCTCCACCCAGTCGGTGACCGGTCCGGGACCAGGCAGGAACCGCTTTGGGTCCTCGGCGTTGACCCGCAGTTCGATCGCGTGCCCGGTGGGGACAGCAGCGTCGAGGTCACCATCGGGTTCTGCCCCCGCGGCGATGCGCAGCTGGGCGGCCACCAGGTCCACGCCGTAGCGCAACTCGGTAACCGGATGTTCCACCTGCAGCCGGGTGTTCATCTCCAGGAAGAAAAACTCACCGGAATCCTGGTCGAGCAGGAATTCCACCGTTCCCGCGTTGCGGTAGTCCACGGTGGTGGCGGCCAGCACCGCGGCGTGCTCCATCCGGCGGCGCAGATCCGGCCCGAGGGCGGGCGAGGGGCTCTCCTCGGCGATCTTCTGGTGCCGTCGCTGCACCGAGCAGTCGCGCTCCCCCAGCGCGATCACCCGACCGTCGGCCAACCCGAGAACCTGCACCTCGACGTGCCGCACCCGGGGGAAGTACCGTTCGACGAAGAGCCGCGAGTCACCGAAGAGCCGGTGCGCGAACGCGCTGAGCTTGGCGTATTCGGTGCGCACCGCAGCGGCGTCGGCCGCCACCGCCATGCCCATCCCGCCTCCCCCGGCGGCGGCCTTGAGCATCACCGGGAAACCGACCCGTTCGGCCTCAGCAACCGCGGCGGCTTCCGTGGCCACCGCGCCCGCCGAACCGGGCGCCACCGGTACTCCGGCGACCGCCACCGTGTCCCGGGCGGTCACCTTGTCACCCATCGCGGAGATCGCCTCGGCACCGGGGCCGACCCATGCCAGGCCGGCATCGCCCACTGCCCGGGCGAACCCGGGATCCTCGGACAGGAACCCGTAGCCGGGGTGCACCGCGGCCACCCGGGCCCGGCGGGCCACCTCGAGGAGCTGCTGGGTGTCGCGGTAGACCTGCGTGGGTGGCCCGGTGAGCTCGAGGGCCTCGTCGGCCTCGGCGACGAACGGCAGCTCGGCGTCCACCGAGGAGTGCACCGCGACGGTCCGCAGTCCCAGACCCCGCGCGGAGCGGATGACCCGCCGGGCGATCTCACCCCGGTTGGCGACCAACACTGATTCAAACACGCGCCCCTACCCTTCCTTGCGAAGACGCGACCTTACCGCTGCGCTGGTGCTCGTGGTGCTGTGAGGGCAAAGCCAAATGCCCTCAGGCCCTCAGCTCGGCTGCCACGCGCTGGATCAGCGCCACGGCATCCTGGCCAGCCAGTGAGGCGACGCGGAGCAGCTCGAACGCTTTCGCGTACACGGCGATGTCATCAGGACTCGTGAGCCGCTGCTCTCCAGTAAACGTCTCGATGTACACGGCACCTTCGTCAAGCCAGAACCCGGACAGCGGCATGACGGGAGACGCCACTGCCCGGGGCAGTACCCGAAGGTCAAGCGACGAAAGCCCAGCGAGGGTCACCAGCCGATCCAATTGCCCCAGCAGGGTGTCCACAGCCCCGAAATGCACGGTCAGTGCCGCCTCGCCAAGCACGATCTGCACCCGCCGATTGGGCCCGTAGAGCAGCTCTTGGCGTTTGATCCGCTCCGCGATCAGCACCTCGATGCGTTCCGGTGTGGCCCCGGTGAGCACGGGCCCCCCGGGAATAGTAAGTAATTCCCGGGCGTACGCGACGGTCTGCACCAGTCCGGGAATCAGCGACGGCTGATATCCACGCAGCAGCGCCGCCCCGGCCTCGGCTTGACGATCTGCGATACCACCGCAGCGGTACACCTCGGCCCACGAGCTGTACTGGATGCGAGCGTTGGTGAGCAGGTCACCGAGTTCCGCCCGAACGTGAGGGCCGGCTTCGACAGCCGCCACCCACGCGTCCAAGTCCGCTGGGGTGGGTAGCTGATAGCCGTGCTCAAGCTTGCTGACGCGGGTCTGCTGCCACCCGAGGTGTCGGGCCATCGCTGACCCGGAGCGGAACGCGCTGGCGCGTAGTTCCCGCAACCTCGCTCCGAGGCGAGCACGTTCGGGGCTGACTTGCGGCGACATGGTCACACGCCTTTCGGCACCCGCTGGAGTAGGCTCGGGTGGGCAGTCAGGTAGTCGACCCACGGTGTCGCCTGGTGCCACGCGGCGTCTCGAGCAAAGCATGCTTCCACAACCATTGCCGGGTCGGTGACGCGTACGGCACCGAGCCAGGCGCCGGTGTCGGCGTAGCGCAAGTGGAACAGGTCCCGGGAGTCGATTAGCCAGAAGTCCTTATCCGGCACGTCGACAGGCCATGTGTCGGTGACGGGGATGATGCGGATATCTTCCCCGGCCGCCACGTGAGGGCCATACTCCCACGTCAGCTCGAAAACAAGATAGTCGGACACGGGTTCGCGAACGACGTGTACTCGCTATCGCCGTATTTAATGGTCGATCACTCTGCGAGCTAATGGCTACGGAGATGGTGGAGTCTAGACCGACCGAGAAGGACGGTAAGGACCCGATCCGCGATCCTTCATGCAAATGATGGATGGCACGCATGTCTCGGCAGAATCCGCCTCGGAGGGCTTCGCTCCATCTACTATCGGCGACCCCGGAGGTTCACGTTCGATCCAGCCATTCCCACCGAGCAGGTCAACTGGTGCGAGGGGCAAGCACGTTACGGATTTTGGGGGGTACTGGAAACCCTGGCAGTCACCTGGGTTAACACACCCGGCGCCGTCCAGCAGGCTGAGTACAAACCCCGGCAGCTGCAACTAGCTCAGCAAGCCGGACTTTTCGCGCCACCAACGATGATCACCAGCTGTCCCGGAGACGTAGCTGCATTCTCCTCCGCAGTAGGCGGGTCGATCGTGACCAAGGCACTATATGCGCACACACCCCGGGACAGCGATGGCAATCCTACTGGAGTCCTCTATACGGCCGAGGTCTTGCCCCACCAGTACTCCGATCCAGGAATCGCGGCGACTGCGCACCTGTTCCAAGCCATGATCAAAAGTTTCTGCGATGTGCGTGTGACCGTCGTTGGCGACAAGGTGTTTGCTGCCGAGATCCGCCGTAAGAACGGAGCTAGAGAGCTGGACTGGCGTAAGAATTGCCAGGATCTCTGCTATCAGCCCTGCGATGTGCCGACCGAGGTCGCGCATGGCGTGCGGCAACTCATGTGTTCGCTTGGGCTGGCGTTCGGCGCGCTTGACTTCGCGGTCGACGATGCCGGCTCATGGTGGTTTTATGAAATCAACCCGAATGGCCAGTGGTTCTGGATCGAACAGCAGACTGGGCTTCCGATTTCCGTCGCACTGGCTGAACTGCTGGGAGGACGGCCGTGTATCGCCTAGGTTCCTGGGCATCCGACACCGAGGAGACGCGCCGGCTTCGTGAGCGGATGGTGGCTGCGCTGGTCCAAGCCGGAGACATTACCGATGAGCGCTGGCGGCACGCGTTCGCGACAGCGCCGCGGCACGCGCTCATCCCGCGCTACTACCGGTCGGATCACTATCACGAGGTCGAGGCGACGATCGACCACTCGATGTGGCTGCAATCGGTGTACTCCGACGAAACACTTATCACCCAGAAGACCGCGCGTACGGTCACGTCGTCGGGCACTATGCCCGGACTGCTCGCCCTCATGCTGCAGGCTCTTGACGTCCGCGATCACCATCGGGTGTGTCAGGTCGGCACCGGTACTGGCTACACCGCGGGACTGTTGTGCGAGCGCTTGGGCTCTGCGGGCGTCACCACACTGGACATCGACTCCTCGCTCGTGCAGGCCGCCAGTAAACGATTGGCCGCCCTGGGCTATTACCCCACCGCCATCACCGCCCACGGCGCCCATGGATACCCACCCAACGCGCCCTACGATCGATTTCTCGCTACCTGCGCGCTGCGCCGCATCCCGTCGGCATGGCTCGCGCAGGCTAGGCCAGGAGCCCGGATTGTCGCCCCCATCGCGACCGGGTTGATCGCCCTTGATGTGCGGGACGCACATCACGCCACCGGACGTTTCCTTGCCGCAGGCGGCTACTTCATGCCGCTCCGCGATAGCCCAGACGACGGCACCGCACCCGTCACCGGTGGCGCGAAACGTTCTACCAGCAGCACATGCGCTTTTTCCTCACGGTCGCCCTGCCCGAGGTGTCCATCGGTCAACACGGCCCGTCCCTCAACGATCTGATAATCGCCGATCACACCGGCTCTTCGGCGCGGCTGGAGAGCACGCATGACGGCTCGTTTCGCGTCACGCAGACCGGATCGCGCGCCCTGTGGGACGAGGTTGAACAGCTCCATCACTTATGGCACCAATGCCACCAGCCCCGCCGCGAGTGCTTCGGCCTCAGTATCGCGCAGCAACACCAATGGGTCTGGCTCGATTCACCGGAGGGCCCGCACACCTGGGAGCTTCCCCCTAGTTCGCATGGGCGAGTCCGGGCAGCGCCCGGAAGAGCTGCACGGGAGTAGTGACCGGGCAGACCGTGACCTCAGGATCCGCGGCTGCCAGCCAGACCGACCCGCCGCGAGGCACCGTGACGTACCCGCCGTCTTGGGAACGCAACTCCACCGATCCCTGGGCGCATAGCAAGATCTGCGGCCACGAGCCGCGCAGCAGGACCGGAGTCGACTCGCGCTCCGCCCACTCCAGGCGGGTCAGCTGGAACTCCTCAGCCGGAGTGTGATAAGCGATCTCCTGTGGCCCCAGGGGTTCCCCGCATTGCACCGGAAGCTCACCGTAGGAGAAGTCCAGGACCCGCACCAGCTCCGGCACGTCGATGTGCTTGGCGGTCAGACCACCGCGCAGGACGTTGTCCGAGTTAGCGCTGATCTCCACAGCGGTGCCCCGCAAATAGCTGTGGAGATTACCGGCGGGTAGGTACATTGCTTCTCCCGGCGACAGCGCGACGTGGTTGAGCAGCACGGCCGCGAGCACCCCGACGTCGCCCGGATACGTTTCGGCCAACTCCAGAATGACCCGGCACTCGTATCGAAAATCGCTGCCGCGATGGGGCCGAAAATCGCGGCACACCCCGTCGCGGCGCAGCAGCGCAACGCAGGCATCCAGGGTGCAGGGCAACACGGCCTTCACCGCTGGCTCGGGCATCGTGATCCAGGTGGTGAACAGGGTGCGCAGCCCGTCGGCATTCGGTTCGGCCGCGAGCATCTTGCGGTAGGGCTCGAGCGCCGGGGAGTTCAGCGCGGCGAGCAACTCGACGGTGCGCAGCGGATCTCGAAAGCCGGCCAGCGCGTGGAGCTCGGTGAGCGCGCAGATCAGCTCAGGTTTGTGGTTAGGGTCGGAGTAGTTACGTTCGGGAGCGTCCCGGGGAATCCCTCGGGCTTCCTCGCGGGCGAATCCTTCGGCAGCCTGCTCCGCGGAGGGGTGGGCCTGCAGGCTCAGGGGCTCCTCGGCGGCGAGCACCTTAAGCAGGAACGGCAACCGGTTGCCCCAGCGCTGGACACAGCGGGCGCCGAGGTAGCGATCCGGGTCGGCGCGCAGCGCTTCCAGCAGGGAGATCTGGGCGCCGTCTGCGTGCAACAGCACCGACGGGTCCGCCGGGTGCGCGCCGAGCCACAGCTCCGCCTGGGGGTGCGGGGTGGGGACCGGCTTGCCGAGGAGCTCCGCGATCGCAGTCCGGGAACCCCAGGCGTAAGGCCGAACCGCGTTGCGCAACAGCTCCACAATCCCTCCCTTACTGTCGAGGCATTCGTTCATCCAGTGATCCGCCCAGCCCACACGCCTCGGCTCAGCCCGAGATAGAGCGCGGCGAAGTCGAACCGTAGGGCCAGCACCGCGGCGGCGCACGCCGCGGCACCCGGCTCGCCCCTGCGCACCATCAGCTCCTCATCGACGGTCACCACATCAGCGCCGGGCACCACATCCAACGCCGCGGCGCGCTCTGACTCGTGGCGGGGATCGCCGAGCACACCGAGCAGCACTGGCCGTAGCGCCGGCATCCCACTGGGCGAGGGCGCGTCCCCGAGCGGATCGTCGGGCGGATCCTCTAGTGGATCCTCTAACGAATCCTCTCGTGGACTCCCCAAGGGATCACTGAGGATGTCCGCGGTCCCACCGACGCGCCTGGCCTCCTGGAGCAGCACCGGCAACGCTGCTGCCTCAGGGAATCCAGCGGCATGCGCCACCACCCCCGCGTGCGCGGCGAGCGCCCCGGCGCAGTGCCCCGCCACCGCGGTGGCCACCGGGTCGGTGCCCCACAGCGCCGGGGTTCGCGCACTCAGCCGCAACGCCAGCGACTTGGCGGGATTGACCAACGACTCATGGGCGAGGTGATCGCGCTGCGCTTCGCGGTCCAGCTCGCCAGCCAGAGCCTCGAAGTCGGTCGCGAGCAAGCCCAGGGTGTCCAGGAGCACCAGACCGGTGGTCAGGGTGCGCGGCAGCGCCAGCGCCGGTGGTACGTCGATCCGAGGCACCACCAGAATCACGCGACCCGCAGCCGCGGCCGCCACCGGGCCCTCGGCGGGTGCGGTGAGCACCACCTGAGCTCCCCGGCGCACCGCACGGTCCAGGCCCTCGGCGAGCTCTCGATCGCCGGGATCAGCGGTGTTGGCCAGCACGATGTCCAGTGCGCCCACCCACACCGGCACCGAGCGCGTCGTCACCACCGGCACCGGGCAGGACGACCCGAGCAACGCCAGCAGCAACGGTGCGGCTGCCGGTGCCGCACCCGGCCGGGTCAGCAGCACCAGCGCGCGCGGGCGTTCCCCGGCCAGCCGGTGCAGACCCGCCTCCTGGGCCGCGGCGGCCGTGGAACGCACCTGGGCACCCGCCGTGGCCGCGGCGCGGAGCAACCCGCCGGTGTCGGTGGCTTGCAAGCGCTCAGCCTCGTCGAGTAAGTCGAGCAAGTCGCCGCCACCGTAACCCTGCGGATAGGGGCGACTCTGGTGAAATCGGCGCGGACCAGGGTGCATTACCCTGAGTCCAACCTGCTGCCGCCGCCATCCACACCGTCCGTGGTGCCCGGGCCGGTTCCGGGCAATACCTCGTCCAGCAGCAACACCGGGATGCCGTCCATCACCGGGAAGCTGCGCCCGCACACAGCACAGGTCAACGCGTCAGCCTCGGGATCAGCAGCGGTGCCGGGATGCAGCGTGGCGTGTGCCGGGCACGGGCACGCCAAGATCTCCATCAGCGCAGGGTCCACGTTCACGCCTATCGTCGTCCTCCTGGAGTTGCCGTGGAGCTGCCGCGCACCAGGGCCAGCACCTCATCGCGCAACGCCTCGACCGCTGTGGTGTCGCGAGCCTCGACGTTCAGGCGCAGCAGCGGCTCGGTGTTCGACGGGCGCAGGTTGAACCACGACCCGTCGGGGCACCGCACAGTCAGCCCGTCGAGCTCGTCGAACTCGACGGCATCCCGCGCAGCGAACCGCTCCCGCACGGCCTCCATACTGCCCTGCTGGTCGGCAACCGTGGAGTTAATCTCACCGGATGCGGCATAGCGGCTGAAGTCGGCCATCAGCGCCGAGACCGGGCGCTGCTGCTCACCGAGGGCGGCCAGCACGTGCAGCGCGGCAAGCAGCCCCGAGTCAGCGCGCCAGAAACTGCGGAAATAGTAGTGCGCAGAATGCTCGCCACCGAAGATCGCCCCGGTTTCCGCCATCCGCTGTTTGATGAACGAGTGGCCGACCCGGGTGCGCACCGGGAGCCCCCCATGCTCAGCGACGATCTCCGGCACAGCCTGCGAGGTGATCAAGTTGTAGATCACTGTAGCACCGGGCTCGGTGGCCAACTCCCGGGTAGCGACCAACGCGGTGATAGCGCTAGGGCTCACCACCTCACCACGCTCGTCGATCGCGACGCAGCGGTCAGCGTCGCCATCCAAGGCCAGGCCCAGATCGGCGCCCTCCTCCCGCACGGTCGCCTGCAGATCCACCAGGTTCGCCGGATCCAGCGGGTTGGCCTCGTGGTGAGGGAAGCTGCCGTCCAGCTCGAAGTACAGCGGAATAACCTGCAGTGGCAGTCCCTCGACCACCGCGGGTACGGTGTAGCCGCCCATCCCGTTACCGGCATCCACCACGACTCGCAGCGGCCGGATTTCGGACAAGTCCACCAGCGAGCGCAGGTAGCGCGCGTAATCGGCGAGAATGTTCCGCTCGGTGACGACGCCACCACCCGGCCCCGGCTGGATGCCTCGCTGCAAGGCGAGCCGGATCTGCTCAAGCCCGCTGTCCTGACCGACCGGGGTGGCGCCGGCTCGGCAGAGTTTGATGCCGTTGTAGCGGGCTGGATTGTGGCTTGCGGTGAACATCGCACCCGGCAGGTCGAGCCACCCGGAACCGAAGTAGAGCATATCGGTGCTCGCCAGGCCGATGGAGATGACGTCGAGACCGCGGTTGGTCACGCCCTGCGCGAAGGCGGCCGCCAGGCCGGGTGAGGAGTCCCGCATGTCGTGCCCAGTGATCATCGTTTGCGGAGTAGGCGAAGGGCCTGAACTCACGAGAAGGTCGGCGAAAGCCGCGCCGATATCGCGCACCACCTCGGAGTCCAACTGCTCTCCTACGACACCCCGGATGTCGTAGGCCTTGACTATCGCAGACCGGTCGGGCACTGCTCCCCTTTCATCGGGTCCGGCAGGTGAGACCGTCGGCGGAGCCGACAGCCAGACGTCTGCCCCCGAGCCTATCCGCGCGTGAGACCCGCTGAATATGACAAGGCAGCGGGAGGTCAATCGTCGACCGGGGTGGGCAACGCCCTGAGGTGACCGCGGCGCCCACCACCGTGCACCGGACCGGCGGCAACGGGCTCCACCGGCCGGAGCACCCGGCCGGCCTCACGGACCGCCTCGGCGAGTGCGGTGAGATCGTCCACGGAGGGTTCCGGCGTGGCGAGCCCACCGCCGTGACGCACAACGTCCCACCCCCGCGGAGCGGTCAGCCGCAGCGCGTGCGGCTCGCACAGGTCGTAGGAGTGTGGCTCGCTGGAGGTGGCCAGCGGACCCACCACCGCGGTGGAGTCGGCATAGACAAAGGTGAGCGTGGCAACAGCGGGGTTTGGGCACCCCGTCCTCGAGCACCGCCGCACGCTGCGCACGGCCCCAGACCCTAGCGTGCTGACCCCGCCGAGTGCGGCAGGCGCGCGGAGCGCCGCGCGGCCCATGGTGGTCAGCGGCCCATGGTGGTCAGCGGCGTAGTCTCGATGGATGACGGTGACCCGGTCGAGGCGTTTGCGCCTGCGTAGGAGCCGGGATCGGCGCGGCCGCGGCGTCCGGGGACTGCCGTTCCCCGCCACGCTGCCCGCCGCGCGCAGCCGCTCGGAGCGGTTTGACGCGATCGTGCTAGACGCCCTCGAACCGATCGACGAGCGCTGGCACGCCGAGCTTGGCCGGCTCGATATCGCCGTTGACGAGGTGCCGGAGGTCACCGACTGCGATCCCAGCACGGTCAGCTGGGATAGGGACGTGGTGCAGGACGGCAACGTCCCGTTGGCCCGCCTGGTTCCGGCTGGGGTGGACCGCGCTGGCTTGCCTACCCGAGCTCGGATCGTGCTCTACCGACGCCCCCTGCAGACCCGGGCGCAGGACGGCGTTGACCTCTCCGAACTTGTGCACGAGGTGCTGGTTGAGCAGGTGGCGAACTACCTGGGCCTGGATCCGGACACCATCGAGGGGCCCGCGCAAGCGGGCTGATCCACCACGGCGGACTACTAGCTCGCCCTCATTAGTTCACACCGTGCCGGGAGGGCAGCGCGGTGACGAGGACCAGCAGGAGTAACGCGCTTTGGAGGAGCACCAGGACCGTCCGGGGCACCTCCGAGCGCGCCACGCGAACTTCGGCCGGCCTACCCTGGACCGGGATCGCTACCTGGTGCCCCCACCCTCGCACCACCGGCACCGGCCGGCCATCCACGCTGGCCTGCCAACCCGGCTCGTCGTTGGCCGCCACCACAAGCAATCGCCCCTCCGCGCCAGGCGCGACTCGCACCGCCACCCGCGGCGGCTGGGCCGGCGCCAGCACCCCGCTGACCCCAGGCTCGACGGGTGGGGCCGCGCCACTGCGCGCCTGCTCGGCCAGCGCGGGACCGAGCAGTTCCGCGCCGGGGATTGGTCGCACTACCCGCAGCACCGGTCTGCCATCCGTGGTCCGGGGCGCGGATCGGGCCAGCGGTCCCGCCGCGGCGAGGGCTCGGACGCCCTGCGCGGCGGTGGGCAGCACCACGAACTGCACCCCGATGGCGGCCACGTTGGCGATCGCGGCAGAGGTCTCACCCGGTTGCCCGCCCCGCAGTGCGGCGGCCACCCGCTCCAAGCGGGATCCGGTGGCCCGCAGCGGGGCAATGTCATCATCACCAAAGCGCGCGGTCCGCGACCGGGTCAGCCGTACCGGCTCACCGGGGGCACCGACGACCAGGACGGACGTACCAGCTCGATCCAGCTCCGCGGCCAGCGAGGGGGCCAGCACCGGCAAGCCCGCTGGGGGGCCAGCAGTGAGGGGACCGCTGGCGCCCAGCGCAACGGCCGCGACCGACAGCACCACCAACCCCGCTGTCGCTAACCCACGCCACGGCGTCACCCCGAACGCCTTACTCCACCGCCGGGTCGGCCTTGCGGTGCGGTCGGCCAGCAACACCATCCACAGCAACCCGCAGCCGACAAACAGCAGCGCACCCCCGGTGAAACCCGGCCGTGGGTCACCACCGGCCAGCGGCCGCATCGGCAAGCGGGTCAGCAGCGCCACCGCGACGCCACCCAGGAGCACCAATCCCAGTCCCGGCAGCATCGCCCGGGATGGCCGGAGGACAAGCGCGATCGCGGCCGCGACCAACACCACCATGCCCACCCACGGTGCGGCACCCGCACCACCGGGGTCCAGCGCAAGCACCTGCAGCCAGCTCGGCACCTGTTCGGGTACCACGGCGCCCACCCCGTGCAGCAGCACCGCAGGGCGTTGCACCACCACCGCCGGCCACGGCACGAGCAGCCCCAGCGGCAGGAGCACCACGGCGAAGAGCCCGATCGCCCGGCGCGGTGTCGTCACCTCGGGGGCCGGGAGGACCACAAAGCCCACGAGCACCACCGTCAGCACCATCAGGTGCGCCAGGGGCGCGAACGCGCCGAGGACAGCAAGACCGAGCACGGTGCCGGCCACGGTGGAGGGCCAGCTGGCGGATCGCCTGGGCGTCCCTGCGCGCAGCACTGAGGCGACACCAGCCAGCACGAGCGGCAGCAGCAGGTAGCTCACCACAACGTCCAGCCGGCCCTGCACCAACCCAGCGATGCCCGGCGGAAGCACCGCGTACCCCGCGGCGGCCAGTGCCCGGCGCTCGCGGCTGACCGGCAGGGCGCGGGTGGCCCGGTAGGCCGACAGGGCGGCCAGCGGCAGCGCAGCTAGCAGCAGCAACGAGACCGCAACGGCCGGCGAGCCCACTGGCAGGCCGAGGATGCCGAGCACGGCCAGCGCCGCTGGCGCGGGAGCCGCGCTCCCCCCGCCGACCGGGTGCCAGGAACTCAGGTAGGACGACCACGTCTGGCCAAGGCTCTCCACCGGGAGCAGCCGGCCCCCGGCCAGGTCCAAGGCCAGCCGGTGGCGGTTGAGTAACCCGGCGAGCACGGTCATCGCCGCGGTCAGCAACACGGGCGGAGAAAGCACGAACTCCCGGACGCGGGTGCCGACTCCGACGTCGTCCACCAGCAACACGCCCGAGTCACCACCGCCTGGGGCGTTCTGCGCGTCAGCATGCCGGGGTAGCGGCGAGGGCCGAGGCCTCCCTCGCGTGCTCGCCTGCCCCGGGTTGTTCACCGCGTCATTCCCGGCGGCATGGTTCTCCCCGGCACCGCTGGGGGCTACCGGCGTCGCGACGGTGCTGGGCCTGCGTGAGTCAGCCCCAAGGCGATCGGGCACCGGGTCATCGGACACTGAGCGGTTATCGGACACTGGGCGAGCATCGTGGTCACCAGCAGGTGTCCCAGCAGTGCGCGACACACCGACTCCTCCCTGTTCATCCCCGTTAGTGGGGGCACACGGTAACGCCCTCAGACCGCGCCGCGTTTGAGTCTGCGGCGCTCCCGCTCTGACAGTCCGCCCCAGATGCCGAACCGCTCGTCGAAGGCCAGCGCATACTCCAGACACTCGGCCCGGACCTCGCAGCCCGCGCAGATCCGCTTCGCTTCCCTGGTCGAGCCACCCTTCTCGGGGAAGAACGCTTCCGGATCGGTCTGGGCGCACAGCGCCCGCTCCTGCCAATCCTGCTGCTCGAGCCCCTCCAACAGGCTCCAGAGGGGTTGCTGCTCGCTCCCTTCGTCCGCAGGCCCGCTGATGTCCACCTCATCCATGGCGCTCTGCCCTCCTCGCCATAGAGTTCCTCCCCGGTTCGCGCCTCCCCGGGCTGAACCGGAGAATAACAAGCCTGTGATTACACCCCTGTCGTCACCGGACGCAAGTTCGCGCGCCCTTCCGCGGTGGTTTCTCAGCGTGTCAGAGTTGACACGCTGAGCAACCCCAGTCCGTAGCGACGGTCCAGGGCACCTGCGGAAGCCAGCCCCCTGCTGCGGTTCGGATCACGCTGAGCGAGAGTGAGCCTGTGCGCGCCCCCGGTCTGAGCCCTAGCCCGCTTTTCCTGACGCTGCTCGCGGCCACCGTGGCCAGCGGCGCGCTCGCCGCCCTGAGCACCGGGGCGACCGGCACCGCTGGCATCGTGCTCCTGGTCCTCGGCGGGTGGGCGGTCGCGCTGTGCCTGCACGAGTTTGGGCACGCGCTGACGGCGTACTGGGGCGGCGATCATTCGGTGCGCGCCAAGGGGTACCTCACCCTCGACATCCGGCGCTACACCGACCCAATGATGTCGCTGTTGGTGCCCCTGGCGCTGCTGGCTCTGGGCGGGATCCCGCTGCCGGGCGGCGCGGTGTGGATCGACCGGGGCGCGCTGCGTTCCCGAGCGGTCACCTCAGCGGTGTCGCTGGCCGGTCCGCTGACCAACCTGGCACTGGGGGTGGTACTCACCGCTGTGGTTGGCATCAGCAGGCCGCCCGCGGGGCTGGCCGACGGCCTGTCCTGTTTGGCGCTGGTGCAGGTGCTCGCGTTCGTGCTCAACATCCTGCCGGTGCCGGGACTGGACGGGTTCGCCGCACTCGAGCCCTACTTGCCCGAACCGGCTCGCCGGTTTGCCGACAGCTTCGGCTGGTATGCTCCCTTACTCCTGTTCGTACTGATCCTCGGCGTGCCCGCGGTCGGGGATGCCCTGTTCGGCAGCAGCTTCGCGGTCTTCACCGCCCTCGGTGGCAACCGGCAGGCCGCGATCGCTGGCTTCCAGCAGCTTCTGTTCTGGCACTGAGGAATGACCGGCCGGCGGTTCAACTCGCCGGGCGCTCAGCACCGGGTTACCGTCGAGGTCTAGCGGCATTCACCTGCTGCCCAGAGTAGGCGCTGTGAGGACGTGGCAATGGACCTGACGGCTCGGCTGGACAGCTTCCAGCAGCGCCATGCGTGGTTGGGCTTCCCCGTGGCAGTGCTCTACAAGTTCATCGACGATCAGGGTGGCTACCTCGCCGCCCTGATCACCTACTACGGTTTCGTCTCGCTGTTTCCCGGGCTGCTTTTGCTGATCAGCGTGCTGGGCTACACGCTGCATAACGACCCCAGCTTGCAGCAGGCGCTGCTCGGCTCGGCGCTCAAGCAGTTCCCGATCATCGGGTCGCAACTACAGGAGAACATCAGCTCGATCCATGGCAGCGGCCTGGGCGTGATCCTGGGTGTCCTCGGTGCGCTCTACGGAGGCCTGGGTGTCTCGGTGGCCATCCAGACAGCGTTGAACCGGGTCTGGGCCGTGCCCCGCTATGCCCGCCCCGACGCCGTGCTGTCCCGGCTCCGCGGCCTGCTGCTGTTCGTCCTCATCGCGGCAGTCCTTCTGATCACCACCGGGCTGGCCGCGGTCGGCCCGGTGGTCGCGGGCTACGGCCTTGGCGCTGGGGTCGGCATTGCCGCGATCCCGGTCGCGATCATCGTCAACGTGGGTGCGTTTCTGGTCGGGTTCCGGGTGTTGACCGCCCGGAGCGTTCCGCTGGCTGACCTGATGCCGGGTGCGGTGTGTGCCGGGGTCGCGGTTCAGGTGCTGCAGACCGGGGGCGCGTTGTTCGTCAGCCATGAGCTCACGGGTGCCTCGCAGATCTACGGCGTCTTCGGGCTCGTTCTCGGGTTGCTGGCCTGGCTGTACCTGCAGGCGGTCATCGTGGTGCTCTGCGCAGAGATCAACGTGGTACGGGCGCGCCGGCTATGGCCGCGCAGTTTGCTGACCCCCTTCCTTGCCGACGTCCCACTCACCCACGCCGACAAGGACTCCTATCGTTCCTACGTGGACTCAGAGCGCTTCAATCCCTCCCAGCAGGTGCACACCACGTTCGACCACGAGGCCTGACCACGGTCGTGAAGGTCGTGGTGCTGGTCGGCGGGGTCGGCGGCGCCCGGTTCCTGCTCGGGGTAAAGGCCGCGCTGGGACTGCCCGCTGTCGGCGCCGGCCCTGGCCAGGATCGTGCCCGCCGCGAGCACGAGATCACCGCGGTGGTCAACACCGGGGACGACATCTGGTTGTACGGGCTGCGGATCTGCCCGGACCTGGACACCTGCATGTACACCCTCGGCGGTGGCATCGACACCGAGCGCGGGTGGGGACGTGCCGGCGAGAGCTGGGTGGTCAAAGCCGAACTGGCGCGCTACGGCGCCGACCCGGACTGGTTCGGACTGGGCGATCGGGACCTGGCCACCCACCTCGTGCGCACCCAGATGCTGCGGGCCGGCTCCCCGTTGTCGGCGGTCACCGCGGCGCTGTGTGATCGGTGGCAGCCCGGGGTGCGGCTGTTGCCGGCTACGGACGATCGCTGCGAGACCCACGTCGTGGTCACCGGCGTGCAGGGCCGACGCGCGATGCACTTCCAGGAGTGGTGGGTCCGGCACCGCGCGGCCCTGCCGGCCAGCGAGTTCGTGCTGGTGGGCGCCGAGGACGCCGAGCCAGCCGCCGGGGTGCGCGAGGCGATCGCCGAAGCGGACGCCGTACTGCTCGCGCCGTCCAATCCGGTGGTGTCCATCGGCAGCGTGCTGGCCGTGCCGGGCGTCCGGGCCGCCGTGCGCAGCGGTCCAGCCCGGGTGGTCGGGCTGTCCCCGATCGTGGGGGGCCGCGCGGTGCGCGGGATGGCCGAGGCCTGCCTGGCCGCCATCGGCGTGCCGTGCGAGGCCGGTGCGGTCGCCAGGTACTACGGGGCCCGCTGCGCGGGTGGGATCCTGGACGGGTGGCTGGTGCACCCCGGGGACGACGCAGCGGTGCCCGGGGTGGCGGTCCGGGAAGTCCCGTTGCTGATGACAGACCTCAGGGCGAGCGCAGCGATGGCCAGGGCGGCCCTGGACCTCGCCGGGATCCCGACCCCGCCCCAGTGAATGATCATGCCGCGAACGATCACGCCGCGCCGGGTGAGGTCCGCATCCTGCCGGTCCGAGGGCTGCCCGAGTTCCGGCCGCACGACGACCTGATCGGTGCACTGGTCAGCGCCGCACCGTGGCTCGCCGACGGCGACGTCGTCGTCGTCACCAGCAAGGTGGTGTCCAAGGTGGAGGGACGGCTGGTCACGGTGCCGCCCGAGGCTTCGGCTCGGGACGCGGCCCGCCGCACGCTGGTCACCACGCAGGCCCGGCGGGTCCTCGCCCGCCGCGGCGACACCCTGATCACGGAGAGCTCACTCGGCGTGGTGCAGGCCGCCTCGGGGGTGGACACCTCCAACGTGGCGCCGCAGGAAATCGCCCTGCTGCCCCTCGATCCGGACGCCAGCGCTGCGCGGTTGCGCGCCGGGCTGGCCGCCCGTCTCGGCGTCGACGTCGCCGTAGTGATCACCGACACGATGGGCCGGGCGTGGCGAATCGGGCAGACCGACACGGCGATCGGGTCCGCGGGGCTGGGAGTGCTGCACTGCTACCGCGGCGCCCTCGACCGGCACGGCAACGAGCTGGTCAGTACCAAGATTGCCATCGCCGACGAGGTCGCGGCGGCCGCCGACCTGGTCAAGGGCAAGCTAACCGGGATACCGGTAGCGGTGCTGCGCGGGTTGCCGCGCGGCGAGGACGGCAGCACCGCGGCGGAGCTGATCCGCCCGCTGGCTGAGGACTTGTTCTGGCTGGGCACCAGCGAGGCGATCGAGCAGGGGCAGAGGGCGGGCCGGACGGATGCGGTGCTGCTGCGCCGGTCGGTGCGCTCGTTCCGGGCCGATCCGGTGGATCCGGAGGCGGTGCGCCGCGCGGTGGGGGTCGCGCTGCGGGCACCGGCACCGCACCACACCCGGCCGGTTCGATTCGTCTGGCTGGCCGACCGGCACCGCCGGCGGCGGCTGCTGGACGCGATGGCCCAGGCCTGGCGGGCTGACTTGCGCCGCGACGGGCTGACCGAGGACCGCGTCGAACGCCGCCTGCGGCGGGGGACTCTGCTCTATGAAGCACCGGAGGTGCTGGTGCCGCTGGCCGTGCCCGACGGCGCGCACCCCTACCCCGACCCGCGCCGACGCGCCGCCGAGGAGACGATGTTCACCGTCGCCGCGGCTGCCGCCGTACAGGGTCTGCTGGTGGCGCTGGCTGCCGAGGGCCTGGGCTCCTGCTGGGTCGGCTCGACGCTGTTCTGCCCGGATCTGGTCCGCGCCGAGCTCGCTTTGCCAGCGGACTGGCGGCCGCTCGGCGCGATCGCCGTCGGCTACCCGACGGAACCGCTGTGCCCGCGCCCACCCTGCGATCCGGAGGGAGGATTGATCCTGCGCTAATCCCCCGCAACCGCCTCCACCAGGCTCACCGGCCCAGAACTGGGCAGGACGCGGGTCAACCGCAGCCCGGCCTGGTCACACAAGGCGCGGAACTCTGTCTCGGTGCGCTGGCGACCAGCAGAGGTCAGCACCAGCATCTCCACATCCAGGAGCTTTGCCATTGACGGGGTCGTGTCCTCGGGGAGCACCATCTCAGCGATCAGCACGCATCCGGTGTCGGCCATCGCGGCCCGGCACGCAGTGAGGATTTTCACCGCGCCCTCATCGTCCCAGTCGTGGATGATGTCGCTCAGCAGGTAGGCGTCACCCCCGGCCGGTACCGCGTCGAAGAAATCCCCGCTCACCACCGTGCACCGGTCACCAACGCCGGCGCGGGAGAGTTCTTCTGCGCCACCGGCCACGACTGCTGGTACGTCGAACAGCACGCCATGCAGGTACGGGTTGGCGGACAACACCGCGGCGAGCAGGCCGCCCTGCCCACCGCCAACGTCCACGATCGTGCCGAACCGGGTGAAGTCATATGCTGCGACGATGCTGACGGTGTCGCTCGTGGCCAGGGACGTCATGGCAGCATCGAAGACCGCCGCATCCCCGGGATGCTCCGCCAGATAGTCGAAAAACGCAGCGCCGTGAACCCGGTCAAACGCCGATTCCCCGGTCTTGACCGTCGTGTACAGATCGGTCCACGCGTGGCGGTGGAAGGGCATCCCGACCATCGTCATCCACCCCCGCAGCGAGCCAGGGACATCACTGCGCAGCACCGCGCCGAGCGGGGTCAGGGCAAAGTGCCGATCCCGCAGCTCCGTGACGATTCCGGCATCGCCGAGAGCTCGCAACAGCCGGTACAGCGCCGAGCCGTGCGCGCCTACCCGCTGCGCGATCTCTTCCACCTGCCGCGGGCCCTCGACCAGCTCGTCGGCAACTCCCAGCCGGGCGAACACACTGATCGCCTGCGCAACGAAGACTCCCATGGACAGATGGACCATCGTGACGCTAGATAGTGACTCCGTGGGTGAGCAGGCCGTGACCGGTGTCTCGTCCACCATTGTCATGATCTCCTTATACTTTCCGTGACTATCCGAGGGAATCATCTCCACGATAGCGGCGCTGTTGGTCACCCGAAGGCGCCAGAGACCGCCCCATCGACACCGTGAGTAGGATCGCAACCCCTGATGCTCGTCAGAGCCGGATCGGCGGTGAGCCAGGTTTGGGGTTAGCGTGACCGCTGTGAAAGCGCATTCGACGGCCGGCAGGCACGGGCCTAGAGGGACACGGCTCCGGAGGTCGCACCACGCGGCGCGCGGCGCCAAAAACTATCACATGACCGCCTCGCCCTCGCCACGTGACCAGTTCATCACGGTCTATGGCCGGATGCCGGTGCTCGAAGCTCTCCAGAAGCCGGATCTTGATGTGGCGAAGGTGATTGTTGCCGACAATGCGCACGGACGCGCTATCGATCAGATCGTTGACGAGGCGCTCCGGAGGGACATCGAGGTGCAGTACACGTCTCCGGCCCGTATCAAGCGGCTGGCTGGTAATGGCAAGCAGGACCAGGGTGTCGTCGCTGATATCGCGGCACCCCGCATGGCCCGACTCAGTGATTATCTCGCCCAGCGCGGCGAGGCGCACACGACCCTCTTCCTCCTGGATGGCGTGACGAATCCCAGCAATGTTGGCCTGATCTTGCGCAGCGCTACCGCGGCCGGCATTGATGGCGTCATTTTGCCTCGGTTGGGTAGCCCCCACATCGGTCCGCTCGTGATCAAGGCATCTGCTGGGGTGGCGTTCGCGGCATCGATTTTGAACTCAGCCAGCGCCGCGGAGGCAGCGTCATTGTTGCGTGAGCGGGGATTTACCCTGTACGGGTTGACGGCGAGGGCGAAGCTGTCGATCTTTCAGGCGGACCTGGCGCCCCGTGCGGTGCTCGTGCTCGGCGGCGAAACCCAGGGATCGACCACCTTCACCGATGCCCAGCTGCGGATACCGATGCGCAACCATGTCGAGTCGCTGAACGTTGCCGTGGCCGCCTCCATCGCCGCTTTCGAGATCAGCCGGCGACGGGGCTGAGAGAATCCGCCCGCCGCCTCCGACCCGTGGCGGGGCGGGCGCCCGCTTCCCCGCCGTCACCAGCGACTTCAACGGTGTGCATGACTGGGTCCATTACTGGGCGCATAGCTACGGTGCGGCCGAGCGGGTGCTTGCGGGTGGCCTTGCGGCTGCAATTGCACGTGCATTGACCTGTGCGTGAGCGCGTGCTACCTTCAACACTTCGGACGTGTGCGCCCGGGCCACCCACAAGAGTGAAGGCGCACAGGAAGGGCGTTGACCAATGGTGGGGACAGTTTACCTCGACGCGTCGGCCACCCGACCCGCCGTTGTGGCCTGGCGCACAACCCGAGCAGTTGAGCACAGCCCGCAGACTGTAAACGCAGCTACGTTGCCCTGCGCGGATTCTCACGACCTGAGCCCCTCCAGCGCCGGTATTTAATATTTAGCCGCGACAAGATAGCCAGAGAGCATGATTGCGCGACCGATGGCATCGGCAGGTAAAGGACACGTAGAGATGAACTATGCGAAGACCCGAGCACCATTCGTGACCTGGTTCACCTGTGGTTTCGAAAGCATAGATCACGCAATTAGCGAAGACGACATAGCAACCGGGATAGCGGCTGGCTCCGGTCGATACGCGGCCCTCTGTGGCGAGACGGTATGCGTTGCCTCCATGACCTGCCCACCGGGCCGGCGCTGCCCCTCGTGCGAAGCCGTCGTGTTAAGCGTCGAGCGCAGTTCGTCGCCCCCGAACACCGGTTTTATCAGCGGAATTCTCAACCAGTTGCGCGGTCATGGCCGGCACCGCGACAACTCCGCAAGCGTCCCGGCCGGCTGGGGTTTATTCCGACGGCGGAAATGAGCGTACCCACCGCAGCCGGCCGGCCAGCCCGGCCCGCAGCGCCAGCCGCAGGGGCGCATACAGCGGGCCGGGATGGCGGTCAGCGAGGTAGCGGTAGGTGCTGCGGTGGTGCTCGGCGAGCATCTGTTCGCTGACTCGGCTGGTGGCGTGCCCGCCGAGGTGGGTGACTTCCGCGCTGGGCACGTAGACGTTGAGCCACCCGGCGCGACCCAGCCGCTCGCCGAGGTCGACGTCCTCGAAGTACATGAAATAGCGCGAGTCGAACCCTCCGACGTGCTCGAATGCGGCTCGGCGCAGCAGCAGGCAAGACCCGGACAGCCACTGGGCGCTGCGCTCCCCAAGGGCGGTGTCGGACTGCCGGTATGCCGTGCTCCACGGGTTGCCCGGCCAGATCGGACCGAGCACCGCGTGCCCGACGCCTCGCCCCAGGGAAGGCAGCAAGCGCGCCGACGGGTACACCGTCCCGTCGGGGCGCCGGATCAGCGGCCCCAACGCCCCCGCTCTGGGCCAGCGGTGCGTGGCCGCGAGCAGTTCATCCAGGCTGCCGGGGTGCCACTCGATGTCCGGGTTGGCTACCACCACCCAGCCCACCTCGGGTCCCCACTCGGCGACCCCCCGGTTGGCGGCGCTGCCGTAGCCGACGTTCTCCCCGATGCGGAGCAACCGCACCCCAGCCCGGTGGACCGCGCGCTCGGGGGCTCCGTCGGTGGAGCCGTTGTCTACCAGCAGCACTCGCAGCGGCCGGCTGGTGGCCTTGACGAGCGAATCCAGGAACGTCTCCAGCGTGTCGCCGGGCGAGTAGGTGACCGTAACGACGCCCAATCCAGTGCCATACGACGGGCCATAGGACGACACGGGGTGGGAGGAGCTAGCGGCAGGCACGGCACTTGATTGTGCACCCCGGCCTGCTCAGCGGACCTGACGGGACCGCTGGCGCACCATGGCGGCACGGTGGTAGGCCTCACGGTGCCGGGCCGCGCTCGCCGCCCAGGAGAAGTCCTTGGCGCGCCGCTGCGCGGCGCTCGACAGTTCCGCCCGGCGCGCCGGGTCGTGGAACAGGGCGACGAGCCCGGCGGCGATGTCCTCGGCGTGGATGCCGCAGTAGGCCACCGCGTCGCCACCCACCTCCGGGATCGCGAGCCGCCGGGTGGTCAGCACCGCGCCCCCGGCCGCCATCGCCTCCAGTACCGGCAGCCCGAACCCCTCCCCTAGGGACGGGTAGGCCACCACGGTCGCGCCACCGAGAAACCCGGACAGTTCGGCCAGCGGCAGGTAGCCGGCCCGAATCACCCGAACCCGGTGCGGCACGGCCTGCAGCTCACGCTCTACCTGGCGGTCCCAGCCCGGCTGCCCGGCCAGCACCAGGGCCGGCGGATCTGAGCGGCCGGCGAGGCTCTGGCTGGCCCGGCCGAACCCCCGGATCAGCGCCGGCACGTTCTTGCGCGGCTCGAGAGCGCCGAGAAAAGCCACGTAGGGGCTGCTGCCCAGGCTCAGGCGGCGCCGGAGGGCGGCCACCTCCGGCGGCGAGGGGGGGTGGAAGCAGTCGGGATCCACCCCGTGGTGCACCACGTGCAGGCCCTCGACACCAGCGCGGGCGGCATCAGCGCCAGCGGCGCGCCTCAGCTCGCGAGCCGTCGACTCGCTGGGCACCACGCACACCTCAGCCCGGCGCAGCGAGGTCCGCGTCCAAGCCCGGAAGAAGCGGGCCTTGACCGGCGAGTGCACCCTCGGGTCAGTGAAGAACGTGGCGTCGTGCAGCGTGACCACCGTGGCCACCTGACCGGCCAGTGGCATCGTGTAGTGCGGGCAGTGCAGCACATCGACCCGGGCCCGCCGGAGCAGCCAGGGCAGCCTGGTCTGCTCCCAGGTCAGTCGCGCGGTCCGGGTAACGAGGCGCTCCCTGGCAGGCAGCACGTCGGCATGCGGGGCCAGCTCGGCATAGAGTTCGGCGTCCCGCGGCTGGCACACCACCATGGGTGTGGCACCGTCGGCTCCCAGCGCCGCGACCAGACAGTCCACGTAGCGGCCAACGCCCCCACGGTCGGCCGGCACCGCGGTGGCGTCGATGAGCACCCGCGGCTCGGTGATCACGTCGGGAGCTTACGGGATAACGCAGCGTGATCGTGGCTGACGTAGCTCGGTGTGCACCGCCCACACCTGGCGGGCCGTACGCTCCCAGCTGAACTGCTCCGCCCGGCGACGACCCGCGGCACTCATCGCCTGCGCGGTGGCGGGGTCGAACAGCACCGCGCGCAGGGCGGCCGCCAGCGCGCCAGCGTCGTTGCGCGGGACCGTCACGCCAGCGCCCCCGGCCACCTCGACCAGCGCAGGGGCGTCGGAATGCACCACCGGCACCCCGGCCGCCATCGCCTCCAGCACCGGCAGGCCGAAGCCCTCCGCCCGGCTCGGTGCCGCGAGCACCGCCGCGCCGTGCAGCACGACGGCCAGTTCCTCATCGGTGATGGCGCCCAGCAGGTGCACCCGGGCTGGATCCAGCCCGCACTGCCTGGCCAGCGCGGCCGGATCGAGCCGCCCCCAGCCCGGCTGGCCCACCAGCACCACCGGCAGATCCGGGGCGTGCGGCGCGGTCAGCGCGGCAAGCAGCGTATCGATCCCCTTGCGCGGTTCGAGGGTACCGAGGGCCAGCACGTAACGCGGTGGCAGGCCCAACCGGAGAGCGATGCGCGCGGCCTGTACCGGCAGGCGGAGCACCGCCGCGGTGACTCCTTCCCCGACCACGTGCACCCGGGCCCGGCAGGGCACGTGCCGCGGCACGCCACGGGCCACCGCGGCGGTGGGCACCACCAGCGCATCTGCCCGGCGAGCCGCCCGAGCGACCATCCGGCGGTGCCAGCGCACCCCGCGCCGGGTCAGCCCCTCGGGATGGGTCCAGGGCACCGTGTCGTGCACCGTGACCACCAACTCGCAGCCGCGGCGGGGACCGGGCGGGGCCAGCGGCGTGGGGGCATGCACGGCGTCACCACCCGGCCACAACCCGCTGCCCCATCCCGGGATGCCCCATCCCGGGATGTCCCAGTCCCAGGCCGCGACGAGCGCCTGGCGGGGCAGCGGCAGCAGGTGCGGCCCCTCCACTCCGGGGATGATCGCCGGGGTGGGGTCGGCGTGCCAGGCCGCCGCGCTGCCCACCGTCCAGCCGGCCGGCGCGGTGGCGGCCAGGGCCACCGTGAGCTCGCGGGAGTACCGCCCGGTACCCCCCGGCACCGGCGCGAACAGCTGCTCCAACAAGACGACCAGCTTGGGCACCCGGGCAGTGTGGCACGGGTACCGTCACACCCCGTGTCAGCGCCGTGCTCTGGAGCAGCCCGAACCACGGTGGTCGTCGTCACCTGGCGAGGCCGTGGTCTGATCGGGCGCTGCCTGGACGCCCTGGCCGCCCAGACCCGCGTGCACCGGGTGCTGGTGATCGACAACGCCTCGAGCGACGGCACCGCTGAGGAGCTGGCCACCCACCCGCTGCGGCCCCACGTGCTGCGGATGAGGTGCAACACCGGCTACGCCGGCGCCCTGGCAACCGCGTTGCCGCAGGTCGAGACCCCGTTCATGGGGTGGCTCAACGATGATGCGCAGCCCGAGCCGAACTGGCTCGCGGCGCTGGAGCAGGCTCTGGACTACGATGGCACGGCCGCCGCCGCAGCCTCGGTCCTGCACACCGAGGAGGGCATCTCCACCGGCGTGGCCCTGACCCGCCTCGGGTACGGCCGCGACACCGCGGGGGCCTCGCCGTTTGGCTTCTGCGGGGGGGCCGCGCTGCTGCGCACCAACGCGCTGCGCCGCATCGGTGGAGTGCCGGGCTCGCTGTTCTGCTACTACGAGGACACCGACACCTCGTGGCGGTTGCGCCTGGCGGGTTACCGGGTGGTTGCCGTGCCGGACGCCCGGGTGCGCCACCTCGGGGGCGCCTCAGCCCGGCATGGCACGCCGTCCTTTCACCGCTGGAACGAGCGCAACCACCTGCTGGTGCTGCTGCGCTGCGCCCCCGCCCGGGTAGCCGCTCAGGAACTGGCCCGCTTCGCCGGGCTGACCCTGCTCCTGCCGTTCCACCGGAACCCTCCCCGCACCCCCAACTTCGCGCTCCGGCTACGGCTGCGGGTGCTCACCGAGGTGGCCCTCCGGCTGCCCGCCACGCTCCTCGCCCGCCACCAGATCGGCCGGTGCACTACCGTCAGCCGCACCACGCTGTGGTCCACCTGGGCCGGTAGGCCCTGAGCACATCCAGCTCACCAGATCGGGGGTATCTCCGTACCTTCGGTGCTCCACAGGCACACCGTGATTATCCACAACCTCCGCTTGGGCATACGTCGCCACGATGCGGGAGCTGTCCACAGCTTCCGGCCTGAACTTTGAAGTTTATCCCCATACAGCGGTTTGTTGTGCACATAGCGCTCCCCAAGCAGGCATGGCTAGAGTTCCTACCTACCCTGCCGTAGGAAAACGTTGACAGAAAGTCCCGATAAAGTCATGACCCAAAACGTCCCATCACCCGATTTAACCGTTCGTGACCTGAACGAGTGGGCCACGATGCAGTCGGGACGCTTACGCCGCACACTCGGAAGCGACGCGAGCAGCCACCCTGCCTTTGTCCTCGCACAGGCGGCGAAACTCGCCGAGGAAGTCGGCGAGCTGCAAGCCGAAGTCTTGGGTCACGCCGGCTACCAACGAGCAAGTAAGGATCAGTGCTTCACCGTCCAGCGAACTTGCCGATGTGATGATTTGTGTCGCCATCCTGGCCAGCTCGCACGACATCGATCTCGGCAAGGCCCTGGCTTCAAAGATCAAAAGGATCGATGCCCGCCACAGGGACGACACCTAACACAGCAGCCTCCCGAAGTGTTCGCCTCTGACGTACTCCACCAAGTCCCACATCTCCTGATGCACGAGCTGGTTGACGTTCCGCGCACCGACACCGACCAGCCCCATCCCAAGACAAGCCACCAGAGCGGTTGACAAGCTGTGCCGTACATTCAATGTCAAGAGCTGCTCACGAATCGACTCGCCGCCGTATTCAAGGAAACGCCGCTGTAACTCGGTCATCGAGCCACGAGCCAGCTCCGGCTGCCTGACGTCAAGCTTCACATCACCGCAGACGTCAACCAGTCGACGGCTAGCGCCGATAGGTAGATGATCGACATCATAGCGAGTATCGAAAACACGCCCGTCTTCACTGCGGCGAGTACGCCATAACTCGTAGGCACCCTCAACACCGACCAGAGTGCCGGCGGATGCGTTCTTGACGACTGACAGAGGTGACGCTCTCGCTAGTTTCGGGCAACTCTCGCCAAGGAGGGAACCAACCGCCGAACAGACGACGTGGATCTACTACCAGAGCCAGCGGACCCAGGGCCGAGCATCGACCGGCGTGGAGCTAGAGTGAATCGCGGACACAAACAAACGACGTTGAGCTTATTCGATGAGTATTCTCCGGTGAGCCCAGGCCAGGTGCAGTGCCGCTGCGGCGCCGGGCGAGAGCTGTCCGGACCTATGAAGCCATGTCAGTGTGTGCCCCTCGAACGGGAGTGCCCGCGCTGATACTGTGCCCTCGGCGTTGTTTTGCACGGCGTTGGAGAACAGCTCGTCATATAGTTGTGGGTGGATGACTGCGACGGTTAGGATGTCCCCGGCCAGCGTGAGCGCATCGAGGATGACTCCGATGTAAAACAGGCGAATGCGACCCTTAGCCAGGGCACGGTCCATCGTGATGAATGGTTCCAATTCGGAATATTTGATGGGCCGGCCGCTGCCGTCGTATTCGTCGTGACCCAGCAGTTCCTCGGCGTATTCCCGTTGGATGTTCCGCCAAATCGAGAAGTCAGCGGCGACGGCGGCGGGAAATACCGATGACGGCTGGAAGATACCTGCTGGAAGCAGGTGCGCCATCCCACCGCCGCCTGCGACGCGACTGGAGTCACGGTGGTGCAACACCACAGCTGGCGATTCGCCGCCCCGGATGGTCAGGGTGCCGATGGCGCCCATGAGGGGGCGGCGGTTGAGGTCAAACGGGTCTCCGATTAACTTCCGGAACGCCAACCCGCGCCAGGATGCGCGGGGCATCAGTGTTTCTTGGCTGCCGTGCGTTGTCACGTGGTGCGCTGCGAACTCGTGGGCCAGTGCCTCGCTGGTGTCCATCGCGTCGAAGAAGCTCATCTGACCGAAGGTCATGCGCGCCGCCGACTGGGTCCAGTCCAGACTGATAAGGCGGAAGCAGAGCCGGTTCTCGAACAGGCGCGGCGCGGCGAGATCGCGGACCGCATGGTGGTAGCAGCGGTAACGGGCGTCGACGCTCGCCAGTGGACGGACCGCCGCACTCTCGGGCTCGGCTCCGGTGACCGCGGGCTCGGCGATAGACAGGTCCAGATCCAACATTGTGTCCTCGAGCGGGACAGGCGTGTCCGGGATCCACGCGGATGTGCTGATGACCCCGGTGCGCTCGAGTCCCGCGAGGCGGTAGTCGCGGTAGAGGGATTCGGCGAGCACCGCGAGGTCGCGTCGGCGTCGGCCAAGGGCAGCGCGAATGTCCCGCCATTGCTGCTGGTCTCGGCCAACGTGGGGCTCGCTGCCCAGGGGAACGCCGACCAGTTCCAGCGACGCAGGAGCGGCCGCGGTGATTGGTGATCGAGAGTGACGAGGTCGGCGGAAGCCAAGTTCATCCGCCGCCACATCGAAGTACTCAGCCAACAGGCGGCGGTAGAACGGCTGCGCCCACACCACTTCGCCGCGCTCCCAACACCCGATCGTCTTCCTGGTGATCTGCGGATGCTTGCCGTACCGACGAGCTGCGAGAGCGTTCAACTCGTCGGCCAAGTCCTGCTGGGACAGCCCGGCGTCCTCGCGAAGGGCAACCAGAGCATGGTTGGGCACACATACCTCGGGTGGCACAACGTCACACTAGCGGGCCGCACGGCTGCGGGCTCACCTATGTCCCGTCAACGTCCCTGCTCTGGGCTAAAGATGGGTATCCGCCGGGATCGCATTTCCACTCTTGAATTGGTGCGCTGATAGGTGACATCACACCGAGTCCCGGAGGTTCAAGAGCCTTGAGCGTGCAACCCCGCCAATCTGAGCGTCAAGCAATGCGTGAGCGGAAGAAAAGCCGGAGCGGGACCTCGCCGACCGGCGCGCTAGTGGGATGGGTGTTTATTGATCGTCACCGTCAAGAAAGATTCACCATCAGGTGGCGGCGCGGCGAGCGGAAGGCATATGTGCTGAACGGTCAGCGGATCGGAGACCACACCACGGCGGACGTTCTGGCCACCATTCCCGTAGTACCGACGGGCTGGACTGATTTAGCCGAAATCAGGCTGCTGGGACAGCGATGGCTTCGCCAGCAGGGAAGGTGATTTTGTCATGGTATCGACGGTTGCTAATAATTGTCGCTGCCAGGGGCTTTCGACCTACTTCACCGGGCGATGGTGACGGTGGACACCCTGCAATCTCCGACGCATTCGGAGCACGATGTGGTCGCGGTCGCGGTTTGTGACGGATTCTATGGGTGCGGGAGCGGCGCGGGATGGTCCAACCGGGCATTGATCGAGATCCTTGCCGAAGTGTTGCCTGTCGAGGTGGACCTGGTCGTCCTGCCGGTGCGTGTTGATGAGGCCAGCGGCGGCTGGCAACATGAATGGCGCCACAGGGTGGAGGATGCGCTGGGTCGGTCCGGACGGCGGGTCGAGGTACGCGCCCTGGAGGGCGACCGGGGCGGGCCGGGCCGTCACGGTGAGCCGGCCTTGACCGGTGCCGCAGAGCGGGAGGTCACCCGGCTGCGTGGGGCGTATCGGCGCGGGCTCATCGTGCTCTGCGATGTGGGATTCTCGGGCGCAGCGGCACGATCCATAGCGGATTCGGCGTGGACAACGGTCATTGTTCCGCGGACCAGCGCGCTTCTGGTCTGCCCGGAGCTGGCCGAGCGGGTGGCGTGGGAACGCCAGTCGCTGCGGCGCGCGGCCGAGAGGGGCGTGCGGATCGCCGCGATCTCGGGCTACATGCGTTCGCACCTGACGGAGCAGATCGGCGTGCCCGCCTCGGCCGTCATCGACCTACACAACGGCCTCAGCGGGGTGCACGCCCAGCCGACAGCAGCCGGCATGATCGCCCTTCCACCCGCCGCGTGGGGCGGTTTCTTGGCTGGCGATGGGTCGCGCGGTGCCGGAGAAAGGCTTCGAGGACCTCGTGGAGGCACTGCGCCTGCTCCGCGATCGCCGGGTGCGGGTGCCGCACGTCGTCCTGGCGGCGGTCGGCGCGAGTGTGGATCTCTCGCCGTATCAGCGGCGGTTGGCCGGGCGGGTGGCACGCGAGCAGTTAGACGTGAGCCTGGTGACGCGGTTCTCTCCCGAGGTGTGGGGTCTGCTGGCGCACCAGTCAATCATGAGTGTGATCGTGCCGTCACGGGCCGAGCCGTTCGGACGGATCCCGCTGGAGGCTTACGCTGCTGGGGCGGCGCCGGTCGTCGCGACTCGAGCGGGTGGCCTGACGGAACTCGTTGTCGATGGCGGGTCGGGGTACCTCGCCGAGCCGTGTGATCCGCCCTGCGGCGCGCGGCGATCACGGACGCTGACACGCGCCAGCGGATGCGCGAGCATGGCCGGGAGATCCTCCGTGGATTCGACTACTGGGACTCAGTGTGCTCCCTGCTTCGCCAGCTCGCTCCCTGGCTCACCCCGGCTGACCGGCCAAGCGTCCGGGGAGGCGCAGGGTCATCAGTCTATAATCAACCCATTCTGGCGAAAGCAATTCTCCTCTACCGTCATAGAAACCGTAGTGAGTAACATGGCATGGTGCGACCTTTCCTAGCCGGCGACATGTCACGGCGACTGGGCAAAATCCGCGAAAGTGCTCTAACATGATAATGCAAGTATCTTTCACAAGTTCCTCATAGCGCGTATAGTATGTGCTATTAGGGCGTTGGACGTAACAGTAGAGCGGCAAGCCTGCGTAGGCGAAGTTCTGGCCGTCGAATATTCGAAGGCGGAAGTCCACTTCGTGTGCTAGGCCAGCAGATTCAATAAAGCCATTGATGGCTCGAAAGGTACAGGCACGAATAAGAATAGCCTGAAGGATGAACGTCGCATGGAGTAAAGGTCCGTCCCAGGACAATCCTTTGCTGTTCAGAAGCCGATGGTAGGGTGCGGCATGCGACTGAAATAGAATCCTCCCTACCGTATCGACTTGCTGATAGTCGGAGTACACAATGTCTATGTCTGGTGTCGCTAAGGCCACCAATGCCCGTATGGCGTCCGGCTGCAACCAGTCGTCGTGATCGAGCAATATGAACCATTCACCGTGTGCGCTCTTCGCGCAGGAATTCCTCGCCGCAGCAATACCTCGACAGGGCTGAAGAGCGGTCACCTCATATTGAAGACCAGATTTTTTAAGGACGACCTCAACGATCTCCGCCTCAGCGCTTGGGGTCCCATCGAGGCAAACGCAAATCTCGAGTAGTTTGATCGGATAGTCCTGGCCAATAACGCTTTCGATACACTGCGAGAAAAGCATAGTTTGGAGTCGCCAAATCGGCATCAAGATCGAAACTTTGGGCAACTTAGACAACATCGTCGCGACCTTCATTTCTCTGAGGCTATATCGTGAACATTTATAGAAAATTCACAGCACTTTGATCTAATATCGGCACAATTGGCATCCCATTCAGCACGTGAACGGGAAAGACGCACCAAAAATCAGTCTCTGGACCGACTTTCTCGATGACAGTCAGTATGTTTTCTTGGGCTGATGGATGATCGCTCAGTATTCGTGCGGCGCCAAGTACGCCCATTGTGTAGATACCGTGCAACATGAAGACCCGAGTGCTGGGGTTGAACGGATTGCGAGCTTTAGCAAAGAATCCGTAGTCGAGGATACAGCGCCCTCCCTCGAATACACTGGTGAACTCTTCCTTTGTTGGCAATATTAAGCGCTTGGCGTCACTAGAATACGCAACATCGATTCCAAGTCGCTGCTGCAAGGTCTTAACAAGTCGGTTTCCTTGGGAGCCTGGAACACCTGGCCCTCCTACTACTACAAGATTGTGATCGAATGCGTCGCGCGGCACATCGTCCGACACGTAGCGCACAACATGGCAAGCGGGAAATAGTCTCGCCATAAGAACAGACAATTCTACAATAGAGTCCTTGTCTCCGAGGTTGTCTAGGAACATGTAATTGATAGAGCTAATGTCCATGAAGTCAGTACGACTGCTAGTCCGGGGTCCGAGTATGACGATTGGGCGTCCCGTCTGGTCCAGGTTTCCCCAGACTGTTCGACATTGTGCTGGATCACGAGCAGTAATCCGTAGGCACTCCAACGTACACTCACGAATTCTCTCGGCTATTCTTCCTACGATGCCTTCGACTGCATCATAGGTTAACACAAGCACACCAGCGATGTCACTAGGAAGCGGTTGCTGACTCTTATTTTCTTCCGCAATTAAGATGCAAGGCTTCTTCAGAGCCGCCAGAAATCCGAGTTCGTAGTATACGTTCGGATTTCTCTCTGTTATGTCGATTATGGCGATATCGACGACGCTGAGCTTTGAAGACAACTCCGCTCGAAGTATCCCGCCATACGCTGTCAGCTCAGCGTCAACGACAAATCGTACGCCTGGGTATACACGCCTCAAGCTGCACTGCGCTATCTCACATGCGCGTTCGACCACAGAACGGATTTCCGCACGATCGTAGATCTGGCCGGGAGGGTCGAACGTATATGAGAGGAAGACCGATAGCTTACGGCCGGTCGTCATAATTTTGTGCCAAAGAACGTTGTCACTAATGAACCCTTCCACTCTTTGGCTGGAATTATGGTCCCCTTGTAGTACACACTCCAGGACGGCACCGGCTTACGCACGATCTCTCCGGCGGCAATGAAGCATCTTTCGCCAATTACAATAGGTCCAACAATAATAGCACCTGCCGCAATCACGGTCTCCTTGCGGATCGTAGGTGACAGTTCATCTGTGGACTCCCACCCACCCCACGGGTTATCGTACTTGTGGTGAATTCTTCCAAAATGCGTTACATCGTCTTCGATGACCGTTCCGTCTGGACAGTTACCGCTTATTCTGCAACGAGCTCCTATTTGGACATTCCTATGAATACGGGACCCGTATAGCACGTAACTGCCGTTTCCGACAACCGAATTTCCGCCGATACGAACGTAATGGTCGACTACCACCCGCTCGCCAAGTTGTGCGCCATCCTCAATAATGCAGTATGCGCCTATTTCCGTACCGGCGCCTATGCGGGTGGGTCCTTGCGGCTCAATGCCCGACCGCTTCTCTATCGGGTAACCAATGAGGGAGCAGTGGCCAACTCTACAGCCCTCTCCGAATTGGCAATGCGGGTCGATATAAACGCTAGTACCCATAAGGTCCGGTTGTGTCATGCACCACTCCGCTCTGAGGGAACAGTGGTTCTATCGGCTTGAATTGTCGTTTTCCTTTACGATCCAATCGATTGTCTTCTCGATGACGTCCTTTCTGTAATTGATTGTCCGGGGATTTTCTAGATCTTCATCTCCTGGCACCACAAATCCGTGATCCGCTCCTGCTATTGCGATAAATTTAGAATTACCGGAGGTTTGATAGTTATCACGAGCGGTATTAAACGAAACCATGCTATCGTCTGTACCATGAATGGTAAGAGTCGGTGCACTGATCTTAGCCATGAGATCAGCGGGCCGGACATGCATTGCTTCGTTGACCATTGGTCGGCTAAGGTGGAAGTCGCCTCTATATATCCATCCCTGATTTCTGAGTTGTTGAGATGCTTGCGAAGTAAGGCTGTTGCCGGTCCAGTTCGGCGTACCCTGAAGCCAGTTTTCTGCATAATCAAGATTGGGATTGAGCAAGACAAGGCGCCAGACCGGATTACATGAAGCGTATAGTGCTGCTAGCCCGCCCCCGAAGCTAGCCGCCACAAGAGCAATGCATTTTAAGTCGTCGAGACGATGCGTAAGCCATTGACACGTGGCGGCAATGTCGCTCACCCCACCGTACAGCGTCAAATCTTCCATCGAGCCTTCGCTCTCGCCGTGACCACGGAGGTCAAAACGGAAAGATCGGAACCCTTGGTCGGCAAGTGCTTCTGCGATATTTTTATAAAAGCCCCCTTCATCTCTATTTGCGGTAATTCCATGGACTAGCACCACGACGGCTTCCGGGTGTGAATTTGACGCCGGCTCAAGGAGTGTTGCTCCTAGCTCGAATCCGTCAAGTGATTGATACTTGTGGCTGCTTTCCTCGTGCATACATATCATCCCTTCCCTGCTAGTCCCTTATGTCCCAGTTCAGCGTTTGGTGTCAATGTGTGCATTCCTGCTAGCTCCCCTTTCTGTCTCTTCGTTCATTTGTCTTATACCTCAATTATTTCTACCAGAGCAGGTTACGTCGGTACTACCCCCTCTGCTATAGCCCCCTCTCTGCTATGAACCCCACTATGGCGGCTGTTTTATACCTCGAGCCGCTCCAACACGACCCATAGCGACACCCCCAGCGCCCGTGCCGCGTGCCATAGCTCAATCACGTCCAGCCGTCGTTCACCAGATTCGTACTTACTGACGAACGACTGTGGCACGCTCAGCTCGGCCGCCACCTGCACCTGCGTCAGCTTTGCTTCTTCGCGCAGCTGCCGCAGCACGGCACAGAGCCGCTGGTACTCGGCCGAGTAGATCGACTTTTCCACGACCCATACAGCACCGCCATGCGTCCAAATATCCCAAAATAGGATACCGTCTTTGCGATGCCACCTGTGCGCCTCGTGTGACGGAGAGTAATTAGGTTAGCACACATGGGTAACCTTCACCGCAGTGTTCGCAGCAGCTGTACCTGGGCAGCCCGGAGGCCCTGGGCATCGACGTTCACGCGCATGACGTGCGGTTCGTGGAGGACAACTGGGCCTCGCCGGCACTGGGTGCCTGGGGGCTGGGCTGGGAGGTGTGGCTAGACGGGTTGGAGATCACCCAGTTCACCTACTTCCAGCAGGCCGGCGGGATCGACCTCGACCCGGTCTCGGTGGAGATCACCTACGGGGTGGAACGCATCCTGATGGCACTCCAGGGTGTGCGGCACTTCAAGGACATCAGTTACGCGCCCGGTACCAGCTACGGTGAGGTGTTCGGCCAGGCCGAGTATGAGATGTCGCGGTACTACCTCGACGACGCCGACGTCACGGCCAACCGCGCCCTGCTGGAGATCTACGCTGCCGAGGCGCAACGGATGATCGAAGCCCGGCTGCCGGTGCCCGCGCATTCCTACGTGCTGAAGTGCTCGCACGCCTTCAACGTGCTGGACGCCCGTGGCGCGGTGTCCACGGCGGAACGGGCCGCCGAGTTCGCCCGGATGCGCCGGCTGTCGGGCTCAGTCGCGCGACTGTGGGTCGAGCGCCGCGCCGATCTGGGCCACCCGCGCGGCGCCACGCCAGCCGCCGACACGCCACAGCCGACGCCGTTAGGCGCGACGAGCACTGCCGACGGGCCCCGACGGTTGGTGTTCGAGATCGGCGCCGAGGAGATGCCACCGGCCGAAGCGCAGGCCGCGTGCGAGGCGCTGACCCGTCTGGTGCTTGACGCGCTGGCCACTACCCGCCTGCCTCATGGCGCGCTCACCGTGCTGGCCACCCCACGGCGGCTGGTCGCGATCGTGGAGGAGGTCGCCGGCCGCGAGACCGACCACACCCGGCTGACTCGCGGCCCCAAGGTCAGCGCCGGGTTCGGCCCCGACGGGGCACCGACCCCGGCGGCGAGCGGGTTCGCCCGTTCCCATGGCGTCGCCACGAGCCTGGCCGGCCCGTCCTGGAGGCGCTGAGCGGGGTGCTGGCCGGTGTAGTGACCGGGCTGCGCGCGGCGAAGAACATGCGCTGGGGGGATCCGCGGCTGAGCTTCACCCGGCCGATCCGCTGGCTGCTCGCGCTCTGGGGCGATGACGTGGTGCCGGTGCGGGCATCCACCCTCGCCGCTGGCCGGAGCACCTGGGTACTGCGTACCGCTGCCACGCCAGCAGTCACCGTCGGCGCAGCCGAGGAGTACCTCGACCAGCTCCGCGCCGTGGGGATCCTACTCGACCCGGCCGAGCGCCGGGACCAGATCGTGGCCGTCGCGACCGAGTTGGCCGCCGCCGTCGGCGGATGCGTCGACGCCGACGGCGAGTCCGCGCTGATCGACCAGCTCACCTACCTGGTCGAGTCGCCGACTCCTCTGCTGGGCCGCTTCGATCCCGACTACCTGCGGCTGCCCGAAGCCGTGTTGGCCACCGTCATGCGTAAACACCAGCGCTACCTGCCGGTCCGCGACGCTCACGGCGCGCTGCTGCCCTGCTTCGTCGCGGTCGCGAACGGACCCATCGACGCCGACGCGGTCCGCGCCGGTAACGAGACGGTACTGCGCGCCCGCTACGAGGACGCCGCGTTTTTCCACCGCGCCGACCTCGCCGTTGCGCCGGCCCAGCTGCGTCAACGGCTGGCTGGCCTGACCTTGTTCGACCTCGGCTCGCAGCTGGTCACCGAGCTGACCAGCCTCGCCGGCGTCATGGCCCGCGAGTACGCCACCGCCGCCAGCGAGTCGCCCGCCGTCGCCCAGGCCCTCTACGAGGCCGAACTGCCCCGGCACACCGGTGACCACCTGCCCACCACGCCGGCCGGCGTGATCCTGTCCCTGGCTGACCGGCTCGACTACCTCGCCGGGCTGGCCACCACCGTCAGCCTGCCCACCGGCAGCAGCGATCCCTTCGCGCTACGCCGCGCCGCCCTCGGCACGCTCGCCCTCCACCGCACCCAACCCTCCCTGTCCGAGCTGTCCCTGGTGGATGCCCTGACGCATGATCGTGATTGTCATTTCGCCACGGAGGGCGGCATCGGCCGTTTCGAACTCGTCGACCTCAACGACCACCTCGTCCGGCACAAGCTTCACAAAACGGCCGTGATACGTGTCGGCGTGGATGGTCGTCTTTCCCACCCGGTCCGGCGCGTCGTAAGTGAGCGAGATCCGGAACGTGCCGCCCTCACGGCCGTCAAACGTATGCACCTGACAGGTCATCTCGGTCGGCACCTTCCACCGCGCGACCGCCTCCACGTCGATGAGCGCGCGGTACACGCTCCCGCGCGTGGCCTTCACATGACGACTGACCGTGCCGCCTGCTCCGGGGGGAAACCATAGGCGCCCGTGGCGATCGCCGGGAACGCGAGCGTGCGCGCACCAAGCTCCTCGGCAACCTCCAGGCTGCGGCGATAGCAGGAGCTCAGCACCGCCGCTTCCCCGTGGCCGCCGCCTTTCCAGACCGGACCGACGGTGTGGATGACATGGCGCACCGGCGGGTTGAGACCAAACGCCGGTGTTGCCACCGCATCCCCGGGCGCACACGGCGCCAGCGCAGCACCCGCCTGCGCCAGCCGTGGCCCCGCTGCCCGGTGAATGGCACCATCCACGCCACCGCCGCCCCCAGCGACTCATTCGCCGCGGTCACCACCGCGTCCACGTCCTGTTGGGTGATATCACCCAAGACCACCTCGATCCTCACCACAACCGGATACTGCCACCACCGCACCCGAAGCTCACAAGGTCGACGACGGGTGTTCCGCTCATCGAAGTGGGGCCACGCTGCCGCGCGGTGGCCAACGTCGGCCGGGACTGTGACTGGCCGCGAACCGGTCAGCGCCTCGACTTGGGCGGCGGGACTGATCGCGGCGCGAGCTGTCATCGCCTACGGCAAATATGTTGTCGACCTGACAAGGGCAATGCAGTCTGCTGCCGAGCCAGCCGATGCGCAGCCCATGGCGGAATTGTCAGATGCTGAGCGGGCCGCAGCTGCGGCTGCCGAGTCGGCGGCTGCTTACCAGAAGTATGTGGCCACCCCAGCCGCCGCCGTCGGACCGTCAGATGCTGATCGGACCGCGGAGACGACCGTGACCGACAAGGAATCCGGGCCCCCGGCCGGGTGGTCACCGGCTGTGTAACGGAAACTCCACGGGACATCCTGGCTCATCGTGGTCCCGACAGCCGAATACATCGTCACCGCGTTGATCACCACCATGCCGGCGACAACGATCGCGTGCGAACGCGCCGGTCCCGGTCACCGAGCTGAGGTGTTTGATGAGTTTCCGAGGTCTGTCCGGGTCCGGGGCGGCACGACGGGTTCCACACTTCCTACCTCCGGTCCCGACCAGCCCACCTACTGTACGGTTCACCACACGAGCTTTCGAACCGGAAGGACCGCCCTCTCATCGGCCGATGAGTACATTGCGGTGATTACGTACGCCGGGGGCCAAACCGAGACACGATCCGGTCGCAACGCCGGGACGGTTCACGAAGGCGGACCTCGCTGCCCCCTCGGCATCGCCACTGTCGACGTAGGCCACCAGCCGATCGCCGGCAAGCTGGAGCAGCGAGCGACCAATGCCGATCATCGAGTCGGGATCCACCGCTGTCGCCTGGCTGATCCGCTGGCCGTTGACATATCTGCCATTGGCGCTTCCGAGGTCCACGATTTGCCACCGACCGCCCCCCTGGTGCAACTTCGCGTGCTGGCGCGAGACCAGCAGGTCATCGAGCACAACGTCGTTGTCCGGCAATCGCCCGACTCGCAGGCGCGCCGCTGACCTGGCGCTCCCCGGCAGATGACCAGTTTGTCGTGCTACTGCCCATTGAGGAAAACCCCGTTGCGGCTGTGATCAGTAAGCGCAGCCCTCTGACGTCCCTTCGACCACCGCGCAACCGACTCCCACGCTCGGCGGCCGGGCGAGTCCGGGGCCAGCCCCCTACACTGGCCATGCACTCGCACAACAGGAGGGTAGGCGGCTGACCATGAGCCGCGACACGTCAGGCCAAACGCCGAAGCGGCACCGAATTCAACTCGCTGAGCTGCGGGTTCACGCCGAGGAGTTCCTGGTGCCCGGGTCCGACCGGGCGATCGCTGCTGGCTGCACCTGCAGCCCGGAACGCAACAACTATGGACGGGGCATCGACCAACCTGATGGCCATGTCATTCTGATCGTGGCTGACCACTGCCCGCTGCATACGCTGGTCCGCGGCCCGGTCGATCCGTTCGACGACTGAATCCCACTCGGCCGGGGGCCTTGCCGGTTGCCGGTGTGGAACCGGCTGCGCTGGAGACGTGCCTGTAGACGAGCGACGGGGTTCCCGTGAGAAACGCTATTGTCGGAGTGGGTCGTGGAGTGGTGTTCGGGTGGGGTCCACGGTTTGTGGTGGGATGAACTCTGTGGGATGAACTCGGGGTATCCACGGGCGTCGAGCCGAATATGCCAACCTTGCCGGTGCACAATAACGTGATGGGCTTCGCACAAGAGGCACATGTTGGATAACTTCGTCTTGCCGCCATCGAGCCATGACTTGATGCGATGGGCGTGACAATAGCGGGGAGAGCGGTCGCACGAGGGAAAGGCGCACCCTTGATCGCGTTGAGCCAGCGCGTCGCGTAATGCTGCGGTGGCCAGGCGTTGTTGGCGTCCGACGTCCAGGGGCATGGAGTCCCCGCGGCGAGTTCGGCGGCGGTGGCGGGCAACCTGGGCGGCAACTCCTCGCCGGTGAGTGACCGCCGCGGCATCAGCAGCTCGGCTTGCTCACCTGTGGACAGCTTCAGCACCCCGGACAACAACCGCGCGGTGGAACCGAACCCAGCGATAGCGCCCGCCCGCTCCGCATCCAACTCGGCGACCACGGAAAGAACCCGTGCATACGACTGCCGCAAATCGGCCTCGGCCGAACGCAACCCCTCCAGCAGCCCAACCGAGGGCGATGGACGCCTCACCACAGAACAGCGAACGGCATCCATCCGCCGGACCTCGCCACATGAGCTGGCCGGCACGGCCATGCTGCCACGGATAGGCAGCCGACCCCCGGGAAGAGTGCCACGACGCGATGCGTCAGGCTTAGCCCTCGCCGTGGAAGGGACGCCGGACGTGGGTGAGCGTGCACTGCCGACGGTGTCGGTGATCGTGGTCAACTACCGGGGCGCCGAGCACACCGTGACCTGCCTGCGAGCGCTGCGCGAGGAGCTGGACTGGCCCGCTGAGGCGCTGGAGCTGATCTGCGTGGACAACGCCTCGGGCGACGGCAGCGCGCGGCGGATCGCCGCCGCGGTACCGCAAGCCCGGCTGATCCGCTCGGCCCGCAACACCGGGTTCGCCGGCGGCTGCAACCTCGGGGTCAGCAAAGCCACCGGTTCGATCGTCGCCTTTCTCAACAGCGACGCGCGGCCGCACCGCGACTGGGTGCGCGCCGCGGTCGAGGCATTCCGGGAAGGCCCCGACATCGCCGCGGTGGCCAGCAAGGTACTGGATTGGGACGGGCAGCGGATCGACTACGTCGACGGTGGGCTGAGCTGGTACGGGATGGGCTACAAGCCACACGTCGGCCAGCCCGACGACGGTGCCTACGACACCGCCCGGGACGTGCTGTTCGGCACCGGGGCCGCGCTGCTGGTCCGGCGCGAGGTCTTCGACCAACTCGGGGGGTTCGACGAGCGGTTCTTCATGTTCTGCGAGGACGTCGACCTCGGCTGGCGGCTCAACCTGCGCGGCTACCGGGTGCGCTACGAGCCGGCCTCGGTCGCCTACCACCACCACCACGCCTCGCTGCGCGGCGCAGACCCAGCCCGCGAACTCTACCTGCTGGAACGCAACGCGCTCGCCGCGCTGTACAAGAACGTCTCCGACGAGACCCTGGCCAGCGTGCTGCCCGCGGCGCTCGCGCTGGCCGTGCGGCGGGCCACCGCCCGCGGTGACTGCGACCCGACCGAGCTGGAGTTGACCCGCCGCACTGCGCCTGACGAGACGGGGGGCATCGAGACGGCGGGGCCGATGACCGTGCCCCGGGTGACCATGGCCGGGATCTATGCCATCGACCGCTTCGTCGAGATGCTGCCCTCGCTGGCCGTCTCGAGACGGGTTGAGCAGGCCGCCCGGGTCCGCACCGACGCCGACCTGCTCCCGCTGATGCGCAACGCCCTGGAGCGCATCTCCCCGGAGATCCCCTACCTGCTCGCGCACGACGTGATCGTCGAGGCGTTCGGCGTGGCGCGGGTGTACGGCGCCCGGCGGCGGGTTCTCGTCATCACCGGGGATGCGGTGTCCGAGCGGATGGCCGGGCCAGCGATCCGCGCCTGGAACATGGCCGAGGTGCTCTCCGGCGAGCACCACGTCCGCCTGGTCAGCCTCAACCCGCACAGTTCCGGGTCTTGCTGTGCGGGCCAGCCCGCCGAGTTCGAGGTACGCCAGGCCACGCCCCGCTCGATCGGCCCCGATCTGGACTGGGCCCAGTTGGTAGTCCTTCAAGGCCACGTGCTCGAGCAGATTCCGTCATTAAAGACGTCCAACCACATCGTCATCGTCGACATCTACGACCCGATGCACCTCGAGCAACTGGAGCAGGCCCGTGATCTGGGTGACGAGGCGCGCGGGCGGGTCGTCGAGGCGGTAACCACCGCGTTGACGACTCAGCTACGCCGCGGTGACTTCTTTTTGTGCGCCTCGGAACGGCAGCGGCATTTCTGGCTGGGGCATCTCGCCGCGATCGGCCGTCTGTCCCCCGTCGTCTACGACGCTGACCCCACGACCCGCTCGCTGCTCGCGGTGGCTCCCTTCGGGTTGTCCGGCAAGCCGCCGCAGCGCACCGGTCCCGGGTTGCGCGACACTCTCGGACTGGGGTCGCGGGAGAAAGTCGTGCTCTGGGCGGGCGGGGTCTACTCCTGGTTCGACCCGTTGACCTTGCTGCACGCCGTGCACGCGCTGCGCGCCGAGCACCCGGACCTGCGGCTGGTGTTCCTCGGGATGCGCCACCCCAATCCCGACGTGCCCGAGATGAGCATGGCCGGGCAGGCCCGCCGGCTCTCCGAGGCCCTCGGGCTCACCGGTGGGCAGGTGTTCTTCAACGAGACCTGGGTGCCCTATGCCGACCGGCAGAACTGGCTGCTCGACGCCGACGCCGGCGTCACCACGCACTTCGAGCACGTCGAGACCACGTTCGCGTTCCGGACCCGGGTGCTGGACTACCTGTGGGCGCACTTGCCCATCGTCACCACCGACGGCGACGCCTTCGCCGAGCTGGTCGCCACCGAGAAGCTCGGCGCGGTGGTGCCCGCCGGGGATCCCGCGGCGCTGGCCATGGCGCTGCAGCGGGTGCTCTACGACGACGCCTTTGCCGCCGGCTGCCGGGATCGGATCGCGGCGGTGGCTCAGCGCTTCACCTGGGAGGCGGTGCTGACACCGCTGGTCGAGTTCTGCCGGCACCCACGGCCTGCGCCGGACCGGCTGCGCGGCGCCTCGCTCGCCCCGGCCCCACTCACCCCGGCCTCGCTCGCCCCGGCCCAGTTCACCGCCCCGGACCGCCGGGCCGGGGTGGCCGGCGCGCTACGCCGGGACGCCGCGCTGGCCCGCTCCTACCTCGCCGCTGGCGGGCCCGGCGAAGTGGCCCGGCGAGCCGCCGGCCGGCTCAGGAGAGTGACCCGTGAGTGGCGATACGAGCGATAACTCGCATCGCCACTCACGGCGCGACACCCTCCGGGTGTTGCTCGATGGCACGCCGCTGCTCGGGCAGCGCAGCGGGGTTGGCCGCTACACCGCCGCGCTGCTGCGCGAGCTAGCAACCTGCCGGGGGGTGCACGTCACGGTCACCGCGTTCACGGCGCGCGGCCAGCGCGCGCTGCGCGCCGCGGTGCCCGCCGGGGTGGGGGTGCGCGGTGGGCCGGTTCCGGCTCGGGCGCTGCGGGCGCTGTGGCGCCGCGTGGACTGGCCCCCGACCGAACTGCTCGCCACCGACGCTGACGTGCTGCACGCCACCAACTTCGTGCTGCCGCCCGCCACCCGCGCCCGGGGTGTGCTCACCGTGCATGATCTGGCGTTCCTGGAGCACCCCGAGTTCCTGGCCCCACCCCAACGTCATCTGCCTGAGTTCCTCAGGCGCTCGGTGGCCCGCGCGGCGGTGGTGTGCACCCCCAGCAACGCGGTGGCCCAGCAGGTGGCACGCCGGCTCGGGGTCCCCGCGGAGCGGATCGTGCCCACCCCGCTGGGCGTGGATCCCGCCTGGTCGAGCGCTGGCCCGCCGTCCCCGGCGCTGCGCGCGAGGCTGGGGTTGCCGCCGCGCTACCTGTTGTTCGTCGGGGCAGCACAGCCGCGCAAGGGCTTGGACGTGCTCCTCGACGCACACGCCTCCCAACCTGGTCTCGCGCCGCTGGTGCTCGCCGGGCCAGCGGGCTGGGGTCCGACGCTGAGGTCTGCGTCGCGGGTGCACACCCTGGGCTACCTCGACGAAACCGACCTGCGCTGCGTGGTAGCCGGTGCGGCGGCGCTGGCGCTGCCCTCCCGCGATGAGGGCTTCGGCCTACCGGTCCTGGAGGCGATGGCGGCCGGGGTACCGGTGGTGTGCTCCGATCTGCCGGCGCTGCGGGAGGTCGCCGGGGGGCTCGCCACCCTCGTCCCGCCGGGGGATCCCACTGCCCTGGCCACCGCGCTGAGCAGCGTGGACGGCGAAGGCCACGACCCGGCAGGAGCGGCTGCCCGGCAGGCGCACGCGGCCCACTACAGCTGGCAAGCGTGTGCGCAGGCCACGGTCCGCGCGTACCGGAAAGCCTGCGGCTGATCGGCGCACACCCGCACACCACACACCAGTGACGAACACACAGGGTACCCGTGAAGTGTGCACAGAGGTGGTTTTCACCCGCGAGGAGTAGTAGGGCGGACGTTATGATACTTCCGGGTCGCACATCGCTACGGAATGCGCAGGGGAGGGCCGCTTCCCCCTTTGAGTGCCGGGGGACATCGCTTGCAGCGAGAGAACGCTGGCGCATGACCGCGCCCGCGCTGTAGCGCGCGGTCGCACAGCGCCCAAGAGGGGGAGATAATGTTCACTTACCGAGCCCGGGCTGGGGCCGCTTTCACAGTCTTCAGCGCGGTAACGGTAGCAGTCACGGTCAGCGCGGCGGCGCCGGGGGTGGCGCAAACAGGACCGCTGGGCATTGCAAACCCGGTAGCCGTACTCACCGGCGCGATGTCCATCAACGCGACCGAGACCCGTTACGAGATAAAAGGCACCGATCTGGGGATTATGTGGTCTGACGAGCACGGGTACATCTTGACCGCCTTTGGCGACACCTTCGGCGCCAGGTGGGGCGGTGTCACCAGTGGGTTCGCGAATCCCACCGTGATCGATTGGCGCTCGAACACCCTCGCCCGCAGCAGCGACCGCAACCCCGCCCACGGGTTGCATTTCGACGCCTTCGTCACCGACCGTCCCGGTCACGCCAAGGAGTTGCTGCCCTCACTCAAGCGGAACGGTGTCGAGATGACCAAGATCCCCACCGGCGGGATCAACATCGGGGGACGCAACTACCTGGCCTATATGTCGGTGCGGCGCTTCACCAAGCCAGGGCACTGGATCACGAACTACAGCGGCATCGCATACTCCGACGACGGCGGGGAGAGCTGGAGTGACGCCCCCAGCGCCCGCCAGCTCAACACGCCGGACCTCGACGAGAAATTCCAGATGATCGCCTTCGCCAAGCGCGATGGCTTCGTGTACGCCTTCGGCACGCCCAACGGCCGCTTCGGTGCCGCCTACGTGGCCCGGGTACCCGCACAGCAACTGCTTGACAAGTCCGTCTATGAGTACTGGAACGGGAAATCTTGGCAACAGGGCGACAGCATGATGGCGGCCCCGATCGTGCAGAAGCCCGTCGGGGAGTTATCGGTCCGCTACGACCAGGTCCTCAAGAGCTGGGAAATGATGTACCTCGACGAGTCGCGTGAGGCGATCGTGGTCCGGCTGGCGCCTCGGCCGGCTGGGCCGTGGGGGGCGCCCATACCGGTCGCCACGTCGCGCGAGTACCCGAAACTCTATGGCGGGTTCCTGCATCCGGGAGTGGAGGGTCGCGACGTCTACTTCACGATGAGCCAGTACGACAGCTACAACGTGTCGATGATGCACGCCAGGCTGCCGATCAGCGCGATCAGCAGCACACCACCGATCGAGGATCCTCGGACGCATTAACCCGTAACAATCGGATCAACCCAGTGCCGCGAGAATCCTCTCGGCCCTGCGGCGGACGACGTCCTCGAAGTCTCCGTGCGTCAACGCGTACAGCTGGTCGGCTTCGACCGCGGCGAGGATGCGTTCGGCCACGACGTCCGGCTCCATCATGGTGGGTATCCCGTACTCGAGCCTCGCCCTCACCTGTTGCACCTGTTCCGCGGAGAGTCCGGCCGGCAGGTACTCGGCCAGCTGCGCATCATCGCCAGCCTGCAGCAGGGCGAACAGGGGCTCGGTCAGCGGGGTACGCACGTATCCAGGGCAGACCACGGTCACCCCGATAGGCAGTCCCATCATGCCCAGCTCAGCGCGCAGCGTCTCAGAGACTGCGACCACCGCGTGCTTGCTGGCGCAGTAGGCGCTCGCGAACGGCATGACGGTCAGCCCGGCCAACGAGGCGATGTTGACCACGTGTCCGGCGCCGGCCGCCATCAGGTGCGGCACGAACGCCTGAATCCCGTGCACCACACCGAGCAGGTTCACCCCCAGGACGCGTCGCCAGTCCTCCGGGTCGGTCTGCCACAGTGGCCGGCCGCCTGGGGCTGTGATGCCGGCGTTGTTCACCACCACGTCTACCCGCCCGAAGTGCTCGAGCGTTCGGGAGGCCAGTGCGCCGACCGCCGCCGCGTCGCTCACATCGGTCACCACCGGCAGCACCTGTCCGCCCCGCGTGGTGAACGCCTCGGCAGTCTCACGCAGCCGTTCCTGTGCGATATCCACCAGTGCGACTGACACGCCACGGTCGACGAACGCGGCGGCCAGAGCGCGACCCAGTCCCTGCGCCGCCCCCGTCACCACCGCGACCTGTCCCGCTTCGATAATCATGTGACGTCCCTTCCTCGTTGCCACGCTCATCCAAGCCGGTGTTGCGCCCATTCTCGTGCGATCGTGCTCAGGCGTTGCTGGTGCTCGGCGAGGGTGGCGCGGTACCGGTATTCCCACAGCCCGGCGACGGTGACCGCGGTGACCGCAGTGTCGGACGCCTGTTTCCAGGCAGGCACGCTGGTGGCCCATTGCTCGGCGGCGTCGGGGGTGTGGCCGGCGGCGATGAGACGCAGGACGAGAAAAGGCCACCTCGATCCAGCCGGCTGCCCGGCACGGCCAGGCCCAGTCGACCACGCGCACGCCCTCGCCGATCAGGAAGTTGCGGGCGTTCAGATCCGTGTGGACGAGAGTGTGACCGGCAAGCAGGTCGGGCGCGGAGGCCTCCGTGTCGAGGAGCCGGTGAAGGTTGTCCCGTGTCCAGGAGTCAAGGCCCTCAGGGCGGTTCCGCGAGAGCAGGTGCCACGCCGGCAACGCTGCCCAACGTTGACTGAGAGTCTGCAGCGGGATGGACGGGCACGGCGTCAGGTCGCGTTCCATGCCGGCCAGGACGTCCGCGATCCTGGGCAGGTCGGGCGATCCGGGAGACACGTCGGCATGCCGTCCCTCGATGTGCTCGAAGCCCAGCAGCAGCCATCCGTCCGTGTCGAGGGTCCACAGCAGCCGGGGAGCGAGGCCGGGAAGCCAGGGGTTGGCCCGTGCCTCGTTGCGGTGCATCCACGCGAGAGGGCTGTTGGCCTGGACGCCCTTGCAAAACAGGACACTGCCATCCGCTAAGTACAGGGTCGTCGCCAGGCTCGCGGCTGACCCTGCTGGCGCAGACTGTGATCGGGCCACTGGCCCGCACTGAGCTGCCACCGCGCGACGGACACCCTCGGGCAGATCATCCCAGTCACAACGGGTCACGGACCCGTCCCCTGCTTGGGAGAGGCTGTCCTGCTCAGTGACTGGGTCACGGGCTATTGTAGCACCCAGTGTGACACTGATGGCACTTATCGTCTCCGTCGTCGGTGCACTTGCCGAGGCTGGCGCCCGGCTCCCACAGCTCGGTGTCGACGGCGAACCCGGACGACGTCAGGGCTTTGATCGTGTTACCCAGCGTCGCGTGGGGATCACCGACGTCGTGCGGCCCACTGTCGGTGGGCAGGTGGTGGATAAACCTCCCAGCCACGCGTTGGCAGAAGGCAACATACTCACCGGTGCGCAGGAGCGTGGCTGTCGATGGTGAGTCAGGTGGGATCTGGCTCGAGTCCTGGCGGGGTGGGGGCGGGGTGGGTGCAGAACTCGGCGAGGTCATCGCGGAGGGCGGTCATGGTGCCGGAGGCAAGGTCGGTGCGCTGGGTCAGCAGGGTGTGCAGGGAGCGGGCTCGGCCGATTATCGGCACGGTGCGGTACTCAGCCTGGGTGGAGCGCAGTACGGGGGCGAGGTGCTCGCTGACCGCCTCCAGCTCACCTCAGGCCAGGTGAGCGCTGGCGAGGACGAACCGCGCGGCGACGACGTAGGAAATTTTAGGCTGGGACTCAGCCGTGAACTCGTCCACGGCGGTGTTCGCCCAGTCCACAGCGGCGTCCAGATGGTCGGTACCGCCGAGTGCACAATGGGCCTCGCTAGCGTAATAAGCGGCGTTCCCGGTGTCGAAGCCGAAGGTGCCCGGCTCGTCGGGGGTGAGTTCGGTAGGGGCGGTCGCGGCCAGCGCCAGGGCCCGATCGACCTCGCTGGGTTGACGACGGGCGGCGTGGATCCGGGCCTGTTGGCTGGCCAGCCGCAACAAGGCGGTGCCACTGGTGGCATCCGGTAAGGCAGACTCGACGAGCGCGGCGGCTTCGTCGTAGCGGCCCTCCCAGTAGGCAATGTTGGACTGTGCGTAGCGGACGAAGGCCCGCAGATCCAGCACGTCGTCATCGACGTTGGTGGCCGCACTCCAGCGTCGGAACTGGGCGGACTCCTCAGATGCCACGATGACCTCCTCACGGATCGGCAGACCGCGTGCGTCGCAGCGCACGATCCGCCGGCTGCCCCGGATAGAGACAGTGTCACCGCCCCGGTATCTGGACACCCGATCGGGGTCACCTCGGTCACTGACCGTGGTGCGTATTGCGGAGCGCGACACCCCCGGGGCGATTACGACGGGTGAGGACCCGCTCGGAGACGAGGTGAGCAGGCAGCGGTCGGCCGGGGTGAAGTGCTCCAAGTCGTCGGCGTCCACCACCTGGGACGGAGTACACCCGTGACCATAGGTGGCAGCCAACCTGGCCAGATACCGCACGCTGGGCGGATTACCGCCATGCGGCCAGATCTCGTACTCACTGACCCGGTGGTCGGACAGCCTGGCCCCCGGGTGCACGGTGTTATACCGCTGCGCCACCTTCCACTGCGGCCACCCAACGCGTGCCGCCACGCCACCCGGGGCCGCATGTTGAACCGGCGGCCCATCTCAACAGCGATCTGAGCTACCGAACACCCCAGACCGCGCATCCGGTCGCGAAGCTGATCACGTTTGGCTTTCGCCGAGCTTCCCGCAGCCCGCGCCACAACCCACCCCCCACCAGTCACCTGCAGTACCGAACTTGCGGCAAAACGGTATCCCCGACCACCGACACAATGGGAGCCCAGCAGCCTGACCGACCGGTAGTTCTGTCCCGGCACCGCACTTGTCTGCGCAGTTCAGCGGTACTGGCCGCGGCATCACCGACAGAGACGGGGTAAGAGCTATGAACAGCAGGGGCTGGACCGTCGAGCAGACCAACCACCGGCTCATCCGCAACGCCCTGCGCGAGGCCCTGCGCCAGGCCATGCGGGCGGGGTCTGGCGCTGCCGGGGGAATCGACTCGATCGAAGGCCGGGCTGCTGCCGTGTTGTACACGCTGCTGCTCCAGCACCCCATCGATCAGCGAGGCCGCTGCCGGTCCTGCCGAGGCTCCGGCGCGATCATTGGGCTCCGACGCTGCCGGGTCCACTTCACCGCGAACGACTGGCTGCTGCTCCAACCCGATAGGGCCGCGCTGCTCACCCACCTTGCCTGCGAACTCGGGCTGGGCACCGTCCTGCCCCCCGGTACATCTCCACCTGACCGATCTCTGCTGACCATCAAGGACTGGGGCGGTTGAGCCACCCCGGCAGTCGGCTGGGGCAGGTGAAAACAACGGGCCGTGGCCTTCGGCGACTCGAAAGCGCCGGTAGGCGACGACATAGCGCGCCCGCCGACGTCGCAGACCAGGTAGTGTGCTCAGGGACGTGGGGTGGCCGAGCAGGCTGCTGCCAAGACCGGGCCTCGAGGAGGGGCACATGGGGTCGGTGGGGCAAGAGGACGGCCCGGTTGGTGGCGCCGGCCCGGTGGCCTTTGCCCGGTTCCCGTTGACGGTGCGGGAGTGTCTGCCCAGCGTAGCGGAGCCGGTGGCGGTGGGACCGCGGCCGTTTGCCGCTGGTTTCGCGGTGGAGCCGGTGCGCGTCCGGCACCGGAAGACGCCGACACACGGGGTGAGGACGAAGGAAACGAGCAACATCCTTGACGGCACCGACGAGCCGGACACCATTGACGAGCCGTATGAGGATGAGGAGTAGAGGCGGTCACCCCGATTTCCCCGACAGTCCTGGTGTTGACCAAGGAGACTGATACCACCGCAGACATGGTGATCGAGGCGTTGGTCGAGCGCGGCGCCGAGGTGGCACGGGTCGATACGGGTGATTTCGGGCAGCGGTGGACGGTGACGGGCCGGATCGATTCGGCCGGGATATGGCAGGGAGAGCTGAGCGGCCCGGGTGCCCAGGTGGATCTGGAATGCCTCGCGGCAGTCTATTACCGCAGGCCAAGCCGGTACCAGGTGGGGGCGGGCCTGTCGCGGGAGGATCGTCGGTTCGTCGAGGCGGAAGCTCATCACGGGGTGGGCGGCCTGTTGTCCTGCCTGCCATGCCGGTGGGTCTCGCATCCCGCCAGGATCGCCGACGCCTCGGGAAAGCCGGGACAGCTGCAGTTGGCGGCGGCGTGTGGCCTGCGGGTTCCCCAGACATTGATCAGTAGCTCGCCGGGGCAGGTTCGACGGTTCGTCGCGGAGGTCGATGCTCCGGTGGTGTACAAGCCGATGTCCCCCGGGGCGCTGCGGACGTCAGGAGGACCCGCTGCCGTGTACGCGACGTTGCTGGATCCCGCCGCCGTCGAGCAATGGCTCGACGCTGAGGCGCTGCGGGTAACGGCCAACCAGTTCCAGCGCTACATCGCGGACAAGGACGCCGACGTGCGGGTCACGGCCGTGGGACAACGCCTGTTCCCGGTGGCGATCCGGGCCCGCACACCTGCGGCGCGGGTGGACTGGCGCCGTGACTACGCCAGCCTGGACTACGAGATCACCGATCTGCCCGACGATATCGCCGCCGGGCTGCGTAGCTACCTCAAAGCAGCTGACCTCGCCTTCGCCGCATTCGATCTGGTTCGCACCACGGCCGATGAGCACTACTTCCTGGAGGCCAACCCCAACGGCGAGTGGGGGTGGCTCACCGATGCCCTCGAGCTACCCATCGCCGCGGCGCTAGCCGATCTGCTCCTGGGCGAGGGAACCTCGTGACAAGCGCGACGCCGCTGGTGACCGACACCGAGTGGCGAGCCCACGCTGCGGCGTTGGCCGACGCTGTCGCGCAGGTCGCCGACCCCGGATGGGTTGAGGCGTTCGCTGCGGTGCCCCGTCACGTCTTCGTTCCGCGTTTCTTCCGCCGCGACGCCACCGGGGAGCTGGTCGCGATCGAAGGCAGCGATCTGACGCAACGCGCCCAGTGGCTTACGGAGGTGTACTCCGACACCGCGCTGACCACCCAGCTGGGCCAGATCGATCCCGGTGCCACCCTGCGCCCGCTGACCATCTCAGCCAGCTCCTCCACCAAACCCAGCCTGATGGCCCGCATGCTTACCGACCTGCACGCCCACCCCGGCCACCAGGTGTTGGAGATCGGCACCGGCACTGGGTACAACGCCGCGCTGCTCTGCCAGCGCCTCACCGACCGCCGCGTCCACTCGGTCGACATCCACCCCGAGCTCGTCACCACCGCCGGGACCCGGCTGGCCAGCCTGGACTACTACCCGCAGCTAGCCTGCCTCGACGGTGCCCGCGGGTGGGCCGAGCACGCCCCCTACGACCGCATCATCGCCACCTGTGGGATCTCCACTATCCCCTACTCCTGGATCGCGCAGACCCGACCTGGTGGGCTGATCCTCACCGAGGCACTCGCCGGGGGCCACGGCATGCTGGTCCGCCTCACCGTCGCCGACGATGGCACCGCGTGCGGGCACTTCCTGGACTACCCGGGCCTGTTCATGACCCTGCGACACACTCCCCACCGGATCACCCGGCCCGCCGAGCTGCCCCCCGAAGCGCTCCACGGCGCCCGCCACACCTCCACCACGCTGGACCCCGCGGTCCTGGCCGACCCGGCGTTCGCCTTCTTCTGCCAGCTGCACCTTGGCTCCGGGCGCAGCAGCCACCACGTCACCGGAGGCGCCAGCAAGGCCACCGTGGTCGCCCCCGATGGCTCCTGGGCCCAAACCACCAGCGACCTCGTCACCTTTGACGGCACCCACAACCCCTGGCGCACCGTCGAAGCCGCTCACCACACCTGGACCGAGCTCGGCCGACCCCCGCCTACCGCACTCGGACTGACCGTCACCCCCCACACCCAACACGTGTGGTGCCACCACCCCGACAGCAGCTGGACCCATCCCGTGAGCCATGACCGTTGACCCTCAACCGTGTTCCGGTGAGGTGCTTGCTGATTGGTTCCGTGCTGCACACCCCGCTGCCCACAGTCGCTCGGGACCGATCGGTGCACTTCTAGGCGCTAGGCACTAGCGTTCGGCGCATGCCTCACCAGGCCAGCGTGGATACGGCCCTTGGGAACTGGGCAGCACCGCCGAGGTCCGCCAACCCAAGCTCCCCAAGGCGACCTGGCGGGTCAGCAGGTTCGAACCGGGAGAGCGTCTCGAATGGATTGATCCCCTCGACGGCGTACCACCAGCGGCATCGACGACAACAATCCGACCGGCCCAAGCCACGGCTAGTGATCCCTATCTCGGGGTGCACTACCTCTACCACGCGATCGCTAACGGATCAGCAACCGGGTGCGCGTTATTCACGCCTAGACGACATCATGACCATCTCGTCCTGCGAGAGCAAACCAGAAGGAGGGCCGACGCTGGGCATCACGGGGGCACGAAACGAAAAATGTTAAAATTCTCACAACGATACTGAGTCAACCAGGAGGGGGACGAGACAGTGGAGAAGACGCCAAATGACAAGTTTCGGGACGCGCGGGAGCGCACCAAATCCCCGGACCACCCCGACGAGTGCCTGTCCCGGCAGGAACTCGCCGACAAGGCCAACGCCTGGATCTGGGAACACCACGGCAAGCAATACGACCTCAACAAAAACTACGTCGGCAAAATCGAGCAAGGCGTCATCCGCTGGCCGGACGCAGTGCGCCGAGCAGCCTTCCGGGCAATCCTCAAGGCACCCAAAGACTCCGAACTGGGATTCGTCAACGCCCGCGCCCGTTCCCGCCGCGCGGTAGTGAAGCTGGATGACGTGAAACGCAGACATCTTATCGAAACCACCACCTTAGGCGTGAGCGGCCTCGTCCTGGGGGAAGCGGTGGCGGCGCTGCTAGAGATCCTAGAGATCAGCGAACCGACTCCGATCCCCGATCGGGTCGGTGCCAGCGACATCGAACAGATCCGCGACGCCACCCAGGAGTTCGAGTCGTGGTTGGACGCCTACGGTAGCGGGGTAGCCCGGCAGGTCGTCATGGTCCAACTGCGCTACTCGGCCGGCCTGCTCAAGGCCACCTGCCCGGATCGGCTGCGCCCCGAGCTGTTCTCCGCAGTCGGCAATCTCGCCGACGTCGCGGGGTGGCTGGCCGTGGAGGCCAATACTCATGAGGCTCGCCGGGCGTTCGGCTTCGCGCTGTACTGCGCCGAGCAAGCCGCAGACTGGAACCTGCGGGCGCAAGTCCTGTCGAGCATGACGCAGCAGGCAATCCGGACCGGGCAGCCCGACGACGGCCTCACCCTGGCCGAACAGGCTCTGGTCCGCCCCGACCGGCTCACCGCGACCGGACGGGCGGTGTTACACACCATGCGAGGACGCGCGCTGGCCACGATGCACCAGGTTCAGGAGACCCTGAGGGCCATCGGCACCGCCGATGAGCACTTCGCGCACTCCAGCCCCGCTAACGACCCGCCGTGCATGGCTTTCTACACCCCCGCGCGCCATGCCCAGTTCACCGGACGACCCCTGGCCGACCTCGCGCTCCTGGGCCACGACCCCGGCGAAGCCGCCCATCGACTCACGACCGCAGCCGCCGGACACCCCGAAAGTGGCCGCTGCAACCGGGCGTTCTGTCTGACCAAGCTGGCCAGTCTCACGATGGCCACCGGTGACCCGCTGCAGGCCACCACGATCGGACACCAGGCCCTGGAACTCGCCGGCAGCATCCGCTCCCGCCAAGTCACCGATGAACTGCACGAGCTGCACCGTTACGCCGCCGCCCACCAGGATCTTGAGGAGGTCGAGCACCTGCGGCACCGGATCGCCACCCTGTTGGACACCGACAACCCGGAGGAGGAATCCTCCCTCGATCCCTCCCCTGATTCCGCCTGACTTCCGTCCTTGACAATCGCATGACCATGTGGTTTCCCCGGGAGCAACGCAACGTCGCTAAACGTGGCTTCCAGGACGCCGTGGCCGCAGCGCTACCCGGCCTGGTCGCCCGGCTGGATGTGGCCGGGCCCGTGGTGGTCACCGGGGACCTCAACGTCGTCGAGCCCGACCACCACCCCCGCTACCCGGTGTTCGGATCGTGGGAATACGACTTCTATCGCTCCTTCACCCAGGCTGGGTTCACCGACGCCTTCCGCATCACCCACTCCCCTGGCATGGATTACTCCTGGTTCGGCCGCCCGTCCAGCACTGCTCAGCGCAACGGCTACCGGTTCGACCACACCTTCATCACCACCGCCCACACGGCGGCCATCCGGGACTGCCGCTACCTGCACTCCATCCGCGAGAGCGGTCTCAGTGACCACGCGGCAATGACCTTGGCCCTCTCCCTCTCACCGCTCGCCGAGCACAACAGGAGACACCGCCATGCTGGCTCCTATCACCGCCACCACGACTGTCCATGATCGGATCGTCGAGGTCGTGCGTCGCCTCGGCGGCGACACCAACGTCTGTCGCACGACGATCGAAGTGATCCCGGCTAGCGAGCCCCACCGGCTCGCCGACGCTCTGGCTGTCATCGTGCCAGCGCGGGCCATCCTAACCAGCACCCTCGAACGGCGTTTGCTCCTCGCCGAACATCGCGATGCTGCCGGTTGGACGGTCGCTGACCTCGCCGGCCACCCCCACCGCACCCGGGCGTGGCCACCCTGGGCAGCCACCGCCATCGAGTTCGACAATCCGTCGGATTGGATCAGCACAGCCCGCATCAGCCCGAACGGCATCTACCGGCTAATCCGGCCAAGTGTGCTATTGGCCGCGTTTGTATCACCCGGAAGTGTTCCCAGTGCCGCGTTTCCCGTTGGGCATCAGTGACCTGGCTCGCGCCGTCCGCTCGACCCTCATCGGCCAGGTGCGGCTGATGGACATGCAACTGGGTGTCACCCTCGACGACATCGTGACCACCGTCCTGGACGACCGGCCCGACATCCTTGGAGTGTCCGCGACCTTCGGCCAGCACGACTTACTCGTGGGCCTACTCGATGCCGTCGGCGAGCTTTCCGAGCCGCCACTGGTCCTGGCCGGCGGTAGCCTCACCGCCCGCAACGAACGACTATTGCTGCGGCGCTATCCATGGCTGCTGATCGCCCGAGGCGCTGGAGAGCCAACCATCGCTGACGTTCTCGCCTACTGGCATGGCGACCTGGACCTCCCCCAAGTCCGGGGTATCGGCTACATCGGTACAGCACACGGAACGGGAAGAATGCGAGCGTTGGCGGTCGGCAACTATCGCAAGACGGCCACTATGGCTAACCGCGCGCAGACCGACATCTTTCCCGAACTCGACCTGCTGGCCACCACATTCGACCACCGAGGCGTGGCTCAGCTGGAATCCTCCCGGGGCTGCACCAACTACTGCTCGTTCTGCCCACGGGGCCACAAGGGGAGCTGGTCGGGCACCGATCCTGGAGCATTGTCGTGGATCATCCGCGCGATAGCCGAAGTGTTTGACCTTTACCCCGAGGTCTCCCGTACCCTTTACCTGGTCGACGAAGAGTTCATCGACCGGGGACCCGACGCCGTCCCCAGGGCGCTAGCCGTGGCCGACGTACTCCATGCTGCCTGTTCGGGGTAGAATCCGGCGTCACCTCGATTCTCCAACGGTTCAACAAGGAAACCACCAGTACGCAAAACGTGCTGGCGATTCGGACACTCTCGGCGCTGGGGGTGCCGACACGGTTCACCTATATCACCTTCGACCACCTCATGACCGCCGAAGAACTCCAAGCAAGCTACGCCTTCCAGGACCGCCGGGACCTGCTGCTGCAGCCGATGCCACACCTGGACGTCGAGGAGATCGTTGACGGCGTGCGTGATGAGAACTGGGTCGCCACACACCGCATCGGACGACCCTTCTACACCGACATTTCCTATCTACTGGTGTCGATGGAATGCCTGATCGGTGCCGCCTATACCAACCAAGTCCAAGCCGCCGGATTGGCCGGCACGCCACGACCGTCGATGGGACGGCGGGACGCGGAGTTCGCCGACTGGCGCATCGGCAGGTTCTCCCACCACGCTCAGCTATGGGTTGACCGTCACTTCGCCGGTCTTGCACGGCACCGACGCTGAGCTGCTGTCCGACGAGTACACCCGCTGGGCAGGCACCGGCTCCTGGCAGTTGATTAACGCTGCTGATCCCTGCGGCACCTGACCAACGAGACGGGACCATCAGGCCGGCCAACCATTCGCTAATGGCGCCTGCCGGAGTCAGGAAGGCTCGGGAATGGGCACCCAGGTGAACTCCGGGCAGAATCTGGCGTAGGTCACCAGCTTCCACTGCGCGTACTCGGCCATCCGACCCGAGCTGCGCAGCAGATACTTGACCCAGGTGTGGGCGATCCGCTCCGGCTCGGTCATGCTCGCCTCGATGTCATCGAGCATGCGACAGGCGACCGCAAAGTCCTCCTCGGTCAACGCGCTCAAGTCCACCTCAACGCCATCCACCTCGAAGGCGAACACCAACCGTGTCGTGGCGGCCGGCTCACTGCTCCGAAAATCCGCAGCGGGGAACCGCGTGACCCGTTCACCCTTGAATACCGTCTTGGGAGCCAACAGCGCGATCAGCTCCTCGCGCCGTTCCACCGGATAGCCGATACCCAGATCCAGATCGCTGGTCTCTAGGTTCAACCGCAACCCGAACGACCCGACGTCGCGCGAGTCCCGACCCGTCCACTCTCGGATCAGCGCCGCAGTCTTCGCACGGACCGCAAGCAGCTCCTCGTCGCGGTTTCGCCGCTGGCAATAGAACTCCGATGCACGCAGGAACTCAGACGCGGGAAAGACCGCAGGATCAGCCCATCGAGTGGCCAAGATCGCATCCAGATCCAGCTCGGAGCCCACACTCCTATCAGCCATCGCGACAGGGTACCGGCCGACCTACCCAATCCATCCGCAACACTCCACACACAGCCTGCCGGTCTGGTGGATCAGCCGGCGAGCACGCCCGCGGTGGCGGCGGCGTGCAGGGCGTGGCGCCAGTGCCGTAGCTCGGGCAGGCCGGCGGCGGCCCAGCCCGCGGTGTCCAGCACCGAGTTCGCCGGGCGCGGCGCGGGCCGGGGGAACTCCGCGGTACTGCAGGGCACCACCCGCTCCGGATCGGCCCCGATCTCGGTGAACACCGCTTGGGCCAGCCCGAACCACGTCGTCGCGGAGGCGTTGACGCAGTGCAGCACGCCGGGGGGCATCCGATCGGCGGCGAGCGTGAGCGCGATCAAGCCCTCCGCGAGGTCCGCCGTCCAGGTCGGGTTGCCGTGCTGGTCGTCGACCACTCGAACGGTCCCGCCCCCACGGGCCAGGGCCGCCATGGTGCGCACGAAGTTACCGCCGTGCGCGCTGTAGAGCCACGCGGTGCGCACCACGTGGGCGCGGGAGCCCCAGGAAGAGACCGCAGACAGCACCGCGTGCTCGCCTGCCAGCTTGGTTCGGCCGTACACGCTTCGCGGCAGCGTGGGGTCATCCACCCGGTTGGGCCCGACGCTCTCGCCCGCGAAGACGTAGTCGGTGGAGACCTGCACCAGGTGCGCCCGGTGGGCGGCGCAGGCCCGGGCCAGGATCGCCGGACCCTCCGCGTTGACCGCCTGGGCCCGCGCGGCACCCGCGCCCTCGGCGGCGTCCACGGCGGTGTAGGCCGCCGCGTTGATCACCACCAGCGGTGCGCCGGACCCGGCTGAGGCGAAGGCGACCGCCTCGGACACCGCCACCGGATCGGTGATGTCGAGCTCAGCCGAGCCCGGGATGTGGATCCGGGTGATCCCGGCGCGCGCGGCCGCCACCGCCAGGTCCCGCCCGAGCTGCCCGGCGGCACCAGTGATCAGCAACGACAACTGACCCTTCACGCCGCCTTCAATGGCTCCCACCAGGCCCGATGCTCGGCATACCAGCGCACCGTGGCGGCCAGTCCCGCCGCGAAGTCCACCTGGGGGGCGTAGCCGAGCTGGGTGCGGATCTTCGTCCAGTCCACCGAGTAGCGGCGGTCGTGGGCTTTGCGATCGACCACCGGCTGCACCCGCGACCAGTTGGCGCCCAGGGCGTCCAGCAGCAAGCCGGTGAGCGCGGTGTTGGTCAGCTCGGTGCCACCGCCGATGTTGTAGATCTCACCGGCCTGACCGCGCTCGAGCACCAGCGCGATGGCGCGACAATGGTCCTCCACGTGCACCCAGTCCCGCACGTTGAGCCCATCGCCGTACAGCGGCACCGGCAGCCCGTCGAGCAGGTTGGTGACGAACAGCGGGATGACCTTCTCCGGATACTGGTAGGGCCCGTAGTTGTTGCAGCAGCGGGTGATCCGCACGTCCATGCCGTGGGTGCGGGCGTAGGCCCGGGCGAGCAGGTCGGCGCTGGCCTTGGACGCCGAGTAGGGCGAGTTCGGTTCCAGAGGGGCCTGCTCCAACCACGACCCCGACTCGATCGATCCGTAGACCTCGTCGGTGGAGATGTGCACGAAGTGCGGCACACCGGCGTGCAGCGCAGCCTGCAGCAGGATCTGGGTACCGACCACGTTGGTCAGCACGAACGGATCGGCACCCAGGATCGAGCGGTCCACATGCGACTCCGCGGCGAAGTGCACCACCGCATCGACACCGACCATCAGCTCAGCCACCAGCGACTCGTCGGTGATGTCGCCCTTGACGAAGTGCAGCGCCGGGCAGGCCGCGACCGGCGCCAGGTTCGCCTCATTGCCGGCGTAGGTCAGCTTGTCCAGAACCACCAGGTCAGCGCCGGCCAGCGCCGGCTCAGCGCCCTGCAGCACCCGCCGCACGAACGTCGAGCCGATGAACCCAGCACCACCGGTGACCAGCAGCCGCATCGGCGCGCCCTCCTCACTGTGACCGCCAGTTAGGGGCGTTGAGTGTGCCACGGCAACCTGATCAGAGGCTCACACGTCTGCCTTTCACAACTAGGGGAGCGGCAGGAGGGCATCCGTGGAGCGTCGGCGGCGCAAGGCGGCGTCCTCGCACCGGCGGCACAGCGCGACATTCTCGCGCCAGCGGCGCAGGGCAACATTCTCGCGCCAGCGGCGCAGGGCCGTGCCGCGCCGGTGCCGCTACGGGTTGCACCTGGCCAAGCTGGCACTCGCGATGGTCTCGATGCTGGTGTTCAGCCTCACCGGATATGGGTGGTCGACGGTCCGGCATCTGCACCAGGGCATGAGCACCGCGAAGGTGATCGAACCGGCCCCAGCGGACAAGGCCACCGACATCCTGCTGGTGGGCCTGGACAGCCGGACCGACGCGCAGGGCAACGCGCTGGCCGCTGATGCGCTGTCCCGGCTGCACGCGGGGAGCAACGAGGGTGAGCTCACCGACACCATGATCCTGGTGCGGATCCCCAACGATGGCCGGCGCGCGGTCGCGATCTCGCTGCCCCGGGACCTGTACGTGACGCTGCCGGAGGGGTACGGCAAGCACAAGCTCAACTCGGCGTTCGCCCGGGCCAAGAACACCACCGCGCAGCGGCTCGCCGAGCAAGGCCTCGACCCCGCCAGGGTGCGTGCCGAGTCCCTCGCCGCTGGCCGCAAGCTGCTGCTGGAGGCCGTCCGGGACCTCACCGGGGTCGGCATCGACCACTACGCGGAAATCAACCTGCTGGGCTTCTCGCTGCTCACCGATGCCGTCGGCGGGGTTGAGGTGTGTCTGCGGGCACCGGTTCGCGACCGGTTCTCCGGCGCGAACTTCCCGGCCGGCCCGCAGCTGATCTCCGGGCCGGAGGCGTTGGCGTTCGTCCGGCAGCGGCACGGACTGCCCCGCGGTGACCTTGACCGCATCGTGCGCCAGCAGGCGTACCTGGCCTCGCTGGCCAGCAAGGTGCTCAGCGCGGGCACGCTCGCCAACCCCCGCCGCATCCGTCATCTGATCAACGCGACCCAGCAGTCGCTGGTGCTCGACGAGGGCTTCGACGTGCTCGAGTTCGCCACCCGGATGCAGGGCATGACCGCCGGCAACATGGTGTTCGAGACCGTCCCGGTGGTGGGCGATGGCGAGAGCGAGTCCGACGGCGCGGTGCTCACGGTCGACCCGCAGGCCGTGCGGGAGTTCGTCGCGCAGGCCATCGAGGCCCCTGTCCCGGCGCGCCCCCTGCACCGCCCCCCAGCCAAGGCGACGATCACCGTCGCGGTGTTCAACGCCACGGCCGTGACCGGGCTCGCCCGATTGGTCTCCGAGCAGCTGAGCGGGCAGGGTTTCGGTACGGGCACCGTCGGCAACGCCCCCGCCCGGGCCACCAGTGTGGTGCGCTACCCGGCTGGCGGGCAGGACGCCGGACGCCTGGTGGCCGACGCGCTGGGTGGTCTGCCTCTCGAAGAGACCCCCTACCTGGGCGCCGGTACCGTGCAGGTCTACCTCGGCTCGGACTACTCCCGCTCCTCCCGCCATGGCAAACCGCCTATCGGGGGTGCGTTGCCGTGGCGGGCGAGTACCGCGGCCGAGGACGTGCGCCCGATCGCCGAGACCGCCCATGCCGGGAGCACCTCCTCCGCGGTGTCCCCGGCCCCCCCACCTCCGTCCCCCACCGCGCCGGGAGCCGCCATGGTGGGGGGCAAGGTGCCCTGCGTCTTCTGACCCGGCGCTATGCTCCGGGGCATGCTGGGCAGCCGATGACCATCACCGACCAGATGCTCGGCCCGCTGCTGCGCGCTGATCCGGCCCGGCCGCGCATCACTCACTACGACGATGCCGCCGGGAGCCGGGTTGAGCTCTCCGGTGCCACGCTGGCCAACTGGGCGGCCAAGACCGCGAACTGGTTGCGCGACGAGCTGGACGTGCAGCCCGGTGACCCCGTCGCGGTGTTGCTACCGCCGCACTGGCAGAGCGCCGGGGTGCTGCTGGGCGCATGGTGGTGCGGCGCGACGGTCACCCCTTCCGCCACCGGAGCGCGGGTCGCGCTGTGCGCACCCGAGCGCCTCACCGAGGCCAGCGAGGCGGACGAGCTGGCGGTGCTACGGCTGGACGCGATGGGTAGGGGTATCGCGACACCCCCGCCAGGGGTCCGGGACTTCGTCAGCGAGGTCCGGGTGCACGGCGACACGTTCCAGCCCGACCGGGCGGGGCCGGACGCCGAGCGGGTCCTGCACAGCGCCCGGACCCGGGCCGAGCAGCTGGCTCTGAGCGCCGGTGACCGGCTGCTGTGCACCACCAGCTGGGACGCGACCGTGCCGGGTGAGGTGTTGCTCGCGGTGCTCGCCACGGACGCCTCGCTGGTGCAGTGCACCGCCGCTGATCTCACCGCGTTGCCGCATCGCTGCGAGGTCGAGCGGGTGAGTGCGACCCTGGGCGTGGACGTGCCACCGGTCCGCCGAGCCGGCTGATCGCCCCTGCCCACCGCCCTCGAGCGTCATGGTCCTCCTCCTTCCTGCTCGGTGCCAGCATGCCGGACGACACCGACAACTTCTGCGCAGTCCGCGCGGTGCCCTGCGATACCCTCTGGCCGGGCAACGGTTTGGGGAGATTCGGTGGGAAGCATGCGGCGCGTGTTGATGTTGCTTGTCGCGGCGGTGTTGCTGGTCGCGTGCTCCGGGGGACCCCCCGGGGGCTCCGGCGCTAGCGCTCCCCGGCCTCCGCAGGCGCACGTCAGCACCCTGCCGGGCAACAAGGCCACGAACGTCAGCCCGACGCTGCCCGTCTCGGTGCACGTCACCGGAGGTGCCCTGTTGCAGGTGGCGCTGCTCAACCCGGAAGGCAAGGCCGTGGCCGGCACCCTGAGCGCGGACCGGCGCAGCTGGGTCAGCGCGGAGCCACTGGGCTACGGCAAGACCTACACCTGGCGTGGCAGCGCGGCCGGCCCTGATCACCTGGCCGTGCCGGTCGCCGGCTCGTTCACCACCCTCACGCCACTACAGCAGCTACACGCCACGCTGAACATCGGCGACGGCGACACGGTGGGCATCGCCGCCCCGATCATCCTGCAGTTCGACGGTCACGTGTCGGACAAGGCCGCCGCGGAACGGGCGCTGCAGGTGCAGACGTCGGTGCCCACCGAGGGGTCGTGGGCCTGGCTGCCCGACGACAACGGTGGCTCCCGGGCGCACTACCGGCCCAAGAACTACTGGCAGCCCGGCACCCACGTCAGCGTCACCGCCAAGCTCTACGGCGTGGCCCTCGGCGAGGGCTCCTACGGCAGGGAAGACATCAGCACCAAGTTCATGATTGGTCGCGCTCAGATCGTCGAGGCCGACGTCAACAGCCACCGCATGATCGTCATGCGGGACGGCCACGAAGTGATGAACTTCCCAGCCAGCTACGGGCTGTCCTCAGACCCACAGCGCAACACGACCAACGGCATCCACGTGGTGATGAACAAAGCTCAGAAAGTGCTGATGTCCAACCCCGCCTACGGCTACGTCAACATTCCCGAGTACTGGGCGGTGCGGATCTCCAATAACGGCGAGTTCATCCACGCCAACCCAGAGACCACCGGCGTGCAAGGCTCCTCGAACGTCACCCACGGCTGCGTGAACCTCTCCACCGCGAACGCTCGGGAATACTTCACCACCGCGATGTTCGGAGACCCCGTCGAGGTCACCGGCAGCCCCACCCCACTAACCGGAGCCGACGGCGACATCTACGACTGGACCGTACCCTGGGACAGCTGGCTGGCAATGTCGGCCCTGCACTCCTGACCTGCTGAGCCCCCGAGGAGGCACGGGATGGGACCCGGAGTACCCACTGAGGCCGTGGAGGCCTTCATGGAGAAGGTGCTGGGCGATTACGCCGGCGCCAGCGCCTTCTTTATGGCCGGCATCGGGGATCGGCTCGGCCTGTTCAAGGATCTCGCCGCGAGCGGAGCTGCCACGAGTCCAGAGTTGGCGGCCCGCACGGGACTGCAGGAGCGTTACCTGCGCGAGTGGCTCGCCGGGATGGCAGCCGCCGGCTACCTCAGCTACCAGCCCGACACGGGCCGCTACGCGCTGCCCGCGGAACACGCTCCGGTTCTCGCGGAGGAGGCCGGGCGGTTCTTCCTCGGCTGTGCCTTCTTCGGTTACTCAACGAACTACGGGCAGACATTCCACCGGCTGCTGGGAGCCTTCCGGGAGGGCGGCGGGGTCCCCCAGGACCTCTTCGGCGAGGAGCGGGTGGAGTCCATCGACCGGTTCACCGCCCCGTGGTTTGAGCATCTGCTGGTGCCCGAGTGGCTCCCCGCCATGCCCGATGTCCTGGCCAAGCTGCAGGCTGGGGCGACCGTGGCCGACATCGGCTGCGGTCGGGGCCGGGCGGTGATCAAGCTGGCCCGGGCGTTCCCCGCCTGCTCGATCGTAGGGTACGACCTTTACCAGCCGGCCGTGGTGGCCGCGCGGAGCCGGGCCGCTGCGGCGGGACTGTGCGACCGGGTGCGGTTCGAGGTACGCGACGTGGTCCAGGGCCTTCCGCAACGCTACGACGTCGTCACGACCTTCGACGTCGTCCACGACTCGGCCGATCCCCGCGGGCTGCTGCGAGCGATCCACGACGGTCTTGCGCCCGATGGGCGCTATCTCTGCGTCGACATCACGTGCTCGGAGCGTCCCGAGGACAACGTCGGCCCGCTGAGCGCCGTGAGGTACGGCCTCAGCCTCGCCTACTGCATGACCGTCTCGCTGGCCGAAGGGGGAGCGGGTCTGGGGACCCTTGGCCTGCCCGAGGCCAAGCTCACCGAGCTGGCTTCCGAGACGGGCTTCTCCCAGGTACGACGGGTGCCGATCGAGGACCCCTTCAACACCCTCTACGTGCTGACGCCGTAAAGCGGGTCACGGCAGCTCATCGGCAGGGGGGATGGTAGGCCAGGTCGGGCAGGTAGTGACTCCACTCACTTCGGGTGATCGGGGTGGTAATGCTACAGACCCGAGCGGCGACCCGATCGACATTGGTTTCCCACAGCCGGGCGGTCCCATCTTCGCTGGCGGTGGCCAGGGTGTACCCGTCGGGGCTAAACGCCACCGAGTCGACATTGGAGGTGTGGCCGGTGAGAGTGGCTAGCGGGCTGGGGTGATGGGGCTCGCGGACATCCCACAACCGCGAGGTGCGGTCGCTGCTGCCAGTGGCCAGAGTGCGCCCGTCGGGGCTAAACGCCACCGCTTTGACGGCGCTGGTGTGGCCGGTGAGAGTGGCTAGCGGGCTGGGGTGATGGGGCTCGCGGACATCCCACAACCGCGCCGTGGTGTCGCTGCTGCCAGTGGCCAGGGTATGCCCATCGGGGCTAAACGCCACCGCGTTGGCGCTGTTGGTGTGGCCGGTGAGAGTGGCTAGCAAGCTGGGATGACGAGGGTCACGAACATCCCACAACCGCGCCGTGGTGTCGCCGCTGCCGGTAGCCAGAGTGCGCCCGTCGGGGCTAAACGCCACCTCTTCGACGGCGCTGGTGTGGCCGGTGAGGGTGGCTAGGGGAGTCGGGTGGTGAGGGTCACTGATGTCCCACAACCGCGCAGTCTTGTCGTAGCTACCGGTGGCCAAGGTACGCCCGTCAAGACTGAACGCCACCGACAAAACGCTGTCGGTATGCCAGGACAAGATGGGCCCGGGAAAGTCCCACAGTCGGGCAGTGTCGTCGTAGCTACCGGTGGCCAGAGTCCGCCCGTCAGGGCTAAACGCCACCGCGAAGACGCTGTTGGTGTGGCCGGTGAGGGTGGCCAGTGAAGCGGGGTGGTGGGGGTCGTTGACATTCCACAACCGCGCCGTGGTGTCTCTGCTGCCGGTGGCCAGGGTATGCCCGTCGGGGCTAAACGCCACCGAGAAGACTTCGTTACCGTGGCCGGTGAGGGTAGCTAGTGAGCTGGGGTGGCGGGGATCGCTGACATCCCACAACCGCGCGGTGTGGTCGCCGCTGCCGGTGGCCAGGGTATGCCCGTCGGGGCTAAACGCAATGCCCGGTAGTTAAGAGATTGGGCGGGCAGTCAAGGATGCCACGCGGGGGACTGGGAGGACTCGGCGCGTCGTGCTGTGAAAGTGAGTGCGGCTCCTGGTAGAAGAACGATCGACCAAGATCCAGTCTCTACCGGGGAGCCG
>JAFATA010000060.1 GCA_019244165.1 Pseudonocardiales bacterium | reverse complement strand
TCTTTGTCGGATACCTCCAGGTCTTCCTTCGCCCACGCGTAGCTGATGCGGCGCCTCGGCTTCTTCTTGTCCATTGCCCGACCTTTCGTTCCCTGTGACTGTCTGTTACCCCCGGCGAGGCTCGCTGGAGCTGGTCAGACTCCCGTGGCGTGTGCCGTTGAGTTGACCAGGGAAACCTGACTACCAGCGATGACCTCCACGGAACGATGTGTGTTGCACATCATATCCTCGTTGTTGATGCGGAAGTTGTTCAGGTACCGTGTGGATGATGAACTGCTACTCTGTGTACACAGCGTGTATAGTAAGCTTCAAGTGTGTGATACAGGTTGACAAGGCGCGCCAACAAGGCCATGCTGGTTGTCGGCGCCACCAGTTTGTATACGGGGGGTGCGCCGAGCGGGAGGCGCCTAGCGCGGGACTGGTGCAAGCGGCCAGGAGGAGCAGGTGCCGACAGGCTTCTCCCGGCAGAGGAGCCCGGAAACCCGGCATTTTTCTTGGGCTGCGCTTTTTACCTCATCCAGGACGGGAAGGATGGTCGGGGCTCGTTGAGCCTCAAAGCCAATGGTCCTAGTCGTGACGAAAAGGAGTCGACCTGATGCCTAAGTTAGAAGCCTCTGACACTTTGTTAGAAGAGGGTGGCGGTGCTCAGAGGACAGAACCCCCACCCCCTCGTCGCATCAACGTCGCAGTCAACAGTGACATGCTCGCCGCAATTGATCGTGTGATTGAACGCGAACAGGTAAGCCTGACCGAAGCCGTCCGCAGGTTGATCAGCTATGGGGATTACGTGTACCGTGCAGTCAAAGAAGAAAATTCTACCTTTGTGGTACGCCCTAAGAACGGAAAGGAGCGAGAAGTAGTTCTCGTTTGATTGATGAACTCGCCAACAACTACCGGGAAAAAATGATAAGTCCATCATGGTCGGGTGCCCCAGAGGCCGGTGTCCTCTGACGGGGTGCTGACCAGGCCCGCACCGCCCGGGTGGCCCTGTGGGGAACACCCGACTGGTTGGAGACGATCGCATCTGAGATCCCGTTCCTGGCTGGCTTGTCCCCGCTTGGTCCGTCTCGCGCAGTGGGTGATGCGGTCGTACCCGGGTGGTGTGAGGACTCGTGGTGGTCAAGACAGGTCCCGCCACCTGCGGGTGTTGATCGTGTCAGCGGAGGGGGAAGGGACACCCGATGACCTCCATCGAGCGGACCGCCTACCCGCGGTTCCGTCGTATGATCACGGCCGCTGAGCTGCACAATCACTTCGCGGTCAAGCGCGCGGAGGTGATATGGGCAACAGAGCAGACTGATTCGGATCCTCATCTGCTGGCGTTGGTGTTGTCGTGGAAGTGCCTGGTGAAGATGGGCCGCTTCCCGAGCCTGGGCGAGATCCCGGTGCCGGTGGTGGACTTCGTCCGTCGGGGTCTTGGCTTGCCCGAGGGCACGATGCCCGAGTGGGGCAGCGACCGGATCGGCCGCCACCACAAGGCACTGCTCCGCGAGCGGGTGGGCATCACGAATGACCAGAAGCTGGCCCGTCAGATCGCTGAGACCGCGATCCGCAGCGAGGCCGCGCGCAAGAACAACCCACCGGATCTGATCAACGTCGCGGTGGAGAAGCTGATCGAAGCCTCTCTGGAGCTGCTCGCGTTCTCCACGCTGAACACGATGACCGCGCGGATTCGCACCGAGGTCAACCAGCGCATCTTCCACACTATCGACGGCCGTCTTTCTGCTGGCGAGCGACACGGCCTGGAGCGCCTGCTGGTGATCGGGCCGGAGGGCACGAGCCTGTTCAACACCCTCAAGCAGCCCGCCAAGAGCCCGACCTGGTCGCACTTACGGGAGCAGGTCGCTCACCTGGCCTGGGTCGACTCCCTGGGCGATACCGATACATGGGTGGAGGGCATCGCCGCGAGCAAGGTCTCCGATTTCGCCGGTGAGGCCCAGGCGGCTGATGCTGCGGTGCTGGGTGACTACGGGCGGGTGAAGCGGATCGCGCTGATCGCCTGCCTGGTGCACAAGGCCCGCCAACGCGCCCGCGACGAGTTGGTGGCGATGTTCTGCAAGCGGGTCGCGCTGAAGGTCAAAGCGGCCAAGACCGAGCTGGAGGCCATCCATCAGCGGCAGCGGGCGTTGACCGAGGCACTGGTGAGCAAGTTCAAGACACTGCTGGGCCAGATCGATGATGACTCCGCGGTGGCCGCGATGAACACCACCGCCGCCGAGTTGGCCACTCGGACTATCACCGGTCTGGGCGCCCGGAAAGCCCCCGACGGTGCGCCTGAGTCGGTCACCTTCGACAACCTCTCGGCGTCTTCGGCACCGGCGGTCGCCGGGTTGCTGCGGGCGTTTGACCTGCAAGCCGCCGGGATGGACCGAATCGCAGCGACCGTGGCCGGCTTCGGTGGGTTCGCCGAGGTCTACTCCGACATCGACTTTTGGTAGCGCGGTTTTTACTCAAGAGCGACCGGGCGGCCCTGTTTGACCTGGCTGGCCTGCTGGAGCTGATGGCGACCAGTGATGACCGGCGGGTGCTGGATGCCCTGGCGCATGCCCAGCGGCACCGGGACAAGACCCGGGACTACATCACCGACCGGGATCCCAGCGGAGCGCCGATCGATATTGGGTTCGCCTCGGAGAAGTGGCGCACAGCCATCCGCGACCCCGCCCACCCTGGTCAGCTGGCGCGGCGGCATTTCGAGGCCTGCGTGTTCGTCCATCTCGCCGCCGAGCTGCGCACCGGTGACATCGCGGTGACCGGGGCGGATGAGTACGCCGACTGGAACGCCCAACTGCTGTCGTGGACCGACTGCGCCGCCAAGCTGCCGGGTTACCTGGTCGAGGTCGGGCTGGCCGAGAACCTGGAAGCGGCCGGGCGATATGACGCCACAGCATTCCGGGAGCAGTTGTTCGGCAAGCTCACCCAGGCTGCGACCAGCGCCGATGAGGGCTACCCGACGAATGAGGACTTTCAGATCAACCCCAAGACCGGCGTTGCGAGCATCAAGCGGCACCGCCGCCGGCCCGGCCGCACCTCGGCGGCGAAACTGGAACAGCTGATCAAAGCCCGGATGCCGCAGCGCTCCCTGCTGGGCATCGTGGCCCGCACGGCGTACTGGCTAGAGTGGTGGCGGCGGTTCGGTCCGGCCTCGGGCTCAGATCCCAAACTGGCCGACCCCTTCGGCAAATACGTCATCGCCACCTTCGTTTACGGCTCCAACATGGGCCCTTACGAAGCGGCCCGGCACATCCACGGGATCACCGCGCATGAGTTGTTCACCGCCGGGTCCCGGCACGCCACTATCGACAAGCTCAACGAGGCGATTACCGATGTGGTCAACGGCCACGCCCGGCTGGATCTGGTGCGGGCCTGGGGTGATGGGACGATCGCGGCCGCTGATGGCACCCACGTCGAAACCTGGCTGGACAACCTGCTCGCCGAGACCTCGATCCGATTTGGCAAGCCGGGTGGGATCGCCTACCACCACATCTCCGACCTGTATGTCGCCTTGTTCACCCACTTCGTCCCCTGCGGGGTGTGGGAGGCCGTCTACATCATCGAGGGCCTGCTGGCTAACGCCTCAGAGGTCCAGCCCAAAGTCGTGCACGCCGATACCCAGGGGCAAAGTTTCCCGATCTACACCCTGGCCCACCTGATGGGCTTTGAGCTGATGCCCCGGGTACGCCACTGGAAAGACCTGATCTTCTACCGGCCCACCGCTTCGACCCGCTACACCCACATCGACACGCTCTTCGGCGAAGTGGGCCGCAACACCATCGACTGGGAACTCATCCAGACCCACTTCCGGGACCTGATGCGGGTAGCGATCTCGATCCGGGAGGGCAAGGTCTCCTCCATGACGCTGATGCGGCGCCTATCGTCCAACTCCCGCCGCAACCACATCTACCAAGCATTCCGTGAGGTCGGCCGGGTCATCCGCACCGTGCAGTTGCTACGTTTTCTCTCCGATGCCCCACTGCGCCGGCGGGTGACAGCAGCCACCAACAAAGTCGAGTCCTACAATGGCTTCTCCCAGTGGCTGCAGTTCGGCAAGCGCGGTGTCCTGGGCGACAACGACCCCGCCGAACAAGAAAAACTGATGAAGTTCAACCAACTGCTGGCCAACTGCGTGATCTTCCACAACACCCTGGACATGATGGACGTCATCCGCCAGCTGCAAGCCCAGGGCCACCCGGTCTCACCCGCCGACCTCGCCGAGATCGCCCCGTACCTCACCGAGCACCTCACCCGCTTCGGCGAGTACTCCACCGACGAACTCACCCTGACACCCGAGGACTTCGACCCCCACCTCGACCTTGACTTCGAAACCCTCCGCGCCGAGCAGCACACTGACACTGCCGCCTAACCCACCCGCGACTTTAGAGAATATTTCTTCTCTAAGGTAAGCTCCCAGGAGTGACTTTAGAGAACGCGGCGCGGCCGGACGCGCAGCCCACGGGATCAGCTTTAGAGAATACGGACACCACTCCGCGACTCCGGCCGGGCAGACGCCCGGTGCCCGTTCCCGGCGATCTCACCGCGGTGTTGGATGAGTACACCGCGAAGCTGGCCAGGGCGCCGCTGTCCGCGCAGACCCGGCGCACCTACGCCGCCAAAGTCCGCCAATACCTGGTCTGGCTTGAGGCCGCTGACACCGCTGGCGACCCGCTGCGCGAGCCGGCCGCCCGGGACTGGGCCGTGCGTGACTACCGCAGCTACCTGAACACCATCACCAAACGGGCACCGGCCACCGTCAACAACGCCCTGGCCGCCATCGATGACTTCTACACCCGCGGGGGCTTAGGCCCCGCCCGCGCCAAACGCGCCGGCCTGCCCACCACCGCGCCCCGGGCGCTGACCCGGCGAGCGGCGGTGGCCTTCCTGCGCGAGGTCGAGCGCTGGCCCTCCCCCCGCGACAAAGCCGTCGCCCTGGTCCCCTACTACGCCGGCGCCCGCATATCAGAGGTAGTCGGCCTCGACGTCGACGACGTCCGCCTGTCCGCCCGCAAGGGCACCCTGCGCCTCTACGGCAAAGGCGAGAAAGTCCGCGAAGTACCCATCCACCCCCCACTGCGGACCGTGCTGGACGACTGGCTGGGCGAACGCCCCGACTGGCCCGGCTCTAGTGGGCCCGCACTGTTCCTCAACCAAAAAGGCGGCCGGCTCTCCGCCACCAGCGCCCACACCATCATCACCACCATCGCCACTGGCACCGGCGAGAAGATCACCGCTCACACCCTGCGTCACACTTTCGCCACCACCCTCGTTCGGGCCGGCACCGATCTGGTCACCGTCGCCGAGCTGCTCGGCCACGCCGGACTCGACCACGTCCGCACCTACACCCACCCCACCGAAAACGACAAGATCAAAGCCCTGGACCACCTCATCACCGACGAATAACACCCCGCAGGAACCCCTCCGCGGGATGACCGGTGGGCTCACGAGCTGAGCAGGGGCTGGGGTGGATGATGACGCGCATGTCCCGCTCTGGCGCCGGTACGGCCCATCGCGATGATCTCGGTGCGCGGCTGCTCGCCGAGCATCCCCGCGGCGAACAGTGGCGCCAGCTCGACGTCACCGTGACGAACCTGACCTTCGACCAGCTCGACCGCATGGCCAGACTGGCTGACACCCCCACCGCCCGGGACCGCGCCCGCACGCGGCTGATCGACGGACTCACCGAGGGTGAGCTACTCGGGCGGCTGGAATCGCGCTGGGTGCGCTGGGCGTCCACCTTCGGACTGCCGCAACCCACTCCGCACAGGCCACCCCGCCAGATCCTGCGCCACCCCTACACCGTCACCGACGATGAGCTGCCCGCCGCCTACCTAGCCGGGGTGCTGGGCATCTTCGACGCCGGCCTGGCCATCGCCGCCGCGCCGATCGGCACCGCCGAGTACGACCTACTCACCGCACCCTGGCAGCGGGCGTGTCTGCCCTCGCGCTTCACCCCCACCACCGCCTACGGGCCATACACCCAACCAGCGCTGGCCCTGCTGCGCCACGCCCGCACCCTGCCACCGGCCTCGGTCCAAGCGATCCGCCATTCCCGGACCAGCGCAGACCACGACCACTGGGCCACGGCCCGCGACACCCTCGAGGACAGCGCCTTGCACTGGGGCTACCCGTTCCGCTCGCAGTGCTTGTTCTGGGAAGCCGTCCCCGCCGCCGAAGACGCCGCCGGACAATCCCCCACCGACCCCTACCTCGCCGACGCCCTCTGGGGCGCGGCGGCCACCCAAGCCTTCACCGGCAGACTCAGCGCCCAGACAGTCACCGTGCTGGCCGCGCCGTGGCGCTCCGCAGGCCTCACCCTCCCCAGCTGACCAGCCACAACACCCCAGATGCCGAGCCCTCAGCCCGCCGCCGATGCCAAGATCATCCCATTGCCGGTTTTACCCGTATCTTGGTCGCCCCCCCTGTACGCCTCAGTCGTCGCCGTCAGCCTCAGGGCAACGTGTGGCGCACCTTCGCCGCGATCTCATCATCGAGCACGTTGTCTGTGTTGCCCAGTACAAGATCGTGCCGACCAGTGATGTCCCGGCCGGGATCATCATAGGTGTAGCTGTAGCCGCCCACGCGGTTTGCCACGATCTCCCACCAGTTCCCGTCCAGGTCCAACAGGTAGAAGGAGTACACGCCGTGCTGACGTCGGACAGGATGGATCTGCCGGATCCGGTATTTTTTCTTCACTGCGGTGAGGGTCGCATGGGCGCGATCCACCTCCTCGGGGCTGCCGACGTCGATACCGTTGTGGTTCATCAGGCTCATCTTGTGGTCCTCTTTGCCGGTCTCCACCACAACGTAGGTGTGCTCACCACCCTTGCGCAGCAGCAACGAGATCTTGCTCAGCTGAACCACCTCAAAGCCGAACACCTCCTCGTAAAACCGGCGCGACTCCTGCAGGTTCACCGCGTCCAAGGTTCCATGGGAGATGAACCTGATGTCGACCAACGGGCTAGTGCGGATACTGCGCTCGGTGATGCGGGCCATGTCCCTGAGTCCCTACTCTTCTCCTCCGGCACCGTCCTCAGTTTGTGCCTCAATGGGTACATCGAGAGCGCGGATCGCTTCGAAAAGTCGATCCGAAGCCCAATCTGGCTCAATCTCGTTGAGCAACACGGCTGCTTGGCCCAGGGTGAGGGTAGCCCTCCGAGTGGCGTCATCGATCTGGACGAAGTAGCTGATGAAGGTTGGACGCCCTGCACCGGCAGGGACCTTCTCGGGGCTCATCTCCTCGGACTTGACCGTGGCCTTGACTCCCTGACAGGCGCTGGCGTTGAGGTATTCCTCGATCCCGGCGGCGATCCTCCGGGCATCGTCTCCAAGCATTGGACTATCTCCTTCGCAGAGTCACTACGAACATACCGTAGACGCTTATCACCCTGCTGGTAGCGGCGGTCCTGCGCCCGAAGGCGCCTTCCGCCTCCGACGAGCGCGGCACGTCCCGGCTCCTCCCCCAGGTCCGCACACCGGCTGGCCGCCATGCGCCAGCGGCCCGGCCCGACCCTACGCGGCGTCGCTGGAGGCGAAGGGGCTTGGTGTCACAGTGCTTCAGCGCCCCGCTCACCGGTTCGGATTCTGGCCAGCGCTTCGACGGGCGTGATCCAGATACTGTCTGGGCATTCTCGTAGGGGCGCTACTTTCGTGATGATGTGGACTAGGTCGGGGATGTCGTGGTCGGAGGCGATGAGATCGATGCGGACATGGGGGAACAGATCGACGTGGAATCGTTGGCCGCGGTAGATCCGGTCTCGGCCGCCCGTGACGTCGCGTTGGAACACTTCGGTGATGGTAAGGCCGGCGACACCGAACGTGTTGAGCGCTTTTTTCACGGCGTCGAACTCTGCTGGGGTGACGACGGTGGTGATGAGTTTCATGGTCACCCCTTCTCGGAGCTGGGGTAGTGCGGCCGGTCTGAGCTAGGTGCTCGGTCCTGGATTGGGCGAGGTCGGCTGGGCTTGCGGCACCGCGGTCGCCGCGTCTCCTTCCGTTGGAGCCGCTGGGCGGGTGCCATCGACGCGGATGAGGGTGTCGGTGGGATAAGCCTCTTCGTCATGGACGGCTAGGTCACCGGTTTGCAAGACCGCGTCGGGTAGCCGCAACTTCATGAACAGGCTCAGGAACTTCAGGATGATGAAGGTGATCAGTGCGTCCCAGACAATAACTGTGAGCGCCGCTCCGGCCTGCCAGAGAACCTGCCGTGGGTTTCCATAAAGCAGCCCGGTGTAGGACACGTTTGCGGTCGATCCGGTTCCCAGGTACACGATGATGTTGGGGTCGGCGAGGAACCCCACCAGCAGGCCACCGCACAGTCCGGCGACACCGTGAGTGTGGACGACGCCTAACGTGTCGTCCACCTTACGGAAAGGCCTGACCTTGCTGAGCTTATTCCACGATATCCAGACCACGCTGGAGGTGATGAGTCCTATGAGAAGCGCACCCAAACCGTTGACGTAGCCAGCGGCGGGGGTGATGCCCACCAGCCCGGTGATCATGCCGTTGATCGCGCCGAGGAAGGTGGGTTTATGGTCGATACCGAAGCACATGTCCAGCACGACCCACGCCAGCAGCGCGGCCGCGGTAGCCAGATTGGTATTGATAACAGCCGTGGAGGCATCGGCGCCGGCGAAGTATGGGTCCCCGCCGTTGAACCCGTTCCAGCCGAGCCAAAGGAGGCCAGCACCAGCCGCGGCCATGGGCAGGTTGTTCGGTATCGACCGAGCGCGATCGCGAGCCAGCCGCGGCCCGATCACCGCCGCCGCCACGAACCCGGAGGTCCCCGCAGCGAGGTGGATAACGTAGCCACCGCTGTAGTCCAAAGCACCGCGCTGGGACCACCAACCGCCGCCCCACAGCAGGAACGCATTGACCGAGTAGGCCAGCGTGGACCAGAGCGGAACAAAGATCAACCATACCTTGAAGTTAATCCGGCCGATGACGCTGCCCAGAAACAGCAACGGGGTGATGCCGGCGAAGACGAACTGGAAGTAAGCAAGCGTGGACAGCGGGAATCGGAATTTCGGCATCGTCCCGTTGAGAAGCGGTATCTGCGCTTGGTTCTGGGAAGCGTGTCCCAGGATCGGACCTGGATGCCCCACGAACTCACCGAGGATGCCGGAGCCGAGCTTGAGCGGGCTGCCGAAACCCATGTTGAACACCCACAACACCCAGACCACCAGCACCAGGGAAAACCCGGTGAAGGCCATCAGCATGGTGTTGACCGCCCACTTGCGCTGCACGATCCCGCCATACAAGATCGCGATACCGGGGATGCTCATCAGGCCGACTAGAGTCGCGGCGACCAGCTGCCAGGCGTTGTCTCCGGCGTTGAGCCACGGAGGGTACGGGACCATTGCGCACTCCCTTACACCCATGTGGGGCGCAGCGACAAGATCGCCGCACCAGCCATACACTTTCTGCGAGCAATTAACCAGAAAGAGTGAATCGTTCATGTTTCGTCGGTGTTAACGCCGATGACGATACTGTGAACGCTCGGTAGTAGCTGCTTGGATCAGCACGGGCCGCGACGGAGAGTCACCGACCCGCGTCGGAGTGGTCCTCGGGCTGGCGAGTTGGCTAACGCTGAGAGAGCAACCGGTCGCACGCCTTGTCGTCGTAGGAGGAGAAGAACGCGTGCAGGTCCGCGAGCATCTGCTCGAACGACGTGGCCGCAAACAGCACCGGCTGGTAGTGCGTGATGTCGTATTTCTGCGTCGCCATGGCGAGAAGATCCCATCCCCGGATCTCTGCGTCGCGGAACGTTTCGATCTCACCATAGGATGACAGGAGACCGGCGCCATAGGCCTTTACCGCGCCGTCCTCATGGACTACGCCAAACTCGAGGGTGAACCAGAAGATGCGGCTGAAGACATCGAGCGAGACGTCGGTCGTAGCCCGCAGCGAGGCTCGTCCAGCCAGCTCGTAGAGTTCGGTGAATATCGGGCTGGCCAGCATGTTGGCATGCCCGATGATCTCGTGAACGATATCGGGTTCCGGTGTGTAGAAAGGTACCGAGTGATGGCGGATATACTGCGTCGAGAGGAATATCCGCTCCCCGAGGGACCCGTAGAAGGTTCGGGTTGGCACGAGGCCCGGCACTGGGTTGATGTGGAAGCCGGTGAGGCCATAAATCCGCTCGTCAACCTCCCGCAGCTGGGGAACGCGCTCCCGCGGAAGGACAAGTCTGTCCGCGCTGGCGAGGTACTCGGCGCAGGCGTACTGCCGGTGCTTGCCAGCCAGCTCGGCGGACACCAGCCGCCAGACTTCGTCCTCCTCGGCACTGTAGGTGACGTCGGGGATCGGATCGCCGCGGCGGTAGGCGGCGCCGACCTCGGCGATCCGGGCCCGGCGCTCGCGATAGGCCGGGTCGCTAAAACCGGGATGATCCTTGGGAAGCTCAAACCGCGGGGGTGCACTGGGTAAGGCCATACAGATAGTTTCCGCCTGCGGATACGATCGTTCAACGTTTCAGGCTTCTTGCCAGACGGAGGCAGACCACCACAGAACCCCTTCCGGATCGTTCGCCATCACCGAGCCTTGTCCTGCTTGCCACTACCTACCGAGCGTTGGTCCTCCTTGAGCAAGGACAGCTGGGGCCGGCAACGCTCTGCCGCGCGCAGCTGGCAGCCGAGGTTCACCCCACCTGGGGAGCAGCGTGGCCCGCTCACCACAGGCGGGCTCCAGATGGCGGTGAGCTGGTGTGGGCGCCCCCGCTCCCTCCCTCAAGACAGTGGAAACCCATCTCGGACACATCTCCCAAAAGCTAAGTGGTCGCTCCCGTAAGTCCGTCGGGGCAGATCGCGGGTGCAACCACGCTGATCTTGGGTGGATCTCGCTGTCTTGTCGCCGAGTTCGACAGTAGAGCTGGGGAGGGGAAGGGAGGGCAGCGCTGGTGTCGAACTCGGCGACAGCAGAACGATGACGGTGCCTTCCCCGCTCAGCCGGGTGCCCGGGAATCCCGCTAGACCCCCGACGGACTCGCAGCGCCGACCACTAAGATCGACGCTGTCACCACCGGCACCACGATTCCCGACGATTCCCGGGGCAGACCCTGTGATCCTTGACACAGTAGATGCACCCTGGCACAATAATGACGTCTCCTGCGCGATTCTTGATAATCAATGTACTACGGTTCGTCGAGACCAGCGGAGGTCGAACATGGGCGTTAATGACGATCGACACAGTCGCCGACACAGTCACACTGTCAGCGAGTGGCCCGTGGAGGTGAGCCACAGCGACCCAGAAACACGCCGACCGTGGGTAGCGCCGACCTGGGAGCGACTGGAAACTCCCATGGAAGTCACGATGTACGCAGGCCGGCGCTAGAGTCGCGCCAACAGCCCAGCGCAGATGCTCGTTCGCATCCTAGGTTCTGCGGCCGGCGGCGGAGTACCGCAATGGAACTGCGGGTGTCCCGTATGCACCGCCGCGCGGTCGGGTTCGCGCCCGGTGAGGTCGCGACGCTCGTCCACCATCGCCGTCGGTGACGGTGACGGCGAGTGGTTTCTCGGCAACGCCGGCCCAGAACTCGATGTTGCGCTGCGCGAGTGTGCTCCCCTCTGGCCTCAACCAGGCGATCCCACGGCACCCATACACGGCGTGTTTCTCACTGATGCCGAACTGGACCACACGCTGGGTTTGCTGTCGCTTCGTCAGGCCGGGGAACTGCACGTGTACGGCACTGCGGCGATGCGCATCCTGCTTTCCCAGTGTGGGCTACTGCCGACGTTGGAAAGCTACACAGTGGTGCGCTGGCATGAAATCCAGCCAGGAGAGCGATTTGCGCTACAATACCGCAACGGTCTCGCCTCGCCGTTACGGTGTGAGGCGCTCGATGCCACTAGCGGCCGGTTGCCACGTTACGCCCGCGGCTCCGGCCCGACCTCCGGTGTCGTTATCGGTTACCGGATCACCGACGAGCGCACCACTCGATCCGCGGTGTTTCTGCCCTCAGTAGCGGCGCTGGATGGAAACCTTCTCCAACAGCTCGGCGGGGCCCATCTGGTTCTTGTAGATGGCACGTTCTGGACCGATGACGAGCTGCGCCAGCACGGGCGCGGCAGCGCTACAGCTCGATCGATGGGCCACCTGCCTGTCAACGGCGAAAGGGGAAGCCTGCGGCTACTTCGCCAGCTGACCGATGCGCACATTGTGTATACCCATCTGAACAACACCAATCCGATTCTATTCGAAGACGCACCCGAACGAGCGCGCCTCGCCGACGCTGGCGCAAGCATCGCGCAGGACGGCGCCGAATACGAACTGTAGCACAGGGGGAAAGATGGGCGACAACCGACTGATTTTAGACCGCGCCGAGTTTGAGAGCATGTTGCACACCGCCGAGCGCGGTTATTGGAACAAGCACCCCTTTCATCAGCGGATGGATTCCGGCGAGCTCGACGCATCTCATCTGCGGGCATGGGTGGCCAACCGGTGGTATTACCAGCAAAGTTTGCCGCAAAAGGACGCCGCCATCGTCGCAAACTGCCCACTGCCAGAGATCCGCCGGCGATGGCTGCCGCGAGTCATATACCACGACGGCACCGCGGGTGGTGAGGGCGGCTGCGCCCGGTGGCTGGTGTTGGCGGAGGCGGTCGGATTGAGCCGGGCGGAGGTCACCGACGAGCGACACGTGCTCCCGGGGGTGCGCTTCGCGGTCGATTCCTACGTCACTTTTGCTCGGACTCGGCCATGGATAGAGAGCGTCGCGTCTTCCTTGACTGAGCTGTTTGCCCCCCAGGCGATGGCTACGCGGACAGCCGCCTTAAAACGGCGCTACTCGTGGCTTGACCACGACGCGCTAGAATATTTTGACTCCCGCATCAACCGAGCCCGGGAAGAAGGCACCGACGCGCTGGACATCGTGTTGTCATACTGTACGTCAAGGCAAAGTCAGGACGCCGCGATGCGCGCGCTGAAGTTCAAGACTGACGTGCTGTGGAGCATGCTCGACGCAATCGAGCATTCACTGCAGGAGTGTCGATGACGCCAGCATTATCGCTCACCGATCAGCCACGGCTACGCCGCGGGGTGCGTGCCGGGGCCGACCCGCTCAGCGGTGAGACGGTTCTGCTGTTCCCCGAAGGTGTGCTCCTCCTGAATGAGACGGCGGCCGCCGTCATCCGGCACTGCGACGGCTGTCGCAGCGTGGCGGAGGTGGTCCAGGAAGTGGGCACAGTGTACCGCGATGTCGTCCCCGAGGACGTCATGTCGCTGCTGTGGGAGCTGATCACGCAGAATCTGCTGGTGGTCGACCGTGGATAGACCGCTGGGTCTGCTTGCGGAGCTGACCTACAAATGCCCACTGCACTGTCCGTATTGTTCCAATCCCGTTGCTGCCCCGGAAACGGCGGAATTGGCGCTGCACGAGTGGTGCCGCGTGCTGGAGGAAGCTCGGGGGTTGGGCGTGCTGCAAGTTCACTTTACCGGAGGCGAGCCGCTGGCCCGGCCTGATCTCACCCCACTCGTTGCCCACGCCCGCGACCTGGGTTTCTACGTCAATCTGGTCACCAGCGGGGTGGGCCTCGACCAGCGGCGGGCGAGCCAGCTCGTGCGAGCCGGGCTCGACCACGTCCAACTCAGCATGCAGGACACCGACCGCAGGGCAGCCGACGAAATAACGGGGGCTCACGTCTTTGACCATAAGATGGCCGCTGCCCGCGCGGTGAAGGCCCTGGAGCTGCCGCTGACCATCAATGTCGTGCTGCATCGCGGAAATATCGACCGGATCGGGCCGATCGCCGATCTCGCTGCGACACTCGGTGCGGACCGGCTCGAACTGGCACACACGCAGTACTACGGCTGGGGGCTGCTCAACCGGTCCGCGTTGCTGCCGACACGGGACCAGGTCGTCGCCGCCGAACAGGCCCTCGCGCAGGCGCGGGCGGTGCATGGCGACACCCTCGAGATCCTTTATGTCCTTGCCGACTATTACGAGCCGTACCCGAAGCCATGCATGCATGGCTGGGGACAGCGGCACATCATCATCGCACCTGACGGACGGGCACTGCCCTGCCCGGCGGCAGCGCAGATCGTCGGACTCGGCTTCGACAACGTGCGCGAGCGCTCCCTGAGCGCAATCTGGTGCCACTCCCCTGCCTTCACCCGGTTTCGGGGAGATGCATGGATGCCGGAGCCCTGCCGCAGCTGCCCGCGCAAGGGAATCGACTTCGGCGGCTGTCGCTGCCAGGCCTTCCAGTTCACCGGGGACGCCGCCCGGACGGACCCGGTATGCCAGCTGTCGCCCGACCATCACCTGGTCGAAGCAGCTCTGCGGGCCGCCGGCCCGCTGCACCAGGCGTTGCGCCCCCGGGTGAATCCCCGCTGAGAGCAGGGCAGGTTTGCCACCACGACGCGATGGGTACTGAGCGGTAAACACAGGTGTCATAGGGATACCGCTTAGGACCGATCGACCAGTGAGGACAGTGTTGGAGATGACGGACACCCGACGACTTCCGAAACCGGTCGCTCACGAATGGGACTGGCAGCTCAGGGGCTCCTGCCAAGGCCTGAATAGCAGCATCTTTTTCCATCCTGACGGCGAACGAGGTTCAGCACGATCTCGCCGCGCTGACCGGGCCAAGGCGATTTGTCAGCACTGCCCAGTTCTGGAGCAGTGCCGCCGCTACGCGCTGGCCGCGCGAGAGCCGTATGGGGTCTGGGGAGGGCTGACCGAAGAGGAGCGCCGCGACCTGTGGACCGGTCAGCATCACCTCATGGTGAGCTGACAACGCGCTGTTCCAGGGGGCCGGGCAGGATCACGTGTATCCAGGTTAAGCCCTCACACCGGAGGAGCGCATGGAGCACGTGGTGGTCGTCGGCGCTGGGCTGGGCGGTCTGCGTACCGTTGAGTTCCTGCGCGCCCAGGGGTTTGCCGGGCGGATCAGCCTGGTCGGGGACGAGCCGCATGAACCCTATGATCGGCCCCCGCTGTCCAAACAGATCCTTGCTGGGCAGTGGCCCGAGCAACAGGCGGTGCTCCACCGTGGTGGGCTGACCGGTCTTGATGTCTCGGTGTATCTGGGCTGTCCCGCGGTCGGCGCTGACCACGCCGCCGTCGAGCTGGGCGACGGAACCCAGCTCCGCTACACCGCCCTCGTGGTGGCAACCGGGGTGCGTCCACGGCGACTACCCGGCCAGCCCGACCACCCGGAGCTGCACGTACTGCGTACGTTGGAGGACTGCCGGGGACTGCGGGACTCGCTGTCTCGGGCCCGCTCAGTGTTGGTGGTCGGAGCTGGCTTCATCGGTGCCGAGGTCGCCGCTACCGCCCGCACGGCCGGCTTACAGGTAACCATGCTGGAGGCGCTGCCGGTGCCCTTCGCCCGAGTTCTGGGCGAGCAGATGGGCCAGCTGTGCGCGCAACTGCAGACCGGCAACGGGGTCACGGTGCGCTGTGGGGTGGCCCTGGAGGATTTCCTGGACCCACGTCACGACACCGGCAACGGCGGGATCGCCGTCCGGCTGGCCGACGGGAGCATCGTGCGGGCCGACTGCGGCGTGGTGGGAGTGGGTACCGTGATCGACGGCGGGTGGCTCGCCGGGCTCGGGGTGCCCACCGAAGGCGGGCTGCCCTGCGATACCACCGGTCTGGTGGAGGGCACCGACAACGTCTATGCGGTCGGCGACATCGCCGCCTGGCGGCACCCCACGAGGGGAGACCGGCTGCGCATCGAGCACTGGACCTCGGCCGGTGAGCAAGCCGCAGTCGTCGCCCAGCGAATCGCCGGAAAGGAGATCACCCGCCACGCCGACGTCGTCCCGTACTTCTGGTCCGACCAGTACGGGCTGACCCTGCAGCTGGTCGGGCGCTGCGATCTGGCCACCTCCGTCGAGGTGTTGCATGACCCCGGCGTGATCAAGGGCACAGTGGCGGGCTACTTCGCCGACGGTGTTCTCGTGGCTGTGCTGGCCTTCCACGCGCCCCGCCTGCTCAACCGGTACCGCAAGCTGGTGGCCGCAGGCGCCAGCGAGCACGAGGTCAGCTCCATCGCAGCCGAGCTCACCCGCGATCGCGGGTGAGCTCGGCTGCGATACCGGGACGGCACTGCCGGCTCTCAAGTGCTCAGGGCAGCCCTCAACTTGAGGGTTGGCATCGAGTTCCCTCAGCCGGAAGCGTAAGGCTGGTGAGGTAACTGATCCCGGCGTGATCGACGCAGTTGTTGCCCTGCAAGAAGGCGGTGTGTTGAGTGCTTTCGAAAGTCAGCAGGCGGGCGTTCAGGTCGTGGGCGAGGTTGACCCCGGCCTGGTAGGGCGTTGCGGGATCATGCGTCGTGGAGATCACCATCACGACAGGCAGCCCGGGAGTCTGCGGGCGGTGCGGTCGGCTGGTGGACGGCACGGGCCAGAAGGCACAGTTATCGAGAGCAGGCGAGGGTGGCTCTCCGGTGTCCAGGAATGGGGCGACCTTCCGGTACTGGGCGTCGACGTCGCGGGCCACGTTCCGGTCTTTGATGGGCGGGTTGTCCACGCAGAGAACAGACTGGAAGACATCCATCTCGGTGGAGTAGGTACCGTTTGGTGCGCGTCCGTAATAGTTATCGGCAAGACGTATGAGAGTGTCCCCGCGGTGCTGGGTCAGCTCATGCAGACCATGGTTCAGCACTGCCCAGAAGTCGGGCACGTACAGCGCTTGAACGGTGCCGATGGTGGCGTCGGTGTACGACAGCTTGCGCCCGTCGGACACCCCCACCGGTTGGTTGATCAGCGGTCGAACAAGGGCCTGGAACTTGGCCACGGCCTGGCTCTTGTCCGACCCCAGGGCGCAGTCAGTACGAGTTGCGCACGACGCCGCAAACGCCTCGAAGGCTTGCTGGAACCCTCGACCCTGGTCGACGAGTTGAGTAGCCGTATCCTGCGCTGGATCGACAGCGCCGTCGAGGATCATCGCGCGGACATTCTTGGGAAAGGCTTCAGCGTAGCTGGTGCCGATCCGAGTGCCGTAGGAGTAACCGAGATAAGTCAGTTTTTCATCACCGAGGGCTGAGCGCATGACATCCATGTCACGGACCACATCACGGGTACCAATGTTGGCGAGTACATCTTTTCCGGCACCTCTGACGCATCCTTCGTCGTCGGCCTTTTCTTGGGTTTCGGTCTTCGCCACACCCTGCGGTGAGGTGTCCACATTGAGGTCCATCAGACGTTCGCGGTCCCGCTCTGCGGCGGTCCGGCAGACCACTTGGGGCTCGCTGGAGCCGACCCCACGCGGATCGAAGCCCACGAAGTCAAAACGCCGTCCCAGATCATTGTTCGTGATCACCTCGGTGAGGCTGGCCGCGTTACTCATCCCGGACGCGCCGGGACCACCCGGGTTGATCACCAAGGAGCCAATGCGGTGCGCGGGGTCCGAGGCGGGTCGGCGGAGCAGACCGATCTTGATGGACCGGCCGCTGGGGTTGGCGTAGTCCAACGGCACGGTGAGATAGGCGCACTGCAGGCTGGAATCAGCGTAGGTCTTCTGGTCGTGCGGGGTCTTGGCGAACGAGGAGCAGGCGCCCCAGGACAGGCTCTGGCCATAGAACCGCTCCAACCCCGCCGGAACGGGACCGACGGGTCCGTGCCGCGCGGCGGTCCCCGCCGCCGACGTGCAGGCCAGTGCCAAGGACGCCACCGCTGCAAACGTCAGCCCACCGGACAGCGCACGCGCACGTTTCATCTCAAGCCCCTTCACCTACGGCATTGTGTGACCCAGTAATGATCATCTAGCCATGATCGCACTGTGCGACCGGACTCCATCGCGCGGTGAGCTTACTCATGGACGCGACCGAACGCCCCCAGCAGGTTGTCCTTGATCTCCGGCCTGCCGGCAGCGACCAGGGTGAACGTCGCCTCCCGGACCAGTCGCTGCGCATGCTGCCGCGCGAGGATCCCCGAGCTGCCCACCGCCACCACGAGCGCGCCAGCGCAGCGATAGGCAAGCTCGGAGGCAGCGGCGCGGGCTGCCGGCATCGTCTCTGGGTCACCGAGCCCGCCGTCGAGACGCTCGCGGATCACGCCGTGCTCAGCGCGCAGCAGCTCCGCGATCTCTCCTCGTCCGGCCTCGCCGATCATCCGGATGCACCGCCCGGCGACTCCCATCGCCAGGCAACCGTTCCGCCGCGAGCCCAGCCATTGGTTGGCCAGGAAATCACGGTGCGAGACCTCGGCGGTCACTCTCTCAGCCGGCACGACATAGTTCTCAAAGCGCAACCGGACAGTGTTGCTGCCTTGGGCGGCGATCATGTGCAGCTCCTCGACGGCGATGCCAGCGCCGGCCTCAGCATCGATGAGCCCGGTGACGATGGTGCCGGTAGGCTCCCCCGCCTGCAGCGCCGTGTTGCGCGCCGAAACCTGCAGCATGTCGACGATGCCCCAGCCGGTGACGAATGGAGCCTCGCCACTCAGCAGCCAGCCGCTGTTGGTGGCCGTCGCCCACAGCCGCGGAGGCTGCGGGATCGCGCCAGCGAGGGACACTCCGCCACGCAGCTCGCCCCGGATCGCCGCGCCGAGGTACTTCTCCCGAAGGTCTGCGTTTGCCGTGCCGGTGAGGCCTCGCACCACGCTGTGGTGCTGATACCAGGTGAACGCCGTGGTGAGGCATCCGCCCGACAACGTTTCGAGGATGTTGAGAAGCGACGGGAAATCGACCCCGAGGCCACCATGCTCGGGCCTGCCCATGAGACCGTAGAAACCTTGTGCGGCAAGCAGATCGAAATGGCTCCCCGGGATGGCTCCCCGAGCGTCGACCTCAAGGGCCGCAGGAAACAGCACTTCCTCCGCGATCGTGTGGGCCCGCTCCACCATGCTCGCCATCCGAACACGCTACCCCGCGCCACGGGGCATTATTGTCGCCGCTGACAACGACCCTCGATGGGGGCGACGGGGCCTGCGCCCTTAACATCGGCGCGTGACAGTTGACGGAGGACGGCTGCTGGCGCAGGCACACCGCCCAGCGGCTGAGCTCACCCGGCGGGATGTGGCCCGCCTGATGCTCAGCGTGCCCGCGAGGGAGGCGGTGGCCGCCATGCCCGAGCTGCGCCGTGAGCTGCTCGCGGCGCGTAACCCGTTCTCGGCCAGGTTCTGGGAGTCCGCCGAGTGCGTCCTGCGACGGATCGCCGACGGCAGCGCCACAGTCGGCGAGGTACACGGCTGGCTCGAGGCAACCGGGACCGAACCGACCGCGATCATCGGGCTGCATGTGTGGGACGACGAACCCGCACGGACACCACTCGCCCATGAGTTACATAACTTGCTCGTCGCGCACCTGGAGGAGCGCCTTGCCGCAGGAGACATCGACCCCGACCGGCTGCTCGCCGACGACCCGGCAGCCACCCGGAAGTACCGGGAACTGCAGGAACACTGGATGAGCTCGCCATTGCCGGATGGCCGGGTGCCCATGGACGAGCTGCTCGACGAAACGGACGAGGAGTTCTTCGCCGAGTGGGACGCTGCTGAGCAAGCCGCTCTCGACGAGCTTCGAGACATCCTCGCTGAAGTGGGCGAACGCCCTCAACCGGGCACGGAGCTACACGCCGCCTGCCGGGGCCTGCGCACCGCGCTAATCCGGGGAGGATGGCCGGCCGACCTCCTCCGCGCTGGCGGCGGGGTGGATCCGAGCGATCTGGACTCCGATGACGAGCGGCTGTGGCTACGGTTGGCTGCCGGCGTGGTGAGCCCGGTAGACGAGCCACCGGAGGACATCCCGGTCGAGCTGCTCTCCGCGACCGCTCTCGATCACGAAGAGTGGCTAGAGGCGGTCGCGGCGCTGGCGCGCGGCGGTCCCGGGACTCCCGCCTCCGCCGAGGATCTCGCACGGTTCGTCGCGGGCGCCGACGACGACGATGACGACATCGATGTGCTGGCGGGGTGGTTCAGCACTGTCGTGGAGCAATGGCAGTTGCTCGGTGCAGTGGACGATCGTGAGCGGCTTACCCCGCTGGGCTGGTGGGGCATCCCCGAGGCACTGGTGCAGGTATGGTCCCCCAACACCCCGTGACGAGGTTCAATATCGCCAGCGGTGCGCGGCCACGACATCGTCCAGGGATCTCTCGGCCGCCCAGGCCGCGTCGGAGCGGCGCACCGCGAGGAACGCGCCGAGCAGCTGTTCGCCGAGCACCGCGGTGAGCCGCTTGGAGCCGCTCAGCGCCTCCTCCTGCTCGGCCGGTGTGGTCGGCAGCCGACCCAGGCCACGAGCCGCGCGTTCCTGCTCGCTCCATCTACCGGGATCGACCTGGATCGGCTCGCCAGGATCGGCACCCTCACGCAGCCCTGCCAGGCCGGCAGCGATCACCACGGCCAGCGCCAGATAGGGGTTGGCGGAGGCATCGGAGACCTTGAGCTCGACATTGGCGTGGTCGGCGCCGAGCAGCTCCGAACCGAGGACATAGCGCAGCGGCGCCTCCCGGTTCTCCACGCCCCAGAACTGGTAGGCGCTGGCGAAGTAGCCGGGACGCAACCGAGCCAGGGACGGCACGCTCGGCGCGGTGATCGCGGCCAGCGCCCGAAGGTCGCGGAGCAACCCGCCCAGCCAGCCTGCGCCGTCCGGGCCAGGGCGTTCACCTGACGATGCATCGCCGGCCAGCAGGTTGCGTCCGCCGCGCCAGACCGAGGTGTGCAGATGCCAGCCGTTGCCCACGTCCGCGGCCGTGAACAGCGGCGCGAAGCAGGCCCGCAGGCCGTGCGCTCTGGCCGCGGCGTGAATAGTTTGGCGGGCCAGCAGCTGCCGGTCGGCGGCGGTGATCGGGTCAGCCGGGGCGATGCTGAGCTCCACTTGAGCCGGCCCGTACTCGGCGTGCAGTTGATGGACTGGCACACCGTTGGCCGCCAGGTCGGCCAGCAGGTCGGCCACAAACTCGTCCACGGCCAGCAGGGCGTGCGGGCTGTAGGCGGGAGCGTGGTAGGCAAGCCGCGGTTGCCCGCCGCCGTCTCCGGCCTCGCCAGCTTGGGTGAGCACGAACTCCATCTCGTAGCCGGCTCTGACCTCCAACCCCTCGGCAGTGGCCGCCTCGACCTGAGCTTCGAGTACCCCACGCTGGTCGTAGGGCCAGGGTGATCCGTCCACGGCGATCTGGCGCCCAGGTGCCCACGCCAGCGCGGGCTGCCCGGCGAGCCGGGTCAGCCCCCGCAGGTCAGGTACCAATCGGACGTCGCCGGACGGGGTGGCCAGACCCTGGTGGGCAAAGGTGATCGCGTCGTGGGTGTCGAACACCGCGAAGAGCGTGGAGACCCCGACCCCGCGCGTGGCCACCTGGGGTAGCGACGCGATCGGCACTATCCTGCAGCGCGGTATCCCGTTGTTGTCCGCCCACGTGATACTCACCCCGACGACGCCCTGAGCCGCCAGGTCCGCGGCGAGCGCTCCCGCATCGACCATGTCCGTCCTCCTGCCCACGGGCGCACCCGATCATGCCTGCGGCCAGGCTAGCGCGCGACCGCCCACGCGACAGCCGCGAGGGCGACCGCCCTCTCCCGCGTACCCGGCAGGGTCGCACCACTGGATCCCCCGAATCACCCTTGCGCGCCCACGCAAGAGGTGCGGTACTAGCTCCGGACACGCGATAGTCACATCGGGAACACATCGTGGACCGCGTTCGTCTGCCACAGTGGGGCCTTGGGATCCGTGGGGCCGTGGGATCCGAGTGTCGGGATGGATCCCCGAGAGCGCCACAGCCGGTTCGACCCGGCCTGGTCACACCGACCGGGCTAAGACGGAGGGAGAAGCCATGACCAGCACGCTTGCTCGCCCTGAGTTGACTGCTTCCGACCGTTGCGACCGGTGCAGCGCCGGTGCGCGTGTCCGGGCAGTGTTGCCCTCAGGGGGCGAGTTGCTGTTCTGCAACCACCATGCTCGCGAGCACTCGCGAAAGCTGAGGGAACTCGCGGCCGATATCCAGGTCAGCGAGGCCTAACCCGGTAGCAGCAGTGTGTGATACTTCCCACGCGTGTCATGATCACGATGCGGAGGCCAGAGCCGTGGACTCGACAGTCGTGGACTCGACGAGGCCGACGTAGGCCAAGCCTAACGTTGGTGAGGTCGAACTCACGGAGTGAGTCGGGCGAGGTCTCGTGGAACCCTCGGACGGCGGGGAACCCGGGCTCACTCCGTATCAGCGGCCGAAGTGACACCTGACCGCATACGCGGCGATACCGTCCGAAACTCTCCGTAACGTCGCTCCTTGACGGCACGTGCGCTCCTCCGCAACTACGGGGATCTTCCCCAAAGAAAATCCGTATACACGGATTTTAATGGCTTGACTAACCGCTTCTGCGCCGTCACCATAAGCTTGAGTGATCATTGTAGTCGGAAGGTAGCCGCAGATGCGGTTCGGTACGCGGGTTCGGCCCATGGTTGGCCCGCCCGCCCCCCTGGGCCGGTTGGCCGCGACGACTGCCACGGCAGGCCGGTGTCGTGATGATCAACCTCCGGGTGGCCTCCCAGGTTGCGCTGCCCGTGGCCGAGCTTCCAGGATCCTGATGAGAAAGGATGAGGGATGACTCTTATTGTATTAACGGTTGTCGTCGTCGCGTTGTTGATTGCCGCTTTGGCGGTTTTTCTTTTCATAATTGGTGCGCTGCTCAACCGCACCGCCAACAATCTCGATGACTGCGCACAGAATGTAAAGAATATCGCCTATCACGCCAAGGCGATCGGCCCCGGCGTCAAGCGCATCAACGAAACAGGCGGAACAGTGGTAGGCGCGCTTCCGCTGCTGTGCGAAGCCGCTGAGCGTATCGGTGTCGCTAAGGGAGCGCCCTATGTTGATCCTTCTGAGGCTCCGCCACCGGCTCCCTTCTCGGCTCCTGCTCCGGCTCCCCCCGCAGTGACCCATCAAACGCCTTCCGCGGCTCCTGCCGCGGTTCCCGCTGCGGTTCCTGCGGCTTCTTCACGGGGTGTGGGTTATCTGGACGAGGAGGGAAGTGGGGGGAATCTGGGATACCTCGATACCTGACATACCACCGCACTCAGGGAGCCCAGGCGTACGGTCATCGTAGGTACTCGGTGGGGAACCTACGCAGAATGCACCTGGCGGCTACCTACTCACGCTCGACGGCTAGGTAGCGACCGTGCGAGGTTAAGTGCGAGTGCACGTTGCCACACACTCGCTCACCGCCATAATCTGGCGTTGGCATGGTTCCCTGTTTGAGAGGAGTGGGGCCGAGATGATGCGCCGATCGACCACGATCATGATCGCTACCGGCCTAGGGTTGGGACTCTTGTTCGGAAACGCTGGATTGGCTGTGGCTCAACCCACTCCTGTCGGTCCAGGCAGCGTCGAGGAACCCGAATGCCTCAACGCTGGCGGTGCCGTGGACTACATTCCGTACACGCACACCTATTTCTGTGAAGGCGGTAACGCCAGTGGTGCGGGCCTCGCGAATACGGGCCTCGGAGGCTCCTGAAGCGAGGAATTCCTCACGGCTTGCGTGCCACGGCGCCGTAGTTGTAAACCGGCTTGATCGTGCCGACCTCGGCGGTGGCCGGCCGCCACTGGTTGACCGGCACCAAGCCGGGCTCCACCATCTCCAGGCTCTCGAAGCATTGCCTGAGCTGCTCGAGGCTGCGCTGGCGGTAAGGGACGGCTCCGGTTTCCGCGTACTTCGCGAGGGCCTCGGCGTGGGCCATACTGGCCTTGGTGCTGTCGGAGAGCGCCAGGTAGCTGCCGGAGGGAACGGCGGCCATCATGCGCGCCACGACGGAGTGCATCTCCTCGACGTCGGCGACATGGCCCAGCACGCTCAGGAACATGACCGCGATCGGCTGGTGGAAGTTCAGCACGTTGCGGGCATCGGAGATAATCAACTCCGGGTCGTGCAGGTCAGCGTCCACGTAGGTGGTCACGCCCTCGGGCGTGGTGTTGTGCAGCAGGGCGCGGGCGTGCGCCAGCACCAGCGGGTCGTTGTCGACGTAGACGATCCGGGACTCGGGAGCGACCTGCTGGGCGACCTCGTGGGTGTTCTGCATCGTGGGCAAGCCGGTGCCGATATCGAGGAACTGACGTACCCCGGCTTCACCGGCCAGGAAACGCACGACACGGATGAGGAACTGCCGAGCCTGCCTGGCTATGGGGACGATGTCTGGGTACCCCTCAGCGAAGGCGGTACCAGCGGCACGGTCCACCTCGTAGTTGTCCTTGCCGCCCAGCCAGTAGTTCCAGATCCGCGCCGAATGCGGCACATCCGTTCTGATCTTTGCGGCCAGCTCGGTGCGCGGGCCGGGGGTCCGACCGTCGGCCATGCCAAGGCTCCTCCGTGAGGGATTGCCAAGAATCGGGAGAAATCGTACAGGAACTGTCAGTTGTCCGGGCAGCGCGGGTGCCTTGGCCGGTTGGGTGTGCTACGGAGTGGGTCATTCTCGGTGGCGGGTGAGGGTGACGACGACTCGCGCGAGCGCGATGAGCACGCAGACCAGCACGATCAGTAGCAGCGCGGCGTCGTAGGACAGTTGGTGGGCGCTGGCGGAGGGCTGGTTGTAGAAAGTCCAGACCAGGTAGGTGAGGTAGGCGGTCGGGCTACCGATGAGCTGGCCGTTGGGGTAGTTGTCCGACCAGCCGACGGTGTAGAGCAAGGGGGCGGTCTCACCGATCGCGATGGCGAGGGCGACCAGCAGGCCGGTGACGATTCCGGGGAACGCTGCCTTAAGAATGATGCGCCGCAGGCTCCAGCTAGCGGGGATGCCCAGCGCCTCGGCTCCTTCGCGGTAGCTGGTGGGTACGTGCGCGAGCGCGGATTCGGTGGCCTTGGCGATATAGGGAATCACCATGACCGACAGCATGATCAGCCCAGCGAGCAGGGAGAAACCCCATCCGAAGTCGACCACGAGCGCGATGTAGCCGACGTAGCCCAGCACGATCGAGGGGATTCCGGACAAGATCTCATAGGATCCACGCAGCAGGCCCCGGTGCCAGCCCTTGCTGTATTCGGCTAGATAGATCCCGGTGAGAACCCCGATAGTGCCGGCGAGCAGCACGACGCCGGCCACGAGGATCAGGGTGCCGAGGATGGCGTTGGCCAGCCCGCCGCCGTCGCCTTTGGTGTTGGTGATCAGCACCTGCCATGACCACCCGGGTACGGCTCGCGCGACGACGCCGATCACCATCCACAGTGTGGGGGTGATCACCAGGGCAAGCCCGACGGCGCACAGCCCCCAGAACGAGGCGTTGGCGATCCGGCGGCGGAGTTGGGACTTCAGCGCGACGATGTCGGGAGGGCCGCCAGGTCGTGGAGCGCTCCCCGTGCTCACCGACGTCATCACCTTCCGGCTGGTCGCTGTGTTCTGGGTGGTGGGTTAGACACCCCGGCCTACCGGCAGCGCGGTGCCTGCGACCCTGCGGATCAGCAACCGGGCACCGACGTTGACCGCGAGGGTCAGCACGGCCAGCACGAGTCCGATCTCGGCGAGGGTTTGCACCGCGAAGCCGGTGGAATCGGTGAGCGCGGAGTCGAGCTGGGACACGATGGTCGCGGCGATGGTGCTCATGGTGGCGTAGAGGTTGGTGGGCAGGGTGCCCAGGACCGCGCCGGAGACCATGGCCACGGCCATGGTCTCGCCCAGTGCCCGTCCGAGCCCGAGGACCACCGCGCCGATGATGCCGGCGCGGATCCAGGGGATCGTGACGTGCCGGGTGACTTCCCAGTCGGTCATGCCCAGGGCTGCCGCGCCCTCTTTGGGCAGGATCGGCACTTGGGTGAGCAGGTCACGGGCGGTGGCGGCCACGATCGGGATGATCATTGTGGCGAGCACGAGTCCGGAGGTGAGCAGACCCTCGCCGTAGCCGGTCGGTCCGGCGAAGAAGCGCAGAAGTCCCACGTCGGGTACGTGGTCGGCCAGGATCGGGGCGATGTCGCGGGCCACGATCGGCCCGAAGGTCAACGCTCCCCACAGGCCGATGACCACGCTGGGGATGCCGGCCAGCAGTTCGAGGAACATCGCCACCGTCGAGGCCAGCCGTCGGGGCAGGCGTTCGGCGATGACCAGGGCGGCCCCGAGCGCAACGGGTACACCGATGATGAGCGCGATGGCCGAGGAGGCCACGGTGCCCACGATCAGAGGCAGGACTCCGTAGGAGGCTCCGGGTGGGTGGTTGACGCCACTGGTCACCACACCGGCGCCGTAGAGGTTGCCCGGTCGCCACGCGGAGCGGATGAAGAAGCCCCAGCCGTTGAAATGGATCGCCGGGATCGCCTCGATCGCTAAGGTGACGACCACGAACACCAGCGCGAGCAAGGGGATCAGCGCGGCCGCTCCCCCGGCGGCACGAAGGGGCCGGCCGCCGGAGACACGCGGTGCCCGAGGCAGTGATCTCGGCCGCACCACCTCAGCCACCGGTGCCGATCTTGGCGATCTGCGCCTGGGACTGGGTCACCACCGGCGCGGGCAGCGGCTGGAACTGCACAGGGTTCAAAAACGAGGCCGCGTTACCGCCCGAGCCCTGGATTGCCCAGGTCAAAAACGCCCGGACCGCTTGGGCCTTGCTGCCCGTCTCGGCGGCACTGTTGATGATCGCGTACTCATAGTTGATGATCGGGTACCCGTTCGGAGCCGGGCCGTAGATCAGCGAGATCACGCCGTTGGCCGGAGTCTTTGAGACAAAGCCTTGAGCTTCTGCCTGAATCGTAGCGGCGTCGGGCAGCTCGTAGTGTCCCGCGGCGTTGCCCAGCGCGGCCTCGCCGAGCCCGTCCTTGTTGGTCTGGCCGAGATAGGAGATCCCGATGTAGGCCACGCAACCGGGTGTGCTGGCGCAGCCGCTGACCATTCCTCCGTTACCGTTCTCGCCCAACGCGCCCGGCACGGTGGGGAAACTCACGGTCGTGCCGAAGCTGATCTTCTTGCCCCAGCCGTTGGGGTCAGCTTTCGACAGGAACTGGGTGAACAGGAACGTATCCCCAGAGCCATCCGAGCGATGCAGTGGCGCGATCGCCAAATTAGGTAGGTTCACCCCAGGATTGAGCCGTGCGATCGCCGGATCATTCCAATGAGTAATGGTCCCTTGGTAGATTCCGGACAATACCTGCCCGTTGAGCTTGAGGTGTTTGGTCACCCCTGGAACGTTGTAGTTGACCTGCTGGGCGCTGATGGTCAGCGGAATGTTGAGTAATCCGGGGTTCTTGTGTAGGTCGCCGGGCGACAGGTAAGCATCCGACGCGCCGATATCGACCGCTCCGGCCCCCGCCTGGGCGATGCCGGTTCCCGATCCGGTCCCCTGGGCGGTGATCGTGATGTTCGGATGCTGCTGATGGTAGGCGGGATCCCATTCGTTGAACAGCGGATACAGCAGCGTGCTGCCGGTCTCGGTCAGGGCGACCCGGCCGGAGGGGACCGCGTTGCTGGCCGGTGAGCCGTTTGCGCTTGGAGTGCCGGACGTGGCGCCACCCCCACCGCAGGCCGCCAGGGAGACGGCCATCACCGCCGCCAGTACGGCCATCAGGCCACCACGTTTTGACCACCGGTACATCGCAACTCCTATCAACCTCGTTGTCGAGCCGACGAGTCAGATCCACCCGCCGCGAACTTCAGTCGAACCGCCCAGCAATATAGTTTTCGGTCTGTTTCTCTCGGGGTCTCTGCATGACTTGTTCCGTGGCGCCGTGCTCCACCAGCCGTCCTTGGTAGAAAAAAGCGATGGAGTCGGACAACCGGGCGGCCTGCGCCAGGTTGTGCGTGACGACCACGACCGTCAACTCGGGGGTAAGCCCGCGAATCAGGTCTTCGATCTTTTGGGTCGATACCGGGTCCAACGACGAGGTAGGCTCGTCCAGCAACAAGATCCGTGGTTGCACGGCCAGTGCCCGAGCCAGACACAACAACTGCTGCTGGCCACCGGAGAGTCGAAAGGGCGAGTCACCCAGCCGGTCGGCGACCGCGTCCCAGAGCCCGACCTGACGCAACCGCCGCTCGGCGATCTCCCGCGACTCGCGCCGGGTCACAGACCCATGTGCTCGGACCCCCGAGCAGATGTTGTCCGCGATGGACATCGGGAACGGATTCGGCCGCTGAAAGAGCATCCCAATGTGGCGCCGCAGACTCAGCACATCCGTATCGGGCGCCCAGAGACTCCGCCCGCTCACCAACACGTCGCCTTGATGAAAGAACCCGCTGACCCGATCGTTCATGCGATTCAAGGTACGTAGAAATGTTGACTTCCCCGAACCGGTGGGCCCGACCAAGGCGGTAATCGACCCGCTCGGAAACGGCAGGCTCACCTCACGCAACACCGCCACAGCACCGAACCCCACCGTCAGATTTTCGACCCGCATGCTAACGGACTCGTTGTCCCCGACATCCACCGCGGCCGTCACTGATCCAGTGCCGGCCGCCGTGCCCACCAAATTTCGCTCACGCAGGTCGTGGTTTCTGTGTCTCATATTCGCAATCCACATTAGAGGAACTTCAATGCCGAGCCGATGATATGCCTGCTTAGCTGAAGGAGGGGTGAACATTTCGCTGCGCTCCGGTGAAGTCACCTGCGCCTGGCATCACCACGCGGCCAGTCGCTAGACTGAGCGCCGCACGGTGACGTCCACACTTCGCGCGGGTGAACCAAGGATGAACAATCACGGTGTGTGATCGCCCGTCACAGCCATGGGAGCATCCCGACCGGGTTTCTGCCACGCGAGGTGGTTGAGGTGCGTGCGGCCTAGTGTCCGTGATGGGCGCGTCGATGTTTCCCGGGCCGTCCTTGATAGCGAGCCCAGAGCTGGTTTGGCCGGAGAAGGCTTTGTTGTCTTTGGAGCTGATATGCGGTGATGTCCCCGGCGTGGTTCGGCGGAGAGTTTGCAGGGAATCGGTTCCCGGCCGTCGGTGGATTTCCTGGCGTCGGCGTGTGATGGTCGGTGGTCGTCTGCGGCAGCCGCTCCACCGGGGTCGGGTCGTGGGGTCTGGGTTGCAGCCGAAGGGCTGGGGTGTTGGGCGCGGCAACACCTGAGGTGCTCGCCAGGGCGGAGGCGTGACCGTTCGCGTGCGGGGCATGGCCAACCAACATGGCGGCCAGGACACTGGTAGTGAGCGGTACCACCGCTATGGCGCCGGCCAGGAGTTGGTAGCGTCCGGACCACCCCACGCCCTCGTCCTCGGGCGGCGACTGATCGGCTGGGTCATCCATGCGGCTCGGCCCCGCTGGACGCCTCGTCTGTTCCGGTGCTGCCGGCCAGCGGAGTGTCTGTTGCGATCTCGGGACCGGCTCCAACGGGAGGTCGTGGCGGGAGAGCGGCAGTGTGGGGGCGGACAAGCCGCTGGGGAATCCCGCCAGGTCAGCGGCGAGCGTGGCTAGCGCCTCCTGAGCCTGGTGCATTGTGGGGCGCCGCTCGGAGTCTCGGTGCAGCAGGCGCAGCAGCAGCGGGGTGAGCGGACCGGACTGTCGGGGCGGGATGATCTCGGCTGCGGCCACCTGGTGCAGTAGGGCAATAGGGTTATCGCTGAGTCCAAACGGCGGCGCGCCCTCCAGCGCGGTGTAGAGCGTGGAACCGAGGGAGAACACATCCGAGGGGAAGCCGGCACGGTTTCCCTGGGCGACCTCCGGGGCCAGGTAGGCGGGCGTTCCGAACAGGATCCCGGTGGCGGTCACGGTGCTATCACTGACGGCGTGGGAGACACCGAAGTCGGTGATCTTGGCCGTGCCGTCGTCCGCGAGGAGCACATTGCCCGGCTTGATATCCCGGTGCACGATGCCCGCCCGGTGCGCGGCGGCCAGCGCGGAGGCGATCTGCCTGCCGATGCCGGCGACGATGTCGGGTGCCAGCACGCCGTGGGTGGACAGCACCGTGGCCAGGCTCCTGGATGGCAGATACTCCATGATCAGGTACGGTTGGCCGCGGTGCTGGACCACGTCATGGACCGCGATCACGTGCGGGTGCGGCACCCGGGCGGTGATACGCCCCTCCCGCATCGCCCAGCAGTTGGCCTCGTCAGCCTCGGTGTCGCTCGGCCTCGACGGCAGCACCAGCTGCTTGATCGCCACGGTGCGGTCTAGGCGCTCGTCCCGCGCCTGCCACACCACACCCATCGCCCCACTGCCCAGCCGCGAGATCAGGCGATAGCGCCCCGCGATCAGCTCGCCCGCGCCGCTCACTGCTACCGCCAGGGGTCCTGGCCTACTCACCTTGCCTGCTGCGCCTACTGCAGCGACCATCTCAGGCCGACCTCCTCCACGGCGCTGACGCAGTTGCCGGAGGCACCCTATTCCGTCACGCCACAGCAGGGTGCTGCAGTCCACCCCCACCGTGGCTCTCGCGTTGTGCCTGCTCCCCGAGTTGGACTCGAACCAACAACCCTGCGATTTGAGATCGAACCTGCTGGCTCGTTCCGGACGTCGCCTGTCACTGCCCGCTAGCTGCGCGGTTAGCGAATGTGAACGCGCGTCAATACCTGCCAGTTGCCATCGTTTCTTAGGAGAACCTGGGGGTAAGGTGGGGTGTCGATCTTGAAACGATTCATTCGTGCCCTCTTCATGCGAACTCCCGGCACGGCGGTCAGTGGGGGTTGTTTTCGCTGGTCGTGGGCCACTGGCGGGTGCTTCGGGGTGGTGTTGGTCAACGCCGTTGCTGTACTTCGCTGCTGTACAGCTATGGACCGTGCGCATGCCGGGACTAGTCCCCGATCCTCCCTGTTGGGCGGCCCGTTCCGGGCTGAAAATGGGGGGCGGCTGTCCGCTGACGTCGTTGCTCTTTGATCGGGTTGAGGTCGTGGACTAGTCGGGCGCTGGGGGCTGCCTTGTGGGCTGTTCAGTGTTGCTG
>JAFATA010000021.1 GCA_019244165.1 Pseudonocardiales bacterium | reverse complement strand
ACACCCGACTGAGCCGGACCCAGCCACGCATGCCAGGGTGGGGACAGGTCTTGAACACTGACCCGGACTACGTCCTCGACATCAGCCGACCTCCTCGACGTCGTCACTCACCACGTGCGACCTCACGTCGCAACCCCCTGATGTTTCCCCACAGTGCCCTGTTCTCTCGAACGTTGTCAGGGCTCCGAGTGATGGTCAGGCTGCGTGGGCATTGGCCTAGGGCCTTCACGGTCTGTCAGAGGCCACAGAGTTGTTCGGCGTGGACAAGGGCCCGCGCAGTAGGGGCACGGGTCGATGTCGGCCCTCACCAGGGCACTCAGCGCGCGGCAGCCAGACTCCCGCGCCGCGCCGTCGCTAGGTGTGATGGTCTCGTCCACGGGAGAGACTTTCGCCGATCAACGCCAGCCGATCTTGCCAAGATGACAAGTGCGACCGGCTACCCGAGGCCGACTCCCATCCGCCAGGCCATCCCGCGCAGTTCACGACCGACCGAGTCGCGCTGTACCCGGCGGCGCAGCAGGTCCCGGATGGTCTCCCGCACGAACGGGTTGGTGCGGATGCGCTGCGGCGCGATCTTCTCCGCCCGCAGCAGCGCCTCGACCGCCTCGTCCTGCATCGATCGCTCCTGCGCCATCCCGCGCCCCAGGTCCGCCCAGAACATGGCCTGGCGGGCCGCCGAGGGCACCCGGGAGGGGTGGACACTCCGAGCGATCTCCCGGGCTCGGCCGGTCTCGCCCAGCTCAACGGCGATAGACACCCGCCAGATCCCCACGTTGTCCGGGCCGAAGTACAGGTTGCCGAACCCGCGGCACAGGGCCGCTGACGCTAACGCGGCGTTGAGATGAAGGATGCCGTACATCTGTACCACGCGAGGGTCATCGAGGTGGGTGGCCAGCTCGTTGGCACCCCCCATCGACACTGCCAGCATGCGCGGTCGGTTCTTGCCGTCCAGAGTGAAGGCCTTCAGCCATGCGGCCAGTCCGAGCCAGGCGGGGTCGTCCAACTCCTCCGCAATGTGCCGGGCGTGAAACGCAGCCAGCGACGGCAAGCCGTAGACGCCCTGGTTCTTCAGCAGGACTCCCGTGGCATGGTAACAATCCATCAGACCCTGCAAGACCTCGGCGCGGTGGTCCGGGTCGGTGACATACAGGGTGTGCAGCTCGGCGAGCAGACCAGGCAGCACCGTGCCCTCTGCGGCATAGTCGGCCGCCGGCCGAAGCTGGGTATTCAGCCGCTCGAGGTCGGCGGCCATCGCGGGCCACGGGCGGGCGGTCTCGCCGGTGGACTTACCCAGCTCGTAATCGGACAGCGCCGCATCCAGCGTGGTGATGGCGGCCTGAGTCTCCACCGTCGCCTGGTCGGCCTTCGCCGAGGGCGGGACGGCGAGTTCCGCAAGTACCGTTGCGGTGTTAGACCGTTACTCGGATCTGCCGCAGGATCGCTTCCGCGCCCTGTTCCAGCATCCTGTGGGCGAGCGTTTCCCCCAGCAGCTGGGCGTCAGGACCGGTCGCGGAGGAAAACACGCGCTGGGTCCCATCCAGCGACGTGACCTGCGCCGTCAGCTTCAGCCCATCTCCGAAGGGCACCGCATAGGCGCCTACCGGCACTGAGCAGCCACCGTGCAGTTCGGCCAGCAGCGCCCTCTCGGCGCGCACCGCAGCGTCGGTAGCGGGGTCGCCGTAGGAGTTCAGCATCTCCCGCAGCTCGGTGTCAGCGGCACGCAGCTGAATGCCGATGGCTCCCTGCCCTGGAGCCGGCGGGAAATCATCGAGCGGGAGCAGCTCAGTGATGCTGTCTTCCAGCCCGAGGCGCCGTAGGCCAGACGCTGCCAAGACGACCGCGTCCAGTCCGGTCTTCAATTTCGCGAGCCTCGGCGGGACGTTCCCCCGGATAGGGACGATCGTGAGATCCGGGCGCAGCGCCTTCAACTGCGCGACTCGCCTCGGCGACCCGGTACCCACCCGAGCGCCGTGCCGGAGGCCGGCAAGTGTCGAACCGCATAGCGCGTCATGGATCTCTGCCCGCAGCGGCGTCACCGCAAGCACCAAGCCCTCAGGCATCACGGTCGGCAGGTCCTTCAGGCTGTGCACGGCGACGTCGATCCGGCCTGCTAACAGCTCCTGCCCCAGCTGGTTGGTGAACGCGCCGCTGCCGTTCCCGCTCGCGCCGCTGACCTCGCGCAGCGAGCTCTTGCGGTCCCGGTCTCCGTCCGTCATCACCACCCGGTTCTTGAACTTCACCACCGGACACGCGTCCAACCGGGCCAGGAACTCAGCCACCATCGCCTGCGCGAGACGGCTGCCACGGGCTCCCACCACCACAGTAGTTTGCACACCCGAAGGCTACTGGTGAGGCGGTCGCGTGGCATCACCTATATCCACCGCCACGCCTACACTCCCAGGTGAGTGTCGGCGAAGGAGATCCGAGATGACGACATCCGCGCAGACCGACGCCCAGCTCGCCATGGTCGCCGACCGGGCGGCCAGCGTGGCGCAGATGTTTTTCGACCGGGTCGCCCAGACACCGGAGCGGGAGGCGTTCCGGTACCCCGTGGGGGACCGGTGGGTGTCGCAGACCTGGCGGCAGAGCGGCGAGCAGGTCACCCGGCTCGCCGCCGGGCTGCTCGCGCTCGGCGTCACCGCGCAGCAGCGGGTCGCGATCGCCTCGCAGACGCGGTACGAGTGGATCTTGGCCGACCTCGCGATCATGTGCGCCGGGGCGGCCACGACCACCGTCTATCCCTCGGCGATCTGCGAGGATGTCGCGTTCATTCTCGCCGACTCCAACAGCACGGTGGTCTTCGCCGCCGATGACGACCAGATCGCCAAGCTCCGGGCGCAGCGGGACTCCCTGCCGTGCCTGCGCACGGTCGTCACCTTCGAGGGCACCCCCGAGGGCGGCGATAACCCCTGGGTGATCTCCCTGGACAGGCTGGCCGAGCTGGGTGCGGCCTACCTCGCCGAGCACCCCAGCGCTGTTGAGGAGCGAATCGCCGCGATCCGCCCCGACCACCTCGCCACCCTGATCTACACCTCGGGCACCACCGGCCGACCCAAGGGCGTGCGGCTGCACCATTCCTCCTGGACCTACGCGGGGGCCGCGGTCGCGTCGCTGGGCGTGCTGGGGATTGAGGATCTGCAGTACCTGTGGCTGCCGATGGCCCATGCATTCGGCAAAGTGCTGCTGACCATCCAGCTTCAGGTGGGTTTCGCGACTGCCCTCGACGGACGGATGGATCAGATCGCGTCCAACCTGGCTGTGCTGCGCCCGACGTTCATGGGCGCGGCTCCGCGCATCTTCGAGAAGGCCTACGGCCGTATCGTCACCACGGCACGGTCGGCATCCTGGCCCAAGGCCCGGCTCTTCGAGTGGGCGTGTGGTGTCGCACTCCAGGTATCCCGGCTGGCCAGGCAGGGCAAGCCGGTGCCGTGGCAGCTGGCCCTCCGGCACAGCCTGGCCGACAAGCTGGTCCTGGCCAAGGTGCGTGCTCGGTTCGGCGGCCGGCTGCGGTTCTTCCTTTCCGGCGCAGCGAGCCTGTCCGAACAGATCGCGGAGTGGTTCCATGCCGCCGGCATCCTGATCCTCGACGGCTACGGTCTCACCGAGACCTCCGCGGCCAGCGTGGTCAACCGCCCGGACCGTTTCAAGCTCGGCACCGTGGGACTGCCGTTGCCTGGCACCCAGCTCGCCATCGCCGAGGACGGCGAGGTCCTGATCAAGAGCCCGGGCGTCATGGACGGCTACCACCACCTGGAGGAGGACACCGACCAGACGCTCACCGGCGATGGATGGCTCGCTACCGGTGACATCGGGGAGATCGACGCCGACGGGTTCTTGCGGATCACCGACCGGAAGAAGGATCTGTTCAAGACCTCCGGCGGCAAATACGTCGTGCCCTCGCACATCGAGAGTTGCTTTACCGCGATGTGCCCGCTAGCCAGCCGGATGGTCGTGCACGGTCACCAGCGCAACTACTGCGTGGCACTGGTCACGCTAGACCCCGACGCGGTAACGGAATGGGCCAGCCACCACGATATGGCCGGAACGCCCTATGCACAGGTCGTGACCTCCCCAGCCATGCACCGCACCGTCGAGGACTACGTGCAAAGGCTAAACACACAGCTCAACCGCTGGGAGACGATCAAGAAATTCGTTATCCTCGATCACGACCTCACGGTAGACTCCGGCGAGTTGACCCCCAGCCTGAAAGTACGCAGACCGGTGGTGGAGGCCAACTACCACGAGACGCTCGATTCCCTCTACGCCGAGTGACAAGTGAGCGTGCGCGGGGCTACGGGTGGGCCTACATGGGGAAGATGGTGCTGGCCTTGCCTGATGCCGACGCCGGGATAACGGGAAGGACCAGCGCCGAGGGGTGCCGGGCGTCGTGCCACACGGTTTGGTGGGCAATGCGGGTAGCGGTGCTTTCCCCCAGCCATGAGCCGGTGTTGGGATTCGGATCGAACTGCGGGAAGTCGCTGGAGGAGATCTCCACGCGGATCCGGTGACCGGCGCGGAACAGGTTGCTCGTCGGCCACACGGTAATCGTGTACCGGTAGACCGTGCCTGGCTCGATCGGCGTCGGTGCCCGGCTCGACTCGCGGAAGCTGGCCCGCTGGATGCCGTTGTTGAGGTTGACCACGGTGCCGGCCGGGTGCACGTCGAGCAGCTTGGCGGTCCAGTCGGTGTCGGGTGCGGACGAGCTGGCGTAGAGCGTCACGCTGATCGGCCCGGTCACCTCGGTGTCGGTAGCCAGCGGCGGGGTCGTGTACACCAGCACGTCTCCCCGCTGCTCGACGGACCGCTGGTCATAGGGCCCCTGGGAACCGCCCGGCGCCGCGCAGCACGAGTGACCGCCCACGCTAGGCACGGGGTGACGGGGGTCGTAGTCGTAGCTATCCGGCTGCTGCCCGGCAGCCGGCGCTGTAGTGACCAGCTGACCCTCCCCCGCCACCGACGCGGCATGTCCGCCGCTGGACAAATAGTAGTTCGTCCACTTCGTCCCCGGCAGCGGCCAGGCCGCCGTGGTTTTCCAGACGTTCGCACCCATCTCGAAGTAGTTGACCGCCGGGCCGTGAGCCACGCCATTGTCGATACCCTTGAGAAAATGATCAAACCACGCCAGCATCAGCTCGTTGATCGGGCTATTGCCGACCGGCCCGATCTGCTTGAGCATCGGTGCCGCGATACTCTCGGGCCGACCCCAACCGATGTGATCCCAGGGGCCGATCACGATTCGCTGGTTGGTGCGGGCCCATGCTGACCCACCAGAGCTGACCATACCGGCGAAGTTATGCAGACCACCGGTCAGGAAGGCATCGTACCAACCCTCGACGTCCAATACCGGAATACTGATCCTGGGGTAGTAGCGCGGTAGCGCCCACCGCTGCCAGTAGGAGTCGTCGGTGCGGTGCGCGACCCAGTCGTAAAAGTACGGCGCCACCGCAGGGTCACCGGGGTGAAACGGCGGGAAACTGCGATACGGGACGTAGTGCAGCCAGCGGTCGATGTTCTTGTCGTCCTGGGTGAGCTGGTGGGCAACCGTGGTGTCACCGCGATGGTTGGCCGCGGACAGGGCGATCGTGTCCATCACCCACGGCTCGATGAAGTTCAGCCGGAACGCACCGTTCTCGTAGGTCCAGCCCTCGTAGTAGTCCGACCCGGTGTTGGCCGGCACGATCGTGGCCAGGTGAGGGGGAGCAGCCTCGGCGGCCAGCCACTGGGTCGCCCCGACGTAGGACGAGCCGTACATGCCGACCTTGCCGGATGATCCCGGCAGTCTCGCGGCCCACTCGACGGTGTCATAGCCATCGGTGCGGTCGGGGGTGAACTCCGAGAACGTGCCCCCGGAGGCGAACTGTCCCCGGACGTCCTGGACGACCACCAGGTAACAGTGCGCGGCAAACCAGCTCGGACGCTGGTAGCGCGACGGCTGCACCTGCGCGGCCTCTTTGCCGTACTGCGTGCGCATCAAGATCACCGGCACTGCGTGGGACGTCGCTGGCCGGTACACGTCAGCGCGCAGTATGGTGCCATCGCGCATCGGCACCGCCACGTTAGCTGTTTTCGTCACCGAGCACGGGCCTGCGCCCGAGGGTGGTGGCCAGACCGCGGCACTGGTCAGCCCACCCAGCAAGGTCACCACCACCGCTGCGGCCGCTACTCCAGACTTCCACCACTGGTGCATGGTGCCCGCGCCCCCTACGTAGTGCCGACCAGTTGAGTAAAAACCTTATGCAGACGTCAGGGCTGTTCATCTAGCCACGGACAGCTCCCGTGTCGAACTCGGCAAACTCAGGGTGGATAGGCCTCATGACGCAGGTAGCGCTGTCGAAACACGTTTGGGACCCTTCCCGAAGTGAGTCCGCTACGAAATAATCATGAACACGTCTAGAGACCACCCTCGTCTGCGCTCCATCCGCCGCCTGACCCCTCGGCTGGCGACGGCGGTGATCTGCGGCATCATGGTGAGCAGCTGTGGTCCGCTGCCGGGTTCCCCGCACGCCACACCCCTCTCGCCAGAGGCCTACCAGGCGGAGCTGCGGGCAGACGGGGGCGCGCTGACCGCGGCGCTCGACAGGATCGAGGCGGCACCGCCTCTTGTGCCGCTGGCAAGCCAGGTCGGTTCAGCCGCATCCGCCCTCCGCGCTGCCGCGCAGCGACTCACCACCATCGGGCCCCCGACCCGATACGCCGCCGCACAGTCAAATCTCGTTTCCGCGCTCGAGGCGCTCGCAAGTCAACTCTCCGGAGTCCGTGCCCAGGTCCAGTCGCAGGAACTGTGCGCCGCACCATCAGTCATGGCCACCCTCAGCTCCCTGCCCGGAGCCGATGCGCTGCGGCGGGTGGCGCCGAGGCTCGGGCCTGCAGGAGCTGACCTGACCGCAGCCCTCCCCGCCCCGGAACCATTACCGGACCGCGGGGAGAATAACGGAACGGTATTGCGTGCCCCTGGTTCGGGCAGGGGTGAGATCACGGCAGAAAATGTCCCAGACCACGACTCCGTTGTCACACTCGGGCAGGACGGAAGGGCGATAGGGTCGTTCTACGTCACACGCGGCGAGACCGCTCGGATGACCAATATTCCGGATGGCACGTACGACATATTCTTCACCAGCGGGACGGACTGGGACGGCAATGAGTTCACGCGGTCATGCACCTTCCAGCGTTTCGACAAGCCCGCAACGTTCACGACCACGGAAACGCAAGATGAAATCACATATATGCACCTTACGGTAGTGCTGTACCCAACTCTAAACGGTAATTCGCGAGTTGTTGACGTTCCGCCCGACTCCTTCCCGAAGTAGCGCACACCGAAGCCCACCCTGATGAAGTAACCGACACGTTGCGGTATGTAAACTGGCTGGAAACTGTGTGAGACAGCGCTGTTACTCGCCTCTAGCGCACATCCTCCCGAGACATGAGCGACTCGTGGAGTTGGGTGCGTTATCGCAGCTCTCGGGGGGACCGAACGTTAGCCGACGGATCGGGAATATATGAACGGAATGTTACGTAGGTCGCACAGCCATCGCGGTGATGATGTGAGTGCTAGCAGTCCTTCTTGAAGGTCAAGAAATCACCGTCTAAGGTGAGTTGGCTAGCCCCCTGGACGTACATTATCACCAGAAGAGGTGGGGTCGTGCTCGATACCTCCGATAGTAGCGCGAGCGTCGGCATGGACACCAGCTTCGCTGATTCCCTGCTGCGCCTCGGCAAGCATTTCCAGCGCGGGGAGGCCTCCACTGATCTGCGCACACTACACCAGATCGGCGGCCGGTCGGCTGACGTCTTCTACCGGGACCGCTGGGCCTACGACAAGGTGGTGCGCTCGACCCACGGGGTGAACTGCACCGGTTCGTGTTCGTGGAAGATCTACGTCAAGGATGGAATCATCACCTGGGAGGCGCAGCAGACCGACTACCCGTCGATCGGCCCGGACAAGCCCGAATATGAGCCCCGCGGTTGCCCGCGGGGTGCGTCGTTCTCCTGGTATACTTATTCGCCCGCGCGGGTACGGTACCCCTACGTGCGCGGCACGCTCCTGGAGTTGTACCGGGAGGCGAAACAACGGCTCAAAGATCCGGTGCTGGCCTGGGCCGATGTGGTCGATAACCCCGAGAAAGCCTGCCGGTACAAGGCGGCGCGTGGCAGGGGCGGCTTTGTTCGCGCCGAGTGGTGGGAGGCTGTCGAGATCGTCGCGGCCGCGCACGTGCACACGATCAAACGCTACGGCCCCGACCGGGTTGCCGGGTTCTCGCCGATTCCGGCGATGTCGATGGTCAGCCACGCCGCCGGGGCCCGATTCATCTCCCTGATCGGCGGTGCGATGCTGTCGTTCTACGACTGGTATGCCGATCTTCCGGTGGCCTCCCCGCAGGTATTCGGCGACCAAACCGACGTGCCCGAGTCCGCCGACTGGTTCGACGCCAGCTACCTGATCATGTGGGGCTCCAACGTCCCGGTCACCCGCACCCCGGATGCCCACTACATGACCGAAGCCCGGTATCGAGGTCAGAAGGTGGTCGTGGTATCGCCGGACTACGGCGACCACACGAAGTTCGCCGACGAGTGGTTGCCGGCCCGGCCAGGCACCGATGCCGCACTGGCCATGTCCATGGGTCACGTGATCCTCACAGAATTCTTCGTCGACCGGCAGACACCGCGATTCACCGACTACCTCAAGCGCTTCACTGATCTGCCATTCCTGGTCGCCCTCGACCAGCGAGGCGACACCTACCTTCCGGGCAAGTTCCTCACCGCGGCCGATCTGGGCGATACCGGCGAGGGTGCTGAGTTCAAGACCGTGCTGCTGGACTCCGTCACCGGTGACCCGGTGGTTCCGAACGGTTCGCTGGGCCACCGGTTCACCCGCTCCGGGGAGGGTCGCTGGAACCTTGAGCTGCACACCGTGGACCCGCTGCTGAGCACCTATGGCAGCAGCGAGGTGGCAGAGATCTCCCTGCCCCGGTTCGACACCGCTGAGCCCGGCGTGCTGCGCCGTGGGGTGCCGGCCCGGGTTGTCGCCGGCAAGCTGGTCACCACGGTGTTCGATCTGCTGCTGGCCCAGTACGGGGTGCACCGGCCAGGTCTGCCAGGAACCTGGCCCCGTGGCTACGACGACGCCGGGCAGCCCTACACCCCGGCCTGGCAAGAGCCGATCACCGGGGTGCCGGCGGCCGCGGCGGCGCGGATCGGCCGGGAGTTCGCCAGCAACGCCGAACGTTCCGGCGGCCGGTCGATGATCCTGATGGGTGCGGGCACCAACCACTGGTTCCATTCCGACCAGACCTACCGGTCGCTGCTGGCGCTGGTGATCCTCACCGGCTGCCAGGGGGTCAACGGCGGCGGCTGGGCCCACTACGTCGGCCAGGAGAAGTGCCGGCCGCTCACCGGCGCCTCGACGCTGGCCTTCGGCCTGGACTGGCAGCGCCCGCCGCGGCAGATGCAGGGCACCGTGTACTGGTACCTGGCTACTGACCAGTGGCGCTACGACCCGTTCACCGCTGAGGTGATGGCCTCACCGCTGGCGACGGGACGCTTCGCCGGGCGCACTACGGCGGATAACATCGCGCTGGCCAGCCGGCTGGGGTGGATGCCCAGCTACCCGACCTTCAACCGCAACCCGCTGGATCTGGCCGATGAGGCCCGTCGCCGGGGCAAGGACGCCGCCCAGTACGTCCTCGACGGGGTGTCCACCGGGCAGTTGCGGTTTGCCTGCCAGGACCCGGACGCGCCGGAGAACTTCCCGCGGTGCCTGACGGTGTGGCGGGCCAACCTGCTCGGCTCCTCAGCCAAGGGCAACGAGTACTTCCTGCGCCATCTGCTCGGCACCGACTGCAACCTGCAGACCTCCGAGAGCACGGGGGTACGCCCGGTGGAGGTCACCTGGCGGGAGCAGGCCCCGGTCGGCAAGCTTGACCTGCTGCTGTCGCTGGACTTCCGGATGACCAGCACCACGCTGTTCTCCGACATCGTGCTGCCGGCCGCCACGTGGTATGAGAAGCACGACCTGTCCAGCACCGACATGCACCCCTACGTGCACGCCTTCTCCCCGGCGATCCCCCCGCCATGGGAGGCCAAGACCGACTTTGCGGCGTTTCACCGGATCGCCCGGGTTTTCTCCCGGCTGGCCGGTCAGCACCTCGGCGTGCGCCAGGACATCGTGGCCATGCCGCTGCAGCACGACACCGCCGATGCCACCGCACAGCCCGGCGGGCGGGTGCTGGACTGGGAAGCTGGCGAGTGCGAGCCGATACCCGGCAAGACCATGCCGCGGATCGTTGTGGTGGAACGCGACTACCCGGCGGTCGGGGACAAGATGGCCGCGCTCGGGCCGATGGTGGAGCGCGTCGGCCTGACCACCAAGGGCGTCACCGTCCATCCGGACGTCGAGGTCGACTACCTCAAGGCGGTCAACGGCGCAGTCCTCTCCGGGACGGCCGCCGGGCGGCCGTCGCTGGCCCAGGACACCCACGCCTGCGAGGCCATCCTGGCGCTGTCGGGCACCACGAACGGACGGCTGGCCACCGAGGGCTTCCGCGCCCTGCAGCGCCGCACCGGCACTACGCTCGCCGACCTCACCGCGGAGAACGAGAGCAAGCGAGTCAGCTTCGCCGACACCCAGGCCCGGCCGGTACCGGTGATCACCTCGCCGGAGTGGTCGGGCAGCGAGACCGGCGGCCGGCGCTACGCCCCGTTCACCATCAATACCGAGCGGCTCAAGCCCTGGCACACCCTGACCGGCCGGCAGCATTTCTACCTCGACCACGACTGGATGGCCGAGCTCGGCGAGCAGATGCCCATCTTCCGCCCACCTTTGGACATGACCGCTCTGTTCGGCGAGCCGAAAATTGGACACTGTGGCGAGCCTCCCATAGGAGCGGCTGGTCTCAACGGTCATCAGTCGGTCACGGTCCGGTATCTCACCCCGCACTCGAAGTGGTCCATCCACTCCTGCTACCAGGACAACCTGCACATGCTCACGCTCTCCCGCGGCGGGCAGAGCATCTGGATGTCCGATGTGGACGCCGCCAAGATCGGCGTCAAGGACAACGAGTGGATCGAAGCGATCAACCGCAACGGCGTGGTGGTCGCCCGGGTAATCGTCAGCCATCGGATGCCCGAGGGCACCGTGTTCATGTACCACGCCCAGGACCGCGCGGTGGGCGTGCCACGCATCGAGAAGACCGGTAAGCGCGGCGGGATCCACAATGCCCTGACCCGGTTGATGATCAAGCCGACCCACCTGATCGGCGGCTACGCCCAGCAGTCGTTCGCGATGAACTATCACGGCCCCACCGGCAACCAGCGTGACGAGGTCACCACCATCCGTCGCCGCAGCCAGGAGGTGACCTACTGATGAAGATCATGCCCCAGTTGGCCATGGTGATGAACCTGGACAAGTGCATCGGCTGCCATACCTGCAGCGTCACCTGCAAACAGGCCTGGACCAACCGCAGCGGCGTCGAGTATGCGTGGTTCAACAACGTCGAGACCAGGCCCGGGCAGGGATATCCGCGGCGCTATGAGGACCAGCAGCGGTGGAAGGGCGGCTGGACGCTGACCAAGCGTGGCCGGCTCACGTTGCGCTCCGGTTCACGGCTCACGCGGCTGCTGAACATCTTCGCCAACCCTGACCTGCCGACGGTGGCCGACTACTACGAGCCGTGGACCTACGACTACCAGAACCTGGTGTCGGCACCGGCGATGGACACCACGCCGGTGGCCCGGCCCACATCGCTGATTACCGGCGAGGACACCGCCGTCACCTGGGGGCCCAACTGGGACGACGATCTGGGCGGCGGGCCGGAGCACCTCGGGGGCGACCCGGTGCTGGCCACACTCTCTGAGCAGGTGAAGCTGGAGTTCGAGCGCACGTTCATGTTCTACCTGCCGCGGATCTGCGAACACTGCCTCAACCCGTCCTGCGCGGCATCCTGCCCGTCCGGCGCGATCTACAAGCGCAGCGAGGACGGCATCGTGCTGGTCGACCAGGATCGCTGTCGCGGCTGGCGGCAGTGCGTCACGGGGTGCCCGTACAAGAAGATCTACTTCAACCACAGGACCGGCAAAGCGGAAAAGTGCACGTTCTGCTACCCGCGGGTGGAGGTGGGCATTCCCACGGTCTGCGCGGAGACCTGCGTCGGGCGGCTGCGCTACATCGGAGTGGTGTTGTATGACGCGGACGCGGTGCTGGCCGCGGCGTCGGTGCCCGAGGAGAAGGACCTCTACCCGGCGCAGCTGGGCGTGTTCCTCAACCCGCACGACCCGCGGGTGGTAGCGCAGGCCGAACGAGCCGGGATCTCCCAGGAGTGGATCGAGGCGGCGCAGGCCTCCCCGGTGTACCAGCTGATCGTGAACTACCAGGTGGCGCTGCCGCTGCACCCCGAGTACCGCACGATGCCGATGGTCTGGTACGTGCCGCCGCTGTCCCCAGTAGTGGATGCGCTGGCCGGCACCGGACATGACGGGGAGGACGCCGGCAACCTCTTCGGCGCGATCGACACGCTGCGCATCCCGGTGGAATACCTGGCCGAACTGTTCACCGCGGGAGATGTGGGACCGGTGCGCGCCGCGCTGCAGCGGCTGGCAGCGATGCGTGCGCACATGCGCCGGGTCAACCTCGGGGAGCCGGTTGCCCCGGAGATCGCCGAGTCGGTGCGCCTGACGCCGAAAGAGATCGAGGCGATGTACCGGCTGCTGGCCATCGCCAAGTACGAGCACCGCTACGTCATCCCCAGCGCGGCCGGCTCGGACGCACACCGGCTGGACGCGCTGGCCACCGGGTGCAGCCTGGGCAGCGAGGGCGGTCCGGGAATGACCGCGTTCGACGCCATGGACGACAAGTTCCACCTCACCGACACCAACGGCGCCGCCGCACCGGCGAACAAGGCGCGCCGGATCAACCTGCTCAACTGGGACGGCAAGAGCACGAACGGCCTGTTCGCCCCCGCACCGGAAACCCATGGCAGCCCGCGATGACCCCGACCTGGCACCAGCGTGTGGTATGGCGGATCGCCGCCCTGCTGCTGGACTACCCGACCCAGCAGACCCTGGGGATGTTCGATGCGCTGCACGCGCTGGCCATCTCGCTGCCCGCGCCAGCGGGACCCGCACTGGTGTCGTTCCTCAAGGCGGCCCGCCGCACATCCCCGATCGAGCTGGCCGCGCACTACGTGGAGACCTTCGATCTGCGACGCCGCCACTGCCTGCACCTGAGCTACTACGCTTATGGTGACACGCGCAAACGGGGCATGGCGCTGCTGCGGTTCAAGCATGCCTACCGCGCGGCAGGTGCCACCCTGGGTGAGCACGAGCTGCCGGACCATCTGGCGGTGGTGCTGGAGTTCGCCGCGACCCTCGACCCGGTCGTCGGCCGGCGGCTCCTCCTCGAGTACCGGCCGGTGATGGAACTGCTCAGGCTGTCCCTCCACGAGGTCGCCTCGCCGTACCAGACGGTGCTCGACGCAGTGTGCGCCACCCTCCCGGAGATCAACGTCGCCGACCGGCGTCGGGTCGCTGAGCTGGCCGCGCAGGGGCCACCGGAGGAACAGGTGGGTCTGGAGCCCTTTGGGGTGGACCCGAGGATGCCGGAGCATCTGGGGGGACGCCGGTGACCAGGTTGCTGTGGGTGACGGTGCCGTATCTGGCGTTCACCTCGCTGCTGCTCGGCCACATCTGGCGCTACCGGCACGACCAGTTCGGCTGGACCACCCGGTCCTCCCAGCTGTACGAGCGCCGGCTGCTCCGGTGGGGCAGCCCGTTGTTCCACTTCGGGTTGCTGGCCGTGCTCGGCGGCCATGTGCTAGGCATCGCCGTCCCGGCGAGCTGGACCGCGGCTCTCGGCGTGTCGGAGCATGCCTACCACCTGCTGTCGGTGTCCGTCGGCACGCTCTCCGGCCTGGCCACCCTCGCCGGTCTGGGGATCCTGCTGTACCGGCGGAGCACCGTGCCGGCGGTGCGCAAGGCCACCACCTCGATCGACAAGGTCATGTACCTGCTGCTGACCGCCGCGCTCGGCACCGGGATGCTGAACACCGTGGGCAGCAACCTGATCGGCGGCGGCTACGACTACCGGGCGACGGTGTCACCCTGGTTCCGCAGCCTGTTCACCCTCCACCCGCACCCCGAGCTGATGGCCGCCACCCCGATCAGCTTCCAGATCCACAACCTGGTCGTGCTCACCCTGCTGGCCATCTGGCCCTATACCCGCCTAGTGCACGTCTTCAGCGCCCCCCTGGGTTACCTGACCCGCCCCTACATCGTCTACCGCAGCCGTGGCCCTGCCCGCCCAGGAGCGCACCGCTACGCCCGTGCCTGGGAGGCCTCCGCACCACCACCCGCACGCCGCTAACCCGTACCCGCGCAAGAACGTCTCAATCTGGGTATTGCACCTCGCTTCTGAATTGTTGGCAGTAACATCGCCCAGCCCGGTTGGGGACCAACGATTCTCCACTTCACGGCTCCATTTCCCAGGCCAGCACCTCATTGAGCACATCGAGCGCGCTGCCTTCCACCCGACGCTCCACCAGCGCTCCCCCGGGAAGGATCAGCGACGATGTCCGCTGACGCCAAGCCGAGCAATCGCGACTGAATCCTGCGACGTGGACGACATCCACCGAGTCACCACTAAGCCGGCTACCGACCAACGGCCCGTCCACGCCCGGGGCAGCCCGCCGGAACTCAAAGCCGCGTAGCTTAAGCTCGTCGAGCAGCCGCTTCGCGATCACCAAATCCGGGCTGTCAGCCTCCACCGGATACCACCTCCACCCCCGGCTGCCCCGTGCTTCATGTGCTCTCAACCCCGTCTGCGTGGCGTCTTCCTTCAAGGCACCCAGGACCGGAGAACACCGGAGGTGGAAACGGGGGGTCGGGCTGAGGGGGACGATCTGTCCCCTGTCACACTGCGGACCTTATGGCGAACTGCCCTCAGGTAGGAAGGCCCATCTTGGTAGCCAGGTCACGTACCTCGCTCTTTACCGCCGAGTGGTTGCGTTCCATGAGCTCCTGGACGATACCGCGGCCAAATCGACCGTTTTTCACATACTCCGGCGACTCCTGATAAGCCCTGAACAAGAGATGACACGCGGCAATATCATCCCGCCGGGCGAGATAACAACGGGCGAGCTCAATGAAGTAACGTGACCGCCCCGATAGGGAAGGGACCGAGTCCACATCGATAGTCTCCGATCGGCGTGCCGCGTCGCCATACCGCCCCAAGGTCACATCGATACGCACGCCGTAGAATTGCATATCCACCGGGCCAAACCCGTTCAATGGATGCCAGTAGTCTCCGCCGAGCGATTGTGCGATCTCGTCGGCTATATCCCAGAAATGCCACGCCGTGCCGAAGTCGTAGTCGTAGTCGCAGGCCGCTGTTAACCCCCTCGCGAGCTGCAGGGAGCCCCACATTGCCCGATACTCGCTGGAAGCATCGTCAAGGCTTGGCTTTACTAGCTCGGCCGCATCTTTCACCACGCGCTCAGCCTGGTCCAGCCGCCCAGAATCCCGGAACACATGAGCCAGATACCATGCGCTCCCGGCAATGGCGAGAGGATCGTCGGCTTCCTGAGCAGCCGCCATGCCCCGATCGGCGGCGAGGAACACCAATTCTGGCACGGGCTGATAGGCAAGGATCCGCTGCGCGGCCTGGTAGGTTCCGGCAAGCACATCTGCAGCGGCACGTCGCTCCGAGCCGTCCAGCACGCGCACGGCCTGTTGCGTCTCCCTGAGCAAAGAGGGTAGGAGCGCGCCGACCTCGGTGCGGGGATAGCGGGAGGTACGCCAGAGCGTGTGTGCATCATCCAGTCTGCTCTGTAGCTCGCTGACCGAAGGCGGCCGGTCAACGTCCGCTTCAGTCTCGCTTCCGAGCGGGTAGGTCGTCATGACCTGCTCCAGCGCGGGTATCGCCTGATGGGTTGGCTTTCCGTATACCGCCAGCGGGAGGTGCTGGCCGGTCAACTCGGTCAGGTCATCGAGCCGGAGAACCTCCGCGAGCCGAAGCAGCATCGGCAACCGCACCGCCTGGCGCGTGCCCTGCTCGATCTTTTTCAGCCAACTCTCGCTCCGGCCACACAGACCAGCAACAACCGCTCGCGAGAGTCCCCGTCGCTCCCGCAGCAGCTGAATCCGCCTGCCCACCGGCAAAGTCGGGTCCAGGCTCATCGTGCACCTTTCCCATTCGTCCTAGGTATTTGGAAACCCATTTTACGCCGGGCACGATCTGCCAGCGCGCGGCGCTCCTGGGCAGAGCGCCCGGATAACTGCCTCGGTATCCGTCAGGTCAGGGAGGACCGTGTCGGCCTGCGCCGCCATGAGATCTTCTATCCCGCTACTGCCTGTTGCTACACCGATGGCACGGACGCCAACTTCGCGAGCAGCCGCCACGTCCAGTGGCGTATCGCCGATAACCGCTACTCGATCCGCTGCGAAAACTTGGCCGTATTTATGCTGCGCGCGTTGCCATGCCTGGAGGATGAGCGGCGGACGGGTATCACTGTCTGAACCATAACCACCCACCTCGAAGTCTATGTACCCTGAAAGATGGAACACCTCAAGCTTCGTCACCGCAATCGGCTTGATGTTGCCAGTCACGACCGTCTGGACCACGTTCGGCTTTGCTAGCGCTGCAAGTGCCTTCTCGGCACCAGGCAACCGATTCCCGACTACGCGCATGCGCTCGCGCAACTTGTCAGCAGCAACGGCAAGCGCCGCATAGAAGTCATCGAAACTACTCTCAGGATTCGTAACTCCGTGCAGACTCAAGGTATCAACAAGGATCGCTTGCTCAGTACGGCCGGCCATGTCAGCCAGCTCACGCAGCGGCTGACCAACGATCTCCTCGAATGCCCTCGCGTAAATCTCACGACTGACCTCGCCGGTGGTGACGAGTGTGCGGTCTATATCCCAGAGGATAAGGGTGGGCTGATGCGGGTTCGCTGTCACGAGTTCTATGGTCTCACACTTCTTTAAGTGCTCGGGCTCGCTCCCCGTGGCAGCGTGAGGACGACCTCAGCGTCGCTGATGGAGATGCCCAGACTAGTGCCATTCGCTTGACGGAGCAGTCGAGCGATGCGCCGTATTCCAGTACCGGCGCGGGTGGCGAGTTCGGCTGCCGCGACCCTGCTGTAGATGTGTGGATTGCGGGTAACGTGCACACCCGCCCGCATCGCCTCGGCGTCCACGCTGTTCGGCGGACGCCCAGGAGACCTTACCTCGACCAACGCGTTCACCACCGCCTCGCGCAACGCCGCCAGCGGGATCTCTTCGCGCTTCTCCTTCTCGAATCCGACGATCTCGTGCCCAGTCCTGAGGTGGAGCCGCAGGAACGTCTCGATCTGAGTGATGACGCTGAGTAGCGGACCGGACAAGTCTTTGCGATCCACGAAGTTGTCCCCGATGTCGGCGCCGGCAAGCGCACCGACGACGACTCGGGACGATTCCAGCTCGGCCTGCGGATTTCGGCCGAAAAGCACAAGCCCACCCACCGTTGGGGAGGAGCCGTCGTACATGCGCCATGCCCGCAACAGCCGCACTAGGTCGTCATCGAGATCTACCTGGTTGGTGTCAACGAGGTATCGGGTGACCGCGTCAAGGTCCAGGTCGACCAGCGTGAGTCGCGGGAGCGGTTTTTCGTCGTAGAACAGCGAATACGCCGCTTGAAAAAGCCTCAGCAACTCTTCCCGACTAGCCCGACGGCACCGCTCCTCCGACCGAAAATAGTAACGACCGTCGCGAGTGGAGTAGGGCCGTTGATCACCCCTCGGGATGTTGAGCACAACGACGTCCTTACCGTCCAGCTTGATGACCTCCCGCACGACCGTCAACGAGGGTGAGCAGCTCTGGAATGCGACGTCATCCACCCTCAAGAGCAGCTGATCGGTATCGGGGACGCCGACCACGCTGCGATCCTTGGCAACACCGATCACCAACTGTCCGCCATCACTATTAGCGAAGCACACGAGGTCCTTGGCCAGCTCGCTGTTGTTGTCGACGGATTCTTTGAAGTCGGTATGCGGGTCCTCCCAGCGGAGGATGCGATCACGTAGCTCGTCAGGTGTCACCTAAGACCGCCCTACTTCTCGACAACGCCAGGTGGCGCCGCAGGCCACGTCCGGCAAGGAGGTCACAGGTGCATCTTCCCTGATGCGGCTGGCCACGACGCTCCTGACACGGCACGCGGACAGAGTCTCCCTGCGGGGCCACGGTGAACTACCAGCGCCGAGCCGGTCATGGTCCACCCACCAGCGACCGCATCACCAGACACTTCCGCTGCGGTGGCACGCCGGGCAGACCTGGTCGGGGCCGGGTAGCTGCGTTCACGGCTCCGTTTCCCCGGTCGGCACCTCATTGAGCGCAACCAAGGTTGTCTTAACTACACGCATCGAAGCGCGCCTGAATTGGGATATCACTCGTATCCTAGTCGACGCGTCTCGCCATTCAACGCTGCGTACCCTGCACCGACGGCGAGCTGCCCGACCCGGCACCCGGACCGCGATGTGGTTTGACTTCGTCCAGGTGGCCTTGGCCCTCCCGATAGGCAGACAGCTTATCAAAATGGATGCTCCCTATCCACTGGCAGCCTTGGGTATAACAAAACGGCACAAACAGTTTAACGCCGGGGATATGCGCTTCTTCGCTGATCTTGATTGACGTTTCTGTATGCACGGTGTTCATGAACGACATCCACCGGCAATGAGGCACATACCGCCCTGAACAAGCAGCAGGCGAAATATGACGGCTTGACCGGCGACCACCGCCAGCGCGCCCACCACACGAGCCACCTGAGCGACCCTGCGTCGCACCGAGTTACCACTGGTCCGGTTGCCGGCCAACGGCCCGTCCACACCCAGGGCGGCCCGCCGGAACTCAAAACCACGCAGCCTGAGCTCGTCAAGCAGCCGCCTCACGATCACCAGAGCCGGACTGTCAGTCAGCCCCACCGGATACACCTCCACCCTGGCCGGGATGGAGCCCCAACACAGCGCCACGTACCTGCCTTGCCCTTGCTTCATTTGCTCTCGACTCCCTGCCCGCACACCAGCAGCACGCCGTAGGGCTGCTGGGCACAGCTCGCCTCGGCCTGTGTGGGTCGGTGCTGGCTTTGTCCTGCCAGATGTCCTCAATCGGACAGATGTTTAGTGGTTGCCCACAGGTTCTGCCTGCGTGATGGTCATGCCCGGTAGCTTCGCGGGCTACACTCTTCGTGATCTAGGGGTTGCCCGTTGCCCTCGCGGTAAGGGCAACCAAGACAAGTAGCAACGGGAGCGCCTATGGAGCAGCCGAACTTCGGTGGCGAGCTGCGCGGGTTGCGGCAGCAACGCGGCTTGTCGCTGAAGGAGTTCGCGCAGTTGGTGCACTACGACCCCGGTTACATCTCCAAGATCGAAAATGGCCGCAAGGCACCGACTGCCATGTTCGCAGCTAGGTGTGATGCGGCACTGAGGACCGGGAGTTCACTGTCCGCGTTGGTACCCGCACCGCTGGACCGCAAGCCACCGAAGGTTGCCCACGAGGTCAGGATGCCCGTCGTGATCGACGGTCGACCCGTGCTACTACCGATCAAGTCCAGCGGTCAGCTCAATCTCACCGCAGACGGTGACGAGAACCGCGGCGCAGAAGCCGACCTCGCCCAGACGCTATCGCGTAACCTGCCAGGTTCATCTGCCGCTATGGTGCTCAACAGTGAGGGCATGGCATGGCAGTGGGAACTCCCAGGCGGTCACGCTTTTGGCGGCGCCACTCTTCCAGTGCACCGTGGCGAGGCGTCGTGGTCCACGTACCACGCCGTGGTCATCGCCGATCAACGATTGCGACCCCTGAGGGAGTTTATATCGTCAGTACCACGAGGTATAGTCATTGTTTCGATCCCTGGCGAGTCTATTTCCACGCATGCATTGTTGGACGTTGTCGCTGCACGCAAACAAGCTCCCGGCCGCACAGTGATGATTCCAAAATCGTTTGAGGCCGATGACCTCACTCTTGAAATCCTGTGGGCGCTGGCCAACCTGGACGAAGCATTATTGAACGACGACGGTACTCTGGCTCAGGCACGGCAACGCGTTCGCGACCCCGCCGAGCTGAAATACTCGGCAATCCCGAGCAACGAGCTCGCCGAGCTATCGACCATCTCTCAAATGTGGCTTGGCTCGGAGTCGTGCGCGCGCTTCATCATCAGCAGCACCCGAAATTTTTCCCATCGGCCAGTCTTCTGGACCAGGGAGCAGCGCGGCGAGGAAGCGTCCACGTGGCTATTCTTCCAGCACAAGCTCGAGTACCTTCAGACGACCAGCCGAATATTCGCTGGCACCTCGGAGCCCACTAGTCGAACCTTCTGTGTCCCGGAGTCTGCAGTACTCGACTCACATTTTAGCGAGCGCGTCTTACTTCTACTCGCTGCGGCACTGATGGAATCGCTTGGTATTCGTACACAGTTCTGTCCAGACCCCGCCTTGTCCCAAATGGACGGTTTCGCTCTCGCAACTGGTTCAGAAGCCGTGATCGCGAACTGGGTACGCATGGAAGGACGTTGGCACGTCGATAGGACTCGGTCCACCTCCGTGATACAGGCATTCGGCGACGTCATCGGACACGCCGGAGCACATGGACTCAGCGACGCGGCCAACCCAGCCGCTCGACTGGCCGCGCTCGCCGACTATCTCGGTATCAGCTGGTCCTGGGTGATGAACCGCTGCAGCGCACTAGCTGCCTACACTTGCCGGGACTTCGCGCGGCCCCGAAGCCGGCTGCTCTCAACCGATGGCGTCGACGCCGCCTGCCGGTACGTTGCCTCCCTGCGCCACGAGCCAACATCCGGCGGCTAGGGTCGGAGGGGTGCCAGAGCGCCCAGCGCAGCGGACCGTCTCGGTCTTTTCCCTCGGTGGCACCATTGCCATGACCAACTCGGCGGACAAAGGCGCAGGCGTGGTACCTACCCTCGACGCCACCGCCCTGCTAGCAGCAGTGCCAGGACTGTCCGAGCTGGACCTTAAGATCACCGCCCAAAGTTTTCGGGGCTTGCCCGGCGCCTCGTTGAGCTTTGACGATCTTTCCCAACTTGTGGCCGCCGTGCGGGACGAACTTGACGCCGAGGCGGACGGGGTCGTGATCACGCAGGGCACTGACACGATTGAGGAGACCTCATATTTCCTCGACCTGACCGTCGATCGAGCCGGACCAGTTGTGGTCACCGGCGCCCTGCGCAACCCCGAAATTGCACCTGACCGGTGTGGGGTGTGTAGTCGTGATGGCTGACGAGATCCACGCCGCCAAGCATGTGCACAAGGTGCACAGTATGAGTCTTGGCGCGTTCGCCTCCCCGGACACTGGTCCGATTGGGCGGATGGTCGAGGGGAGCCCGTATCTGTTAGCGCGCCCCCTGGCCGGGCCAACCTACCCCGTACCCGCACGGGGAGTTCGAATCGGTCTGATCACCGCATGCCTCGGGGACGACGCTGAACTACTATGTCGCCTGCACAGCGGCTTCGATGGCCTTGTCATCGCCGGCTTCGGAGTCGGACACGTGCCTGCGGCGTTCGTTGGCCCACTCACTGAGCTAGCTTCCCATATGCCGATCGTGCTGGCGTCGCGAACCGGCGCTGGCCCGGTCCTGCGCAGCACCTACGGTTTCCCCGGCTCCGAGCGTGATCTTCAGGAGCGAAGATTGATCAACTCCGGGTTTCTCGGTCCGTACAAAGCCCGGATCTTGCTGCACGTGCTGGTCGCCGCTGGCGCTGATCACCACGAGATCGTGACGGCCTTCGACGCGGCCAGTGGCGCCTCGCTATGCCAGGCTGAGCGCTGTGCGCAGCCATGAACTGACAACCGGCCGAACCTTCGGCATCGCCTTCGACCACGGCGACGACTTCTTCGACACCCTCACCGCGTTCTGCACCGCCAACAACATCCGTCAGGGCTACATCCCAATGTTCATCGCTGGGTTTGCCGAAGCCGAGATCGGCGGCACCTGCGAGAAACTCACTGACCCCGGTGCCCCCATCTGGTCTAAGGTCCACCTCACCAACGTCGAAGCCCTCGGTTGTGGCACCCTTGGCCATGATCCCCAGACCGGCCGCGTGCTGCCTCACATTCACACCAGCCTCGGCCTCAAGGAACGCTCAGCCCTCGGCCACACCAGTCATCTTCTCTCCGCCCGGGTACAATTCCTCGTCGAGATGCTGCTCGTCGAGATCACCGCTCCCACCATGCTCCGTACCCGGGAGCCAGCGTTGTACGACGTGCCCCTCCTCAGGTTCAGTTCGTAGCGCCCAGCACGGGGGCAATGAGTGACCGGGTCGCCGTTTGAGAGCTGGGGCCAGTGGCGTCAGCAGGTCAGCCCCACCGGCTACGACGAGCGCTGGCGGTGCCTGGAAGCCGCCGGCGCGAAGCTCCATGGCGAAGCGGATTTCGTGTTCTCTTACGGCCCTCGCCGCGTGCTGGACGCGGGGTGTGGCACCGGCCGGGTGGCCATCGAGCTGGCGCGCCGCGGGCTCGAGGCCGTCGGCGCTGATCTTGATCCGGGCATGATCAGCTTGGCCCGCGCGAAGGCACCCGAGCTGACCTGGGTGCAGGCTGACCTCAGCGAGCTCGACCTGCCAGAGCGGTTCGATGCCGTCGTGCTTGCCGGCAACGTCGTTCCCTTCGTGGCCAGCGACCGCCGCGCCGCGGCGGTCATCGCGTGTGCCCACCACCTGGCGTCCGGAGGCCGGCTCATCGCCGGGTTTCAGTTCCAGGAGGGCTGGCCGAGCGTGGCGGACTACGACGCCTGGTGCGCCAGCGCCGGCCTTGTCCTGGAGGCCCGGTATGCCACCTGGGGTCGCGATCCGTTCACCAGTACCAGCTCGTACGCCGTGTCCGTGCATCGCCGGCAAGCGTCAGACCACGACGACGTCGAGTAGCCGTTCCAGTCTGGTGAAACCGTCGGGGTCCCGGATGATGAGGGGTATCGCGTGAGCCGCCGCCCTCGCGGCGATCCTCACATCCATCCGCCGGGGGCGCGGGTTGCGACCAGCCCGGCGGATCGCGGCGGCCATGGTGCCGCACGCTCCCGGTGCCACCGCGCGCTGTCCACGGGAGTCATCCGGCGGAACTCCGCTTGCAACTCGCCTACCGTCCGGCGCCGCACCGCTCGATCCGCCTGGTGGGGAATCAGCTCCGCGACCGGCCTGCCGTTGCGGGTGACCGTGAAACTCTCCCCCGCCTCACGCGCTGCGTAGCATCGCCCCGCTCTTGGCGAGCTGAACCAGCCGGGCGAGCACCTCCGGATGCGCGCCCAGCGGCGCGGCCAGCACATCGGCTCCGACCGTGGCGAGCCGGCGATGGAACAATCCCGGGGCGAGCAGCCACGAGGCCACCGCGACCCTGGGTTCTCCGGCGGCCCGCAGACGGGCGACCAGGGGCGCTACCCTCGGTGCTCCGGTAGCCACGAACCCGACCCGAACCTGGCCGCCGACCAGGCTGGACAGCTGACGGGCCGCCACCCGCACCTCGGCCACCGCCCGCGGATCCGATGAGCCCGCCGCAGCCAGCACCACCGCGTCACCGCGGCGCCACCCTGCCTCCCGCAGCCGGTCGGCCGCCGCGCTCACCAACGGTAGGTGCGGACCGAGAGCAGCGCTGATGGTGACGTCCCGACGGCCGGTGGCGCTCACCTCCCGCGGCACGTCGGTCCGCACGTGGTAACCGGAGCTCAAGAACGCCGGAACGACGGTGACCGGACCGGGCGCACCAGCGAGCACCTCTCGCACCCCAGGGCCGAGGACATCGACGAAGGCAAGCAGCACCGGCCGAGCGGGCAGCCGGATGCGCAACACGTGCACCAACTGGCGCGCCACCGCGACGCCAGCGGGATCCTGAGTTCCGTGCCCCGCAATGACCACGCTCACCGGCAGTCTCCCGGATCCAGGGCCAGCCGGTAGCCACGCTTGACCACGGTCTGCACCAGCCGCGGGGTCTCTAGCGCGGCCCGCAACCGGGCCACCGCGGTCTCCACCGCATGCTCGTCGTCGCCAGCCGCAGGCATCACGGACAGCAGTTCAGCGCGCGGCACCACCCGGCCGGGACGGGCCGCCAACAGTCGCAACAGGGCCATCGGGGTGGGTGGCAGAGCATGCAACACCCCGTCGACCACTGCGGCATGCCCGCGCAACTCCAGCACATGCCCCGCGACCGGCCATCGTGGTGAGCGGGCCGGCAGTGTCTCAGACAGCGTGCGCACCAGCGCACCGATCCGGGAGCGCTCAGGCTGCACGGTCGGCACATCTCGGGCCACCAACGGGCCCGCGGTGACCGGCCCCACACAGGCGGCGAGCACATCCCGGCGCAGGCGTTGCAGCAACGGCTCCAGGATCCCGAGCTGGCCGGCCCGGCGGAGCATGCTTGCCGTGGCGGGTGCGCTGGTGAAGCTCACCGCGTCGACCCCACCCTCCAGCACCATCCCCATCAGCCGGTCCAGTGGCGCAAGATCCTCCGGCGGCACCCACCGGTAGACCGGCACCTGGAGGACCCGCGCCCCCGCACAACCCAAGGCCTCGACGAAGTCCGGCAGCGGCTCACCGTGCAGCTGCACGGCGACTCGCACCCCTTCGAGATCACCAGCCAACAGGTGTTCCAGCACCTCGGCTGAGGACTCCGAGGGTGGCGACCAGGCATCGGTCAGTCCCGCGGCCCGGACCGCTCCGCGCGACTTGGGCCCTCGGGACAGCAGGGTGGCGTGGCGGAGCGCACTGATCAGCATCTCGCCCAGCCCCCACCCGTCGGCGGCCTCCACCCATCCGCGGAACCCGATGCCCGTGGTGACCACCACCACATCCGGCGGGTGATTGATCAGTTGCTCGGTGACGGCGTGCAGCTCGGTGTCGTCCGCCAGGGGCACGATCCGGATCGCCGGTGCGTGCACCACCTCAGCGCCCCGGCGCTCCAGCAAGCCACCCAGCTCCTCGGCCCGTCGGGCCGCGGTGACACCGACGGTGAATCCCGCCAGCGGCAGTGGCTCGGATCTTGGCCGCAGCGACGCTGTGGTCATAACGACACCGTGGTCATGAAGAGCAGACTTCCACAACGCCGTTGACCACCCGTACCGGATAGGTCGATACCGAGACACTGGGGTCGTCCAGGCATACCCCGGTAGCCAGCTCGAAGACCTGCTTGTAGACCGGTGAGGCCACCGTCGCTCGCCCCCCGCGGTCGCCGACGATCCCCCGCGAGAGCACCGAGGCCCTGCTGAAGGGGTCCAGGTTGGACAGGGCGTGCAGGGCACCCTCGTGGGTGCGAAACACCGCCACCGCCCTGCCATCAACGAGTGCCGCCACCCCCCGCTCCGGGATGAGGTCGTCGTAGCGGCACACCGCGGTCCAGTGCGCCCGCACCGGCGCGGTCATCTCGCCCCTACCGCCAGCTTCGAACCGGCGATCAGAACCGGTTGGCCGTCCCGGCGATGAGCCGGCGTTGGCTGACCACGCTCCTGGACGAACTCGATACTCGGATCGGGCACGCCCGGCGCGTTAACGAACGAGGTGAACCGGGCCAGCTTGTCCGGGTCCTCCAGCACGCCGCGCCACTCGTCGGAGTAACCGGCCACGTGCGCCTCCATGGCGGCGTCGAGCTCCGCGCAGATCCCCAGCGAGTCGTGCACGATCACGTCTCGCAGGTGGTCCAGGCCGCCCTCCAGCTCCTCCAGCCACGACGCGGTGCGCTGCAGCCGGTCGGCGGTGCGCACGTAGAACATCAGGAACCGGTCGATGGTGCGCACCAGCGTCTCGGTGTCCAGGTCGGAGATCAGCAGCTCGGCGTGCCGGGGCCGGAAACCGCCGTTGCCGCCGACGTAGAGGTTCCAGCCGGTTTCCGTGGCGATCACCCCGAAGTCCTTGCCGCGGGCCTCGGCGCACTCGCGCGCGCAGCCGGAGACCGCGGCCTTGACCTTGTGCGGGGCGCGCAGCCCGCGGTACCGCAGCTCCAGTGAGATGGCCAAACCCACCGAGTCCTGCACCCCATAGCGGCACCAGTCGGTACCCACGCAGGACTTGACGGTGCGCAGTGCCTTGCCGTAGGCATGCCCCGATTCGAACCCGGCGTCCACCAGCCGGCGCCAGATCGCCGGCAGCTGCTCCACCCGGGCACCGAACAAGTCGATCCGCTGCCCACCGGTGATCTTGGTGTAGAGCCCGAAGTCACGGGCCACCTCGCCGAGAACGATCAGCTTCTCCGGGGTGATCTCACCGCCAGGAATCCTGGGGATCACCGAATAGGTGCCGTTGCGCTGCAGGTTGGCCAGGAAGTGATCGTTGGTGTCCTGTAGGGCGGCCTGCTCGCCGTCCAGGATGTGGCTTCCGGGCGACAGCAGCGCGCTCAGCGAGGCGAGGATCGAGGCCACCGCCGGCTTGCAGATGTCGCAGCCGCGGCCGGTGCCGTGCTTGGCGACCAGTTCGGAGAAGGTTGTGATCCGGGTGGCGGCGACGATCTCGAACAGCTCCGCCCGGCTGTGCGAGAAATGCTCACACAGCGCCTTGGACTGCTCGACCCCCTGCGCGGCGAGCAGCTTCTTCAACATCGGCACGCAGGAACCGCAACCGGTGCCCGCTTTCGTGCACTCCTTGAGGGCGGGCACGGTCCTCGCCCCCTCCTGCACCGCCGCGCCGATCGTCTCGACGGTGACCGCGTGGCAGGTGCACACCTGGGCGCCGGCCGGCAACGCGCTCGCGTCGAGCTCGCCACCGGAGGGCGAGATCAGCGCACCGGGGTCGGCGGGCAGCTCGGCGCCGACCAGCGCGCGCAGCGTGCCGTAGGCTGTGGCGTCACCCACCAGCACCCCGCCGAGCAGGGTCCGCGCGTCGTCGGAGACGACGAGCTTGGCGTAGCGGCCAGCGACGGGATCGTTGTGGACGACCTCCAGCGCGCCCTGCGCCCTGCCGTGAGCGTCCCCGAAGCTGGCGACATCGACCCCGAGCAGCTTGAGCTTGGTGGAGGTGTCCGCACCGGGGAAGGTGGCGTTGCCGCCGAGCAGCCGGTCGGCCACCACCTCAGCCATCGCGTAGCCGGGTGCGACCAATCCGTAGCAGCGGCCTTCGATCGCGGCGCACTCCCCGATCGCCCAGATGTCTCCATCGCAGGTGCGGCAGCACACGTCGACCAACACGCCACCGCGCTCCCCGAGCGGTAACCCCGCGTCACGGGCCAGTGTGTCGCGCGGGCGTACTCCCGCGGAGAACACCACGACGTCGGTGTCCAGCTCGGTGCCATCGGAAAGCCGGACCAGCATCCGCCCTCGGTCGGGTTCGATGGCCGTAGTGGCTTGGCCGCAGTACACCCGTACCCCGAGGCCCTCGATGAACCGGCGCAGCAGCGCCCCGCCGCCCTCGTCCACCTGCATCGGCATCAGGTGGGGCGCGATCTCGACCACGTGCGGAGACAGTCCGAGCTGGCGCAGCGCGTACGCGGCCTCCAAGCCGAGCAGCCCACCGCCGACCACCACCCCGGAGCGCCGGCCGAGCGCCGTGGTGCGCATCGCGCGCTGCGCCGCCGCGCGGATGGCGTCGAGGTCCTCCGGGGTCCGGTAGACATAGCAACCGGGTAAGTCGTGGCCAGGTACCGGAGGCACGAACGGTGCCGACCCGGTGGCCAGCACCAGCGCGTCGTAGGCCACCCGGTACCCGGAGACCGTGTGGACAGTGCGCTTACGCCGGTCGATCCGCACGCACGGGTCACCGAGCCGCAGCTCCACCCGGTCGTCCTGGATCGCCGGCAGGGCCAGCGCCTCGGCGTCCCAGGAGTCCACATACGAGGAGAGGGCCACCCGGTCGTAAGCCGGCCTGATCTCCTCGGCGAGCACCACGATCCGCCAGTGCCGCTGGACATCCCGGCCGGTCAGAGCCTCCACCAACCGGTGGCCGACCATGCCATGGCCGGCAACAACGACAGTGCGCATCGCGCTGCTCCCTCCTGCCCAGCAAGCACACCCGATCCGGGGTCCCCTCCCCGGTCACCAGCAATCCGCCTTAATGACATCGTGAGCGCGCTTCGTGAACGCGGTGTTTCCGTACTGTTGCATCACACCTGTTTCATCACACCTGGACGTAGGCCGGGCTCTGTTGTATCGCGGTGAAGGGCGCCCGGGGGAGGTAGACAATGTAGGTGACGAGGATGCACGCCGCGTAGAAGACGAGGAACGACCAGAAAGCGGGTATTCCGGACTTTGCGGTGAGGAAGGACTGCCGGAAGGCCACGTTGATGAGCAACCCCCCCATCGCGCCGATCGAGCCGGCGATCCCGATCACCGCGCCAGACAGCCGGCGTGCCCTCAACAACGCGGACTGCCGAGGCTCGCCAGCCGCGATCGCCACCTGAGCTTTAGCATTGAAGATCGACGGGATCATCTTGTAGTTAGATCCGTTGCCCATTCCGGAAAACACAAACAGGGCAAGGAAACCGGCCACGAACAACGGTAGCGACTTCTGCTCGGAGGCCAGGATCACTACACCAGTGGCCAGGGCCATCCCGAAAAAGGTCCACAGGGTGACTTTGGCGCCGCCCAGTCGGTCTGCCATCCAGCCACCGACCGGGCGGATCAACGAGCCGATCAGTGGTCCTATGAAGGCTACCGCGGCCGTCTGCAGCGGGCTGCGGCCGAACTGGGTCTGCAGCACCAAGCCGAAGGCGAAGCTGTAGCCGATGAACGAGCCGAACGAACCGAGGTAGAGGAACGCCACCACCCAGGTCTGGGCCTCCCGCACCGCTTCACGCAGCGCACCGGTGTCGTTGCTGACCGAGGAGATGTTGTCCATATACCGTGCCGCACACACCGCGGCGATCAGGATCAACGGGACGTAGAGGGCGAGCACCAGCCGGGGATAGGCGACGCCGACCGTCGCGATCACCACCAGGCCGAGCAACTGCACCACGGGCACGCCGATGTTTCCACCACCGGCGTTGAGCCCGAGCGCCCAGCCCTTACGACCCTCCGGAAAGAAGGCGTTGATATTGACCATCGATGAGGCGAAGTTGCCGCCGCCCAGGCCACCGAGCACGGCGACGATCACAAAAGTCAGGTACGGCGTTCCCGGATGCATCACGACGATTGCCAGAACGGTCGGAATGAGCAGTAACAACGCGCTGATGATAGTCCAGTTACGCCCGCCGAACCGGACCGGCGCCATGGCGTAGGGAACCCGGAGCAGCCCGCCGACCAACGAAGGGAGGGATACCAGGAAGAACTTACCTGCCGGATCGACGCCGTAGGCGGGGCCCATGAAGAGCACCAGGACAGACCAGACGGTCCACATCGAGAACCCGATGTGCTCGACAAGGATCGAAAACCACAGGTTCCGATTCGCCACCCGCTTACCGGTCTTTTCCCAGAAGCCGGGATCCTCCGGTTCCCAGTGGTCGATCCATCGCCCTCCGCGAGCCGCCCCGTGAGCCGGCTGTGCCGATACTGTCCGCTCGGTCGTGCTCATCGCGCCTCCAACTGGTGGGTACGACGAGCGACGCTATGTGCCGGTTATGTTCGTTATGTTGCTGTGTGTTGCAAGTCTGGGAACTCCCGTTCACACAGCGGGGCGGACGTAGCGTGAGGGCTAGTCCAGCTGGGGTCTTCGAGGAGCGCGGTGATCCGCGCCATCCCGGTAGCCATCATCGCAAAGCCCTGACGCATCTCGTGCTCTAGACCGTCTACCCGGTGGCTCAGCTCGCCGATCGCTATGCCCTGTTCAAGCTGAGTCTCCCGGAGTGCGTTGAGTACTCGGGTATGGGCGTCCAGCTTGGCCGCCAATGCGGAGACATCCCGATCCGCGCCGCCCGCGAGCACCCGAGCAGCGGCGGCATCGGCCCGCACCAGGCGTATCTGGCTCTCCAGAGCCGTCACGCGGGCTTCGAGATCGTTGTTGGGATCAGCCACCCGGCCCACCCTAACAGCCGGATCGCCACTCTCCGTAGAGAGATGGGCGCGCTAATAGATGGGCAGCGAAGAGTCAACCTGCTCGACCCAGGCCAGTACCCCACCACCGACGTGCACCGCGTCCCGGAAGCCCGCCTTGTGCAGCGCGGCCAGCGCCTGGGCGGAACGCTGCCCAGACTTGCAGTGCAGCACCAGCGGCTTGTCCTGAGGCAGCTCGGCCAACACCTCACCGGAGATGATCCGGTCCTTGGGAATTAGCGTGGAACCCGGGATCCTGACGATCTCGTACTCGTGGGGCTCCCGAACGTCGATCAGGACGAAGTCCTTGCCGGAGTCAATCATCTCCTTGAGCTCCACGGCGGTGATGGTCGAACCCGCCGCCGCAGTGGCGGCGTCCTCGCTGACGGCGCCGCAGAACTCTGCGTAGTCGATCAGTTCAGTGATCGCCTCGCCCGCCGGGTCCCGGCGGATCTTGACGGTGCGGTAGCTCATCTCCAGCGCGTCATACACCATCAGCCGGCCCAGCAGCGGCTCACCGATCCCGGTGATCAGCTTGACCGCCTCGGTCACCATGATCGAACCGATCGACGCGCAGAGCACGCCCAGCACGCCACCCTCAGCGCAGGAAGGCACCATCCCGGGGGGTGGAGGCTCGGGGTACAGGTCGCGGTACTGCAGTCCTTGCCCGCCGGGGGCATCCGCCCAGAACACCGATACCTGGCCCTCGAAGCGGAAGATCGAGCCCCACACGTAAGGCTTGCCGAGCAACACTGCGGCATCGTTGACCAGGTAACGGGTCGCGAAGTTGTCGGTGCCATCCAGGATGAGGTCGTAGTCGCGGAAGATACCCAGCGCGTTGGATGAGTCCAGCCGCACCTGGTACAGGTTCACCTGGACGAACGGGTTGATCTCCCGGATGGAGTCCCGGGCGGACTCCCCCTTGGGTCGGCCGATGTCGGACTGGCCGTGGATCACCTGACGTTGCAGGTTGGACTCGTCGACCTCATCGAACTCGACGATGCCCAGTGTGCCCACGCCAGCGGCGGCCAGGTACAACAGGGCCGGGCTGCCCAGCCCACCAGCGCCGATCACCAGCACCTTCGCGTTCTTCAGCCGCTTCTGACCGTCCATCCCCACCTCAGGGATGATCAGGTGACGGCTGTAGCGGGCCACTTCCTCCCTGGTCAGCTCCGCGGCAGGCGCCACCAGTGGCGGCAGGCTCATCGACAACGCTCCTCACCGTGGTCGGTGCCCTCGGGCACGCGATATACTCCGTGCCCTCGGGCACGCGGTACAACTCCGTGCCCTTGGCAGGAGATGGAACGTCCCCAGCAGGCCCGCTCTTCCCGCGAACTGAGGTTCAGTCGACCGTGGGGAAGGGCCAGGCGTTGGGTTGGCACACCAGGCCGTCGGCGGTGACGTGGTCGGTGCTCAGCGCCGCGAGGTAGTTGTCGGCCACCCCCCAGGTTTGCTGCATCATCACCGGCGCCAAGTGCCCGGGTCCGTCACAGGCGATGTGACCAAAGCCCAGCCCGTGCCCGACCTCATGATTGATCGCGTACTGCTGGTACTGCACCACGTTGCCCTGGAAGGCCACCGCCCCCCGGACCCACCGCGCAACGTTGATCACTACCCGGTGATCCTCCGGTTTCCAGCAGGACGCGTCGAAGGGGATCTGGAAGCCACAGAGCCGGCGGGTGGTCTCCTGCGAGGTCAGGCTGATCCGGAGGGCCGCGATGCGACCGTCATCGATCCGCTGGAACTGGTAACGCTCACTGCCGATCCAACTCTTGGGGTTGTGCAGCGTGCTGTCCACTGTGGTGGCGAAGCCCGCCGGGCCGCCCTCCAGGGCAACCCCATCCTCGATCTCGATGGTGTAGGTGAACAACCGGCCCTTCCCGAAAGGCGCGCCAGCGCCGGGGATCACTCGCCAGGTACCGGCCCCCCGCACCGTGAACGGCCCGCCACCGGGCAGCTCAGCAGACGCTTTGGCCGCCGCAAAACCGGGGCCTCCCCGCGGGTTGGGGATCAGCGGGTTGGCTGCCGAGCCGAGCACACCGGCCTGGTTCGACGGCAGGAACAACGATCTGGCCGCGTCGAGCACCGCCACCACGGTGAGCGCCACGAGGATGGGCAGCGCGTAGATTCGCCAGCCGTAGATGGACACCGCCCGAGCCAGGCGCCTGTGACCAGGGGGGTTGGCCGCATGGGACCGGGACGGCGACAACGGCTGGGGCTGAGGCCGGGGATCCCAGGAGGCGACCAGCGGCTGTTCCTCGGCTCTGGAGGAATCCGCTCTGAAGGAATCAGCAGAGCGGGAATCCGCCGACCACTCCAGGCGGTGCGCACAGGGGGCACGGACCGCGGGATCGGTGCGCGTCGGGCGGATCACCGCGCAAGGATGGCACAGCCATTCCGAATGCGACCACTCCGAATGCAACGCCGTGCCACCGCGCCGCTACGGCGGTGCGGTGGCACCCGACTGCCCGGTTCCTCCACCACGTGGCGGTGGGATACCGGCGAGTAGGGTTTAGCCGCATCAGACGGGAGGTGCAGAACGCCGATGACCGAGACGGCACCGAGCCGGGCGGATACCGCGCCTCGGGGGGTGCGAATGCCCCGGGATGAGCGTCGCGCTCAACTGCTCGCCGCAGCCACCGACGTCTTCGTCACCAATGGGTACCACGCCACCGTCATGGACGATATCGCCGAACGCGCCGGCGTCAGCAAGCCAGTGCTCTACCAGCACTTTCCCGGCAAGCTCGAGCTGTATCTGGCGCTGCTGGAGCGCCATACTGACGAGCTTATCCGCCGGGTCCGGCAAGCCATCGAGGAGACCGAGGACAACGGGCAGCGGGTGCGCAACGCGGTCGAGGTGTACTTCGACTTCGTCGACAGTGACGATGAAGCCTTCCGGCTGGTCCTCGAGTCTGACGTGCGTCACCAACCTCCCGCGCAAGCCGTCGTGGAGCGTGCCTACACCGCCTGCGTGCAGGCCATCGCGCAGGCCGTGGCGGCCGATGCCGGGCTGGACGCCGACCGCGCGTGGCTCGTCGCGGTCGGCGTGGTCGGGATCAGCGCAGACAGCGCACGGTACTGGCTCACCCGCCGGCACGAATTTCCCAAGGAGGAGGCAGTCGCGCTGACCGCATCTCTGGCCTGGAAGGGCCTGGCTGGCTTCCCGCTGCACTCTCCTAAAGCGCTATAGCTGGGCAGGGACGAGGAGGGTGAAGGTGGGGGGGGCAGGTCGGGTCAGCCGGAGCCGGCCGCCTTCCGCCTCGGCCAGGCTGCGGGCCAGCGCGAGGCCGATGCCGTGCCCGTCGGCAAGGCGCGATCGCCGGGTGAAAAGCTCCGGTTCGGGGGCGGTGATGCCGGCACCCTCGTCGGACACATCGATGGCCAGCGCGTCGGCAGCATTGCGCACCGCCACCGACACGGTGCCCGAGCCGTGGGTGGCAGCGTTGTCCAACAACACCGTGAGCACCTGCCGCACGGCCGCAGTCGAGGCCAGGGACACCGGGGCATGCGGGTCCACCGCCACCCGCAGCGCGCGGTCCTGGGCGGCCAGCCGATCATGCCAGCCCGCTTCGATCTCCGCGAGTAGCACCGGGAGATCGAGCGGGGTGGCGTTGGAGCTGCGGGTATCCCGAGCCAGGGCAAGGAGCTCCTCGATGGTCTGCTCCAGCCGGTCCGCGGCGGCGATCCCGTCGGTGATGGCGTGGTGAAGGTCCTGCCCTGGGTGCTCCAGGGCCGCTTCGAGCCGCAGCCGCAATCCGGTCAGCGGGGTGCGAAGCTGGTGGGAGGCGTCCGCGGAGAAGGAGCGTTCGCGGGCGAGCATGTCGTCCAGGCGTCCGGCGGTGCTGTTCAACGCCGCGCCGACCGAGTCGATCTCGGGGATGTCCGCCGGGGTGGTTCGCACGCTGAAGTCACCTTGACCGAGACGCAGCGCTGCTTCCGAGAGTTCCTCGAGCGGTCGGGCCAGCCGCCGGGCCTGGCGGCGGGCGACCAACCAGACCGTACCGATTGCCAGGCCGGCCAGACCGAGCATGCCCAACCACACCAGCGCAACCTGCCGGTAGATCGCAACGCGCGAGCTGGCAGCACGCACCGCGCCGATCACATCGCTGTCATGGGTCACCGGCACGGCCACGACCAGGTCACCGTCGACGTCCCTGGTGTTGATCTCACCGTCATGCAGGGCGTGATGCACCGCTGGGTCCCCGCCCTCAGGACCGGTGCCCAGGATGCGGTGGCCACGGTCCACGTAGACCGCGAGGTGTGTGCCGTCCCGGGGTTCCTGAAGTTCGGTCGGCGTGTTGCCGCGGAGCACGTCTGCCGTGACCGCCGCCGCCGCGCCGTCGGCGATCCGCAGCAGTTTTACCCGCTCGTCGTTCAGCGCATACTTCAGCGCACCAGCGGCCAGCGGCACCCCGAACAGACCGATGGCAAGCACCGCGGCAAGCACCGCGAGACCGACGATCCGGGTCCGCACGAACTCCCCCTCTCATCCGACGGGCGCTACTCCGAGGGCACCTCCAGCCGGTAGCCATGGCCTCTCAGGGTGGTGATCCGGGGCACCGAGCCCAGCGAGGCCATCCCAGCCAGCTTGCGGCGCAGCGCGGCGACGTGCACATCGAGAGTCTTGGTGGGACCGAACCAGTTCTCGTCCCACACTTGCTCCATCAGGGTCTCCCGGCTGATCGCCACTTCCGGCGCTGCCGCGAGGCGGGCGAGAAGGTCGAACTCCTTGGCCCGCAGCGGCATCTCCGTGCCGGAGACACTCGCCCGCCGGCTGCCGATATCCACCAGCAGGTCCCCCACCACGAGCGTCGGGGGGGCTCCCGGGGTGGCCGGCGCCACCCGCCGCAGATGCGCCCGGACTCGGGCCAGCAGCTCGGCCAGCCGCACCGGCTTGGTCAGGTAGTCATCCGCGCCGGCCTCGAGAGCGACCACGACGTCCATCTCGTCGGTCCGGGCGGTGAGGACCACCAGCACCGTCGTCGGGTTGCCGGCACGTAACTGCCGGCACACCTCGACACCATCCAGATCGGGCAGCCCGAGGTCCAGCAGCACCAGGTCGAAGTCCGTCTCCAGGGAGGCGCCCAGCGCCCCCCGGCCACTGCGCTGCCACGCCACTTGGTGCCCGTGGGCGCGCAGGCTGGACTCCAGCACGCTGCCGATGGTCTCGTCGTCCTCTACTACGAGCAGCCGGGACACGCGGCGAGCCTAGCGTGGCGGATGGACTCAACCCCCCACCGCAAAGCCGATCCGGCGGGTGTCCGCGGGCCCGATCTCGACGTAGGCGATTCTCGAGGTCGGCACCATGTACCGCCGGCCCTTGTCGTCAATGAGGGTCAGCATTCCCTGGGCATCGCGCATAGCCTCGAGGACCAGCGCCTCCACCTGCTCCGGCGAGTCCGAGGTGGACACCGTCAGATCGTGAGGACTGTCCGCGACACCAATCTTGATCTCCACGCCAGAACCTCCACAGTGTGATCGATGTTGGGTCCAGGCTAGTCGAGCGGTGCGCGGGCCCTCACCCCAACCCAAGAGCGACCATGCGACGGCCGTGCAGCATCTCCACCCGACGAATCAGCGTGGCGAGGCCGGCCCGATCCCCGGAGCCACGGACGATAAGATCAGCCAGCGCCTCTCGTTCTGCCACGACGTGCCGGGCATTCGTTACCGCCTCGCCGAGCAGCCGCCGCCCCCACAGCGCCAACCGGTCGCGGGTTCTCCGGCTGCGTTCGCAGGCACTACGCACCTCCCGCTCGGCGAATGCCGAATGCCCGGTGTCGGCCAGCACCTCCTTGACCAGCGCGGCGGTGACGTCGTCCAACCAGGCACCCACCTCGCCATAGAAATCCGCCGCCAGCCCGTCACCGACGTAGGTCTTCACCAGCGACTCCAGCCAGGACCGGGGTGCCGTCGAGGCATGGAACGCATCCAAGCGCGCGACGAAGGGACGCATCGCGTCCTGTACCGGGACGCCCAAGCCACGGAGGTGGCTCTCCAGCTGCCGGAAGTGCCCGATCTCAGCGGCCGCCATGCCGGCCATCGCGACCCTGCCCGCCAACGTGGGAGCATGGCGGGCGTCCTCGGCGAGCCGGTCGAAGGCCGACAGTTCCCCGTAGGCAAGGACCCCCAGCAGATCGATAATGCCCTCACGTGCCATGTCCACGGCGGCGAGCGTAGTGCCGCATTGGCTGGGTGTGCGGCCTCACGCATAAAGTCGACGTGCGGACGGGGTACAATGTGCCTACAGGGCGTGACGATCCACTAGTCAAACCCCCTAGCGACCCTTGGTCGCTAGTCACACGCCCGGTTCGGTGGCACCGGCCACCGAGCGTAGGACAGTGAGCGCGGACCTGGTGTCGTCGGTCCCGGCTCTGGTGCGCCATCCAGCAGCGCGGAGTTGGTCGAGCGAGACGGCGGCGGACGCGCCGGTACGAGAGAGGCGATCACGCTGACCGTCAGCCAGACCACACTGTGCCCCATTAACCCCGTGGGCACCATCAACCCCGTGGGCACCACCAACCCCGTGGGCACCACCAACCCCGTGAGCGACGTCTATCCGATCGATATCGACGAACCCGGCCTGCCCAGTCCGTTGCAGGCTGGTGCTCCCGTCCGGGATGACTCCCCTACCTTCGCCGAGCTCGGGGTCCGCAACGAGATCGTCCGGACCCTGCGGGCCGCAGGCATCGAGCGCACCTTCGCCATTCAAGAGCTCACCCTGCCGCTGGCCCTGGCCGGCGACGACCTCATCGGCCAGGCCCGCACCGGTACCGGCAAGACGCTCGGTTTCGGTGTCCCGATGATCCAGCGGATCACTACTGGAGACATCGCGCCCGATGGCACCCCGCACGCCTTGGTCGTCGTGCCTACCCGCGAGTTGTGCCTGCAGGTCAGCGCCGATCTCGCCGCCGTTGGCCGGGAGCTCGGCCTGCGGGTTCTTCCGGTTTACGGCGGCCGGCCCTACGAAGGGCAGATCAAAGCACTGGCCAGCGGAGTGGACCTGGTGGTCGGCACCCCGGGCCGGCTGTTAGACCTCGCCGAAGGGCGCCAGCTGGTATTGGGCAAGGTGCGGGTGCTGGTCCTCGACGAGGCTGATGAAATGCTCGACCTGGGGTTTCTGCCCGACATCGAACGAATCCTGCGGATGGTGCCCGACCAGCGCCAGACCATGCTGTTCTCGGCCACCATGCCGGATCCGATCATCACCCTGGCTCGCGCCTTCTTGACCTGGCCGACGCATATCCGGGCCGAGGAGCCCAACGCCACCGCCATCCACGAGCGGACTCGGCAGTTCGTCTACCGGGCGCACGCGATGGACAAAATAGAGCTACTCGCCCGAGCACTGCAGGCCCGCGAGCGAGGTCTGACGATGATCTTCACGAGGACCAAACGCACTGCGCAGAAGGTGGCCGACGAGCTCACCGAGCGCGGTTTCGCGGCTGCGGCAGTGCACGGTGATCTCGGTCAGGCAGCGCGCGAGCAGGCGCTGCGGGCATTCCGCTCGGAGAAGGTGGACGTGCTGGTCGCCACCGACGTCGCCGCGCGTGGCATCGACGTCCCGGAGGTGACTCACGTCATCAACTACCAGTGCCCCGAAGACGAGAAGATTTACGTGCACCGAATCGGACGGACCGGTCGAGCCGGGCGCGCCGGCGTGGCGATCACTCTCGTCGACTGGGACGAGGAAGAGCGCTGGAAGCTGATCAGTGACGCTCTCGGCCTCCACATGCCGGTGCCCGCGGAGACCTACTCCACCTCCGAGCACTTGTTCAGCGACCTGGATATCCCCCCCGACTCCACCGGGCGACTGCCGCTGACCCGGCGCACCCGAGCCGGGTTGGCAGCCGAGCCTCGCGACTCCGAGGGCCGGATCCACGGTCGGCGTGTCACCGGCACCCGGCGTAGCCTGCGCGGTGGGTCCGCCGAGCGAGCGGCCCCCGCAGTCCGTCGCCTCAGGCGCCGCACCCGCAACGGAGAGCCTGTCGCTCCCAGCATCGAGACCGCGCCCCCAGCGGAATACCCAGGGGAGCAGGGCGAGCCCCGGCTGCGCCGCCGTCGCCAGCGACGTGGCCGGGGACGGGGCACCCAGGAGCACGGCAGCCAGCCTCGCGCCGCGGGTTGACAGCGTCTGAAGATGCCTGGAGATGCCCCCCGCGCCCGAACGCCGCACCCGGTGGGACCTGACTGCCGCAGCGGTGTTGGCCTTGGTCGTGCTGGCCGTGGGGAGCACCCTGTGGTGGGCCAGTGACGCGCGACGCACCACGCTGAGCACTGCTCCCGGCCCGGCTTCCACGATCGCGCCAGGGACAACGGCGCACCTCCCCGCGGCACTGACCGAGGCGTGGCGGGCGCCGAGTTCAGCGACCCCGGTCCCCTTGGTGCGGGGCGACACGGTGGTCACCGCCGCCGCGGGGATGGTCGCCGGCCGCGACCTGCGCTCAGGCGCGCTGCGCTGGAGCTACCGGCGAGACCGGTCGCTGTGCACGGTGGCCGCCGCGTTCCACCAGGTCGTGGCGGTATACCGGCGGGGCGAGACCTGCAGCGAGGTGACCGCCCTGAACTGGACCGATGGCCAGCGTGGACCGCAACGCACCGGCCCGGTGCAGGCGCCGACCCGTCTGGTCGCCGCTGGTGACCACCTGGCCGCCAGCGGAGCCCGCTACCTGGAGGTATGGCGCTCCGACCTGGTGCGAACACTGGCCTACGGGCGGCTGCCGACCCCAGCGCAGCCCGCGACCCAGCCTCGGCCGGATTGCCTACACGGGTCGATGGCACTGGGCGGCGGGAACGCGGGCCCGGCGAGGTCGAGCGCCGAGAAACTGGCCGTGGTGGAGCAGTGTCCCGGGGAACGCACGCGGCTCACCGTGCAACGATCTGATCCCCGGGACCCAGAACGGCCCGAGGTGATCTTTAGTGTCCTGCTCCCGGGCCGGCAGGCCCAGGTCATCGCGGTGAACGGGCAGCGAGTGGCGGTGGCACTGCCCGACCCGGCCCGGCTGGTGGTGTTCGACGAGCAGGGCAAAGCCGTTGCCGAGCACCCGCTGGCCATCCCCGACACCGACCTACGCGGCAATCCACCCGCTGGCGTGGTCGACGTCACCAAGACCACGACCGAGGTGTACTGGTTCACCGGCTCGGCCACGGTCGCGGTGGACACCGGGGAGCTGCGGCCACAGTGGATCCGGCCGGGATCTCTGGGCCCCGGCTCCGAGGTCGCCGGGCGGCTGCTGCTGCCGGTGCCCGGGGCGCTGGCCGTGCTCGACACCGCGACAGGTCAGCAGCTCAGTACGCTGCCAGTGGACCGCGGTAGCTACCGCGGTCCGGTAGCTACCGCCAGCTCCGGCGGGGTTGTGCTGGAGCAACGCGGCGATATGCTGGTCGCGTTGCGCGAAGGGCTCGTAAGCTCCACCTGGTGACGGCAGCACAAATCACGCCGCACAGCGCCAGCCGGGTGCGGTTAACCGTGCTCGGTGCCCCGCTCGCGGCGCTGCGCGCCGAACCCGGGGCCCCGGTGACCTGTTCAGTGGAGGAGGTAGCCGTGGCTGACGATATGGGTTACTTCGGTCCCGGTAGCGTGACGTGGCGGGTGCTGGCGGATCCGGCTGCCGGTGTCGGTGGGATCCGCGCGCTATTCCTGCAGGCCCTGCACCCGCTGGCGATGGCAGCGGTGTACGAGCACACGGATTTCAGTACCGCTTTCTGGCCGAGACTGCAGCGCACCGCGCAGTACGTGACCACGGTGAGCTTCGGCACGTGCGTCCAAGCCGACGCAGCGGCCGCTCGGGTCCGCGCAGTGCATCGGGCAATCCGCGGTGTTGACCCGGTGACCGGCGGGAGGTACGCCGCGACCGATCCCGATCTGCTGCGGTGGGTGCATGTCACCGAAGTGTCCTCGTTTCTCGACGCGGTCGGCCGCGGCGGACTGGCGCTGACTGGCGCTGAGGCCGACCGGTTTCTCGTCGAGCAGGTGCGCGCCGCCCAGTTGGTGGGACTTGATGACGTGCCAACCGACCGGGCCGCACTGATCAGGTACTTCGAGCAGGTGCGCCCCGAGCTGCGCTCCTCTCCACTGGCGCGGCGAACCGCGCTGTGGTTGATGGCGCCACCACTGTCGCTACGGACCGAGCTGACCACCCCCGCCCGTCCACTCTGGACCACCGTGGCCGGGCTGGCGTTCGTGTTGCTGCCCCGGTGGGCGCGCCGCCTCTACGGCCTGCCCGGCCTGCCCAGCACCGACCTGACCGCCACCGTGGTGTTGCGGGGGCTACGCACCGCCGCACTGCAGGTGCCCGAACGCTGGCGACACGGGCCTATCGTGCGCCAGGCGCTGGAGCGGGTCCGGGCAGCCTTGTGACCTTGCGCCCAAGCCCACCAGGTCCCAGGCCTACCAGATCTCAGGCCCACCAGCCGAACCAGAGGATAACGGCCGCGAGCACCAGGACAGCCCAGGAAGCTAACGCCGCGCCGCGGCGTGGGGCCCACTCTGCCGCCAGCTGCAACACCACGGCGGAGAGCGCCGCGAGCACATGGCAGGCGACGGTTGCCATGCCTAGACCGGGACGGCCTGAGGTGCTGGCCAGCCACTGCGCCACGCATACCGTGATCGCAAGCGCGACCAGGCCCCCCGCCAGCACACCGGAGAGTCCCCGCAGAACACGCACCCCGGCACGCTCGGTGTCGACGGTCATGGCGCGAGCAGCGCCCAGGGCTGCAGGTCCGGTGCGCTGGCCTGCCCCTCGGGGCAGTGCCGCCGGAACTCACACCAGGAGCAGGCCCGGCCAGGAGCGGGAGGGAACAGGGTTTCCGGATCGCCTCCCGCGGCCAGAGTGTCGGTGGCCAGCGCGATCTCCTCGGCGGCCTCCTCAGCGCGCTGCAGGTGCCTGCGCAGCGACTGCTTAGTGTGCTCCCATCCGGCGACGATGCCGGTGGGCAGGTGGTGCAGCTCAACTCGCCGGCACTCCCGACGCAGCGTGCGCCCGGCCGCGAAAGCGTAGAGCGCCAGCGCCTGCGAAGTGCGAGCGTCATCGACCGTGAGCCCCTGGCGACCGGTCTTGTAATCCACCACGACCAGCTCGCCGTCCCGCTCGTCGATGCGGTCCACCCGCCCCTCGGCAACAATCCGCTGGGTCGGCGCGGAAACCCAGCGCTCGACCCCCACCGGCTCCAGCTCGGGGTCCAGCTCGTCGACGTAGCGGGCCACCCAGTCCTGCGCGCGGCTGCGATAGTCGGCGGCCTGCGCGTGGTCCACGAAACCCTCACTCGACCAGTGCGTCGCCACCAAGGCGGCCGCAGTGTGCGCACGGCGCTGCTCGGGCGCCAGGTCAAACAACGCCCGCAGCGCGGTGTGCACCACCCCACCCAGCGTGTTGTGCGCCCACGCCCCGCCCCGGGCCGGCGTGGGACGATCCAGGTAGGCCATCCGGTAGCGCCGACGGCAGCCACTCCACGTAGCGAGCTTGGCGGGAGTCACCCGCACCAGCGGGCGCGGCAGACCGCCGAGCTCCAGCTCTCCCTGCGCTCGCTGTGCCATCATCCTTACCGTACCCGCCGGCACGACCGGCCTGGCTGCCGGTCGACCATCAGCTCAACCAGTCACCGCGGTGACTGGGCTACCCGCTGCCAGCTCTTCGATCCGCTCCAGCACCTGCGGGTCGGTCATCTCCTGACCTAGCGACACCGTCTTGTTCGCGCCGTGGTAGTCGCTGGAACCGGTGATCAGCAGGCCCAGCGCGGCCGCGAGGTCGCCCAGTGCAGCCCGTTCGTCGCCGGTGTGGTCGGGGTGGTCAACTTCCACTCCGGCGAGCCCGTGAGCGGCGAGCTCAGCGATGACCGCAGGGGCGATCACCGGCCCGCGGCGGCGGGCGGCGGGGTGTGCCAGGACCGGGACTCCGCCCGCAGCACGCACCATCCGGACCGCGGTAGCGACGTCGGTGTCGGCCCGGCCAAGGTAGTACGGACCTCCGCTGCCCAGGAACCGGTGGAAAGCCTCCTCGACGCTGCCCACGACACCAGCGGATACCAATGCTCGGGCCAGATGCGGCCGACCGGCTGGAGTCTCCGGCGGCAGACCGCCGAGCACCGCGTCGGGATCTACCGGGAACCCGTCGGCGGCCATCCGATCTGCCATGGCACGCAGTCGGGCGCGCCGCTCATCCCGGAGCCGGGCCGCCTCAGAGATGATCATCTCTGAGGCGGGATCGAACAGGTACCCAAGCAGATGCACCGAAACCCGCCCGCCCCTACCGTCTGGTGCAAGGCAGGAGAACTCCGCGCCCCGGATCAACCGGAGGCCCGTGGGCAGCGCGTCGAGCGCCTCCGCCCACCCGGCGGTGGTGTCGTGGTCGGTCAGGGCTACCACATCGAGGCCAGCCGCAGCGGCGGCGGCCATAAGCTCGGCGGGGGTGTCCGTTCCGTCGGACACCGTGGAGTGGGCGTGCAGGTCGATACGCACAACCGCCGACTTTATTCGACTACCGCGCTACCGCAGATCAGACCGTCTCGCGAAGCGCCAAGCCCTGCGGCGGGCGCCGCGTGGCGGCTCCAGCATGTGGGAACGGGCCTGCTTCTTCTCACCGAAGATTAGCTCGGAGATCGCTTTGAAGACCTCCTCCGGCCTGGGCACGTACTCGATATGCTCCAAATCCTGCTTCTGCCCGGCCGACTCCACCCGGAGCGTGCCGTAACCAAGTATCTGGCCGATGAACGGCCGCAGAAAGCTCATATCGGTCACCTTCGTGATCGGCATCATGGAGTTCTTCGTCTCCAGGACGCCGCTGGTGATCATGAATCGCTTGTCGGTGACGATAATGAGCTCGAGCCACCATTCCAGCACCTTCCAGGCGAAACGCATCACTGCCGCGACCGCCAGATACCAGAGCAAGGACTGCACCAGCCAGAGCCCCTGGCTCAGGCGACTGACCAGCAGTGACAGCCCGAACGCGACGCCCACGACCACGATGGTCTGCAGTATCGGCTTGGTCAACATCGCCCAGTGCCGCCGCACCCGGATCACCCGCCGCTCCACAGAGGGGTTGAGCAAGACGTTGGTATGGCGACCGATCACACCGTGAGAGTACTACCGTCGCTGATGATGACGGGGTCACCCGAGCAGCGGGTTCGGTGTGTCGGGGCAGTGGTGTTCGACCACGCCGGCAGGCTGCTGCTGGTCCGAAGGGCCAACGAGCCGGGGCGGGGACGCTGGTCGGTGCCCGGAGGCCGGGTTGAGCCCGGTGAGACAGATCACCAGGCGGTGATCCGCGAGGTGGCCGAGGAGACCGGGCTGGCAGTCGAGATCGCGCGCTTGCTGGGAGAGGTGCAACGCCCCACACCACAGGGGGCCGTGTTCGACATCCACGACTACCACTGCCGGGTGACCGGCGGAACGCTACGAGCCGGCGATGACGCTGGCGATGCCCGCTGGTGCGACGCGAAAGCCCTGGCGAGTCTGCCCCTGGTCACTGGCCTGCACGAAGCCCTCACCCAGTGGTGCTGCCTACCCCGCTGAGATCAGGCAGTTGCCGCGCCGGGGCCCATCGCCAGCTTGGCCAGCATGTCTCGAGCCTGCTCGGCATGTCTCGGCTGGCACAGCACATCGTAACGCCCGGCGACCAGTTGGCTGGCCGACGCGAAGTCCCGGCGGCCACGGGTCGAGGCATAGCCAGCCGCGGCAAACACCGCGCCGAACACCACGCCGGTGGCCATCGCCACCAGGATCGGGAGCCGCCAGTCCCCCGCGTGAGCAGCGAATACGCTGAGCAGTACCCCGACAAACAGGCCAAACCAGCCGCCCGACGCCGCCCCCTGACCGATGACCCGGCCCCAGGTCAGCCGGCGCAGCACCCGCTCCACCAGCATGAGATCCACCCCGACGATCGTGACCTCGGCAACCGGGAACTGGTTGTCCGCGAGATGGTCCACGGCGCGCTGCGCCTCAGCGTAGGTGGCGTAGGAGCCGATCGGCCAGCCGGTGGGCGGGGTAGGCAAGCCAGGCATCTGGCTCTGGCTATTGAATGGACTGGTCATCGCGCATCACCTCCCCTACGGTATCCAATCGTGGAGTCGCTCGCGCTGCGGGACGCTCACGGTTTACCTCAACTTCGCGCAGCGTACTCCCTCAGCAGCCCCTTACTGATGATCGTCTTTTGGATCTCGCTGGTGCCCTCGCCGATGAGCAGGAACGGCGCTTCCCGCATCAGCCGCTCGATCTCGTACTCCTTGGAGTAGCCGTAGCCGCCGTGGATGCGGAAGGCGTCCTCAGTGACCTCCTTACAGTATTCGCTGGCCAGCAGCTTCGCCATCCCGGTCTGGACGTCGTTGCGCTCGCCGGAGTCCTTGAACCGGGCGGCGTTGACCATCATCAGGTGCGCGGCTTCGACCTTGGTGGCCATCTCCGCAAGTTTGAACGCGATCGCTTGGTGCTGCGCGATCGGCTTGCCGAAGGTCCTGCGCTGCTGGGCGTAGTCGACCGCGAGCTCGAAAGCACGGATGGCGATGCCGCAGGCCCGGGCGGCAACGTTGACCCGCCCCACCTCGACACCATCCATCATCTGGACGAAACCCCTGCCCGGAGCCGCACCCAGCACCTTGTTGGCTCCGATACGGAAGCCGTCGAACACCAGTTCGGTGGTGTCGACCCCCTTGTAGCCCATCTTGTTGATCTTACCAGGCACGCTGAGACCGGGAACGACCTCACCGTAGCCCGTGGGCTTGTCCACCAGCAGCGTCGTGAGGTTGTGGTGTGCCTTCGCCGCACCCTCCTCGGTCTTGACCAGGGTCGCCACCAAGGTCGAGGTGGCGCCATTGGTCAGCCACATCTTCGCGCCATCGACGATGTAGTGGTCCCCGTCGCGGCGGGCCCTCGTCTTGATCGCCGCGACGTCGGAACCCAGCTCGGGTTCCGACATGGAGAAGGCACCGCGAATGCTGCCCTCCGCCATCCCCGGCAGATAGTCCCGCTTCTGCTCGTCGGTGCCGTGGTGGCTGATCATGTACGCCACAATGAAGTGGGTATTGATCACGCCTGAGACGCTCATCCAGCCTCGGGCGATCTGCTCCACCACCAGGGCGTAGGTCAGCAGCGACTCCCCCAGACCGCCGTACTCCTCGGGGATGGTGAGCCCGAACAGGCCCATCTCCTTCATCCCGTCGACGATCTCCTGCGGGTAGGTGTCGGTGTGCTCCAACTCCTGAGCAACCGGAATGATCTCCTTGTCGACGAAGGCCTTGACCGTGGCCAGGATCTCCCGCTGGATCTCGGTGAGACCAGGTGTCTGGGCGAGACGGGCCATGAGGACACCTTCCGTGACGTACGGCCAGGTACCAGCCTGCCGTTCAGGTTACCCGGCAGCCTGCTGACCAACTCGGCAGCGCCTAGCATGGGAGGAGCCCACACGTAACCGGAAGGTCGGTGCCATCCGTGGCCTCTACCCAGACTGCCCCGTCGGTCGACGCGGTTCGAACCGCGCTGGCCGGGGTCCAGGACCCCGAAATTAACCGGCCGATCACCGAGCTGGGCATGGTCAAGGACGTGACCGTGGCCGCTGACGGAACGGTGGGGGTAGCGGTATGGCTCACCGTCGCCGGTTGCCCTATGCGCGAGACCATCACGTCCCGGGTCACCGCCGCAGTGTCCGCCCTGCCGGGCGTGCGGGGTGTCCAGGTGGAGTTGGACGTGATGAGCGACACCCAGCGCACCGCGTTGCGCCGGCAGCTGCGCGGCACCACCGAGGAGCCCCGGATCCCCTTCGCGGAGCCGGGATCGCTGACCCGGGTGTACTGCGTGGCCTCCGGTAAAGGCGGGGTTGGCAAGTCCTCGGTGACGGTGAACCTGGCGGCCGCGATGGTTGACCGGGGCCTGTCGGTCGGGGTGGTCGACGCCGACATCTATGGCCACTCAGTGCCGGGCATGCTCGGCACCACCGCCCGCCCCACTCAGGTGGAAAAGATGATCATGCCGCCGACGGCGCACGGCGTGAAGGTCATCTCAATCGGCATGTTCACCAAGGACAACACTCCGGTGGTGTGGCGGGGACCGATGCTGCATCGCGCGCTGCAGCAGTTCCTCGCCGATGTGTTCTGGGGGGACCTTGACGTGCTGCTGCTCGATCTCCCCCCGGGCACCGGGGACATCGCTATCTCGGTAGCGCAGCTGATTCCCAACGCCGAGATTCTCGTGGTCACCACTCCGCAGCGGGCCGCCGCGGAAGTGGCCCAGCGGGCTGGGGCGATCGCCCTGCAGACTCGCCAGCGGCTGATCGGCGTGGTGGAGAATATGTCGTGGTTACCGATGCCGGACGGTTCCCGGAATTACCTGTTCGGTTTCGGCGGGGGCCAGGTAGTGGCCGACTCGCTGACCCGCTCGCTGGGCAGCGAGGTCCCGCTGTTAGGTCAGGTGCCCTTGGATGCCCGACTGCGCGAGACCGGCGACGCGGGCACTCCGTTGGTGCTCGCCGATCCCACCTCGCCAGCCTCGGTGGTGCTGCGCGCGATAGCTGACCGGCTCACGAGACGCTCACGCGGCCTGGCCGGGCGACTGCTCTCCGTGAGCCCCAGTCCCCGGTGAGCGCAGTTCCGAAGGTCAGACAAAACCGAGCCGCTGGGCCATCTGCCGGTCGGCCGGACGCCGAACCGCGGGCGGAACTACCAGCGTGGAGATCGCGCTCAGCTCGACGGCGGTGAGCTTGGCCAGCGGCACCCGCTCGATTCGTGGCTCACACACCTCGTAGGAGGACGCCTCGTAAATAATGACTTCGTGGTCGGCGTCGTACGTGCGGGTAAGCACCTCTGTGAGAACCCTTGTATTGGGTCTGTGGTCGTATCCAGCTGGCCAGTCTTGGGCTCCGATAACCCCTACCTGCCAGAGGATGAGGACGCTCGCGGGATCGAAAATCCGGGCATGGAGAAGGAAGTCGGTCGCCTCGAAGCTCTGACACCCAGCTCTAGCCGGATCGATCCCTAGATCGGCGAAAAGCCAGTCTTCAGCGGAGGGGGCGGGCAACATGCGCGCCCGAAAGCCTTCCTCGCGGGCTTGGCGAACCGCCTCATGCGAGGGATTAACGAAGACACCAGGATGACCATAGAAAGCGACGCAGACTAATGATCCCTGGCGCACCTCACACAGGATGCGGTCGACCATTTCGCGATAAGACGCGACCCGAGGCTTGCCCTTGGCATAGAAGGGGAAGAGAGACTCAGCCGACGGGTTGCACTTGATGATGTGTTGCGTGAGCAAGGGTTCACCGATGAGGTAGAAAACCTTGTCCGCGGCCCGCAGGTACGACCGCGCTTGCTGCGAGAGATCACCGAGCGCCCGGTAGCCGGTGCCCACGATGACCAGTTCACCACCGGCGCGAGACTCCCCGTGAGGAGAGTCATCGATGTCAGTTATCACTCCGTTTCCACCGACACGGAAAGAGTGCTGACAATCGCAGTTTCAGTGAACTCAGGGCTCAACAGCCTACGCACAGTGTCTACGTCTCCACCGAGAACCGCCTGTTGCTCCGTCGCGGACAGCCCCGCCTTGGTCATCGCGTCGACCAGCGCCTCCCTGAAGTCACGATTCCGGGCTGGGTCGATGTGGAGATCAGTGAAAAAATCAAGCAGCGCCGTTGACATCGCGTACCTCACAGTGATAGTTGCGGCACCCACCCTGCGTAGGAAGTATGATATAATAGATACGCTGGCTGACAAGACGCCTGGTCCGATTATCATCTATCCGAGTTACCCTATTCACTCGAATGGACGCCTAAAGCTCCGGCCGGATAGCCTTCTGCTATTTCCGTCCTGGCTACAGTTCGGGACCGCGGGCGCGCAGGTCATCGACGGTGGCCATGGCCTGCTTGAGCTCGCCGAGCCATTGCTGGGCATGCTCACCGACCAGTCGTACCGCCCAGGCGAGTGCCTCCGACCGGGACCGTGCCACCCCGGCGTCGACCAGGGTGTCGAGCACCAGACGCTCGGGTTGCCGCAATCGGGTCATCACCGGCACCGACAGCGTGGTAAACATCTCCTCGGTGCCACCCAGCCGGGCTCCCCAGGCCACCTTGCGCCGGTAGCGGTGCTCGGCCTGCCGGGCGATCTCGATCCGCTCACCGCGGGAGTCCTCCCGGAACCTGCTGATCCGGCCAGCCTCGGCGGCAGCCCGCTCAGCGTCGTCGGTGAGTTCCTCACTCAGCGCGGGTAGCTCACCCACAACGATAATCTCCTCGCGGTCCACGCTGACCTCGACCTCACCGGTGAACCACTCATCTGGCAACCGCCCCGTGAACCAGGCCTTGGCATCGTCGGCCAGCGGAAGGTCAGCCTGCTGCCAACCGCCCCGCCCATACCACCGGCTGCCGGGGCGCATGCCGTGCGGCCGTCCTCGTCCCACCATGGCGTCGTCCTCTCACTCGCCCTCGCCTGGGACGATTACAGCATTACTAGCGTTACAGAGTCGAGAGCGCCTGGTACGCCGACAGCGAAAAACAGCCGTCGTAGCCTGTGATCGACTCTCCTGCCGCCGACTTAGCCGGCCGAGCCGGCAATTCGGCCTTGCAGCTGCGCCTGCAGCTCGTCTGGGGAACTCACCGGCCGCTCACAGAGGAATCCCCGGCAGACGTAGGCCGCTGGGGCGCCCGCCACCAGGTCCCGCCCAGCTAGCATCGGATGATCCGCACCGGGTTCCCCGGCCAGCACGACCGCTCCACCAGGTGCCGCCCAGTGGGCCCGAGCCTCTAGCGCAGTGCGGGCCGCATCCCCGGCGGCACCAATCACGGCAACCTGCACCGGCCCGTGCGCCAGCGCCTCGGCGGTGCTCAGCCAGTGTCCAGCAGCCTGCGGTGCCTTGGCCGGCACCATCCCGGCCCGCCCCACCGCCGCCTGCGCCGCTTCGCGGTAAGACTCCGAGCCAGTCAGCGCCGAAGCGGTCACCAGCGCGGAGGCCAGCGCGGAGGCTCCTGCTGGGATCACGGTGTCGGTCGGGTTGGTGGGGCGGCGGAACAGCGCCTCGGCGTCACCAGCGGTATCGAACCAGGCTCCGGGGTGGTCTGGATCGGCGAAATGTTCCCGGGCCCGCTCCAGGAGGGACAGCGCGGCGTGCAGCCAGCGGTTCTCACCGCTGACCTGGTGCAGTGCGAGCAAGCCCTCGGCCAACCACGCGTGATCAGCCAGCACCCCGGCGGCCTGGCCCACCACACCATCGCGGGAGCTTCGCCGGAGCCGGCCATTGACCAGGTGCGTGCCCAGGATCAGTTCCGCCGCGGCGGCCGCCGCAGCAATCCACTCCGGACGATCCAGCACGCCGCCTGCCTCGGCCAGAGTGGTGATCGCCATCCCGTTCCACTCGGTGACGACCTTGTCGTCGCGGGCCGGCTGCGGGCGGGCGGCCCGGGCAGCGAGCAACGCGGCACGCACCCGCTCCCAGCGCGGCGCGTCATCGGGCTCGGCGGGCAACTGCAACACCGACGTGCCATGCTCGAACGTTCCGGCCGGGCTCACCGCGAGCAGCTCCGCCGCCCACTGACCATCGTCAGCCCCCAGCACGTCGATGAGTTGCGAGGGGGTCCACACGTAGCTGGCGCCCTCCTGGCCCTCGGCATCGGCGTCCAACGACGCCGCGAAACCACCTTGCGCGGTGCCCAGCCCGTCCAGCAGGAACGTTGCTGTCTGCTCGGCCACCCGTCGGGCGGTCACCGAACCGGTCAGCCGGGCCAGGTGGGTGTAGGCGCGCAACAGCAGGGCGTTGTCGTAGAGCATCTTCTCGAAATGCGGCACCACCCAGGCGGCGTCGACGCAATAGCGCGCGAACCCCCCGGCCAGCTGATCGTAGATCCCGCCCCGGGCCATCGCCTCGCCCGTGCGCTGGGCCATGGACAGCGCCGCCTGCGAGCCGGTCCGTTCGTGGTGGCGGAGCAAGAACTCCAGCAGCATCGAGGGGGGGAACTTCGGGGCACCACCGAACCCCGCATGCTTCTGGTCGAACTCGGCGGCCAGGGCGTCCACCGCAGCGGCCAGCACCCGGTCATCCACCGCGGACTCGGTCAGCGGCGCCGCCCGTTCGGTGAGTTGCCCGACGATGCGCGCGGCCGCCTGGCGAACCTGATCACCGCGGTGGGCCCAGGCTTGGCGCACAGCGATGAGCAGCTCAGGGAAGCCGGGCAATCCGTGCCGGGCCGAGGGCGGGTAGTAGGTGCCACAGTGGAATGGCTCACCGGTGGGGGTGAGGAAGCACGTCATCGGCCATCCCCCGTGGCCGGTGACGGCCTGGGTTGCCTCCATGTAGATGGCGTCAACGTCGGGGCGCTCCTCCCGGTCCACCTTGATGTTGACGAAATTGGCGTTCATCACTGCGGCGATGTCCGCGTTCTCAAAGGACTCATGCGCCATCACGTGGCACCAGTGGCAGGCGGCGTAGCCGATGGACAGCAGCACGGGAACGTCACGCCGCACCGCTTCGGCGAACGCCTCGTCGCACCACGGCCACCAGTCGACCGGATTGGTGGCGTGCTGGAGCAGGTAGGGGCTGGTAGAGTTCGCGAGCCGGTTCACCATGTCGGCCATCCTCCCTAGCCCGGGGGCAACGGGGAACCGTTACTCCGCACGCGGCCCCGGGGCAGAATCGTCCTCGAAAGACTCCGGGAGCCGGCGCAGGTGCTTGTTCATCGACCGCACCAGCAGCGCCACGGTCACGAGCAAGAGCAGCAGCACCACCAGACCGGCTGGCGCGGCCTTGCCGAACTCCACGCCATGCCCACTAGGCGCTGGCCCTGGCTTCGGGGGCGGCGCCTGGACCCCGGCGATGGCCGAGAGCTCCGTCGGCGCCGCGAAACCAGCGGGCAGCAGCAGGGTCATGCGTGCACCCGCTCCCGGACACCGGAGAAAAGGTCGTCTTCGGGCAGTGTGGTGTCCACCAGCGAACGCGCCAGCTCATACTCCTCGGTCGGCCACAGCTGCGCCTGCAGCGCGTGGGGCACCGAGAACCACCGACTCGCCGGATCGATCTGGGTCGCGTGTGCCCGCAGCGCCTCGTCGCGCACCGGGAAGTACTCGGCGCACCGCACCTGGGTGGTCACCCGCTCCAACATGTCCGGCAGCGATGCGTCCCACTTCGCCAGCCACTCACCGAACGGCGAGGGCTCGCCGGAGCTGAGCAGTGCATCGTGCAGCAACTGCATCCGCTGGCGGGTGAAGCCGTGCACGTAGTAGAGCTTCAGTGGCTGCCACGGCATCCCGGCCTCGGGGAAACACTCCGGGTCACCTGCGGCGTCAAACGCCGCGACCGACACCTCGTGGCACCGGATGTGGTCTGGGTGCGGGTAGCCACCTGTCTCGTCGTAGGTCACCACCACGTGCGGCCGGAACTCGCGAATCACCCGGACCAGATCCTGGGTGGGCACCCCGAGGGGCACCCCCGCGAAGCACCCCTCCGGTAGTGGCGGCGCCGGATCGCCCTCGGGAAACCCAGAGTCAAGGTAACCCAACCAACGGTGGTGCACGCCCAGGATCTGCGCTGCGCGGGCCATCTCCTGGCGGCGGACCGCCCTCATCCGCGCCGGGTGCTCAGCCAGATCTGCCGGCTCGAACGACGGGTTCAGGATGCTGCCCTGTTCCCCGCCGGTGCAGGTGACTACCATCACGTCGTGCCCATCGGCGACGTATCGAGCCATCGTCGCGGCGCCCTTGCTGGACTCGTCATCGGGATGCGCGTGCACCGCCATCATTCGCAGCTGCTCAGTCATGGATGTCTGTTCGTCCCTCCTCAGCCGCCCTCAGGCGGGATATCCGGGCAGCGGGAACACTCTCCTAAGTTAGACCCCACTACTGAACAGGCACGATCCGGACCGCATCACCCATAAGACTGAGGCCGAGTCGGACACCTCATGTTACCGTGGAGGATACGCACGGCCCCGGGGCAGGGCCGTGTTTTTTCCGTTCCGGCCGTTGGCTGCCAGCCAGCGGCACGGTGTGCTCCGCCCCGCAGTAGCGGACGTCGGATCAGGAGGAGTGATGACCGTGAGCGAAACCCAGGTAACCTGGTTGACCCAGGAATCCTACGACCGGCTCAAGCAGGAGCTCGACGAGCTGGTCGCCAACCGCCCAGTCATTGCTGCGAAGATCAACGACGCCCGCGAGGAGGGCGATCTCAAGGAGAACGGCGGGTACCACGCCGCCCGCGAAGAGCAGGCCCAGCTCGAAGCGCGGATCCGTCAGTTGCAAGAACTACTGCGCGTGGCCAAAGTCGGCGAGGCACCGGCCGAGTCTGGGGTCGCCGCGCCGGGGATGGTCGTCACGGTGCGCTATGAGAATGACGACGAGACCGAGACCTTCCTGCTCGGCTCCCTGGAGGAAGTCGCCCACGGCGACCTGGAGGTTTACTCGCCCAACTCTCCGTTGGGCAAGGCGATCATCGGCGCACACGAGGGCGAAGACCGCCACTATGAGTTGCCTAATGGCGGTTTGATGACCGTCGCCGTCGTCAAGGCTGAACCCTTCCGGCGCTGAGCCATCACCTCAGCGCGCCAGCGCTCACCGCGTTCCGTGCGAGCCTTGGGAGGTGGGGATGGCCCGCCGCTGGATGCCGGTGGTGGTCACGGCTGGGGTAGCCGCGTTGCTCGCTGGCGCCGCTGTCGTGACGGCCGAGCGGGCGGGCTGTCCCGAGCCGGGTAGCTACGTGTTGGTGCCCGATGGCGTGCAGCTCATCGACGGATGCCTGCAGCGCGCCGACTTACCGGTAGCACCCCCCTCCGTGCCGCAGTCCCCGCCACCGCCGCAAAAACCACTCGGCGATTAGCTCGGCAATTAGCTCGGGGCTAGCTCGGGGCGCTGCGCTACCCGAGTGCCGCGAGCAGGTCCCCGACGAGATCTTCGGCGTCCTCGATGCCTACCGACAGCCGGAGCAGCTCGGCGGGTACCTCCAGCTGCGTTCCGGTGGTGGAGGCATGCGTCATGCGGTGGGGATACTCGATGAGGGACTCGACTCCACCCAGCGACTCGGCCAGCGTGAACACCCGGGTCCGGGCGCACACCGCCAACGCCGCCGCGGCGCCACCCCGCACGGTCAACGAGACCATCCCACCGAATCGGCGCATCTGCTTGGCGGCTACCTCGTGGCCAGGATGGGTGCCCAAGCCGGGGTAACGGACGCTCGTGACCGCCGGGTGTGCCTGCAGCGCCGCGACGATCCGCTCGGCGTTGTCACAGTGTCGCTCCATGCGCACCGCCAACGTCTTGATCCCGCGCAGCGTCAGCCAGGCGTCGAAGGGCCCGGGCACCGCGCCGGCGCTGTTCTGCAGGAAGGCCACCTGCTCGTCCAACTGGGCATCATCGGTGATCAGGGCACCCCCGACCACATCGGAGTGCCCGCCCAGGTACTTGGTGGTCGAGTGGAGCACCACGTCCGCGCCGAACTCCAGGGGGGTCTGCAGATACGGCGTAGCGAACGTGTTGTCCACCACCAAGCGGGCGCCAGCCGCGTGCGCGATACCGGCCAGCGCCGCGATGTCGGCAATGGCGAGCAGCGGGTTGGTGGGCGTTTCGCACCACACCCACCGAGTGGTCGGGCGCATCGCGGCGGCCACGGCGTCGAGATCGGACTGCGGCACGGCGGTGTGCTCGATCCCCCAGGGGCGGAACACCTTGTCGATCAAACGGAACGTGCCACCGTAGACGTCGCCAGGGATGACGACGTGCTCACCCGGCCGGCAGGTCGCCCGCAGCAGCACATCACTGGCCGCCATACCGGACGCGAAGGCCCGCCCGTACCGCGCTCTCTCCAACGCGGCCAAGCAGGTCTCCAACGCGGTGCGGGTGGGGTTGGCGGTACGCGCGTACTCGTATCCGCCGCGTAGCCCGCCAACACCATCCTGCAGGAACGTGGAGGTGGCGTGGATCGGCACGATCACCGACCCGGTGCGAGGATCCGGGTCTTGACCGGCATGAATCGCGCGAGTCGTGAAGCCTGTCACCTCGCTAGCCTACGGCGTGCCGTTGCCGCCGCGATCTTCGGTTGCCGCGTTTGTCTCGACCGGGGGACGGCCAGACACCAAAGCCCAGCAGAGCCAGGCAACCCGCCGCGGCAAGCACCAGGCGCCATACCGTGTTGCCGATGATCACACCGAGAGAAAGCAGGAGACTCAACACGATCACCGGAGCTACATAGTGGATCACGAAGCTCGCGGTCCCGATGCCGCGGTTGGGCGGCATCGGGACCGCGAGCTCTGGTTGGCCACCATGGGGCTGTGAGCGAGGAGTCGGCGAGCTGGTCGCCGCCTGACGATCCTGCGAGGGGGCGGCCTGTCGCCGTGCAGTAGCACGTGCAGTAGCATCAGCACATCGCCCGAACTGCGGTGGGGGAACGAACAGAAGGGGCTGTTTAGCGGAGGCGCTATCCACATCCCGGCTAGGATCCTGCTGCCGCGGTTGGGGCTGCTGGGGCGTCGTCATCGGGTTCCAACCCCTTCGCTAGGGTGGCCTGACGCAGTGGTGCCCGGCCACGCTAGCGGATCAGCTCGTCTCACTGCTCAGCGGCCGGCCAAAAACCCCAGCACATCCTGACGGGTGACCACCCCCGCCGGTTTGCCGTCGATCAAGACCATGGCGCCGTCGGCGTCGGCCAAGGCCCGGATCAGGGACCCGATCGACTCACCCGCACCGATCGTGGGAAGCGGCGCCGCGATGTGCTCCTCGATCCGGTCGGCGAGTTGCGCGTCACCGGTGAACAGAGCCTGCAACAGGGTGCGCTCACTGACCGCGCCGATCACCTCAGCCGCCATCACCGGCGGCTCGGCGGCGACCACGGGCAGCTGCGAGACCCCGAACTCGCGCAGGATCATCACTGCCTCAGCGACCGTCTCATTCGGATGGGTGTGCACCAGCTTCGGCAAGGTGCCGTCCTTGCCGACCAGCACATCGGCGACCGTCGCTCCGGAGGAGTCCGGGGGCAGGAAACCGTAGGTGGCCATCCAGGCGTCGTTGAAGACCTTGCCCAAATAGCCGCGCCCGCCATCGGGCAGCAGGACCACGATGACCGCCTCGGGAGCGGCTCGGGAGGCGACCTGCAGCGCGCCCACCACTGCCATCCCGCCCGATCCTCCCAGGAGTAACCCTTCTTCCCGGGCCAGCCGCCGGGTCATGGTGAAGGAGTAGGTGTCCGAGACTGGAATGATCTCATCGCAGACGCTCCGGTCATATGTGCCGGGCCAGAAGTCCTCCCCGACACCCTCCACCAGATAGGGCCGGCCGCTGCCGCCCGAGTACACCGAGCCTTCCGGATCAACGCCGATGACCTGCACCCGGCCGTCGCTGACTTCCTTGAGGTAGCGTCCAGTTCCCGAGATCGTCCCGCCGGTGCCGATGCCGGCGACGAAGTGCGTGATCCGCCCCTGGGTTTGCGCCCACAGTTCAGGGCCGGTGCTGTGGTAGTGGCTGGCCGGGTTCTCCGGGTTCGAGTACTGGTCGGGCTTCCACGCCCCGTCGATCTGCTGGGCCAACCGGTCGGACACCGAGTAATACGAGTCGGGATGGTCGGCGGCGAGGGCGGTGGGGCACACCACGACCTCGGCACCGTAGGCCTTGAGCACGTCGCGCTTGTCCGCGCCAACCTTGTCGGGGCAGACGAAAAGACACCGGTAGCCCCTGCGCTGGGCAACCATCGCCAGCCCGACACCGGTGTTGCCCGACGTCGGCTCCACGATCGTGCCTCCCGACCGCAGCGCGCCGGATCGTTCCGCCGCGTCGACCATCCGCAGCGCGATCCGGTCCTTCACGCTGCCGCCAGGGTTGAGGTACTCCACCTTCGCCAAGACCAGCGGCGTGACGTCCCGGGTGACGGAACTCAGCCGCACCAGCGGGGTATTGCCGACCAGATCGATGATGTGTTCGGCGTAGTACACCGGAGTCTCCGCCCGCCTGCGGCGCGGTATGCCTACTCGTTCTGGAGGAAGGACAACAGCTGGAGGATCTCCAGGTACAACCAGACCAGGGTCACCGTGAGCCCGAAGGCGATGTACCAGGCCGTGCGCTGCGGTGCGCCCACCCGGATCGCCTCATCGGCAACATCAAAGTCGAGCAGCAGGCTGAACGCCGCGATCCCGATGACGACCAGGGTGAAAATAATCGCCAGCGGACCGCCGTTCTGCAGCTGAAGGCCCCCGGGGATGAAGAAGCCCGCGACGAGGTTCACCAGCATCAGACCGACCGCCCCGATCAGGGCACCGGTGACCCACTTGGTGAACCGTGGGGTGACCTTCACCGCGCCAGTTTTGTACACCACCAACATCCCGGCGAACACCAGCACCGTGCCGATGATCGCCTCCAGGACGAGGGAGCCACTACCCGTCAGACGTTCGACCTGCCCGCCAATCACACCGCTAATGCCGCCCAGAACGACGCCCTCGAGGGCGGCGTAAGTCAAGATCAGCGGCGGGCTGACCACTCTCTTGTAGATGACCACCAGCGCAAGCACGAAACCGATCAGCGCGGCCGGAAGGGCGAGCCCCCACCATCCGCTCAGGTAGGTTGCCGTGCCGGTGACTGCCAGAACAGCCAGGGTGATGCCGGTCTTGGTGACCACATCATCGACGGTCATCGGTCGGCTGGCAGTCGGCAGGACACCGCCGTAGCGGGGCTCAGCGCCCGGGAAGGCTGCGGGGGCCGAGTTGAAGCCCGCGTAACCGCCGCCCCCCACGGGAAGGTTGCGGAATGCGGGGTTACTGGTGGTGCGCACCGTGTTCCTCCAGGTGAGGGTTCCTCCAGGTGGGCATTGCAGACCGTCACGGGCTCAACGCTCCTGCAGCGGGTCCGGTTCCCGGCCCGCCAGTCGGACTTTACTCCCGCTGAGTGACATGCCAGCGAGCAAGCACGGATCCGTACGCGTTACTGTGCGCGAAGGAAGCACCCGGTACAGCCCAGACAACACGGAGGTAGCGATGGCCTGGTGGGGCTGGGTGATCCTGGCGCTGGTTATTGTGCTGGTGTTGATGACACTTGCCGCCGTCCTCCAGCGCAGGAGGCGACGCGGCGGTGTGATCGGGCTGAGCGACCCGGGCCGGAGCGACTCGAAATGAGCACACCGACCCCCATGTTGCTGCTGCGGGCCAGCGAGTTGACCGGCCGCCCGGTGGTCACCCTGGGCGGTGAGCTGGTCGCCGAGATCAAAGACGTCGTCTTCGACCGCACCGGCGGTCGCATCGCCGGTTTCACCCTGCGCAATCCGGGGTTGTTCAGCCGGTCCCGCAAGGATTCACTGCCCTGGAGCGGGGTGCACGGCGTGGGCCGGGACGCCGTGATGGTAGCCGACGAGGCGGTGCTGATCCCAGCAAAGGAGCTCGCGCCACGCAAACAAGCCCACAAAGCAAACGTGCTAGAGGACCGGGTGCTCACCGACAAGGGGCGGGATCTTGGGCGCGTGGTGGACGTCGTGCTGCACAGCGGGAGGAGCCTGGACGTGGTGGGCTACGAAGTCCAGGCCAGCGAGGCGCTCGGCACGGCGGGACGGCGGGTGTTCATTCCCCTGCCCAACACCATGGCGGTCTCGGGCGAGAACCTCATCGTACCCGCGGCGGCCACCGAGTTCGTCTCCGAGGACCTAGCCGGGTTCGGGGCGGCGGTGGAAGCCTTCCGGTCCCGGTTGCGGGAAGGAACCGACGATGCTCTTTAGCCAGACGCGCAAACACAACGTGGTGAGCACTGCCACCGCGACCCGGGTAGCCAGGGTGGACGGCTTCGTCGTGCTGCCCGGGCCGGCCAGGGTGGCGCTGCTGCGATTGGGCAAGGTCAGCGGTGCCGGCACCTTGCTCGCCTGGGAGGACCTCCAGAGTTTCGGGCCCGACGCGGTGACGGTCGCTACCGACACGGTGATCCGGCCGGCCCGCGACACCGTGGAACAGCGGGCCGAGGACAACGACCTGGAGATCATCGGGAAGCGGGTACTCACCGAGCGAGGCATGGAACTCGGCTCAGTCACCGACGTGGACTTCGATCCGGAGACGGGTGCGGTCACCTCGCTGATCACCAAGGCCGAGACCATCTCCGGGTCGCGGCTGATCGGTCTGGGGGGCTACGCGGTCGTCGTGTCGGCCTGAGGGGCCTGTTTCCGTCTCGCGCAGAGCTCCCGGTTCGTGCGGGCGGCCGCCCACCCCCCATGCGGCCGCCCGCATACCTTCGCCCGTTTGGGCTAAGTAAGCATTGCAGCAGACTGGCGCCTGCACAAGAGACTTTGGGTACTCATATCCACCGCGTCACCCCCTCTGACCAGTCGCTCAGTCAGTGCGCGCCGGTGCAGAACGCCGCTTCCAGTGATTCCAGGCTGCGTTGCCTGGTTTCCGGCACCATCCACCACACGATCGGGAAGATCACCACACCGGTAGCGGCGTAGGCGAGGAAGACCATGCCTGCCCCGGCGAGCGCGGTAAAGGGGGGGAAGGTCAGGGACACCAGGACCTGGGTCAGCCAGTTGAACAGGGTGGCGATGGCCATCGCCACCCCCCGGGTGGCAAGCGGGAAGATCTCGGCCAGCACCACCCACAGCACCGGGCCCCAGGTAGCGGAGAAGGTGTTGGTGAACACCACGAACGCAGCCATCGCGATGACGAATAACGCGCGCGACTGGACCGGGAGGATCAGTGCCGCCGCCCCGAGAGCGAACAAACTGGCTGACATGCCCACCAGACCGGCCAGCAGGACGGGCTTGCGACCTCGCCGGTCGACGACCTTGGCCCGGACGATGAGGGCGATGGTCAGGATGTTCAGCAGTCCGTTCAGGAAGCCGAACAGCAACGCGGTGCGCGTGGACATCCCGAACCCAGCGAGCACCGTCGGGATGTACGCCATCGCGCCAATCCCCGTGATCTGCTGGAAGATGGCCAGCAGCCCGCCCAGCACCAGCAGCCGACGCACCCAGCGGGCCGACAGTCGGCCCCTGGTCGGCGTGTCGCGCTGCTGGCGTTCGAGTGCCATCAGCTCGGCGAACTCGCCCTCGGCACGAGCGGCGTCGCCGCGCAAGCCCATCAGGACAGCGCGTCCCTGCTCGGCGTGCCCCCGCCGGACCAGCGACCGAGGGGTGTCGGGCACGGCAATCATGCCGACCGTCAGCACCAGCGCGGGGAACACACCGATCCAGAACATCCACCGCCATGAGCCGAGAAAACCCAGCCCATACCCGATGGCCGAGGACAGGACCGTGCCCACGATAATCATGTACTGGTTGAGGGAGGTGATCACACCACGGTCCTGGGCAGGTGCCATCTCGGCCAGGTAAAGGGGCACCAGCACGGACGCGATGCCAATCCCCAACCCCAGGATGAAGCGAAACAGCACCAGCACGGGGACGCTGCCGGCGGCACCAGCCCCCAAGGCTCCGAAGGTGAACACCACCCCGGCAGCCAGCAGGACCCACTGCCGTCCGTGCCGATCGGCCGCCGGGCCACTGCCCAGCGCACCCACCATTGCCCCGCCCGCCGCCGCGCTCACCACAACACCCTCCAGCGCCGGGGAGAAGGGCAGATCGCGCGGGATGAACAAGATCGCAGCCCCGATGATGCCGTTGTCGTAACCGAACAGCAGCGCCGCCAAGGCCCCCATGGCGTACACGTGTCGGGTACCTACCCGCGCCGCGGCGGGGAACGCAACTCGTTCGCCGAACTCCGCCCGGATGCGGTTAGCCCCGGAGGCCCTGTCTCCACTGCGGACAACGCCCATCCTCTTGCCTCCCCCACTGCGGCCAGCCGAGCGAAGTGGAACGCCCGGTAAGGCGCAAAAGTATAGAGGGGCTGCAGGCCTGCCGGGGCTATCGGCGAGACCACACTCAGGTGGCGGGGGTTTGCGGCGTCTGTTGTCCCTTCCCTACCGAACCGGGAGGCAGGCCTTTCCCCTTCTCCCGCCCGGTTCCTAGGTCCGCGTCCTCTGGAACACCTGCCGGAAACGACTCACCCCTGGCCTTTTCGATCTTCTCCTGCGGGGTCTCTTCGTCGCGCTCATCCATGGCTATTTCCTCCTCTAAAGTCGAGATACCCGCTGTGCCTGCCCTTTAACCATCGCCCCGGGACGAGGGGTTAGCGGGGAGGTTGGCTGAAGAGGTCGTAGAGGCCCGGCATGGTGAAGTCCTCGGTGCGCCGCTGGGGGGGTTGTTCGCCGCCCGGGGTCGGGATGCCCCGGTCTGGCCAGACAATCACCAAGGCGGGCGGCAGCGTAAGCCGGCACCGGGCGCCGAGCCCCGGGTGATGACCGGCTGCGGTCTGTGCGGTCAGCTCGGGACCACCGTCGAGGGCTACCAGCACCTCGTCGACTGGACCAAGACAGACCACATCACGGACCGTGCCAGGATGTCCCCCGGATCCGCTCCCCTCAGCCAGGCGTTCCAAGATCAGGTGCTCCGGGCGGATACACCAGGTCACCTCCGCGTCCGGTGCGGTGTCGGCTGGCAGCGCGGAGGGCGCGAATCCGATCCGCACCCGGCCGGTCTCTAACTCCCTGGGGCCAGCCCGCCGACCAACGTGCAGGTTGCGGATGCCGAGCATCCGGGCAGCGGTCGGGCTGGCTGGGTGGGCAAAGACCGCCGGTTGCGGGCCGGCTTGCTCCAGCCGGCCGCGGTTGAGGATCAGCACTTCGTCAGCGAGCAACGCGGCCTCAACCGGGTCGTGGGTGACGATGACGGTGGTGATCGCGGTGTCGCGCTGCAAGTGGCGCAGCTGGTGGCGCAGATCATCGCGAACTGGCGTGTCCAAGCCGGTGAACGGCTCATCGAGCAGCAGCAGCCGAGGGTTGCGGGCCAGCGCACGGGCGATGGCGACCCGGCGCTGCTGGCCGCCGGAAAGCTGGGAGGGCAGCCGACCCTCCAGCCCGCTCAGCCTCAGCCGACCGATCCAGTAGGCGGCCAGCCCCGGCTCAGTCCCCACCCCGAACATGACTTGGCGCCACACCGGCAAGTGCGGTAACAGGGCGGCGTCCTGCGGGACGTAGCCGAACCCGCGGCGTTCCGGCGGCAGTGCGGTGACATCGACACCGTCCAGACACACGCGGCCGCCGGTGGGCCGGATCAGCCCGGTCAACATCCGCAGCGTCAGGCTCTTGCCCGACCCCGACGGCCCGAGAATGACCAGATGCCGGCCACTCCCGGTGGTATGCGCGACTTCCACCAGGAACGAACCCAGCCGGCCGCTCAGGTCGAACGTCAGCAGCGGGCTGGCGGAGGTGGTGGGAGGGCGCGGCGCCGGCAGCGGCGCTGGTACCGGGCGTCGGCGGTGCGCCCGAGGCAGGTAGGCGGCCGCCAGCAGCACCACCGCAGCGGCGCCCAGGCTGGCCCCGACCGCAGTCAGCGTCGAGACGATCCCGGTGGCGCCGAACTGCACGTAGGTAAACACCGGCACCGAGAAGGGGTGGTAGGCGAGCACCACGGTAGCCCCGAACTCACCGAAGGCCCGCAGCCAGGACAGCAGCAAACCGGCGGCGATACCCGGAGCGGCGGCCGGTGCGGCCACCCGAGCGAAGCGCGACCACTGGCCGTGCCCGAGCGTGGCGGCCACATCGTTTAGCGCCGGGTCCAACGCCGCGAACGCCGACCGGGCGGCCACAATCAAAAACGGTGCAGCCACGAACGTCTGGGCCAGCACGATGCCGACCCGGTTGTCGGTCAACCCGCCGGGGAAGAGCTGCCCGAGGAACGTGTACGGGCCGACCAGGTAGATCAGCAGAATGCCGCTCATCAGCGGTGGGAGCGCGAGCGGTAGCTGCACCGCGACCCCGAGCACCGTCGCAGTCCGCCCGGAGGTGCGGGCGAGCAGGTAGCCGAGCGGGATCCCGAATACGGCGATGATCACGGTCGAGATGCTGGCCGTCTCCACCGAGACGGCCAGCGCCGAACCGAGCCCAGGAGTGGCGAGCGCGCTGGCCGGGGTACCGGCCACCCGGATCACGTAGGCGAGGACCGGGGCGACCAGGTAGAGCGTCAGCAGCCCAGCCAGCCAGGGCAGGGGCGTACTGAGGGGCGTGCGGGCCGGGCTACGCACCACCACGCAGCACCGATTTCAGTGCCGGTGGCACGTCGGCGGGGTTACCAGACAGGGTCGGCGGCATCGGGGTCAAGCCGTCCTTTTTCAGCAGCGCCTGGCCTGTCGGGGAGAGCAGGTACTGCACGAAGGCAGTGGCCGGCGCGGGGTTCGGAGCCTTGTTCAGCACGGTCGCGGTGTAGGTGGCGGCCAGGCGCACCGGGTCGAGGCTGATGGTCGGGATCTTCTGCTCAGTCGCCTCGTTGCTGTAGAAAAAGCCCGCGTCGAGCTGACCGGACTCCAGCCGGCCGACCAGCTCAGTCTCCGGGAGCACGGTGGTGTTGCGCTGCGCGGCAGCGGGCAACCCGGGATCGTGGTAGCTCGTGGCGGCCTCGCTCAGCGCTTGCTGGGCGAGCCTGCCCTTGGGGTCGATCTTGGGGTCGGTGACGCCCAGCTTGAAGCCGGGCTGCGTGATCACCTGGTACCACGGCTTGGACTTCAGGTCTGCAGCGAACTTCGAGTGGGGGTTGTAGCCGATCAGCAGGGGCGCGGAGGCGAACTTCGCATACCAGGACTCCCAGTTACCATTGGCCGCACCCTGCAGCTCCGCGTTCACCGACGGGCTGGCGCTGATGAACACATCACCTTGCCGGACCTTGCCCTTGATCTGCTGGGCCAGCGCGTCGGACCCAGCGCTGAAGCCCTGAAAGTGATCCCCGGTGGCCTGGTCGAACTGCGGGCCGAGGCTGTTTTCCATCAGACCGACCAGCGAGCCAGCGTAGAGCACGTTCACCGGCCCCTTCGCCGCGGTCGATGTGGTGTCGGACGTGGTCACAGCGCCCGAACTAGAACATGCCGTCAGCGCCATCACCGCCGCAGCCGCTACCCCTGCCACACCTCTGAGCACCATCGCAGATCCCTCCTGTGTGACCCCCCTCCCTCGTAAACCCTTGTGGACGGTCGCTCACCACCGTACCCGCAGAAGCGGCAACGAGACACGGAATAACTGGCATAACGCGGATCTTGCGCCCGGCAACGCCCGAAAGTGCCGGCGTCGGTGCCGCTTGCAGAGCACGCCCGACCGGCTACCTAGTGTGAGGTCAGCGGTTACCGGACGTTCCCTGCTCTCGCGCCAGCGCCGCAATCCCGCCACGGTCGGGGCGATAATGCCGAAGTATCGGACTCTCGGTGCCGAGGAGTTCGAGGGCGACATGGCGAGCAAGAGCGGGTGCGAGGGTGATCCCACTGTGGGTTACCGCGATGTAAAGACCACGGTGATCGCAGACCGGTCCCAGCAGGGGATAGCCGTCGAGCGGCAGAGGCCGCACGCACAGCGACACTTCCACGATCGTGGCCGACAGGGCTGCGGGGACGAGCATCCCCGCTCGCCTGCGAAGCTCCCCTGCACGCTCATCCAGATGGTCATCCCCACTGGTCATATCGACGTGGACATCAATGTCCTCGGCTTCCAGGAGCAACCGGCTCTCGCCCGTCGGGCGCACATCGAGCTCAGGGGCGTGGATGACACGAGCAGGCCGCGGTGTGACGCCCTCGATCGTCACCACCAGCGCCCCTGCCGGCGATCCCCGCGGGGACGCGGGGACGACGGGCAGGTCGATGCCCAACGGTGCGAGCAACTCAGGGCTTCGCCACCCGGCACAACACACCACCGTCTCCGCAGCGATTCGTTCCTCGTTGGCAAGACACACGCCGGTGACCCGGCTGTGGCTCGTGACGAGCTCGCGCACTTCCACACCCGTGATCAGTTGTGCCCCGCGGGAGGTAGCTCGCGCAACAAGCGCCTGCGCTGCCGGGCAACCACAGACGTATCCCTCATCGGGGAAAAACGCAATCTCAGCGTCCGAGGGGATCGCTAGGTTCGGCTCAAGCTCCCGGGCACGGGAAGCGGTGATGATCTCAGCCCCGTATCCCCACGCGTGGAGCCGCTCCACGCGTTCGACGAGCTCCTCACGCGCCTGCGGCGACCTCGCCCAGGCAAGGTTCCCGACCGGTTGATACCAGGACGGCTCGCCGAACTCGCGGGCCAGGCGCCTCCAGTCACGCATTGCCTCGACCGAAAAGTCAAAATAGGCGCGCGGCTGCTTCTTGTTGGCGTTAAGCCATCCAAAGCTGGTACGACTAGTCCCCCAGCCCGGCCGCGACCGCTCGATGAGAACCACCTCACCGCCCCATCGAGCAGCCAACTGATCGGCCAGGGCAGCACCCACGATCCCCGCACCAACGATCACAACCCTTGTCACACGCGGGAGCTTTCCACGACAGGCTCATCCAGGCCATCTCCGCCGCCAGGGTGCCCCCGGTGGGAGTCGAACCCACAATGGGATCCTTTTAAGAGATCACGCACGCAGGGTGACGGCATGACTCTGACCAGCAACGATGCACCCACGGGTCCCCGCAACCGGCCGCCTACAAGGCATGAATAGGGCGTGAGCCGTCGATGCTGCGGGCGTCGGTCCGGATCGTTTCTTGCCACCTTCGGTGAGCACACGCGTTCAGTTAGTCACAGGAAGAGCGTGGCGGCAGAACGGAGAGTACACGAGCAAGTACAACCCGAAATAAAATAGGCTATTCGGGTGATCTGAGGCCCGTGCTACCGCCGTGTCCGGTACAGAACATTATCCTGAGAGATCAAACCACCCGATCGAGTGTTCTGAGGAGTGGTGCTTGGGGAGCGACGTTTCTGAATAGGCGCTAGCCGAGCAGTAACTATAACTATGCAGGACCCCGCTGCGAGCGGGATGTTACCGCCATCAAGACGGAGGTTGGGCACACTTGCTACAGTTGGTGACAACGATTACGATCGCGATCGCAACCGCCACTTTCCAAATCATCCTGAAAGCTAACAGTCTAGGGAGATTCGACCGAAGGGTATAGGTTGGATTCTGATCGCGAATTCCCTCGGGATTCTTGTTCTACTGGCCGCAGTGACGTCAGGGGTTGGTATTTATGAATACAGATAAGCCCACCGTTGGAACTGAGCCCACTGTTGGAACTAAGGCGTTGGCAATTACGGGGGGTGCCGCTACAGTTGGTTCAGCAGTGGTCGGCATAGCAGCACTTTCCGGGCCAGTTGGTATTGCGCTAGCGGCCGGGGCTGTTGCTGCCGCCACAGGAGTTACAGCAGCAGTTAACGCCTACCGCTGGTGGCGGGAGAGTGCCGCACCGGGCACGGAAGCTGAGAACCGACATATCCAGTGAGAGGCACGCCTTGAAAAGCTTGCTTAGAAGCATATTCAGCGGCGTGAGCCCCAGGCGCGCGGCGCCATCAGCAGATCTCGGTGGTGGTGAAACGACCAGCGTCGTGACCACATGTTACTTCTCCGGCTCCACGAGGTCGCTCGCGCCATTCTGATATGCGCGCAGCTCAGCTAATACCGACGCCGCCGAAACCGACCCACGGTAACGATTCTGGCCGAGGATGCCCCAGATTACCCACTCGCTTTCGAATCCACGATATTTGCCGATCAGCAGCCCCAGCACTGGACATAACGCTTCAAGCGCGCCGTCAATTCGCCAAGTTGAAGCCGTGCGGTGGGCCATATAAACGTGCGCCAGCGCTTCGTCATCCAACGATGCACGGTGCAGTACCTGACCGCCCGCCTGGCCTACCAAGGGCTGCGAGTGAGCCTTGGGTAGTCACACAGTGCATCACCATCCGGCTGTCGGGAGATTAATTGAAGGGAATCTCGTCGATCGACGAAGCTACGGCGGGTCAGCGAACGGTTTGACGAGGATAGAACCGAACGTATACGGCAGTGGCGTCGTCGTGCGCCTTATACCGTGGCCAACGGTCGCTCCGTGGATCGGTTGCCTCGACGCGGCGGACCTCCTCGATAAGGGCTTGGGGACCGTTCTCGGCAAGAGTAGAGAGAATCCGTGCCCACCCGGCAAACCCGAACTCAACCAGGCGCGCAGCGCCGTCAGACAGGACCGCTATCTGCCTCACCTGCGACAAATATGCTGTTCCGGTGAGTGATTCACTCGCTGCGGAGGGGTCGGCTGCTGCCACCCAGTAACCACCGGGCTGATTCCGTATGCTCCGTTGTACCTGCATCAAACGGCGGGCATTCTGGTCGTGACCCGCAGTGCCGACAGGTGAGCGCAACGCTTCATCGCGCTGAGCTTGCGCCGCGCCCTCAACTCGGTTGTCACTACACCCATCCGGCACAGCCACCAAGTGCACGCGAACCGCGCCGTGTCAGTCCACCCGATGCAGCGGCACGGTGGCTGCTGGCCAGAGGCCCGCAGTGGTGGTGGGGGCAGGATCCGAATCTGCGACCTCTGGGTTATGAGCAGCCGGTTAGGCACGTCCCGCCGGCGTCGTGACAGGTGCCCAACGTACTGCGCTACCGGACGGATCAGCCGGCCGGTGCGTTTTTGGCAGACATGTCAATGAGCGACTAAGAAGGTGATCAACTAAGCCACGACTTTGACGAAGGCCCTGCCTGCTCCCCAACGCCGCGTAAACTGGTCTCGACCTCAACCCGGGGCCTGGCGTGGATATTGTCGCCGACGCTACCACTTGGACACCGGACCGGAAATGCGATGTGGTGATGTGCACCGAGCTTCTGGAGCATGTGCAGCAGTGGCGCTCGTGTCTCAAGACCGCGAGGAATGCGCTGCGTCCCGGCGGAGCGCTTGTCGTCACTTGCGTATCGGACGGGAGACCACCTGACGGCACCCGCGGTGGCGCGCTTCCGGAGCCGGGCGAGTGGTACGACAATGTCTACGCCAACGAGCTACGGGATACCCTGGGTAGCTTGTTCGCCGAGTATGAGGTGACGTTCAACCCGGACCCTGGTGATGTGTACGCGTGGGCCCGCGCATGATCACCACATATGCGGTGATCCCCACGAGGGGAAGAGACACACTTTGGGAGTGCGTGGAGGCAATCCGCCCACAGGTGGACGCGGTGATCCTGGTCGATACGGGATCCCCTGATCACCTGGCACAGTACGGTTATCTGGAGATTGTGCGGGACGACGGTCCCCGCAACATCTCTCGGTGGTGGAACCGGGGTCTCGATCACGCAGTGAAGGTTGCAGGCAACGCGCCAGCATGGAACGTTGCGGTGCTGAACGACGATGTGATCGTGCCGCCAGACTGGATCGCACGGGTCACATCCGCGCTGCGTGCATCGTCTGGCACTCTGGCGTACCCGAACACCCAATACAAGATCACCGGTTTTGCGTTCGTGCTTGCCGGGGAACTAGGGATCCGCGCGGATGAACGTTTCGTGTGGTGGTATGGCGACGACGACATCCAATTCCAGGCCGCGCAGCACGGCACTGTCGTCACCGTTCCGAACGCGGCGGTCGAACACCGCTATCGCAGTGTGCAGACGTACGAGAGTATCGAGTTGATCCAGCAGACGGAACGTGACCGTGAGTCGTTCGTCGCTAAGTGGGGACGGATGCCGTAGATGAGACGCAGTGGCAAATGACATCACGGTCGTGATCCTGTCGATCCCGTCGCGGGATAAACAAGGTATTCTTTGGGTATCTTACTTGTCTCGCGCCTTGGTAAATCGTGTAGGAGGGGTTGCTTGTTTGACAGGGGGGCTGAGCACAGTGATTACGCGCGCTTACCAGTGACCCCTACCTCATCGTTCGATGAGGTTGAGTATCGCGGTGGCCTGGGCTGCCGCGTTGCCGTCTGTGGGTCGCAACCACAGATCCGGAGTGGGTGGGGCCTCGTACGGGTCGTCCACCCCGGTGAACCCGGTGATCTCGCCCGCGCGCGCCCTGGCGTACATGCCCTTGGGGTCACGGGCTTCACAGAGCTCAAGGGGCGCGTCCACGAAGACCTCGACGAACGACAGCCCGGCGCTCTCGTGCACGGCTCGCACCCGATCGCGGTCAGCGCGGTAGGGGCTAATCAGCGAAACCACCGCGACCAGCCCGGCGTCTGCCATCAGCATGGCCACCTCCCCTGCCCGCCGCACATTCTCGGCGCGGTCGGCCGGGCTGAATCCCAGGTCGGCGTTCAACCCGTGCCGAAGATTGTCCCCGTCGAGCAGGTACGCCGGTCGGCCCGAGGCCACCAGCCGTCGCTCTAACTCGGCCGCGATACTGGACTTGCCCGACGCTGGCAATCCGGTCAGCCACACGGTCATTCCCCGGGTGGGTCGTTCCTCGCGGCTGACCTTGGTGCTGTGCCAGACGACGTGGGACGCCTGCTGGCTCGGTCCGGTGATCATTCCTACCTCGACCGTGTTGTTGGTGGGCCTCATCGGTCAGGATGAAGCTGCCCCGTCTCCCGGTTGCGGTTCTCCTCGTCCGTCGAGGACCGTTCACTTGGCCGAGTAACTGTCGGGCACTAAATTTTACACTGCGGTCTGTTTGCAATGAAAGTTTACACGGTGCTCCTTGGCGACGTAAAGTGGATGATTCCGAAGCGACTCATAATCAATTTCGATGAAGTTCGCGGGCTTCGGGCTCGTCGAGTCCCAATAATCGTATTTCAGTTGAGCAGAGTCACCCTCGACTAGCCCAAACAGCGCCAACTCCCGCGTGTTACCTCTAAATCGATACTCCCAGTCGATGCGACGCTCACTGTTATGAATATCCTCGAGATTCCTCCGCATTAGTACTACGAGGATGTCGGGCAGTGGAGAATCAACGATTATTTTTAGCATATGAGGACATTGTACGACCACGCGATCTTCTTCTGTGACAATTTTTCTCCATTTCTCCACGTCGTAAACTGCGAATTCCGCCTCGTCCACATAACGATGTCCAATATCATGAGCGATCATCTTTGCGGTAATAGTTGTTCCCGAACGTTGCGGGCCTGTGACGACAATTCGCGAGTGGATTGCCATGTACTCAAACATCGTTCTCCGATCAGACTATTTGTAGCTCGTCGCGTAAGCGAGTTGGTTCGACAAGTAAGTTTATGCCATCCTCTGGTGCCCGTAGGCCTCCGGTGGTAGCGCACCGGTGCTCTTGATGGCTCCGCTGCGTAGCCCTCTGTTTGTAATCGAAGCATGACTGGTCGATCTTGGTGCTCCTGCGGGACAGGAGGCACGAAAATCCGGGGGTGGAGGGACGTTGAGAACTATCCGGTGTGGTCATGAGAACCTGCTGAGTGGTGCTAGCAAGCCGGTAATAGACTCGGCGCGCTCGCGGATCAGGCTCATTCTGACCCGATTCCGCGAGTAGTGGTGCGACACGGGTTGTGGAATAGCGATAGGTGCCCTATGGCCTGGGATGATGATGCTGTCAAGGTCATGATCACCCGGGTGGGAAGGACACCTATCTGGTGGGCAGAGTACGGGGTGGGAAGC
>JAFATA010000042.1 GCA_019244165.1 Pseudonocardiales bacterium | reverse complement strand
CGGCTAGACAGGTTTCTCCGACCGCGGAAGGTCCAGCTTTCGGAGGTCGACCACGCTTCCGTTGTCCAGGTCTAGCGAGGTCAGCGCCCAGATCTGACCAGCGACGTCCTGAGGATCGCTGAGACTGCCCTGTTCATACACATCCAGGAACTTCTGCCGACGCGGAAAGTCCGCTTCCGACGTGTCGCGAAGTCGCCGCTGGAAGGCGGTATCGACCGTACCCGGCGCGACCGACAACACCTGCACCCTCCCCCGCTGACCCTGCTCAGCGCCGACGGTGCGCACCCATTGATCGATCGCGGCCTTGCCCGCTCCATAGGATGACCATCCCGGATACACACTCTGCGCAGCCCCCGAGGTGAGCATGATGAGATGACAGCGGGCCTGCAGCGATCGGAGGGCAGCGAGGAAAAGCTGACCGAGAACCTGCGGCGCGGCACTGTTCAGAAGCACGTTGCGCCGGTATGCCTCGCTGTCGACCTCACCAGCAAAGCCTAGGGGATCGTCGGTACCGGCGGCGTGGATGAACGCCACGTGCTCACCGTGGAAGCCTGCCAGCTCCCGGCGGAACGAAGCACCAACCGTGGACCACGTCGAGGGGTCGGCCAGATCCGCCTTGAGGTGCTCGATGCCCTCTGCGGGACGCTCCCGGTTGATACCGACCACCCGAGCGTCATCCCGACGCTCCAGAAATCCGCACCAGAGAACTAAAGAGGCTTTCGCCTCGGACCGCCAAGCGGGGTGGCTGAGCTGGGCTTGTGGTGGCCGACCTGATGGTGGTCCAGCTCACGCAGGGACCTGCGGTCATGATCGGCAGACCGCCGCCACCCGCTGCGCCGAAGTCCGATCACCCTGGATGACCGGCCGTGCCACCCCACACCGGCCGGTCAGACACCGAGTCTGCGGATGTGGAGCGGGCACGCCCACGGTACGCCGGGGGAAAACTCGACTCAAGCGTTAAAGTTTCGGGGATCTAGTTGATCTAGCCATGGGCCCAAACCTACTCAGGACTACTCCAGGACTCATCCCTGGAATGAGGTGACGTAGGCAGACATCAGACGATCAGACACGAACCGACAGGAACGCCACACCTTCGTCACCGCGTTCGGTGACGATGTCGGTGGCGCCGAACTCGCGGGCCAGCTTCTGTCGCTTCTGTCGGCGCCCATGACGGTCCCGCTGCTGTTGACGCGCATGCGCGAGGGTTCCTCGCCCCGGGTGATGACGTCGAGCCAGACGTCACCGGTGAACATTTCGGCCGGCCCCTTGGTGGACGGCTTCTTCTGCGGGATCTGCAACTTCTCTCCTTCTGGTGTGCTGCCGCGGTAAGCCCAGTGTCGAGGTGTCCAGGACGAACCGGTAGCGCACGTCGGAGGCTAGGACCCGCTCGTACGCCTCGTGCACGGCATCAGTGTTACGGCCGGTCGAGGCGACCGCATTCCCAGCGGCGAGCGCCGCCTGGGTGATGTCCACACCCATGCCACGCCCGGCGCACCGCGAGGGGTTCACCGCGGTCGCGCCGCGCACCCCTTGGCAACGACCAGAGAACAAGGATCGGCACCGAGTTCCGAAGTTGTATGCTTCTCTCATGACGCGCGAGGAGATAGAGAAAGAATTTACGGACGAAGGGTTGTCGCCCCACTCGTGGAGCAATGGCGCGAACTATTTCTACGAGGCGCATTCACATGATTACGACAAGGTCCTGTACTGCGTGCGAGGCGAAGTGACGTTCCACCTGAGCGACGGTGACGTCGTGCTGCATCCCGGACAGCGCATCGATATTCCGGCTGGCACTCGACATGCGGCAACGGTCGGACCAGAGGGCGTGGAGTGCATGGAAGCACCCAACCGCCACGGATGTCATGGAATGAACTAGCTAGAGCCGACTATCTGGTCGATCATTTCTAAGAACCCAGAGGAATCGAGGCTGGCGCGGGTTGCGCCTACGCCGTCGAGCACGTCGAGCCGGGCGAACTGCTCGATGTTCTCCTTTTTCACCGTTCCGCCGTAGAGGACTTCCGGGTCGCTGGCCCCGAACCGGCGCAGCAAATCCTTGAGGCCTGCGACCATCGCCCCGACGTACTGGGCGTCGGCCGGACGGTCGGCGCCGATGGCCCAGGCGGGCTCGTACACGACGAGCACGGCTTGCTGGCTGAGGTCGATGCGGGAGATCCCCTGTCTCAACCGGTACGCGGTCTGCGAGCGGGCACCGGCTCCTGGCTCGTCCTCGCCGATGAACAAGATCGGGGTGAGGCCCGCATCCGCGGCCGCCGCTGCCTTTCTGGCGATCTGCTCGTCGGATTCGCCGACGGCCCGCCGCTCGCTGTGACCGACCAACACGTACTGTGCCAGGCCGGTCAGCATCACTGGTGAGATCTCCCCGGTATGGGCGCCCTCCTTATCCCAATGGCAGTTCTGTGCGCCTAGGCGCACCAGCCGCTCGTCGATCACGGTCCGCAATGGCGCCAACGAGACGAACGGAGGGCAGACGATGACGGTGGGCAGCTGCTTTCCTCGAAAGATCCGCTCCCGCAGGCCCTGCTGTACTGCCTGCATCAGGGCCATCGCCTGGTCGACGGTGGTATGCATCTTCCAGTTGGCGAGCAGGTACTTCACGGCCGTTCCGTCAGGGGGGCGAGGTGACGGGTTCGGGAGCCACCCAGCGCCGCTCGATGTCGGCAGCGCGCACGGCATCGAAGATCGCTTGCACGCGCAGGCCTTCCTGGAGCGAAGGATCGGGCGCGACCCCTTCCCGGACCGCCGCCCAAAAGTTGCGGGCGACTTGCGTGAAGGCCTTGGTCGAGCTGGCGTCGAGCGGGCCCTCGCTCTGGAGTTCCTCGCTGGCGCGTCCCCACCAGACCCGCCGATCACCGTCGAGCCGTACCGTCCCCTCGTCGCCGTGGATCTCGATGACGTCGCTTCGCCCGTGTCGTGCGGTGGCCACCAGCGTCACCACTCCGAGCCCCCCGCCGCTGAACCGCAGTAGCAGCGCGTAGGCGTCCTCGGCGGTCACGCGCCGCAACTCGTCGTCCTCCGTCCTGCGCACGGGCACGCCGACATCGGACGCGGCGGCGACGGCGTCAATGTCGGGGAACAGCTCCAGCACAAGGTCGAGATCGTGCACGCCGTACCCCTGGAGCCGTCCGCCCCCGAGCTGGGCGTCGTGCACCCAGGTATAGGGACGCGAGTCGGGGTCGGCGTGGTCGGACTGGACCAGCGAGACCGACACCATCCGTGGCCGCCCCACTACCTCGCGTGCACGCTCGATGACCCGCTGGCGGGTCTGCTCCATCCGCAACTCATAGTCCACCACACCGACCACGCCAGCTGATTCGATGGCCGCCGCGATGCGGCGCGCCCCCGCGAGGTTGTCGGCCATGGGCTTCTCGCACAGGATGTGCAGCCCCCGCTCAGCGGCGGCAACGACAAACTGGACATGCGTCGCCACGGGGGTGGCGACGTGCACTGCCTCTAGCCCCGGTACCGACAGCAGTTCGTCGAAATCGGCGGTACCGAGTCCCACGCCGGCCTCCGCCGCCAGCTCCCGGGCACGTTCGGGCCGTCGCGACCATACCGCCACGGGCTCGAACTCCGCCAGCTCGGCGTAGACGGGTAGGGCGACCTTCCTCCCGTAGCCACTGCCTACGACAGCGATTTTGATCGGTTTCTTCATGACAGGCTCCTCCGATCGAAGAAGCTACCGCAGAGCTGAACCCGCTGACCCATTTTGCCCGCCCGGTTTGTTCACACCTGGGTGGCCTGCTCCAGGTCGATCACGATCTTGCCGAGCGTGTGACCGGACTCCACTGCTCGCAGTGCCTGTGGCGCTTCGTCGAAGGGGTAGGTTTGGAGCACCTTGGGATCGACCTTGCCTGCGGCGACCAGGTCGGCGACGGCGGGCACGCCCGCGGAGCTGGACCACAGGAAGCTGCCTCCCAGCTCCGCGACACTGGAGTCGGCGACCGACACGATCCGGGCCGGGTTGGTGATCAGGATGGCGACGTGGCGCATCGGTTCGCCGCCGACCGCGTCGAGGATGGCATCAACACCGCCGGGTAGCAGTTCCCGCATCTGCTTGACGACGTCACCCCGGTCGTAGGGGACCAGCGTGGCCCCGAGACTTTCCGTCATCGACCGCTTGGTCTCGCTGCCGACCCCGAAGACCGCCGCGCCGCGGTTGCGCGCCAGCTGTGCGGCCATCACACCGACACCACCGCCGACACCGTTGATCAGCAGTGTCTCACCCTCGGTGAGGCCGAGTTTCTCCAGCGCGTCCCAGGCGGTGCCCCCGGCCACCGGCAGCGCGGCCGCCTGCACGAAACTGACCTGCGGGGGCTTATGCGTGGTGGCCTCGGCGAGCAGCACCGCGTGCTCGGCGTAGCTGCCGTGCGCCGGCGCGACCTTGCCCATCACCTCATCCCCTTCGGCGAATCCCTCGACATCGGAGCCGACTGCTGCCACCACACCGGCCGCTTCAACACCCAGTACACGGGGAAAGTTCGGTGTGGCCTGCGGGTTGGCCATCGCGCCGCTGCGAATCTTGTAGTCGGCCGGGTTGACCCCAACTGCCTTAACCTTGATCATCAGCTCGCTGGGGCCCGGCGTCGGCTCAGGCCGCTCGAACCAGGCCTCGGTCTCAGGACCGCCGTAAGACGTGTAGCCATAGGCCCTACTCATCGCGCTCATCGCGATCGGTCCTCTCCCTCCGCGTTCATGGCTGGAATCAGGTGACCCCGCCATCCTTGACGGGCGTGGCCGCGTCCGGATTGAACCACACCAGACGAGCCCGGAGGTGGCTGCCGATCGTGAACAGGCGCAGCGCGTTCTCCGGGGTTTGCAGGCTGATCAGTTGCCATTACCGGTCAGCTCGTCGCCGCTGAGAGCTGACCTGCGGCGCAGGACCTCCGCGCCCGCGATCAGTCGCGTATGGTCGAGCAATCGCTCATTAACGCGGTGAAGTCGGTGTGGGGAGGCCAGCGTGCGGGGGTGGCGGCAGGTGGGGGCGGGAACAGTTCCCTTGGTCAGTGATGTCAAGGCGGCCTGGGTCGGTGGTACCACCGTTGAGCAGACGCTGCTGCGTGGCCAGCCCGGCGCTGGGGGCTACCAACCGATCGTGGTCGGGCCAGGCGAGCCCTATGTGCGGCGCGGGGAGCTGTGCCCGGGCAGTGACGAGGTGACGCGCCGTGGCGAGCGCCGTGGTCTCATCGCGTTCGCCCATCTTACCGATGTCCATCTGGTGGATTGCCAATCCCCGGCCCGGGTGGAATACCTGGATCGGTATGTCGATCCAGGCAAGGTGTTGGCCCCGTGGGTACACATCCAGGGCAGTTACCGGCCGCAGGAGATGCTCACCGTGCAGGTCGCTGATGCGATGGTGCGCAGGATCAATGAGATCGGCGTCGGCCCCGTGTCAGGCCTTCCGCTCGCCTGCGCGGTGGTGACCGGTGATAGCTGCGACAATTCCCAGTACAACGAACTGCGCTGGTACATCGACGTCCTCGATGGTGGCCTCCTCCGGGCGGATTCCGGTGACTTCGAGCGGTACGAAGGTGTGGCGGACGCGGTGCACTACGACGTGCACTACTGGCACCCCGACGGCACCCCCGCTGGAGCTGCCGACGATTTTCCCCGGGCGCGCTACGGGTTTTCGACCATTCCTGGACTGCTGGATGCGGCACGCCGTCCCTTCCAGGCAGTCGGCCTGAGCATTCCCTGGTATGCCGCGTACGGAAACCATGACGCGGTGGTCCAGGGCAACATTCCGCACCTGCCCGAGGAGTCGGAATGGGCGATCGGCGCCCGAAAGGTGATCGAGCTTCCCACCGGAATCGAGGTGCTGCGCCTGGCGAGGAACCTGCTGGGTGCCGACCCAGCAGCCGCGATCCGGTTGCTGCACCAAGGACTGATGCGCGAGGTCACACCGGATGCTCACCGGCGGCTGCTCGACCGCGCCGAGACGGTTCGCCAGCACTTCACGACCCGAGGACGTCCCCTCGGCCACGGGTTCAGCGCCGACAACGCGGCAAACGGCACCGCTTATTATGGGTTCGACCAGGGGATTGTGCGGTGTCTGGTGCTTGATACGGTCGACGCCTACGGTGGCCCCAACGGTTCGCTGGACCAGACCCAGTTCATCTGGCTGGAACGCGAACTCCTGGCCGGTCATCAACGCTATCTTGGCCCCACTGGCAACATGATCACCGGGACCGGAACAGACCGGTTCTTTCTCCTATTCAGCCACCACACCGCCACCACCATGGACAACTGGCTGGCGCCACCCGAGCACCCGCGCATCCTCGGCCACCACGTCCGGGACCTGCTGCTGCGCTTTCCGGGCGTGGTGGCCTGGGTCAACGGACATACCCACGTCAACAGGATTACCGCCCACCCCCGGCCACCCGGCAGCACAATAGGCGGTGGATTCTGGGAGATCACTACCGCCTCGCACATCGACTGGCCCCAACAAGCCCGCCTCATCGAGCTGATAGACAACACCGACGGCACCCTCTCGATCATCACTACGATCATCGACACGGCAGCCCCCGCCGCGCACGACGTCAGCCAGCTCGAGGCGCCCGATACGCTGAGCTCCCTTTCCCGCGAACTCGCTGCCAACGATTGGCAGGCTCGCACCGGAACCACCCCGACCGTGGATGGCCATCGCGGATCGATCCTCGACCGCAACACCGAACTGCTCCTGCCAGCGCCCCTCACCATCACGCCCCCCGGCACTGCCTGAACGCACGGCGCTTGCCAAACAGGTCGGTGCCTTGTTGTGGGTCAGTTGACGACCTGTACCACGTCGCCGACCTGCAGGGTGTTGTAGAAGGTTTGTGCGGCGCTGTGGGTCAGATGCACACAGCCGTGGGAGCGGGCTGTCACGCTGTCCTCGTGGAAGGCGTCTCCGCCGTTGAAGAACACCGAATAGGGCATCGGAGTGTTGTGGAACAAGCTGCTGCGGTGGTGAAGATCCTTCCAGAACACGTGGAAGATACCGGGGTCGGTCGGGGCACTGGCCATGCCGGTCGCCACCGGCACGGGTCCGTAGACGACATTGCCATCCCGCATCAGCCACGCTTGTTGACTCGCCAAGGCTACACAGGCGCGGGCCGCCGGGATGCACGGCGCGCCGCTCGGCGCGGCGGATGCGCCCGGGGTACCGGTGAGCAGCAGCGCGGCGGCTCCTAGCAGTCCGCCGGCAACGGTCTTGACCGTATGGGTGATCGGTGTGACGAGTACTCTCAGCATTCCAGCTCCTCCCCCCGAGAAAACAGGACCGTCGGTTGCAGTTAGTTACCCCATTGCAGCTGACAGTAAACACCGGTTCCGCAGAGCCCCTCCCCGGCGCCAGTACCCCGCCGGCGTGAGAGAGTCCACCGAGCCAGGTGTGGCGGTGCCGGGCCTCGCGGTTACCATCAGCACGGGACCACGATGACCACGGCTGCCGTGGGTCGGTACCGTGCATGGGGAGTCGTGGACAACCATGGAGGCAACCTGTGACGGCCGTTGCGCCCCCGCCGATCGCCACCCGTCCGTATCCGGTGCGGCCCTGGGTCAAGGGAGCCACCCTGCTCGGGCTGCTCCAGACCACCGATCACAAGGTGATCGGCATGCTGTACCTGGTCACCTCCATGGGCTTTTTCTTCGCCGGCGGCAGCATGGCGATGCTGATGCGCGCCGAGCTGGCTCGCCCGGGCCTGCAGTTCCTGTCCACCGAGCAGTACAACCAGCTGTTCACCATGCATGGCACGATCATGCTGTTGTTGTACGCCACGCCCATCGTGTTTGCGTTCGCTAATCTGGTACTGCCGTTGCAGATCGGCTCGCCGGACGTGGCCTTTCCCCGGCTCAATGCCTTCTCCTACTGGTTGTTCTTGTTCGGCGGTCTCATGGTGTTGTCCGGGTTCCTGACGCCGGGCGGCGCGGCGGATTTCGGCTGGTTCGCCTATACCCCGTTGTCTGACATCAAGCACTCCCCGGGCGCGGGTGGCGACCTGTGGATCATGGGACTGGTCCTCGCCGGACTGGGCACCATCCTGGGCGGGGTCAACATGATCACTACTGTGGTCTGCCTGCGCGCTCCCGGGATGACGATGTTCCGGATGCCGATCTTCACCTGGAACATCTTCGTTACGTCACTTCTCATCCTGATGGCTTTCCCCATCTTGACTGCGGCACTGCTGGGGTTGGAGGCCGATCGGCGGCTCGGTGCGCACGTGTTCGACCCGGCCAACGGTGGCGCGATTCTCTGGCAGCATTTGTTCTGGTTCTTTGGCCACCCCGAGGTCTACATCGTCGCGTTGCCATTCTTTGGCATCGTGTCGGAAATCTTTCCGGTGTTCAGTCGTAAGCCGTTGTTCGGTTACAAGGCCCTGATTTTCGCCACGCTGACGATCGCTGCGCTGTCCGTGGTGGTCTGGGCGCATCACATGTACGCTACCGGTGCGGTGCTGCTGCCTTTCTTCTCGTTCACCACGTTCCTCATCGCGGTCCCTACCGGTATCAAGTTCTTCAACTGGATCGGTACCATGTGGAAGGGACAGCTCACGTTCGAGACACCCATGATGTTCTCGATCGGCTTTTTGCTGACGTTCCTGCTCGGTGGCCTGACCGGAGTGCTGCTGGCCGCTCCGGCGATCGACTTCCACCTTAGCGACACCTACTTCGTGGTGGCGCATTTCCACTACGTGCTCTATGGCACGATCGTGTTTGCCACCTTCGCTGGAATCTACTTCTGGTTCCCGAAGATCACCGGGCGGATGCTGGACGAGCGGCTGGGCAAGTTCCACTTCTGGACCACGTTCATCGGGTTCCACCTGACGTTCCTGGTGATGCACTGGCTTGGTGCCAAGGGCATGCCTCGGCGTTACGCCGACTATCTGCCCAGCGACGGGTTCACCACGCTGAACATGGTGTCCTCGATCGGTGCTTTCGTGCTCGGTGCCTCCACGCTGCCGTTCCTGTGGAATGTGTTCCGCAGCTACCGCTACGGCGAGGTGGTCACCGTTGATGATCCGTGGGGGTATGGCAACTCATTGGAATGGGCCACCTCGTGCCCGCCGCCGCGGCACAACTTCACCGAGCTGCCCCGCATCCGTTCCGAGCGACCCGCCTTCGAGCTGCACTATCCGCACATGACGGGTCGGATGCGGGCTGAGGCATACGTCGGTAACCATGGGCACCCCGTGACGCCGAGTGAGCAGGCGGCACACGTCGTACAGCGCGCCGAGGGCGCTGATATGGACCCGCGAGACAGGTGACCGGTAACCTGCGGACCACCTTGCTGGTGACGGTCACGGGGCGGGATAAGCCCGGGGTCGTATCGGTAATCTTCTCCGCGCTCGCCAGACACGGGGTGGATATTCTCGACGTCGAGCAGGTGGTGATCCAGGGCCGGATCATTCTCGGCGTGCTGGTGCAGACCACGGCTGATCCCGAGGATCTGCAGGAGACCGCCGAGCAAGCGATGGCCAGTATCGGGATGCAGGTGGAGGTCGAGGTCGGCGCCGATGCCCTCGGCGCGAGTGCTCGCGGGTCCACGCATGTCGTGTTGGTGCTGGGCCGCCCGGTCACCACTCGCGCGTTCACCGAGACCACCCGCGCGCTGGCCGCGTTGAACATCAATATCGATGCCATCCGGCGGATCGCGGATTACCCGGTCACCGGGCTTGAGCTGCTCGTGTCGGTGCCCGGTAACGATGACCCCCCGGCCGCTGACGCCGCCCTGCGCTCCACGCTGGTCGCCCTCGCCGCGCGCACTGCGGTCGACTTCGCCGTCGAACGGGTGGGTATTGCCCGCCGCGCCAAGCGTCTGGTGGTCTTCGACGTCGACTCCACCCTGGTGCAGGGCGAGGTGATCGAGATACTCGCCGAGCATGCCGGCTGCGCAGCGGAGGTGCACGCGGTCACCGAAGCCACGATGCGTGGTGAGCTGGACTTCACGCAGTCGCTGCGTCGCCGGGTCGCCTTGCTGGCGGGCCTGCCAGCCGGCGTGCTCGCCGAGGTAAGCAACGCCGTGGAGCTCACGCCCGGGGCGCGCACGACGGTACGGACCCTCAAGCGGTTGGGATTCCGCTGCGGAGCCGTCTCGGGCGGCTTCACCCAGATCGTGCGACCCATCGCCGAAGGGTTGGGGCTGGACTTCTGCACCGCCAACGAGCTGGAGGTTTGTGACGGGAAACTCACCGGCAAGCTCATCGGTCCGGTGGTGGACCGGTCCGGGAAGGCCCGTGCGTTGCGTCAGGCGGCGGAGCACTTCGGGGTCCCGCTGGCCCAGTGTGTCGCGGTCGGGGACGGCGCAAACGACATCGACATGCTCACCACCGCAGGCCTGGGTGTTGCGTTCAATGCCAAACCCGCGCTGCGGGAAGTCGCGGACACCGCGATCACCCAGCCGTTCCTGGACGTCGTGCTGTTCGTGCTGGGCGTGACTCGCGACGAGGTGGAAGCCGCCGACGCCGCCGACGGGGTGCTGAGGAGGGTTCCCTTGTGAGTGGCGATGCGACCCATAGCTCGCATCGCCACTCACGGGCTCCGCACCAGGCGCGCCAGGGCCGCCCGCGTCACGGTGGGGTCGGTGGTAGGCCAGAAGGGGGGCAGTGAGGCGCGCAGGAAAGCACCGTAGCGGGCTGTGGCCAGCCTGGGGTCCAGGATCGCCACGACGCCGCGGTCTTCGGTCGAGCGCAACAGCCGGCCGGCGCCTTGGGCGAGCAGCAGCGCCGCGTGCGTCGCCGCCACCGTGAGGAACCCGTTGCCACCCTGGGCGGCCACCGCGCGCTGCCGCGCCGAGCTCAGCGGGTCGTCGGGGCGAGGAAACGGGATGCGGTCGACCACCACCAGAGACAGCGAGCGGCCGGGTACGTCCACGCCCTGCCACAGCGACAAGGTGCCGAACAGGCAGGTCGGCTCGTCCCGCGCGAACTGCTGCACCAGCAGCCCGGTCGTGTCCTCGCCCTGGCACAGGATGGGGACGTCCAGCTGGGAGCGCAGTGCCTCGGCGGCCTGCTTGGCGGCCCGCATCGAGGAGAACAGCCCGAGAGTGCGCCCGCCCGCCGCGGTGATCAGCATGGCGAGCTCGTCGAGGGAGGCAGGCGTCAGGCCGTCGCGGCCGGGTGGGGGCAGATGTGCGGCGGTGTAGAGGATCCCGGCGCGGCGGTGCTCGAACGGGGAGCCCGCATCAAGACCGGCCCAGGCCAGAGACGTTTCAGCCTTCGGCGGTGAGGACGGCTGCTGGCAGGGCAGCCCCCACTGCGAGGCGAGCGCGTCGAACGTCCCGCCCAGGGTGAGGGTGGCCGAGGTGAGCACCACCGTCCGGGACGCGAACAGCCGCTGCTGCAGCAGATCGGCGACGTGCAACGGGGCAACCCTCAGCACCCGACCGCGTACGGTCTCCTCCGCCAGCCAGACCACGTCGTGCCGCTCGGTCTCGCTGTCCGGGAAGGCGACCAGTACCCGGGCCGCAGCCGCGTGCACCTGCTCCACTGTGGCCAGCGCAAGCCGGCGGCGGGCGGCGTCGGTGGGGTTCTCCCCGCGCTCGGTGGCCAGCGCGGTGATGCAGCGGTGCGCCGCATCGCGCACCGCGGTGAGCCCGCCGGCCATCGCGGTGCTGAGGGTGTCCCACCGCTGCGCGCCGGCGTCGCTGAGCAGCAGCGCCAGCCCGTCGCCGGCCGCAGCCAGCTCTTCGGCGGTCTGCGCCTCGACCAGCCGGCCGCAGCGCCGGGCCGCGGTCTCGACCATCGACGCGGTGAGCTCCTCGGTGGCCGCGCTGGTGACCCGGTCCACCAGATCGTGCGCTTCGTCGACGATCACGACGTCATGGTCGGGGAGTATCTGGTGATCGCCCATCGCGTCGATCGCCAGCAGGGCATGGTTGGTGACGACCACCTCGGCACGTCCGGCCCGGGCCCGGGCCTGCTCGGCGAAGCAGTCCATGCCGACGGGGCAGCGAGACAGGCCCAGGCACTCCCGGGCACTGACCGACACCTGCCGCCAGGCCCGGTCGGTCACGCCGGGCACCAGTTCGTCACGATCCCCGGTACCGGTCTGCGAGGACCATTCGTGCAGCCGGGCGATCTGGCGGCCCAGCACCGACGTCGGGGAGGCCGTGGCTGCGGCGTCGAACAGGTCCTCGCCCTCCTCGGGCGGCCCGGTGCGCAGCCGGTGCAGGCACAGGTAGTTGCCTCGCCCCTTGAGGATCGCGAAGCCCGGGGCGCTGCCCAGCAGCGGCTCCAGCGCACTGACTAGCCGGGGCAGGTCACGCTCCACCAGTTGGCGCTGCAGCGCGATCGTCGCGGTGGAGATCACCACGGTGGTCTCCGCGGCCAGGGCGTGCCGGATTGCCGGGACCAGGTAGGCCAGCGACTTGCCGGTACCGGTGCCGGCCTGCACCGCGAGGTGCTCGCCGGTGTGGATTGCCCGGTCCACCGCCTCGGCCATGAGGATCTGACCAGCCCGCTCGCTACCCCCCAGGGCATGCACCGCCGCGGCGAGCAGCGTCTGGACGTCGGGCACGGTGGTGGGGGCCGGCACGGCGGCTCAGGCTACAGCCTCGTGCTCCCAAGCTCAGAGGAAGCAGGGTCAGCGGAAGCAGGGTCAGCGGAAGACGGTCGGCAGGGCGGGCTCACCGGGGGACAGCCGCAGGCCGTCCCAGGGCAGGGTGGTCAAGGCGGCGGCGACGCGTTCGCGTCCTTCCTGCAGGGTGGGCGGCGCGCCGATGGTCTGGCCCCCGCGCAGCAACGGGACCGACAGTAACCGGTCGTGCTCGCCGAGCTCTGGTTGCTGGCCCCGCAGGAACACGACCTCTTCGATCGCGGTGCCGCTGGGTTTGTACCGGCGCAGCGCGCTCTTGGCGCCCCCCCGGGAGAGCTTGGAGGTGCTGCGCTTGGCCACCGGTTGCCCGTCCACCTCGACCAGCTTGTAGACCATCCCCGCGGTCGGCACCCCTGAACCGGTCACCACCGAGGTGCCCACCCCGTAGGAGTCCACCGGGTCGGCCCGCAGTGCGGCGATGGAGTGCTCGTCCAGGTCCCCGGAGACCATGATCTGCACGTCCGGCGCCTCCAGCTGGTCGAGCTGCGCGCGGGCTTGCCGGGCGAGTTCCCCGAGGTCCCCCGAGTCGATCCGGATCGCTCGCAGCCCCGGTCCGGCGACCTTGATTGCGGTAGCGATGCCCTGGGTGATGTCGTAGGTGTCCACCAGCAAGGTGGTGTCGGAACCCAGCGCCTTCACCTGGGCGGCGAAGGCGTCCGCTTCGCGCTCGTGGAGCAGGCTGAACGCGTGCGCCGCGGTGCCGGCGGTGGGGATGCCGTAGCGCTGCCCAGCGGCCAGGTTGGACGTCGCGCTGAACCCTCCCAGATAGGCCGCGCGGGCGGCTGCCACCGCGGCTTCCTCGTGGGTGCGCCGGCTGCCCATCTCGACCAACGGTCGCCCTCCCGCGACGCTGGTCATCCTGGCGGCTGCGGCCGCCACCGCGCTGTCGTGGTTCAGCACCGAGAGCACCAGCGTTTCCAGCATCACCGCCTCGGCGAAGCTGCCGGTCACGGTCAGGACCGGGGAGCCGGGGAAGTACAGCTCCCCCTCGGGGTAGCCGTCGATATCGCCGCGGAACTGGTAGCCGGCCAACCAGTCCAGGGTGTGGGCGTCCAGCATGCGGTGCAGGAAAGCCAGCTGCGCCTCGCCGAACTGGAACCGGGCCACCGCGTCGAGCAGCCGTGAGATGCCGGCGACGATGCCATAGCGGTGCCCGCGGAGTCCCCGGGAGAAGACCTCGAACGTACAGCGCCGCGAGGCGTAGCCATCCGCCAGCGCACCGGCGAGCATCGTCAGCTCGTACCGGTCGGTGAGCAGCGCGGTGCTGTTCGACGGGCCCAGAGACGGGCCCGGCGACGGGCCCGGCGACGGGCCCGGGGATGGGCACAGGGACATCTGACGAGTTTAGAGCCGGGTTTTGGTGAGACCATGGGTTCATGACCACACGCGTCGAACTGGAACAGACCCAGGTCGACCCAGCGGTGAACGAGGTCGGAACCGAGGACCGGTCTTGGCTGACGATCGTCTGGAACGACCCGGTGAACCTGATGTCCTACGTCACCTACGTGTTCCAGAAACTCTTCGGGTACAGCCGCAACGAAGCCACCAGGTTGATGCTCGACGTGCACCACAAGGGCAAGGCCGTAGTGACCAGGGGTTCTCGGGACAAGGTGGAGATCGACGTCGCGAAGCTGCACGGCGCCGGGCTCTGGGCGACAATGCAGCAGGACGTGTGAACGGCTGGCGACGGCGCGGCGGACTGGTGGTCGCTGCCCTGTCCGAGCGGGAGGCCGGACTGCTGCGCGGGCTGGTCGGCCAGGTCCGCGACATGCTCGCGGCGCGGGTCGCGGCGATCCCTCGGGACGAGCTGGCCGAGCTCACCGGCATGACCGCTGGCCCCACCACCGCCCCCACTGACCGGGTGCTGGCCCGGCTGCTGCCCGATTTCCATCGCGAGGACGCCACGCTGTCCGGCGGCCTGCGGGCGCTGCACGAACCTGAGCTGGTGGCCCTCAAGGACACCGCGGCCGGTGTCGTGCTGGACACCTGCCCGGCGCGGGGCGGGCGCCTGCGCCTGTCCGACGAGCAGGCGCAGGCGTGGCTCTCCGCGCTCAACGACGTCCGCTTGGCTCTGGGCACGGTGCTCGGGGTCACCGAGGACATGCCCGATGAGCTGCCTGCCGAGGACCCCCGCGCGGCGCATCTGGTGGTGTACCACTGGCTGACCTGGGTGCAAGAGTCCCTCATCCAGGCGCTAGCCAGCACGTAGGATGACTACTGTGCTGACGATCCGCCGTGACCTCGTTGAGGCGATGGTCAAACACGCGCGGCGAGATCATCCGGACGAGGCGTGCGGCGTACTCGCGGGCCCCCAGGGCTCCGACCGCCCGGAGCGGTTCATCCCGATGCTCAACTCCGCGCGTTCCATGACCTTCTACGAGTTCGATTCCGGCGATGACATCCGGCTGCACCGCGAGCTGGAATCACGGGACGAGGAGCGGGTGGTGATCTACCATTCGCACACCGCCACCGAGGCCTACCCCTCTCGCCGTGACATCGACATCGCCGGCTACCCCGAGGCGCATTACGTGCTGATCTCCACTCGCGATCCGGACAGTGACGAGCTGCGTTCATACCGCATCATCGACGGTGAGGTCACCGAGGAGCCGGTGGTCGTCGAGTAGAGGAGGATCCGAGAATGGCCGTCACTGTTTCCGTTCCCACCATCCTGCGCACTTACACCGGGGGTGAAAAATCCGTGCAGGCGTCCGGAGCCACGGTCGCTGAGGTGATCGAGGACCTGGAGAGCCGCCACTCGGGGATTAAGGGCCGGCTGGTCAAGGACGGGTCTCTGCACCGCTTCATCAACGTGTACGTCAATGACCAGGACGTCCGCTTCGAGGGGGGGCTGGTGGCTGCGGTGCATGACGGCGACAACGTCACTATCCTGCCCGCCGTCGCGGGCGGGAGCCCCCATGGCCCGGTATGACTCGCTTCTCGACGCGTTGGGTGACACCCCGCTCGTGCGGCTGCGCCGCCTCTCACCCTCGCCCGACGTGCGGCTTTGGGCCAAGCTGGAGGACCGCAACCCCACTGGCTCGGTGAAGGACCGCCCGGCGTTAGCGATGATCGAGGATGCCGAGCGCTCCGGCCGGCTCACCGCAGGCTGCACCATCCTGGAGCCGACCTCCGGCAATACCGGGATCTCGTTGGCGATGGCGGCGAAACTCAAGGGCTACCGGCTGATTTGTGTGATGCCGGAGAACACCTCGATCGAGCGGCGACAGCTCCTCGAGGCGTACGGCGCAGAGATCATCTTCTCGCCGGCGACGGGCGGCTCCAACCAGGCGGTGGCGCGGGCCAAAGAGCTGGCCGCGGCGCACCCCGACTGGGTCATGCTCTACCAGTACGGCAACCCGGCTAACCCCGCGGCGCATTACCAGACGACCGGTCCGGAGATCCTCCGTGATCTGCCCTCCGTGACGCATTTCGTCGCCGGGCTGGGTACCGCGGGCACGCTGGTCGGGGTGGGGCGCTACCTGCGAGAGCGCAAGCCCGATGTGCAGATCATCGCTGCGGAGCCGCGCTACGGGGAGCTCGTCTATGGCCTGCGCAACCTTGACGAGGGATTCGTGCCCGAGCTTTACGACCCCGAGGTGCTCACCGGTCGGTTCTCCGTCGGCTCCCTCGACGCGTTGCGCCGCACCCGCGAGCTGCTGGAAACGGAGGGCATCTTCGCGGGCATCTCCACCGGCGGGATCCTGCACGCCGCGTTGGCTGTCGCCGAGAAAGCCGCTGGCACCGGGGAGCCGGCCGACATCGTCATCGTGGTCTGTGACGCTGGATGGAAGTACCTCTCCACCGGTGCTTACTCAGGAGACCTTGAGGAAGCAGCCGCCCGCCTCGAGGGCCAGCTCTGGGCGTAGGGTCAACGGCTCGTGACCGCCTCAGATGCCCCCATCGGTGTCTTCGACTCCGGCGTCGGCGGGCTCACCGTCGCCCGCGCGATCGCCGAGCAGCTGCCGCGAGAGCGGTTGCACTACGTCGGCGATACCGCGCACGGCCCGTACGGTCCACTGCCCATCGCGCAGATCCGTGCGCACGCGTTGGCAGTGGCCGACCAGCTGGTGGACAGCGGGGTGAAGCTGCTGGTCATCGCCTGCAACACGGCCTCGGCGGCCTGCCTGGCCGACGCCAGAGAACGCTACTCCATCCCGGTGGTGGAGGTGGTGCGCCCGGCGGTGCGGCGGGCCGTCGCCGTCACCCACTCCGGCCGGATCGGGGTGATCGGGACCCAGGCCACCATCCGGTCCCGGGCCTACCATGACGCCTTCGCCGCTGCCCCACACGTCGAGGCGACCGGGGTGGCCTGTCCACGGTTCGTGGACTTCGTCGAGCGGGGGATGACGTCAGGACGCCAGATGCTCGGCTTGGCGCAGTCCTATCTTGAGCCGCTGCAGCGGGTTGGGGTGGACACCCTGGTACTGGCCTGCACGCATTACCCATTGCTCACGGGGGTGCTGCACATCGTCATGGGTGACGGGGTGACTCTGGTGTCCAGCGCGGAGGAGACCGCCCAGGACGTGCTGCGGGTACTCACCGAGGCTGAGTTGCTGCGCACCGGGCCTGAGGAGCCGCGGCACCTGGTCACCGCCACCGGTGATCCGGTGGCCTTCGCCCGGCTGGCCCGCCGGTTCCTGGGACCGTCACTGGTGGGACGGTGCCTACCGGTGCGACAGTGCCTCTCGGGGGGCCCATCGAGAGAGGGTGAGCGGAGGGTGAGATGCGGCTGACCGTGCTCGGCTGCTCCGGCAGCGTTCCTGGGCCAGAGTCCCCTGGGTCGGGCTATCTGATCCGAGCTGGGCAGACCAGCGTGGTGCTCGATCTGGGCAATGGGACCTTCGGAGCGCTCCAGCGCTATCTTGACCCCTTCACCCTCGGCGGGCTGTTCCTGTCGCACCTACACCCGGATCACTGCGCCGACGTCTCGGCGCTGACCGTCTATCGCCGCTACCACCCGCACCCACCACCGTGCGCCGCACTGCCGTTGTACGCCCCGCCGGATGCCGCCGAGCGTCTGGTGGCCGCGTACGCGGCCAACGCTGATGAGCGCAGGGCGACCGACCTCTCTGACGTCTACGACTTCCGGTCCTACCGCGAGACGGCTCGGATCGGCCCGTTCGAGATGCGTGCCGCCCGGGTCGAGCACCCCTGCGAGGCCTACGCGGTGCGGATCAGCCATGCGGGGCGGGCGCTGGTCTACTCCGGGGACACCGGCCCATGCCCGCAGCTCGCCGAGCTGGCCACCGGTGCGGACGTGCTGCTCGCTGAGGCGTCCTGGCCGGACCGGCCGGACAACCGGCCCGGGGTACACCTGTCCGGCAGGCAAGCTGGCGAGGCCGCCGCGGCGGCGGGGGTCGGCCGATTGTTGATCACTCACGTGCCCCCATGGACCGACGCCGCGCAGGTGCTCACCGAGGCCAAGGCCGCTTTCGGCGGGCCCACCGAGCTGGTGCACCCTGGCGCCTGCTACGAGATCTGATGGCGCCATCCTGTGGGTAGGCTGGCGTGGTGACACGAGCCGACGGTAGGAGCGACGAGGAGCTCCGGGAGGTGCACATCACCCGCGGCTACCAGCAGTGGCCCGCGGGGTCGGTGCTGATTGAATGCGGTCGCACCCGGGTGCTCTGCGCGGCCAGCGTGGTCGAGGGTGTGCCGCGCTGGCGCAAGGGTTCCGGGCAGGGCTGGCTCACCGCGGAGTACGCGATGTTGCCGTCCTCGACGCACATCCGCAGCGAGCGGGAGTCGGTCAAGGGCCGCCTGGGGGGCCGGACTCACGAGATCAGCAGGGTGATCGGGCGTGCCCTGCGGTCGTGCATCAACCTCGCTGCGCTGGGGGAGAACACCATCGCGCTGGACTGTGACGTCATCCAGGCCGACGGCGGCACCCGTACCGCGGCGATTACCGGCAGTTACGTGGCGCTGGCCGATGCGGTGACCTGGCTGCGGGCGGCCGGTCGGCTGCGCCATCCCCATCCGCTGTGCTGCTCCGTCGCCGCGGTGAGCGTCGGCGTGGTCGATGGCCGGGTGCGGCTGGATCTGCCCTACGAGGAGGACTCCCGCGCCGAGGTGGACATGAACGTGGTGGCCACGGATGCCGGCACGCTGGTGGAACTGCAGGGCACCGGGGAGGGCGCTACCTTCGCGCGGTCCACTCTGGACCAGATGCTGGACCTGGCGCTCAAGGGCTGCCAGGAACTGACCGTGCTGCAAACCACCGCGCTGGCCCAGCCTTATCCCCTGGCCCAGCCCTATCCCGGCGCAGTGTCCCCCTCATGAGCTCAGCACGGTTGCTGCTGGCCACCCGGAACGAGGCGAAACTCCTTGAGCTGCGGCGCATCCTGGCCGCCTCAGACATCCGGGGAGTGCAGGTGCTCGGGCTCGCTGACGTGCCGCCGTTTCCCGAGGTCCCGGAGACCGCCGCCAGCTTCGAGGGTAACGCGCTGGCCAAAGCCCGGGCTGCACTGGCGGCTACCGGCCTGGCCACGGTGGCCGACGACTCCGGGCTGGAGGTGGATGCGCTGGGCGGCATGCCCGGGGTGCTCTCGGCCAGGTGGGCCGGCCGGCACGGCGACGATGCCGCGAACCTGCAGCTGGTGCTTCAGCAGCTGGCGGACGTCCCGGACGATCGGCGCGGCGCGGCGTTTGTCTGCGCCGCGGCGCTGGTCGTGCCGCCGGGGACCCAGACTGTGGTGCGCGGATACTGGCGCGGCACCCTGACCCGGGCAGCTCGCGGCAGCAACGGCTTCGGCTACGACCCGATCTTCCTCCCCGATGGTGACTGGCGCACCTCCGCGGAGCTGGACCCGACCGAGAAGGATGCCGTGTCGCATCGAGGCCAGGCGCTGCGTGCCCTGTTGCCCGCGCTGCGCGAGTTCCTGTCGGGCGGGTGCCCTGCCGCCCGTCCGTGACCTCAGCCCACAACCTGCACGACTTGCCCCACCGACAGGTTATTGAAGAACGTGGCTGCGGCGTTGTGACCGAGATGGACGCATCCGTGCGATGCTCTGCTGAGGCTGCCCTCGTGGAATGCGATACCGGTGCTGGTGAAGAACACCGAGTACGGCATGGGGGCGTTGTGGAACTGTGAGCTGCGGTGGTTTCGGTCTTTCCACTGCACCCGGAACAGGCCCGAGGGGGTGGGGTGAGCCGGCATGCCGGACGTGATCGGGGTCGGCCCGTAGGTGACCCGGCCACCGTCCATCAGCCAGGCTTGCTGCCCGCTGAGGCTGATACAGGCCGCCGCGGCCGACCCGCACGGCGCAGCGGCCGATGGCACCGCGGCCGCCACGGCCGGAGTCAGTACTGCGTACGCGGCGGCGACGGTGAGCGATATCAAGGCATGCTGAAAGAAAGACATCACGACAGATCCCCTCAGTGACTGGGCTCAGGGTAGCGCCCCCCGGGGGATCCGTCCCCAGTGTCTCATTCACGTCTTCGCCGATTGGTTGCTTGGCGCAAGACTTCGTGATCCGATTCAGGGGTGAACAGCGACGTTTCCCCGTCCAATCTGCCCTGGCTTGACGACTTGCCGATCAGCGTGGACGCTGTCACGGTCAAACAGGGCGTCGAGCTGCACCCGCAGTGCCAGTCGCTGGCGCCACTGGTGGGGGTGTGGCGCGGCGAGGGCCTGGCCCAGTACCCCTCGCTGCTCGGAGAGTTCCGCTACGGCCAGCAGATCACCTTCGCTCACGACGGCAGGCCGTTTTTGGTCTACGAGGCGCGCGCGTGGCTGCTGAGCCCCTCCGGCCAGGTGCTGCGGCCCGCGGCCCGTGAGGTCGGGTGGTGGCGGGTGGACGAGGAGGAGACCATCGAGGTGGTCCTCGCGCACATGTTCGGCATCTGCGAGATCTACTACGGTGGGCGCACCGGCGAGACGGCGTGGGAGCTTGCCGCCGACACGATCGCCCGGACCGACACGGCCCGCGAGACGACCGCGGCGCTTCGCTTGTACGGCATCGTCGAAAACGGTGACCTCGCCTACGCCGAGGAGCGGGCCCTGCGCGGCCTCCCCATGAAGCCGCACCTCTCGGCGCGGCTCACCCGCATCGCCGGCTAGGCGCGTGCCGCGCCGGTGAGGCGTTACGCTCAGCGCGACGAGTCTCCCTTTTCCGAGAGGATCGCGGGTGCGCCTGATGGCCACTGTGCAGTGCTGGACCGGAGCTGAGACCAAGGCACTGCGCCAGGCCATGCGCCTGAGTGTCCGCCGCTTTGCCGCGTATCTCGGCATCGACGCCCGGACGGTGAACAAGTGGGAAGCCCGGCACGGCACTATCACCTTGCGCCCCCATACCCAAGAACTCATGGACACCGCCCTGCAGCGGGCACCCGAAGACGTGCAGACCCGCTTCACCCAAATAGTGGGCGGTGCACAGCAGGAAGAACCCACAAACCAGGCGCAGCCGGCACAGGGGTCAGCGGCTCCGGCCGCGATGAGCGGCCTCGATGCGGCCACGAAGGAGTGTCCCGCTGTGGAGGAATCGCAGGCAGGCGCCGTCAACCGCCGGTGCGTCCTTGGGGGAGCTTTCGGTGCTGGAGCGGTGCTTTACCCGCGCAACGTACAGGTGATGGGGCCACGCGAGTTAGTCCTCAACGCCGCTCGTAGCTCGACCATCCTGCGCAGCGCCATCGAGGCACCAAAAATCGAGGGCCGCACCCTCGAGGAAGCGCAAGAGGATCTGAGAAGTTTAGCGACAGGTTACGTTGTTAACCCTGAGCCAACTCGCATGGTGCCCGATTTGGTGATCTTGCGAGACAGGCTTTATATGCTGCTCGCCCGGTATGGGCAACGACCCAGTGACGCCAGGGAGCTGAACCTTCTCCTGGGGGCTACGTGTGTTCTGTTGGCGTCGGTATCGCATGATTTAGGCCAGCCGGGCGCGGCCATGGTTCAAACGCGTGCCGCCCTTGCCTTCGCTGAACTCGCCGAGCATCCTGGGCTCATTACGTGGGTGCACTGTACCCGAGCGATGATCGCCTCGTGGTGGGGTTCGGCTGAGGAGGTGCTCAACCATGCTCAGCAGGCACGAGCCGCCGGATTAAGTGGCGTCGGCGCGATCCGCCTCGCTGGACTCGAAGCGCGGGCCTTAGCGCAAAGTGGTCAACGTGAACAGGTGGTCGGGCTTCTTCGTGCCGCCCAGGACCAACGTGACAAGCTATCCCCTATCGACAGCCTTCGGGATCTTGGGGAGGCTTTTACGTTCTCGGTTGCTCGCGAGCACTATTATAACGCTGCTGCCTACGCTTGCCTGGGCGATTGGGAGGCTGTGGAACGCGAGGCATCCCGGGTAATCAGCCTCTACGGCGCTCCAGAGACAGATCAGTGCTGGCCAGTGACGATGACGCTGGCGCGGGTGCATCTTGCCCAAGCTCGGTTAAGTCTCAGCGGGCCGGAAGGCGCGCAAGACGTGCTTGCTCATGTCTTCGGCCTACCAAGCGAGCAGCGTATTCCTCAAACGGTTCAAGCGTTAAGCGGGATCCAAAGGCAGCTACGTTCAAAAATTTACACAAATCTGACCGCCGTCAGAGATCTTGACGAGGCTATTCGCGATTTTCGTCTTACTGCCGATAGCGAACACCGCCCGTGATTGACTCGATAGTGAAAGCGCATCGGTTGCTTGCTCCTCGGATAGCTTACCTGATAGGAACTCGTGACCACGGTGGTATGGACAACGTTATCCCTGTCTCTAACGTGACGTCGGTGTCTACTGATCCCCAGCATGTGCTTCTAGCTGTCTATAAACAGTGGCGCACCTACGAAACTTTGCTGAATAGCGAAGGGTTTACACTCTCGGTGCCACTTATCAATCACTTGCAAGGCGCATGGAAGCTAGGTGCGAAATACTCTCGTTACCCAGCGACAAGTCCACCCGAGAAACTTGCCGCATCTGGTCTTTCTTTTGATTATAATGAATCCCCCTATGGTCCGGTCCTCGTTGATGGCGTCGGGTGGATGGAGTGTCGAATAATAGAACTGGCTGACTTCGATGGTGATCACGGGCTTATTATCGGGCGGGCAAAACGAGTCTGGTTCAACCCAGAGTATCTGGGTCCCGATGGAGTACCTCATGCACAGACTCATCCACTGATGCAAGTTACCGGAAACTGTTTCACCACGACTACGCAGTTGCAACAAGTGCCCTATTTTTAACCACTATTAGGCCACGTCGAGGAGCGGGACGGTTCAGCCTACTCCTGAAGCCGTACCCGTCAGCGCAGCTCACCTGCATCGCCGGCTAGGCTTGGCGGTGACTCACGGTGTGGCGAGTGTTCCGCGGAACCGCGTGTGTTCGCGCCCGAGGCGGACGGGACTCGTGCAAGACTCTGCGTTATGACCGTTGCGGTGCCGGACGCCCTCGCCGCTGAGATCGTCGCGGTGCTGCGCGGCGCCGGGGCACGATTCGCCCTGCTGCACGGCAGCAGGGCGGCCGGTACGCCGCGGGCAGACTCCGATATCGACATCGCGGCCTGGTGGCCGTTCGAGGCGCCGCCGGCCTTCGACGTGCTGCTCCCACCGGGGGTCGATCTCGTGGTGTTGGGCGGCGCCCCCCTTGAGCTGGCCGGCCGGATCGCGCTGCACGGTCGCGTCTTGTTCGACGACGATCCTCCGGCGCGGGTCCGCTGGACCGCCACCACACGGAAGATCTACGCCGACGAGCAGCCGCGACTGCAGCGCAGCCACCGCGACTTCGTCGAGGCCCTCCGCCGTGGTCGATGAGCTCCGGGTCCTCCGGCTCCTCCGGTCGATCACCGACGACCTCGCCGTGCTCCGCGCCGAGGCGTCAGCTGATCCTGGGCGGCGGGCCGATCCACTGTGGCTGCGCGGCGTCAAGTACACCTTCGTCACGGCGATCGAGGCGGCCATCGACGTCGCCCAGCACGTGTGCGCGGTGCAGGGGTGGGGTCCGCCGCGGGATAACGGTGACGCGATCCGGCTGCTGGGCGCGCACGGAGTGCTGCCCCCCGATCTCGCGGACCGCCTGCGCCGCGCGGTGGGATTCCACAACGTGCTCGTGCACGGCTATGTCGAGGTTGACAATGGCATCGTGCTCGAACGGCTCGCGAACCTTGCGGACCTCGACAACTTCGTCGCCGTTGTCGCCACCTGGGTAGTGCCACCGCTTTCCTGATCCCGCACCTGGTGTGGGGCGCACCGAATCTCCGATGGCCCTGCGCTCATCATCGTGACCCAGCGTCATGTTGAAGTGTTCCGCGGAACCGCGCCTGGCCCCACACCGGGACCGGCGGATCGTTGTCAGTCGGCCCCATGGCCTCACCCAGATCAGCCGAGCAGGCGAGCCTCAACGTCCGCGCCGGCACGGAGGCTGGTACGGCAGGCCGGGCAGGTAGTGGTCCCATTCGTTCCTGGTGATAGCGGGAGTGATGCGACAGATTCGAGCGACAACCCTGTCGACGTCGGTTTCCCACAGCCGCGCGGTGGTGTCGTAGCTGCCGGTAGCCAGGGTATGCCCGTCGGGACTGAAGGCCACCGAGGAGACGATGTCGGTGTGGCCGGTGAGAATACCCAGCGGATGGGGTTGGTGTGGGGCGCTGACCTCCCACAACCGTACGGTCCTGTCGGCGCTGGCGGTGGCTAGGGTGTGTCTGTTGGGGCTGAAGGCCACCGAGGAGACGCTGCTGGTGTGACCGGTGAGGGTGGTCAGTAAGTAGGGCTGATGTGGGTCGCTAACGTCCCACAATCGCGTGGTGTTGTCGGCGCTGCCGGTGGCCAGCGTGTGTCCGTCGGGACTGAAGGCCACCGAGCGGACGCTGCTGGTGTGACCGGTGAGGGTGGTCAGCAAGTAGGGCTGATGTGGGTCGCTAACGTCCCACAGCCGCGTGGTGTTGTCGTCACTGCCGGTAGCCAGAGTCCGCCCGTCGGGACTGAAGGCCACCGAGCGGACGTCGTCGATGTGACCGCCGAGGGTCGTCAACGGCTCGGATTGGAGGAGATCGGTGGTATCCCACAGCCACACGGTCTTGCCGTTGCTGCTGGCGCTGCCGACGGCCAGGGTGTGCCCATCTACGCTAAAGGCCACCGACCAGAGAGCGCCGGTTTGGTCGGTGAGAGTTTTCACCGGGTGGGGCTGGGGGAGATCACCGACACTCCACAGCCGCAAGCTCCTGTCTCTGCTAGCAGTGGCGAGGGTACGCCAGTCGGGACTAAAAGCTGCTGAATAGACGGTGTCATTGTGGTCGGTGAGCTTCCTTAGGGGGCTGGGCTGGCGGGGGTCGCTGACCCCCCACAGTCGCGCGGTCCTGTCTCTGCTGGTGGTGGCCAGGATGTGCCCGTCTGGGCTGAAGGCCACTGAATAAACGGTGTTGGTGTGGCCAGCCACGATGGGTCCTGGAAGGTCCCACAGCCGCGTGGTGTTGTCGTCGCTGGTGGTGGCCAGGGTATGCCCGTCCGGGCTGAAAGCCACCGAAACGACGGTGTTGGTGTGGCCGGTGAGGGTGCTCAGCGGGTAAGGGTGGTGAGGGTCGCTGACTTCCCACTGCCGCACGGTGGTATCGGCGCTGCCGGTGGCCAGTGTGTGCCCGTCCCGGCTGAAGGCCACCGATTCGACGGTGTTGGTGTGGCCGGCGAGGACGCCCGCGGCACCGGGATGGTGGGGGTCGTGGACATCCCACAGCCGCGCGGTGGTGTCGTCGCTGCCGGTGGCCAGGGTGCGCCCATCTGGGCTGAAGGCCACTGACTCGACGGCGTTGGTATGTCCGGTGAGGCTGGGCAGTGGGCTGGGGTGGTGAGGGTCGCTGATGTTCCATAGCCGGGTGGTGGTGTCGTAGCTGGCGGTGGCGAGGGTGCGTCCGTCGGGGCTGAGGGCCACTGACTCGACGGTGTTGGTGTGGCCGGTGAGGGTGCTCAGCGGGTAAGGGTGGTGAGGGTCGCTGACATCCCACAGCCGGGCAGTGGTGTCGTCGCTGCCGGTGGCCAGGATATGTCCGTCCGGGCTGAAGGCCACCGATTCGACGGTGTTGGTGTGGCCGGTGAGAATGCTCAGGAAGTGGGGTTGGTGGGGGTCGCTGACCTCCCATAGTCGCACAGTCCTGTCTCCGCTGGCGGTGGCCAGAGTGCGCCCGTCGGGGCTAAAGGCCACCAAACGGACACCGTTGGTGTGGCCGGTGAGGGTGCTTAGCGGACGGGGCTGGTGAGGGTCGCTGACGTCCCACAGCCGCGTGGTGTTGTCTGCGCCAGCGGTGGCCAAGGTGTGTCCGTCCGGGCTGAAGGCCACCGAATAGACGGTGTCAGTGTGGCCGGTCAGCAGGGTGGCGTAGGGGGCGGCGGTGATGCTGAGCAGGCTGCTGCGAGTTTCCGGGGTGGGCACAAGCTGGTAGGCGGCCAAGGCAAGTTGGGCGGCGAGAGCCGGGTTGGTGGCGCGCAGCTCCAGGGCCTGGCTCGCAACCTGCCGGGACAGAGCAACATTGCGTTGTCGCTCCGCGGCACGCTGCTGGGCGACGGCGATACCGGCTGCCACCAGAGCGAGCACGAGCAGCACCGATAACACAGTGAGAGCGCGTCCACGTCGGATGCGGTCCCGGCGGATGCTGGCGTGTAGGAACGCCTGCGCCACTGGGCTGAGATCGATGCGGTCGGTGACGAGGCCATGGGCTTGGAGGTGGGTGTCTGTGTCGGCCACGGCGGCGGCGAGTTGGCCGCGTTCCCACAATCGGGCTGGTGGGTGGCCCTCGTCGTCCCATTCGGTGGCGGCCTGCTCGACTGCCCGGCGGGCCCGCAGCGCCGTCGCGTTCTCCTCGATCGCTTGGGTCAGGGGTGCCCAGGCGGACAGGAACGCCTCGTGGGCCACCCCGATGACCACGCTGCCGTTGTCGGTGTCGGTGGTGAGTAGCCGCCGCGTGACGAAGGTGTCCAGCTCTCGGGTCACGGGCTCGGGCAGCTGGGCGCGGGAGACTCGCCATCGGGTGGGGCGGCCTTGCTCGTCTACGGTGACCAACCGCAACAGTCCGGCAATGACCTCCTCGCGGCGGCGCCCGGTGACCGCGCTCGCGTCGGCCAGGGCTGCGTCGGCCTGGCGGGTCAGGGCACCCTGCACTCCACCGAGTTGGTCGTAGCGTGCGCCCGACAGATGGCCGCCGCGGCTGGTGCCCTCAGCGAGCTGGGCCAGGGTGAACGCCAGCAGCGGGAGGGCTTCTCCGCTGTTGGCGTCGGCGACCAGGCGGGTCACCAGATCCTCGTCCACCCGGATACCAGCTAGCTCGGCCGGACGCTCGATCACGGTCCGGAGCGCCTCGCGGTGCAGCGGTCGCAGCGGGTAGGGGCGGGTCGGTAACCCGGCCAGCTCGGTGTCGCCCAACAGCTGGTCGAAGAACTCTGGCCGCAGCGTGGCGACCACCTGCAAGGGACCGCCCAGCGCCGGGCGGAGCAGCTGGGCGAAGCGGGCCCGCTCACCCGGCCCGCTCTGGGTGAGCAGCTCCTCGAACTGATCCACCACCAGTAACAGCCGCCGGGCCCGGGTGGTCAGCAGCAGCTCATCGGCCAGCCCCGTCAGACCGGTGTCCTCGAGCTGGTGGCGCACCTGCGCCACCGTCCACCCCAGCCGAAGCCGTCCCGCTGCCGCGGCCAGTCCCCGCCCCAACCCAGCTACCGGGTCGGTGCCGGGCAGCATCGGGGGCAACGTCCCCCAGCCCGGCTCGTCGGCCATGACCGGCAGCAACCCGGCCCGCACCAGTGACGACTTGCCGCACCCGGAGGGGCCCACCACCAGTAGCACCGCTGCCTCGGCGCGTTCGGCGGGGGACCGCAACAGCGTGGCCAACTGGGCCACCTCAGCGCTGCGACCGAAGAACACCCGATGATCCTCAACCCCGAAGGCACGCAGCCCCGGAAACGGCGAGCGACCATCGGGCCACCCCCAGCTCCCGACGGCATCAATCCGACGCAATGCTTCTACCAGAGCCGTGCGCCCCGCGGCGGGATCTTTGGTGAGGTCGGCGTAGTGCGCGGACTTCACTAGCGGGTGATCCACCCCTGGCTCGGCCAGGACCGGCAACAGCCGGCTACCCCGTGACCGGGCGTAACCCACCTCGTAGGGGCACCACTCCGAGGCCAGGAAAGCCGAGGTGACCACGCAGACCACCGCATCGGCCCAGCGCAGCCGCTCCAGCAGCCGCTGCTCCCACTCCTCGCCCACCACCATGCCATCGCGCAGGTCCCGGTCCAGAAACACCTCGTGGTCCTCAGCCACCAGCCACCGGTGCACCTCATCGGCAGCCTCTTGGTCATCGCTGGCGTGGCTGATGAATACCCTGGCCACCGCACCTCCCCCGGTGTCACCGCACTCGTGCCCATGGGCACCCTAGCGACCCGGGTGCTGCCCTCGGTGACCAGCTGATGACCGCGCCGGAGCTAGGTGGTTGGCGCTGCGAGTCCGTCGAGGGCCGGGATTCCCGGGCACCCGGCTGAGCGGGGAAGGCACCGTCAGCGTTCTGCCCTCGCCGAGCCGCATCCACGATCAGCGCGGTGGCGCCCCGCGATCCACCCCGAGGTCACTGACGCGGGGGCGATCGCTAAAGATCTTGTCTTCTGGTCTGGGAAACGCCCGGAAATTGTCAGGGGTCAGGTCGATGATGGTGGCGTGCTAGACACCGGGCTGGATCCGAGGCAGGCCATCACCACCTGCCTGGACCGGTGGCGTGCGGCGATCATCGGGTGCGATGACGCGAGGTTGCAAGGTCAGATCCGGGACATCGAAGCGGTCTCGCGCGTGCTGCATGCGGTGATGCTGGACGCCGTTGCGGAGCTGGAGTTCCGTAATATCGCGGCCACTACCGGCTTCGGTACCACGAAGCGCCTGCTGGCGGGGATGCTGCAGCTCTCGGCCACCGAGGCCGGCAGGCGGGTCGCCCACGCCACCCAGCTCGCTGCGCGCCGCACCCTCAGTGGGGAGGTGCTCCCCCCGGAGTTACCGAATACTGCGGCGGCGTTGGCGGCGGGGGAGATCGGGGTGGGGCAGGTTCGGGTGATCGCCGAGACGATGGGGGCGATTCCCGCATGGGTGGGTGTGGAGCAGCGTGAGGCTGCGGAGGCTGATCTGGCCCGGTATGCTCACTCGTTTGCTCCGGCCTCGCTGTCCAAGATTGGGCGGCACATTCTGGCGCATTTGGATCAGGATGGTCCCCAGCCCCGAGAGGAACCCGACGTTGTTGCTGCTGCGGGGGAGTTGCGGTTGCGGGAGCGCCGTGATGGGCGCCTGGGGCTGGAGGGGTTCCTGGAATCTGAGCACGGTGCCGCGTTTCGTTCCTTGATCGAGCAGTTCGCCGCGCCCCGTCCGGCTGCGGAGGGCATTCCCGACCCGCGCACCGCCTCGCAGCGCAACGCTGATGCGCTGGTGGAGGTCTGTGGGCTGGCCCGCGCCGCGCAAGACTGCCCTACCATCGGTGGGGAACCCCCGCACGTGAGCGTCACTCTTGACTGGGAGGCGCTGCGCACCGGCCTCGGTGCCGCGACGCTGGATTACGGGACCCACCTGAGCGCCTCGGCTGCTCGGCGGTGGGCTTGCGACGCGAAAATCATTCCCGTCCTCCTGGGCGGGGAATCCGAACCACTTGACGTCGGGCGGGCCATGCGGACAGTCCCGCTGTCTCTCCGCCGGGCGCTTATCGCCCGGGACCGGGGATGCGCCTTCCCCGGCTGCGACCGACCACCAGCACTGTGCCAAGCCCACCACCGCCGACACTAGGCCGAGGGTGGGGACACCAGCGTGGAGAACTGTGTCCTTTTGTGCGAGACACACCACCGGCATGTGCACCAAACCGGGTGGGAAATCCTCATCCACCCCCACCGCGTCGCCTTCATCCCCCCAGCAATCATTGACCCCGATCGCAGGCCACTGCACAACCCCCTCCGCTGCTAAGTGATCGCCTCCGTCCGTGACCTCGAAGTGGGACCTTAGCCTTCCTCCTGAACCGGCTACCCGGCAGTCTCGACAGAGACCCCCGACGGACTTGCAGCGCCGGAGTCGAGGATCAGACGCTCGGGAGCCGGCCGGCTCGAGGGTTGTGTGGCCATTCTCCGCGGACCGCTTCCGCGATCTCCGCGGGCACCGGACCAAACTCGTCGTCCATCTCATCCAGCAGCCGGCCGACTCGGGCATGCTGGAGCCTGATCCGCAGCGCATCATTGATCAACGCCGAGAGCCCTCCTCACTACTGGACGTCCGGTAGTAGCTTCGTTCTTACCGGAAGGAGGGCAGTGGGCGAGGTCTGGTTGGGCGACATCCGGCTGCGCAACCGGCTGGTCACGTCCTCCAGCCTGCTCGGCTACGGGGCACCCGACCCTGGGGTGGTGCCCTACGGGATGAGCCCGATTTCCCGGTTCGTGCCGCTGGAGCGCTTCGGTGCGGTCACCACCCGCACCCTGACCGTGCAGCCTCGCGACGGGCATTTCACCAACCGCACCGACTGGCCGGTGCGCGCCCTGCCCAGTTTGCTGCGCCGTTACACCACGGTGCTGCGCCGCGTCGACAGCGGCTGGATCAACGCCTTTGGCTGGTGCAACATTGGGATCGAGACCTACCTGCGCGACTACTACCCGCGCACCCGCGCCCAGAACACCATCATCTCGGTGGGCGGTTTCTGCGTGGACGACTTCGTCACCCTCGTGGACGCGGTCAACACAGCGGTGCCTGCGGGTGAGATTGCGGCAGTGGAATTCAACGTCTCTTGCCCGAACGTCGATCACGACTTTGAGCCGATCCTGGCCGGAGTGCTCACCGACGCGGTGCCCGCCAGCAGGCACCCGGTGATCCTCAAGCTGTCAGCGGACCGGGACTACGTCGGGCATGCCCGTCGCGCGGCCGCCGCTGGGGTCTCGGCCCTCACCGCGATCAACACCGTGCGCGCGCTGCGTCTGGACCCGCGCACCGGGGCGCCGTGGTTGGCCAACCGGTACGGCGGTCTGTCCGGCCGGGCGGTGAAGCCGATCGGGCTGCGGGTGGTGGCGGAGCTGCGCGATGCGGGAATCACCTTGCCGGTGATCGCGACTGGCGGGATCCGCAGCTTTGACGACTGCCGAGAGTATTTCTGGGCTGGGGCGGATGCGGTCAGCCTAGGCAGCGCGAGCTGGCTGGCCTCCTACCCCGGCTACCTGCTGGCCCCGCTGTGGGGCTGGCGGATCCGCTCACTGCTGCGAAAAGTGGAGGCCGGAGGCCTCCCTGTGAGTGGCAAACGGTGTTATAACCCCCAACGGCACTCACGGGGCAGCCGTTAGGCTGCCTTTTGATGGCCGATCCCTCCACCTACCGCCCGGCGCCGGGGACGATTCCTGACGCGCCGGGGGTGTACCGCTTCCGCGACGAGCGCCACCGGGTGATCTACGTCGGCAAGGCGAAGAGCCTGCGAAACCGGTTGAACTCCTACTTTGCCGACCTGTGCGGGCTGCACCCGCGCACCCGACAGATGGTCACCACGGCGGCTTCGGTGGAGTGGACGATGGTCCGCACCGAAGTCGAGGCGCTGCAGCTGGAATACAACTGGATCAAGGAATTTGACCCTCGGTTCAATGTCCGGTATCGCGACGACAAGTCTTATCCGGTGCTGGCCGTGACGCTGAACGAAGAATACCCTCGGCTGCACCTCTATCGCGGGCCCCGCCGGCGGGGAGTTCGGTACTTCGGGCCATACCCGCACGCGTGGGCTATCCGGGAGACGCTCGACCTGCTCACCCGGGTGTTTCCGGCCCGGGTGTGCTCGGGCGGCGTATTCAAGCGGCACAGTCAGATCGGCCGGCCATGCCTGCTGGGCTATATCGATAAGTGCTCGGCGCCGTGCGTAGGTCGCGTCACCGCGCAGGAATATCGCGCCATCGTCGAGAGTTTCTGTGATTTCCTCTCCGGCCGGACCGACAAGATGATCCGCCAGTTGGAGCGCGAGATGGAAGCGGCCGCTGCCGAGCTGGAGTTCGAGCGTGCCGCGCGGCTGCGTGACCACCTGGGGGCACTGCGCCGGGCGATGGAAAAGCAGGCGGTGGTGCTCGGTGACGGCACCGACGCGGACGTGATCGCTTTCGCGTGCGATGAGCTCGAGGTAGCGGTGCAGGTGTTCCACGTCCGTGGCGGACGGGTCCGGGGCCAGCGCGGCTGGGTGATCGAGAAGCTCGCGCAGGTCGATCTGGTCGGCCAGTTCCTGACCCAGTTCTATGGTGAGCAGGCCGCGCTGGCCGGCTCGGCCGACGACGCCATCCAGCCGGTGCCTCGCGAGGTGCTGCTCGCCGAGCTCCCCGAGGACCCCGACACGCTGACCGAGTGGCTGTGCGGGCTCCGCGGCACCCGAGTGCAGCTGCGAGTGCCGCAGCGGGGAGACAAGCGCGCGCTGCTCGACACCGTGGCGCGCAACGCTGCGGATGCCCTCACCCAGCACAAGCTGCGCCGCGCGGGCGACCTGACCGCCCGCGCGGCGGCGCTGCAGGAGATCCAGGAGCACCTCGGGCTGGACACCGCGCCGCTGCGCATCGAGTGCATCGATGTCAGCCACGTGCAAGGCAACGATGTGGTGGCGTCGTTGGTGGTCTTCGAGGACGGGTTACCGCGTAAGTCAGACTACCGGCGCTTTGCGATCCGGGATGCCGCCGGCGAGGGGCGTTCCGACGATGTGGCGAGCATTGCGGAGGTGGTCCGCCGACGCTTTGCCCGCTACCTGCGGGAAAACGAGCCAACCGGCAGTCCGGGGCAGGATCCCGACTCCGGGCGTCCCCGCAAGTTCGCCTACCCGCCGAACCTGCTTGTCCTCGACGGCGGCCCGGCGCAGGTGGCCGCGGCGGCCAGGGTGCTGTTCGAACTGGGCGTGAGCGACGTCGCGATCGCCGGGCTGGCCAAGCGGCTGGAGGAGATCTGGTTACCCGGCGAGGCCGACCCGGTGATCCTGCCGCGCACCAGCGAGGGCCTCTACCTGCTGCAGCGGGTGCGCGACGAGGCGCACCGGTTCGCGATCAGCTACCACCGGCAGAAGCGGTCGGCGCGGATGACCAGCTCGGCGTTGGACAACGTCGTCGGCCTCGGGCAGGCCCGGCGCACCGCACTGCTCAAGCACTTCGGCTCGCTGCGCCGTATCCGGCAGGCCAGCGTGCAGGAGCTCACCGAGGTCCCCGGGGTCGGCCCGAGCACCGCGCGGGCGGTGCTCGCCGCCCTGGGCAGCACCGGTGACCCGGCCCCAGAAGAGAGCGCAGAAGAGAGCGCAGAAGAGCACGCCGATGAGAGCAACGAAGCCGCGCTGTGAGCGAGTATCAGGGCGGTATTGAGGTCGCCGTGGTCTCCGGGCTGTCCGGAGCCGGTCGCAGCACGGCCGCCAAGGTGCTGGAGGACCTGGGGTGGTTCGTGGTCGACAACCTGCCGCCCGAGCTGATCGCCACCATGGTCGAGCTCGGCGCTCGCTCTCAAGGTGTGGTAACCCGGGTCGCGGTGGTCATGGACGTGCGCAGCCGGGCGTTCACCGACGATCTCGCCGCGGTGATCAGAGATCTGGATGCCCGTGGCTACCGGCCCAAGGTGCTGTACCTGGAAGCCACCGACGCGATGCTGATCCGTCGCTTCGATCAGGTTCGGCGTAGCCACCCGCTGCAGGGCGATGGCCGGCTGGTCGACGGGATCGCCGCGGAGCGGGCGCTGCTCGTCCCGCTGCGCGACGAGGCCGACCTGGTGCTGGACACCACCGGGCTCTCCGTGCATCAGCTCCGGACCAAGATCGAACACGCGTTCGGTGGCGAATCCAGCACCCGCACCCGGATCACCGTGGTGTCCTTCGGCTACAAGTACGGGCTGCCGATGGACTCCGACCTGGTGATCGACGTACGGTTTTTGCCCAACCCGTTCTGGATCCCGGAACTGCGTGATTTCACCGGCTTGGACGCTGAGGTCCGCAACTACGTGCTCTCCCAGGAGGGGGCCGAGGAGTTCCTGGACCGCTACCTTGAGCTGCTGCGATTGATCAGCGGTGGTTACCGGCGGGAGGCTAAGCGCTACCTGACCATCGCGGTGGGATGCACCGGTGGTAAACACCGCAGCGTGGTCGTTTCCGAGGCACTGGCCACCCGGCTGGGCCAAGAAGATGGGATCACTGTCAAGGTTATGCACCGGGACGTGGGTCGCGAGTGACCCGCGTTCTCAAAGCTGTCGCGCTGGGCGGCGGCCACGGTCTGTATGCCACGCTGCTGGCGCTGCGGACTCTCACCGAGGACGTCACCGCGGTGGTCACGGTGGCCGATGACGGCGGCTCGTCCGGGCGGCTGCGCCGTGAGCTGGGGGTGCTCCCGCCAGGGGACCTGCGGATGGCGCTGACCGCACTCGCGGCGCAGGAGGGTCGCCCGGCGCGCTGGCGGCAGCTGTTCCAGCACCGCTTTGGCGGTACCGGTGCGCTGGCCGGGCACGCCGTGGGCAACCTGGTGATGGCGGGGCTGCTGGAGGTACTCGGTGATCCGGTAGCGATGCTGGACGAGGTGTGCGGACTGCTCGGGGTGACCGGGAGGGTACTGCCCATGACCGCTGAGCCGCTCGACATCGAGGCTGAGGTGGCGGACCTGGACGGTGAGGCGGACACCCTGCGGCGGATCCGGGGCCAGGTGGCGGTGGCCACCACCCCGGGCCGGGTGCGCCGGGTGTGGCTGCAGCCCGAGCGGCCGCAGGCCTGCACCGAGGCGCTACTCGCGGTCGGCGAGGCCGATCTCGTGGTGCTCGGGCCGGGCTCGTGGTTCACCAGCGTGCTCCCGCACTTACTGGTCCCCGACCTGGCCACCGCGCTGGCCACCACCGCGGCCCGCCGGATCCTGGTGCTCAACCTGGCCCCGCAGCCGGGGGAGACCGCCGGGTTCTCCCCAGAGCAGCACATCACTGCGCTGGGCGAACACGCACCACCGGGATTCACCGTGCACGCGGTCCTTGCCGATATCGATACTGTCCCGGTGCCGGCCCGGTTGCACCGGTGCGCAGCGGCGCTGGGCGGGCACGCGTACCTTGACCGGGTCGCCGAGGACGGATCCACCGATCGCCACGATCCGGTAGCACTGGCCGCGGCGCTGCGTCGGATACTGGTAGACGAGCGTGGTAACCGGGATCGACGGCCGTGCTGATGCGATCGAGATCAGATGGTGCGACCGAGATCAATGGTCAACCTGAAAGGGGAGGAGAAGCGCCGTGGCCATGACCTCCGCCGTCAAGGACGAGCTGAGTCGGCTGCGGGTGACCAAGACGTGCTGCCGCCGGGCCGAGGTGTCCTCGTTGCTGCGCTTTGCCGGGGGACTGCACATCATCGCGGGGCGCGTCGTGGTGGAGGCCGAGCTGGACACCGGCGCCACCGCCCGCCGGCTGCGCCGGGAGGTGCACGAACTCTACGGGCACAACTCCGATGTGCACTTGATCACGGCTGGTGGCCTGCGCAAAGGTACCTGCTATGTGGTGCGGGTGGTGCGTGACGGGGAGGGGCTGGCCCGCCAGACCGGGTTACTGGACCTGCGCGGCCGCCCGGTGCGCGGGTTGCCCCCTCAGGTCGTCTCGGGTGGTCTCTGCGATGCTGAGGCCTCCTGGCGTGGGGCGTTCCTCGCGCACGGGTCGCTCACCGAGCCGGGCCGCTCGGCCGCGCTGGAGGTGACCTGTCCCGGCCCGGAGGCGGCGCTGGCCCTGGTCGGAGCGGCTCGCCGGTTGGGTATCGTGGCCAAGGCCCGCGAGGTCCGAGGCGCCGATCGGGTGGTGATCAGGGATGGGGACGCCATCGGGGCGTTGCTCACCCGGCTCGGCGCGCACGACTCCGTGCTGGCCTGGGAAGAACGCCGAGTCCGCCGCGAGGTGCGCGCCACTGCCAATCGGCTGGCCAATTTCGACGACGCCAACCTGCGCCGATCCGCGCGCGCGGCGGTGGCCTCGGCGGCGCGAGTCAGCCGGGCCCTGGAGGTGCTCGGCGGGGACATCCCAGGACATCTGCTCACCGCGGGCCGGCTGCGCCTGGAACATCGGCAGGCGTCGCTGGAGGAGCTGGGCCAGCTCGCTGACCCGCCGCTGACCAAGGACGCGGTCGCGGGCCGGATCCGTCGGCTGCTGGCCATGGCCGACCGCAAGGCCGAGGAACTCGGCGTGCCGGACACCGAGTCCGCGGTCACCCCCGACATGCTGGATGCGTAACGTCGCGAACACCCCTGCGACACCCCCTACCAGGGGACGGCACGGTGAGTATCGGCCGCTAGGGTGGCGCTCCAGAACCCTGTGGTAGTGAAGGAGATGGCATCGTGACCGTTCGTGTGGGGATCAACGGATTCGGCCGTATCGGGCGAAACTTCTGGCGTGCGGTGGACTCCAGTGGTCATGACATCGAAGTGGTGGCGTTCAATGACCTCGGAGACATCGCGACTATGGCGCACCTGCTCAAGTACGACAGTGTGCTGGGCCGGCTGAAGCAGGACGTGCAGGTCACCGACGAGGGCATCGCGGTGGGCGGCAAAGTCATCAAGGCGCTCGCCGAGCGGGACCCGGGGGCGCTGCCCTGGGGCGCCCTGGGCGTGGATGTGGTGCTGGAGTCAACCGGCTTTTTCACCACGGCGAAGGATGCCCGCAAGCACGTCGAGCAGGGCGGCGCGAAGAAGGTGGTCATCTCTGCGCCGGCCAAGGACGAGGACCTGACCGTGGTACTCGGGGTGAACGACTCCCAGTTGGACGGTTCCCAGACGGTGATCTCCAACGCCTCGTGCACCACCAACTGCCTGGCCCCGATGGCCAAAGTGCTCAACGACGCGCTGGGTATCCAGCAGGGGCTGATGACCACCATCCACGCGTACACCCAGGACCAGAACCTGCAGGATGGTCCGCACAAGGACCTGCGCCGGGCTCGAGCCGCCGCGATCAACATCGTGCCGACCTCCACCGGGGCCGCCAAGGCCATCGGGCGGGTGCTGCCGGAGCTGAACGGGAAGCTGGACGGCTACGCGCTGCGGGTGCCGGTTCCCACCGGATCGATCACCGATCTGTCTGCCGCGGTCTCCCGCGAGACCAGCGTCGAGGAGGTCAACGAGGCCTTCCGGGCCGCCGCTGATGGCCCGCTGAAGGGCATCCTGCGCTACAGCGAGGAGCCGATCGTGTCCTCGGACATCATCACCGACCCCGCGTCGTGCATCTTCGACTCGCCGCTGACCAGGGTGATCGGCAACCAGGTCAAGATCGTGGGCTGGTACGACAATGAGTGGGGCTACTCCTGCCGCCTGGCTGACCTGATCGTCTTGGTGGGCTCGCGGCTGTGAGGACGCTCGATGACTTGCTCGCCGGTGGCGTGTCGGGTCGGACCGTGCTGGTTCGAGCCGATCTCAATGTGCCCCTGGAGGGGACGAGGATCACCGATGACGGCCGGATCCGTGCCTCGCTGCCTACCCTGCGGGCGCTGAGTGACGCTGGGGCCCGGGTGGTCGTGGCGGCTCACCTGGGCCGGCCACCGGGAGCGCCGGACCCGGCGTACTCGCTGGCTCCCGTCGCCGCCCGGCTCGGCGAGCTGCTGGCTGCCCCCGTGGTGACGGCGACCGACGTCGTTGGGGACTCGGCTCGCGCCGCGGTGGCCGGCCTGGCTGACGGTGCGCTCGCGATGCTGGAGAACGTGCGTTTCGATCCGCGGGAGACCGCCAAGGACGCTGCCCAGCGGGGCGCGCTGGCTGACGAGCTTGCCGCCCTGGTGGGTCGCGACAGCGCGTTCGTCTCCGATGGGTTCGGCGTGGTGCATCGGGTGCAGGCCTCGGTGGTCGACGTGGCCCAGCGGCTGCCCGGTTATGCCGGCACCCTGCTGCTCGCCGAGCTGACCACCCTGCGGCGGCTCATCGAGGCGCCGCAGGGCCCCTACGCCGTGGTGCTGGGCGGGGCGAAGGTGTCCGACAAGCTCGCTGTGATCGAGGCATTGCTGCCGAAAGTGGATACCCTGCTCGTCGGTGGCGGGATGTGCTTCACCTTCCTGGCCGCCCAGGGCCACCCGGTGGGTGCCTCGTTGCTGGAGCAGGACATGGTCGAGGTGTGCGCCCGGCTGCTGAAATCCTGTGGCGACACCATCCGGTTGCCGCGTGACGTGGTCGTCGCCGACGAGTTCGCGGCGCACGCGAACACCCGCACGGTGCCAGTCGAGGACATCCCGGAGGGATGGATGGGCCTGGACATCGGCCCGGACACGGTGCGTGACTTCGCCGCGGTGCTCACCGGGGCTGCCACCGTGTTCTGGAACGGCCCCATGGGCGTGTTCGAGCTGGCTCCGTTCGCGGCGGGCACCCGCGGCGTCGCGGAGACCATCGCCACCTCGGGGGCGTTCAGCGTCGTCGGCGGTGGTGACTCGGCGGCCGCGATACGGCTGCTGGGCCTGCCCGAGGACGCCTTCTCTCACATCTCCACTGGTGGCGGCGCGTCCCTGGAGTTTCTCGAGGGCAAGGTGCTGCCCGGCGTCGCGGTGCTGGAGAATTAGCCGGTGGCCCGCCAACTGTTGATCGCCGGCAACTGGAAGATGAACCTCCACCACCTCGAGGCCATCGCTCTGGTTCAAAAGCTTGCCTTCGCGCTGCCCGAAAAGTATTTTGCCAAGGTCGAGGTGGCGGTGCTGGTGCCCTTCACCGCGTTGCGCAGTGTGCAGACTCTCGTGGAGGGGGATAAGCTGCCCATGCGCTATGGTGCGCAGGATTTATCCCCCCACGACTCCGGGGCCTACACCGGTGACGTGTCCGGGCTGATGCTGGCCAAGTTGGACTGCTCCTACGTCATTGTCGGGCATTCCGAGCGGCGCGAGCACCACGGCGAGAATGATGGGGTCGTGGGCAGTAAGGTGCGGGCCGCGTTTCGCCACGGGCTGGTTCCGATCCTGTGCGTGGGTGAGGGTTTGGAGATCCGCGAGGCCGGCAGGCACCTGGCGCACAGCACGGAGCAACTGCGTGCCGCGCTCAAGGGGCTGAGCGCCGAGCAGGTCCGTACCGTGGTGGTGGCCTACGAACCGATCTGGGCGATCGGGACCGGGCGGGTCGCTACACCGAACGATGCGCAGGAGGTCTGTGGCGCGCTGCGGGAGGCGTTGGCGAGCAAGTACGGTGCCTCGATCGCCAATGATGTCCGGGTGCTCTACGGCGGGTCTGTCAAATCGAGTAACGTCGCTGACTTGGTCGCCGAGCCGGACATCGACGGTGCCCTGGTGGGCGGTGCTAGCCTAGACGCCGAGGAGTTCGCGAAGCTCTGTGCGCTGGCCGCGGGTGGCCCCCTACCGTGACGGGGAGGCCATCGAGGCTGGCCCGCCGCCGGCTTCGGGACGGAGTAATCTTGCGAAGCAGTCGTCGTCCGACGAGGATGTGATGAAGCTCTTCCTGCAGATTCTGCTTCTGATCACCAGCATCGCGCTGATTCTGCTGATCTTGCTGCATCGAAGCCGCGGCGGAGGGCTGTCTAGTTTATTCGGCGGTGGCGTTCAATCAAGCCTATCCGGCTCCAGTGTCGTGGAGAAGAACCTGGACCGGCTGACGCTGTTCGTCAGCTCGATGTGGGTGATCTCCATCGTCGGGGTCGGACTTCTGATCAAGATCGGCTGAGCAGCCCCGGGTGGTGCCCCCGGGCCGTTCCGCGAGGTGAGGGCGATTAATGTCTAGTGGCAACGCGATCCGCGGCACGCGGGTCGGAGCGGGTCCCATGGGCGAGTCCGAGCGGGGCGAAACCGCACCTCGCCGTCGGGTGTCGTACTGGTGCGCGAACGGACACGAGTCACGGCCCTCGTTTGCGGTCGAAGCCGAGGAACCCGACGTATGGGACTGCCCACGGTGTGGTTTTCCGGCCGGGCGCAACGAGCAGCGTCCACCCAACGCGCCACGCAACGAGCCCTACAAAACGCACCTCGCCTACGTGAAGGAGCGCCGTTCCGACGCCGACGGCGAGGCTATCCTCCAGGAGGCCCTGGCCAGGCTCAAGGAGTCCCGCGAGCCCTGATGTTCAGGAATTGAGTGATTTTTCCGGCGTGGCCTCGTGGTGCCCGACGCGCTCTGCGAGGTCACTGCTTTTTTCTACCCGTCGCTGGTCGCGTCTGGCGACCCACATGAGGCCAGCAATCCCGATAACGAGACAGACCGATCCGATGATAAGCAGGATGGTCGCTAGCGTCAGTGTCTGGATTATCGCTTCCATGTGGTGTGCCTCTCGTACGGGCTCGCCTGGCGACAGCCTGCGGCGGCCGTCACCTGGCGAGATTACTCGTACCTTCCGTAGCTATTGTAGCCCGATCGAGGTGATATTTACTCTTAAGAGTGAAGATAGATGTCTGTTAGGTTACGATATGTGACAAGGAGGGCGTGAGGATGACCCGCTGGACGCTGCCGCCCGGAAAAATCCCGTCGGCCTGGTTCAATGTCGCTCCGTGCCTGCCGGCTCCGCTGGCCCCGCCGCTGCACCCCGCGACCCGGGAGCCGGTAGGTCCAGGTGACTTGGCGCCGCTGTTTCCGACCGCGCTCATCGAGCAGGAGCTGACGGCTGCCCCCTGGATCGACGTACCCGGTGAGGTACTCGACATTCTGCGGCTGTGGCGGCCCACCCCACTGGTGCGGGCGATCCGCCTGGAGCGGGCGCTGGGCACCCCGGCCAGGATCTACTTCAAAGACGAGTCGGGCTCTCCGGCGGGCAGCCACAAGCCGAACACCGCCGTAGCGCAGGCGTTCTACAACGCCCGGGAGGGCCTGCGCAGGCTGACCACCGAGACCGGTGCTGGCCAGTGGGGAACCGCTCTCGCGTTCGCGTGTGCCCAGTTTGGCCTGGAGTGCCAGGTGTACATGGTCCGCGCCAGCTTCGAGCAGAAGCCCTACCGGAGGGTGATCATGGAGACCTGGGGTGGCTCGGTGCTGCCTTCCCCGGTGGACCAGCCCGACCACCCCGGCTCACTGGGTACTGCGATCTCCGACGCGGTGCGGGAGGCCATCGGCCGCCGGGACACCCACTACTCGCTCGGTTCCGTGCTCAACCACGTGCTGCTGCACCAGACGGTGATCGGGCTTGAGGCTCGGGAGCAACTCACGCTGGCCGGAGAACGGCTGCCCGACGTGGTGATCGCGCCCTGCGGTGGCGGGTCCAACCTGGGCGGTATCGCTTTCCCGTTTGTGCCCGAGACCGGGGTGCGGCTGCTCGCCGTCGAGCCGCTGTCCTGCCCCACCCTGACCCAAGGCCGCTTCGACTACGACTTCGGGGACTCCGCGGGGTTCACCCCGCTGCTGCCGATGTACACGCTGGGTCACGACTTCGTGCCCCCGAGCATCCACGCCGGGGGGCTGCGCTACCACGGCGACAGCCCGCTGATCTCGGCGCTCGTTCGGGATGGGCGGATCGAGGCAGTGGCCTACCCGCAGGGCAAAGTCTTTGAGGCCGCCGTGCAGTTCGCCCGAGTTGAGGGCAAGGTGGCGGCCCCCGAGGCCGCTCATGCCGTTCGTGCCGTCATCGACGAGGCGCTTGCCGCCAAGGAGACCGGCGAGGAAAAGGTCATCCTGTTCAACTACTGCGGCCACGGCTTCCTTGACCTGTCCGCCTATGACGACTACCTGCATGGCAGACTGCCTGACGAACAAGGTTGAGCCGCTGGTACCTGGGTCTAGCCTGGAGCGGATATGGTTGGTGACAGATCAGTTCGAATCTTCGTTGCCATGCCTTTCAGCACCATGGGTGAGCACGCTCCGTGGAGTGACGTCGACGAAATTCGTCGGGAGTTCCTGGGACCAATATCGCAAGAGATTGGTAAGCGGCTTGGCTCGTCCTTCGAACTCGTCATCGAAGACGAGGAGACGTCGACTGGGAACTTTCACAGGTCGATGTTCTTGGAAGCGATTGGCGCGGACATATACATCGCAGATCTCACTGGCGCGAACGCTAATGTTTACTTAGAGTTGGGCGTCAGGTGGGCACTGCGAGATGGGGTAACTATTCTAATATGCCAAAGGGCGGGTGATATAAAATTCAATACGTCATCCGCGCGGGTGATTCTTTATGACAAGGGTCCGGCTGTCCTTCGTGGGGCGATCGAAAGCGTTACCAAGGCTGCTGTTGATGGATTTGAGGACCACACTCTTTGTGATAGTCCGGTGCGCGATGGCCTTCCCTTGGTAGAGATTTCCCGCGACGAGCTCGAAGACCTGAAAGCTCAGATTGAACGCCTTAAGGCGGAGCAGGCCGAAGACCTGGTTGACATGGCGGTCAAGCTTGACCTGGAAGAAGCGGTCAACGTGCTGAGAAGCGCCGTAGACAGGAATCCGGTCAGTTTTATAGCCCACTTTCAGCTCGGCGCTCATCTGACGAAATCGGGTCGATACGCAGAAGCCGCCGAAGTGCTCGAGAAGGCTACCCGGCTTGATCCTTTGTCCTCGCAGGCGTGGCAGGAGCTGGGGGTAGCATACAGTAAAGACGGGAAACTGGACGAGGCGGCGGCGGCACTGGAGGAGTCGCTTAATCTTGACTCGGGGCACTATGAAACATGGTCTAACCTCGGTGGTGTTCGACGGCGCAAATCACGACGAGGCGGGTGGATCGCTGATTGGGGTGAACTGCAGAAAAGCCTCGAAGCCTACGAGAAGGCTGTAGCTCATAAACCGAACGACGGCTATGCGCAGTTCAACGCTGCTCTCTTGGACTTGACGCTGACGCTACATGAGAAGCGAGACGATCACGCCGCCATCGAGCGCTTCAGGAAGCTCGAGCACTTGTGCCGTTGGGAGGTTCTCGAGACGCCCGGTGACGGCTGGAGGCGTCTCAATCTGTCCGGAACTTTAGCGGTTCTCGCCGACAAGGACGAGGCGGTAGCTGAAGTGCGTCGCCTGTGGCAGTCTACGCCGGACGCGGCAAAGAAATCGTACTCCGACTCGGCCATTCCGCCGCTACGCGATCTGCTCCAAACTGGTGGTCTCACACCTGGGCAGGAGGACGCGATCAAGGCGGTAATTGCTGCTCTGGAGAGCCAGTAGCATTTTAGGTTTTCGCACTCCGGGAAACACCGAAGCGGTTGCGCAGGCTGTCCAGTTCCCACGCCCGCCGCCGGGCCCGCCGCTCTAGGGTGAGGAGCAAATCCCGGGCGAGCGGGTCGTTGCGAATCCTGGTGGGCGCGATCCGGTCGGCGGTGTCCAGGTGCCGGATCGCTTCGGCGTCCCGGGCGCCTTCGGACTGGGCGTAGCCGCGGGCGAGGTCCAGGTGCAACCGGCCACCCCGTCCCGCGGACATCGGCGTGATGGGGTGGACCTCGAGTCGCTCGGCGTGGCTGGGGCCATTGCCTTGTTCCACGGCGATCGTCAGCGACCACGCGGCCACGTTGGCCGGGCCGAAGTGCCATTGCAGGGTATTGCGCTCCCCGGTGGCGTGCGCCAGATCTGCCGCCTCGGCTAGGTGAGTTTCGGCATCACCGGGGCGCCCGTCACCGATGGCGAGTCGCGCGGCCAGTACGTGGGTCAGTCCAAGTGCTTCCGCCGCGCGGACATCTTCCCCGGTGGGATCGGCTTCCGGCTCAACGATCGCTCGCACCTCGGCAAGGACAGCCGAGGCAGTACGGCGGGCGCCCAGGCAGCTGAACCCACCCGCTCGGGCTAGACCGGCGAACCCGGCCAGCGCGGGGTCACCGAGGCGCACCGCAGCGGCGAGTCCCCGATCCATCGCCTGCACCGCCAACTGGGGGTTGCCCAGCGCGTGGGCGATGCCGAAGGCGACCACGCATGCCTCCACCAGCGCTGTCAGGGCGGTCCTGCGGACCGCAGGGGTTCCCGTTGCGGCGTGGACGTAGAGCTCGGTCAGTAGCGCGTCGAGGTCTCGACCGGCCAACGCATAGCGGGCCTGCTCGCAGTGCGCGTTGGCTTGCGCTGCCCAGGCGGCGAGCTGGTCCACGGGGCGCGTGGGGACATCCGGCACGTGGTCCAAGCTGATGTCATACAGCAGCGGGGTGATCTCAGCGATGACCGCCAACGCGTCCGCCGTCGCCCGGTCCGGCGGCAGGTAGGGCTGGCCGGTGAGGTCCGCCACTGAGCAGCCCAGTGCCTCGGCCAGATTTTCGATCAGTCCGCGCCGGTTGAACCCGCGCAAGCCGCGTTCCATCTGGGACAAATACTGCTTGGTGATGCCGGCCAGCCCGCCCACCACCTCCAGGCTCAGCCCGCGGCGACGGCGGATCATCCGAGCTCGCGCGCCGATCGACCGCCCCTCGTCAACGCCCATCGAGGCCTCTCCTCGCCGGTTACTGGAGTGGACCTGATCACGATACCTTGTGTCCATGTCGAAGCTCTCCCTGCGCGCAGCCTTCACACTCGGGCTGCAATCGACGCTCGCGGCTCAGCAGGTTTTCACGGATCGGGTGACCGAGATCGCGGCGTTTGACGCTTCTGTAGAGTCGTTGCAGCGTTCCCTGTCGGTCGCCGAGCTATCGCCGGTCATCGACAGAAGCATACCGCGCACGAACGTTTTGGTGTATTTCGGTGTTGGCGGGATCGGCAAGACAACGCTCTCTCAAGAACTCGAAAACCGGTTTATCGGTCACGGTCAGAGCGCAACGAACCGGACGCGCGCGGCCATCCGTTTTGACTTCGCCGAAGCTGCGGCGTTCGATATCGAGTCATACGTTCTCCGGCTGCGCGCGGGTCTGGGGGGCTTAGCCAGAAGCTGGCCGGCTTTCGATCTAGCGTTCGGTGTCTACTGGGAGCGCGCTCATCCGGGGGAGCCGTTGCGTGAGTTCATCAACCAAGACTCGGTCTTGCGGCGGGTGGCTCGTTCTGTAGGGCTTTCTGAGCAGATCTCTGAAACGCTCGTTGACATCGCTGGCGTAGCGCTTCCGGGTGCTGCTAAAGTGACTCAAGTCATCGGCGACCTGTTGTACGGTCAGGCCAAAAAAGCTGTAGAGCGGCACCGGGTCCTGAGCAAGTGTGAGCTTCTCGGTGATCTCCTCGACGCCGACGCTGACGCTGATGTCGAGACGCTGTCGTATTTCCCTTACCTGCTGGCCTGGGAGCTGGAGAGGCTTCCGCCGCCGCGGGTCAGGGCAATAGTGCTGTGGGACACTTTTGAAGAAGTTTCCTCGCGGAACACTCGGGATCTCGAGCGATGGCTCCAGCGCTCGGTTTTTCTGATGCCGAACGTCCTCTTTGTGGTTACCGGGAGAAACCGGGTCGACTGGGCGGATCTCGTCCGGACCGATGAGCTCGATTTTGTCGGCACGCAGCGGTGGCCCAACTTGACGGCGGGCTACCTCGGCGACGAGCCGCGTCAGCACCTTGTTGGTTACCTTTCCCCCAAAGACGCGGACGGCTACCTGGCGGCGGCGTTGACCCAGGGCGAGCAGCCGGCGATCTCCCAGGGAATCCGCCAACGGATTGTGGCGGCGGCGGCGGGCCTCCCGCTGTACCTCGACCTGGCGGTCACCATCTACCTCGATATCCTGGCGCGGGGAGGGGTGCCGACCGAAGATAACTTTGGTCAGCCGCTGCCGGCTGTGGCGGCGCAGTTACTTCGCGACCTTGAGGGGGATGAGCGTGATCTCTTGCGGGCGGCGGCATTACTTGAGTCCTTTGATCTCGAAACGCTCAGGGTTGCTTGTCCGCGCGTTCCTGACTCCGCGGTCCGGCGGTTCAAGGAACGGCCGTTCCTTGAGCTCGATCCAGACCGGACATGGCGCTACTCACTGCACACGATTCTTCGTGACGCGATTCGCCACGCCGACACTGATCTACGCGACTCATGGTCGGAAAGAGAGCGCGCTGACGTTGCCGCCCGAGTCGGGGAATATCTCCAGACGATGGCAACGTCGGCGGCGGCATCGGGAGACCGCGGCACTCACGCGGCCGCGGTACGGCAGGCGATTGCGCTGTGTCTGCTCACTGATCAGTTCTTTGGCTGGCTGGTCGATGAGGTGCAGCGGCTTCTCGCCTCGGGAGGCTGGGGCTTGCTCGCCGACCTGCCGAGCAAGGAATACGGCCTAATCTCCGCACTCCTCATCGGGGTCCGGGGGGCAAAAGAACGGCGCTCTGGTCGTTTGGGTAACTCCATTGCTCTGATGAGCGCCGCCCTTGGTCGGCCAGGTCTACCTCCGAAGCTGCATCGCTTCTTGCTCCTGCATCGGGCGCACGCGCTTCGCGTTGCTGGACGATACGCCGACGCCGGGTGGGACTACCGGGTGCTGTGGGAAACTCGCGGGGATTTCATGTCAGACGCCGGGTATTGGCTCGCTGACTACAATTTTCTTCAGGGCAAGTTCGCGGAGGCGTTGGCTGACTTGGGTCGGCTGCCGGGCGGGGCGGTGGAACTGCGGGGCGAAATACTGCGGCTGCGGGGCCACGTGTATCGTGTCAATGCCTTATTTGATCGGGCGGAGGGGAGCTATCGGGAGGCTCTTGACCTGGCGCGTGAGACCGGAAATCTCAACGCCGAGGGGAAGGCGCTCACCGACCTCGTCCAGACGTTGGCCTGGTGCCGGCCCGCAGCTGCGTTGGACATGACGGGGCGGGCCCGAGAAACCAACGAGGCCGTGCGTAACCTGGTGGAGATCGTGAAGCTCCGCGCGGCGATGGCGGTGGCGCTGACACGCTTGGGTCATCTCGAGGAAGCCCACGCCGAAATCGAGCGTGGCCTGTCTCTTACCGATGAGTGTGGGTATCCCGGCGGGTTGGTGTGGTGCTGGGTCGCTCGTGCCTTCACTGAGATCAAACCTACCGAGATCAAGCGCTCTGGCGCAGACGGAGGCCGTGACGCGGCGGCGCGCGTTGCGGAGATCGTTGCCGATTTAGGAGGAAATCGCTTCTGGAGTGAAATCGTGGACTGGTGGGTTGGTGTTGAGAGAAATGAACACGATAGCCACACGGAATGGCTCGAGGGGCGGGACGCTGCCAGGGCGCGATGGCTAGCTGTCCGTCTCGCGAGTGAGCGTTCCTGAGCGTTGAGGCCGGGTTGCCGGTGCCGTCACGTGAGATCGTCGTCATCGGGCTGGGAGAAGTAGCCCAGACACATCTCGCGGTGCTGGAGCAGATCCGCGACGTCGACGTGGTCGCTGGGGTAGACCCTCGGGGGGGTGGTGTCTATGGTGACGTTCCGGGGACGCGGTATTCCCGTTTACCCCACGGTGCAGGACGCCCGTGCCGATCACCATCCTGATGTGGTCGTCGTTGCGACACCGACGCCGACTCATGCCGCGGTCTGTGGTCACGTCGCGGAGGTCTTTCCGTCTGCCCGCGTTCTGGTGGAAAAGCCCGCGGCCGCCAACCTTACCGATGCGCGGCGCGTGCTGGGCGAGATCGGCCATCAGCAGCCTGTCGAGGTGGCGTATCACATGTCCTTTTCCCCTGAAGTGTCCTGGGCCGTGGAAGCGGCGCGGACCAGGGCGGACAGTCTCGGTGCTCCGGTGCCGAACTGGTTATGGATCACACGGCCGTCGCGGGGTATCTGGTACAGGACGGCGCCATAGGCGCCGTCTTTGGTAGCGATCGCAGCATCCCGCGCCGCGAGAGACACTATCGCGCCTTATATCAGCGGTGGCTCGTCGAGGGAAAGCCCATTATTTCCTCTGCGGTCAGTCTGCGGCTCCACGATTTATTGCTGGCAGACCTCAGCGGGTGAGCAGCTCTGGGGGCAGTTTCTCGGCGGCGGTCCGGTCCAGCAACCACAGTGTGCGGCGGCGGCCTGTGGCGCCTGCGGCAGGCAACTGTACTTCTCCCGCGCCGCTGAGGGCCATCGTCACCGCTGCGGCCTTTCTCGACCCCGAGACGATCAACCACACCTCGGTGGCACACCGGATGGCCGGCAGGGTCAGGGTGAGTCGGGTGGGTGGCGGTTTGGGACTGCCCCGGACCGCGGTCACCGCGCGCTCGGTCTCGTAGACGGCGGGGGAGCCGGGAAACACCGAGGCAACGTGGCCCTCCTCACCGACGCCCAGACAGCAGACATCAAACGACGGTGCCGGGCCGTGGTCCTCCGGTCGCCGCTGGCTCAGCAACAGGTCTTCGTAAGCCTGGGCGGCGGTATCCGGATCGTCCCCCCAGGGGCCGTCCGAGGCCCCCATCGGGTAGACCCGGGCGGGATCCACCTCGACGTGGTCCAGGAGCGCCTCGCGGGCCTGGGCCTCGTTGCGCTCCGGGTGTCCACCGGGCAGGAAGCGCTCGTCGCCCCAGTAGATATCCAGCCTTCGCCAGTCTACCGCCGTCGCTGCCGGGGTACTCGCCAGTTCACGCAGTACCGCGATCCCTATGCCTCCCCCGGTCAGCACCAGCGATGCGGACCCTGCCGCGGTCTGGATGTCCACGATCCGGGTCACCAGGCGGGCGGCCACGCCCGCGGCGAGCACCTTCGCGGTGGCATGCACCACCACATCAGGGCGGCTCACGGCGCGCCCTGGCGCTCATCGGATCGGATGCTCTTGGCCGCGCCACTGCGCCGGCCATTCACCTCGGTCATTGCCTGCAACGCGGCCTGGTAGATCTCGTCAGGCTCCAGCCTGCGCAGCTCCTCGGCGAGACACTCGCGCACGGGGCGCCGTCTCAACGGCACCCGGCGCTCCGGTTGGCCGGGCTGGCGCAGGGTGCCGACTTTCCCGTCGGGCCGGACCAGCTCCACTGCCCCACCGCGACGCTCCAGGCTCGCCGAGCTGATCCCGCCGCCGGGAGGGCTGGTGCGGCGCCGGACCGGGACGTGCAGGCGAGACCGCAGCCAGCCGGCGAGCAGGTCGGCAGAGGGGTTGTCTGCGGCCCCGGTGACGGTGACCGTGTCGACATCCTCATACGGCGGTAGATCCAGGGCAGTGGCCAGCAGCGCGCGCCATGGGGTGAGCCGGGACCACGCCAGGTCGGTGTCCCCGTCGGCGTAGGAGACGCGGCGGCTCTCGAGGGCCCTGATCGGATGTGGGGCCGCGGCGGCGTCGGTGATCCGGCGCTGCGCCAGCTTCCCAAGGGGGTCTTGCGCGGGGATCGGGGGAGCCACTCCCGGCCACCACGCGACAACCGGGCAGTCCGGGAGCAGCAGCGGTACCACCACGCTGTCTCCGTGGTCGGCCAGCGGGCCGTACAGCCGCAGCACGAGCACCTCGGAGGCGCCGGCGTCACCACCGACGCGGATCTGGGCGTCCAGCCGGGTCCCGGCCCGCTTGAGGCCTCGGGCCACCACGAGCACCCGGCAGGGATGCTCCTTGCTCGCTTCGTTGGCAGCCTCGATCGAGTGCTCCACCTGCGCGGAGTCATCGGTGATGATGACCAACGTGAGCACTCGGCCCAGCGCCACCGCGCCGCCGCGCTCCCGGATGTCGATCAGCGCGTGGTTCACCGCCGACGTGGTGGTGGAAGGTAGGTCGACAATCATTAAGGCCGTCTCCAAACCCGTCCGGTCTTGGCGATCATCCGGTCCGCGGATGGCGGCCCCCAGGTACCCGCCGGGTAGGGCTCGGGCCCGTTCTGCTTGGCCCAGTGTTCGAGCACCGGGTCCAGAATCCCCCAGGACAGTTCCACTTCGGCATTGACCGGGAACAGCGACGGCTCTCCGAGCAGGACGTCCAGCAGCAGGCGCTCGTAGGCTTCCGGCGAAGACTCGGTGAACGCCATGCCATAACGGAAGTCCATGGTGACGTCACGGACCTCCATCGCGGTGCCGGGCACCTTGGAGCCGAACCGGATCGTGACGCCCTCGTCGGGTTGGATCCGGATGACCAGGGCATTCTGCCCCAGTTCCGCAGTCGTGGTCTTCTCGAAAGGCAGGTGTGGAGCCCGCTTGAAGATCACCGCGACCTCGGTGACCCGCCGACCCAGCCGCTTGCCGGTGCGCAGGAAGAACGGCACCCCAGCCCATCGCCGGTTGTCCACGCTCAAGGTGATCGCGGCGAAGGTCTCGGTGGGGGAGTCCTGGCGGAAGCCGGATTCCTGGAGTACCCCCACGACTTTGGTGCCGCCCTGCCAGCCGGCCGTGTACTGGCCGCGTGCGGTGGTCTCATCCAACGGCTCGACGAGCTTGGTGGCGGACAGCACCTTGATCTTCTCACCGCGCAGTGACTCGGGGGAGAAGGACAGCGGCTCCTCCATCGCGGTGAGGGCGAGCAGTTGGAGCAGGTGGTTCTGGATCACGTCTCGGGCTGCCCCGATGCCGTCGTAGTAGCCGGCACGGCCGGCCAGCCCGATGTCCTCCGCCATGGTGATCTGCACGTGGTCCACGTAGTTGCTGTTCCAGATCGGCTCGTAGAGCTGGTTGGCAAAGCGCAGCGCGAGAATGTTCTGGACGGTCTCCTTACCGAGGTAGTGGTCGATGCGGAAGACGGATTCCTCGTCGAAGACGCTGCTGACGATGTCGTTGAGTTCCCGGGCGCTGCGCAGGTCGTGCCCGAACGGCTTCTCGATAACCACCCGGCGCCACTGGTCGCCGTCGTGCGTCGCCAGCCCCGTGCGGGCCAGTTGCTTGAGCACCACGGGGAACATCGCGGGGGGGATGGAGAGATAGAAGGCGTGGTTGCCGCCGGTACCCTGTTCCTGGTCGAGTTCTGAGATCACGGAGGCGAGGTCGTCGAAGGCCCCGTCGTCATCGAAGCTGCCCGGCACGAAGCGGATTCCCTCGGACAGCCGGGTCCAGACCTCCTCCCGGAACGGAGTGCGGGCATGCTCCCGGACCGCGTCGTGCACCAGCTCGGCGAAGTTTTCATCGGCCCAGTCCCGGCGGGCGAACCCCACCAAGGCGAAACCGGGCGGCAGCAGCCCGCGGTTGGCCAAGTCATAGATCGCCGGCATGAGTTTCTTGCGGGACAGATCCCCGGTCACGCCGAAGACGACGACACCGCACGGTCCGGCGATCCGGGGTAGCCGCTTGTCCCGACTGTCCAGTAACGGGTTGGCCCGGTGGGGTGCGCTCACCGCTGCTCCTGCAGTGCGTGCACCAGCGCAACCAGCCCGGCCGCTCGGTCGAGCAGGTGCAGTCGCAGCACGGGACGGCCGTGCGCGGCGAGCACCTGCGCATCACCCACGGCCTGGGCCTGCTGCAGCTCACCCAGGGTGAAGTCGGTCCCCGGCACCGGGATATCCCCCTCCAGTGCCCCGGTGAGCTGCAGGAATACCCCGTTTTGATGGCCGCCCTTGTGGTACTGCCCGGTGGAGTGCAGATAGCGGGGCCCCCATCCGAACGTGGTCTGCAGCCAGGTGCGGCGGGCCAGCTCGGTACGAAGCACCGCGGCGGAGGCGTCAGCGACGCGATCCAGATACGCCTGCACCGCGAGGTAGCCCTGTGGCGGGGCAGCGCTGACCAGTGCCCACAGCGCGTCGCTGAGCGTGCTCACGCCGGCCGGCAGCCAGTTCCCGACGGGGTGCACGGCGACCTCACCGTCCACGAACGCCGGTGCCGGCGTGGCGGCACCGGTGAGCTGGGTGCGGGCGGCGACCTTCGCGGCTTCCACGTCTGGCTGGTCAAAAGGGTTGATCCCCAGCAGCCGACCGACCACCGCAACGGCGTATTCCCAGAGCAGGAACTGCCCCCCCAGGGTGCCGCTGGTCGCCACCGAAGCCGTCTGCGCCGGACTGCTGGGCACACTCGGGCCGATCGCGACGAGGGTAGCGTCCGCTCCGGCATCGGCGAAGCCCGGCGCGCCCGGGTTGGGCACCACCACCGGCAGCAGGCCGGTGCCCTCCTTGCCGGTGGACTCGGCGATGAGCTGCTCGGCCCAGTCGGCGAAGCCGAGGATCCCCGACCCGGTGTCGGCGAGGACGACCTTCTCGGCACCGGCGGCGTGCCCGGCAGCGAGCACGGCGGCCAGCCGCAGCGCCGGGTTCGCCGGATCGTCAGCGGCCAGCAGCGCGCACTGCTGCGCCGCGTCATCCAGCAGGAGTGCGATATCCGCCCCGGCCAGGCCGGAGGGGACCAGGCCGAAGGCCGACAGGGCCGAGTAGCGCCCGCCCACGTTCGGCTCGGCGAGGATCAGTGCTCGGTAGCCGTCCGCCTCGGCGATCTGCTGCAGCGGCGATCCCGGATCGGTCACGGCCACCAGGTGCGCCGCCGGGTCCAGCCCCGCGGCGGCGAATATCCGCCGGTGGCTGTCGGTCTCCACCGTGGAGCCCGACTTGGAGGACACCACAAGCACGGTGCGCGCCAGATCCCCGGCCAGCGCGCTGGCCACCTGACCGGGATCGGTGGTATCCAGCACGGTGAGCGGCACCCCCGCGGTGGCGCAGATCACCTCGGGGGCGAGCGAGGAGCCACCCATCCCGGCCAGGACCACGCGGTCGATCCCGTCGGAGCGCAGCTGGGTCCGCAGCGCTTCGATACTGGCCAGCAGGGGCCGGGAGGTCTTGGGCAGCGCCACCCAGGCCAGTCGCCGGGCGGCCTCGGGCTGCGCGCGCGGACCCCACAGCGTCGGATCCTGGTTAGCCAGCGCCGAGGCCACCCGATCCTCGACGAGCTTGTCCACCAGGGACTGCACCCACATCTGGCCCTCGCCCGCCCCACCAGCAGTGCGGACTTCGACGGTGAGCTGCGACATCGATGCCTCAGCTCCTCGAGGCCGGGGCGGCCTTGTCGAGCTGGGCGGCTACCGTCTCACTGAGGTGGGCCCAGGATGCGTCGAACTTCTCCACACCCTCGCGCTCGAGGACGGCGAAGACGTCGTCGAAATCAATCCCGACCTCGGTGAGCTCATCGAAAGTGCGCTGGGACTGCTCGGCAGTGCCCGACACCTGGTCCCCGGGTATCTCACCGTGGTCGGCCAGGGCAAGCAGGGTGTTTTCCGGCATTGTGTTGACCACCCCCGGCGCGATCAGTTCGGTGACGTACTTGGTGTCCGGGTAGGCCGGGTTTTTCACCCCGGTGGACGCCCAGAGCGGCCGCTGCGGGGCCGCCCCGGCCTGCTTCAGGCGAGCCCACCGCTGTGTGGCGAACTCCTGCTGGTAGGCCGCGTACGCCAGCCGGGCGTTGGCTACCGCGGCCTGCCCGCGCAGCGCCAGGGCCGCCTCGGTGCCGATCGCCTCCAGCCGCTTGTCAACCTCGGTGTCCACCCGGGAGACGAAGAACGACGCGACGGAGGCGATCGGGGCCAGGTCGTGCCCGCTGGCCTGGGCTTGCTCCAGCCCAGCGAAGAAGGCCGCCATCACCTCGCGGTGGCGCTGCACGGAGAAGACCAAGGTGACGTTGACGCTGATCCCGCCCGCCAGCGCGCCGGTAATGGCTGGCAGGCCTTCCGCTGTCGCCGGAACCTTGATCATCAAGTTGGGTCGGTCGACCAGTTTCCACAGCTGCGCGGCCTGGGCGACGGTGGCGTCGGTGTCGTGCGAGAGCCGGGGATCCACCTCCAGCGACACCCGCCCATCCAACCCGCCGGTGGCCTCCCAGGTTCCGCGGAACACCTCGCAGGCCAGCCGCACGTCGGTGACGGTGATCTCGCGCACGGCCTCCTCGACCGAAGCGCTGCGGGCGGCCAGCGCGCACACCTGCTCGGCGTAGTCCTCGGCGTGCTCCACCGCATGGGCAAAGATCGTCGGGTTGCTGGTCACCCCGACCACGTGCCGGCGGGTGATCAGCTCGTTCAGGTTACCCGAGGTGATCCGTTGCCGGGACAGGTCGTCCAACCAGATCGACACGCCCCGCTCAGCCAGGGCCTGCAGGGTATCGGTGCTGCTCACGAGGCCTTCCTTTCACCAACAGATCCTTTCACCAACAGGAGCTAGTCCGTGATGCTTCCCAGACTCCGGCGCGCCGCGTCGGCCACCGCCTCGCCGGTGAAGCCGAACTCCCGGTAGAGGGTCTTCCAGTCGGCCGAGGCGCCGAAATGCTCCAGCGAGACCACCTCGCCGTGATCGCCGACGAAGCGATGCCACGGCATCGCGACGCCAGCCTCGACGGCCACCCGGGCCCTCACCATCGGCGGCAGCACCTGGTCGCGGTAGGCCTGTTCCTGAGCGTCGAACCACTCCACGCACGGCATGGACACCACCCGGCTCCCGATTCCCTCAGCCGCCAGAATCTGCTGGGCGGCAAGGGCAAACTGCACCTCCGAACCGGTGGCGATCAGCAGCACGTCGGGCCACCCGCTGCCGGAGTCGAGGGCGGTGTCACAGAGCACGTAACCGCCGCGCGCCACGCCCGCCGCGTCGGTACCCTCCAGAACCGGCACGCCCTGCCGGGACAGGCACAGGCCAGTAGGTCGGGTGCCCTTTTCCAGCAGAGCCTTCCACGCCGCCGCGGTCTCGTTGGCATCCGCGGGTCGGACGATGTCCAGCCCAGGGATGGCCCGCAGCGCGGCCAGGTGCTCGACCGGCTGGTGGGTGGGGCCATCCTCGCCGAGTCCGATCGAGTCGTGGGTCCAGACGTAGATAGTTGGCGCCCCCATCAGCGCGGCGAGCCGCACCGCGGCACGCATGTAGTCGCTGAAGATCAGGAATGTGCCGCCGTAGGCCCGGGTCGGCCCGTGCAGCACGATCCCGTTGAGAATCGCGCCCATGGCATGCTCGCGCACCCCGAAGTGCAGCGTGCGCCCATAGGGGTGGGCGGTCCACTTCTTCGTGGAGGTCTTCTCGGGACCGAACGAGTCGGCGCCTTTGATCGTGGTGTTGTTGCTCCCGCCGAGGTCGGCCGAGCCGCCCCACAGTTCCGGGAGCACCTCCCCGATGGCCGCGAGCACCTCCCCGGAGGCCTTGCGAGTCGCCATGTCTTTCGAGCCGGGCTCCCAAGTGGGCAGCTTCTCCGCCCAGCCAGCGGGCAGCTCGCGGCGAAGCAGCCGGTCGAACAGGGCAGCCCTGGATGGGTTGGCCTGCCGCCAGGAGTCAAAGGAGCGCTGCCACTGCGCGTGCGCGGTCTGACCACGGGCTATCACCTGCCGGGTGTGCTCGAGGACCTCCGGCTCCACGACGAAGGAGCGCTGCGGGTCGAAGCCCAGGATCTCCTTCACCGTGGCCACCTCCTCGGCGCCCAGCGCGGAGCCATGGGCATCGCCGGTGTTCATCTTGTTCGGTGCCGGGTAGGCGATCACGGTGCGCAGCACGATCAGCGAGGGGCGACCGGTCTCGGCCTTGGCTGCCTTCAGCGCGTCCAGGATGCCGACGACGTCCTCACCGCCACGGACGGTCTGCACATGCCAGCCGTAGGCGCGGTAGCGGGCGGCGGTGTCCTCCGACAGTGCGATCTTGGTGTCGTCCTCGATGGAGATCTGGTTGGAGTCATAGACCACCACCAGGTTCCCGAGTTCCTGGGTGCCGGCCAGCGAGCACGCCTCCGAGGTGACTCCCTCTTCGATGTCGCCATCGGAAGCGATGACGTAGATGTGGTGGTCAAAGGGGCTCTCGCCCAGCGGGGTGTCGGGGTCGAACAGGCCACGCTCTCGGCGGGCCGCCATGGTCATCCCCACCGCGGCGGCCAGGCCCTGTCCCAGGGGACCGGTGGTGATCTCCACGCCGACGGTGTGCCCGTACTCGGGGTGGCCTGGGGTCTTGGAGCCCCAGGTGCGCAGCTGCTCGATGTCGCTGAGCTCAAGCCCGTAGCCGGACAGGAACAGCTGCAGGTACAACGTCAGGCTGGAATGGCCGACGGACAGCACGAACCGGTCCCGCCCGGTCCAGGCTGGATCGGTGGGGTCGTGCCGCAACACCCGCTGGAAGAGCGTGTACGCCAGGGGGGCGAGGCTCATCGCGGTGCCCGGATGGCCGCTGCCGGCGCGTTGCACGGCCTCAGCGGCGAGTACCCGGATGGTATCCACCGCGCGGGTGTCCAGATCGGTCCAGTCGTCGGGCACCCGGGCAGTGGTGAGTTGGGTTAGATCATCGGCGACGGACACACTCGTGCTCCTGACTGTGCTCGGTGCGGCGGCCCGGGGTGTCGATGGCCCATGAGGAGAGCCTGGCCGGGCCGATCTCTGCTCTCTCACCCTAGCGGGGCGACACCGCTGGTGTGGACTCCTCAGAGGCGCTGCCCCCAGCGGGGGTGACGCATGCCACGCGACTACCCTCTTCCCTAAAGCATTAACCGCCCGGATGGCTGCTCATTTCTGGCTGCTGTCCGTGACTGGTCATGAGGAGGGGCGAGGAGTGAGTTCAGTACCCCAGGCCTCACGATCACGGTCTCCTGGAGTGCGGTGAGCATCAGCGCGGTGAGCAACGCTGTCCACACTCCCGCAGTACCGCGACCCAAGCGCCGAGGTGGGGTGCTGCGCGGCTACCTTGCCTTAACCAAACCGCGAGTGATCGAACTTCTGCTGGTCACCACCATACCGGCGATGTTGCTCGCCGCCCGCGGGGTGCCTTCGCTGTGGCTGATTCTGGCCACCCTGCTGGGCGGCAGCGCGGCCGCCGGCAGCGCGAATGCGCTGAACTGCGTCGCCGACGTCGACATCGACGCCGAGATGCACCGGACCCGAGCGCGGCCGCTGGTCACCCACCAGGTGCCGCTGCGCCATGCGCTGATTTTTGGAATCGCCCTGGGGGCGGGCGCTTTCGGCTGGCTGTGGGCAACTACCAATGTGCTCTCCGCTTCGTTGGTAGTGGCGACGATTTTGTTTTACGTCTTCGTTTACACGCTGCTGCTCAAGCGCCGTACGGCGCAGAACATCATCTGGGGTGGTGCCGCCGGGTGCATGCCGGTGGTGATCGGCTGGTCGGCGGTCACCGGCACGGTGAGTTGGCCAGCGTTGGTGATGTTCGGGATAGTCTTTTTCTGGACCCCGCCGCACACCTGGGCGCTGGCGATGAAGTTCCGGGAGGACTACCGGCGGGTTGGCGTGCCGATGCTGCCCGCGGTCGCCTCCGCGGCCACGGTGACCCGCCAGATCGTGGTCTTCAGCTGGCTGATGGTGGCCTGCAGCCTGCTGCTGGTGCCGGCCACGAGCTGGATCTATGCCACGGTAGCGGTGGTTGCCGGCGGGTGGTTCGTGGCGATGGCGCACCGGCTGCACGCCGCGGTGCGCCGCGGTGTGGCCGTCAACCCGATGCGGCTGTTTCACCTGTCCAACACCTACCTGGCGCTGGTGTTCGTGGCGATCGCACTCGATTCGGTGCTGGGCTGGACGCCGCTGGCGGTGGCATCCGGGTGGGCGCTTTAACGCTCAGGAGGCCAACGTTCAGGACGCCACGGCGAGGCTGTGGGTTCGTCGTCGGGCAGAGTCCGGTAGTAGTCCCGGCGATCGATGATCTGCTCACGGCGGGCTGAAGTGAGGTAGTCGGGTGAGCCCAGGTTCACCTCCCGGTACTGCTGGTGGGGATACGGGTAGTGCGGGTCGACGCCGATAGCGCGCAGCAGGGGCCCGCTGCGTTGGGAGACGCTGCCCTGGCCGATTCCGAAGTGGGCTGTCAGGTCTTTGACCAGAATTTTGCCACTGAACAGATCATTGGCTTTCCCAATACCCCAGCAGATCGCCGCGGCGGCGGTCTCGGCCCGGCCGCGGCGCCGGAAGATTTCCGGGTCCGCCGCGGCTGCGCGGCTGAGGTACCGGCGACAGGCCGTGCGGTACTCCACGTCGAGCAACTCCTCGCAGCACCGGTCGACCAGTTTGAGCACCTCGGCCACCCGCTCGTGGATGTCGGCGGGGATCGTCTCCCAGGCGAAGGGCTCGTCGGGCAGCGGAGCCGCATCCAGCGTGTCCAGGGCCTGCTCCCCGCCGACAGCGCGGCGCAGGGTATCGAGCATGATCTCCCGGAGGCTTGGCCGTGGGGTCTGGGGCGGCGGCCAGGTGTCCCCGGGAAGCAACGCGCGCATCGCGGCCAGCAGTGCGGCCGGGCCCGATGGCTGCGGCGAGCGGATCGTCCGCTGGTACTCCGGCTCGTGCTTATCGACCGCGGCAAGGGTTTTCGCGGTGAGCGCAGCCCGGATTCCGCGCTCATGGTGGCAGAAGCGGATGAAGGCCCGCAGCAGGTCGGGAACCTTGGCGAGGTAGGCCACGCTGCCATCGACCTTGTGCGGAACCCAGTGGACGAGCAGGATTTCCACCACCATCGGGCTCCAACGCAGCGGGTCGCCCGATCCGTAGGCGGTGCTGAACCACAGCACCGACCCCAGCAAGCCGCGGTGATCAGTGTCGTCGAGATCAGCCCCGAACGGGGAGGCGAGGAAGCGCTCGGTGAGTTCGGTCAGCGTGTCGTCGTCCCACTGCGGACGCTGGTAGCCGGTGCCGCCCGCGGGCAGCGTGCCGGTGGCCCACTCGACGAGCGGGCGGCAGGCGGGCCAGGTGTTGGTCTCGAACGGCAGCACGGCGATGTCGCTCAGCGTAATCGCGCCGCGAATCCGGGCGCGGGCGTCGGCGGGGGCGAGCTTGGCCCAGGTGATGTCCGGGTTCTCGCCGCTGGCGATGCGCATGCGCTCCAGGAGCCCGTCGAGGGGTTCGGGGACGACGCAGGCATCCTTGACCAGCGGTCCGATGTTGTGGTCGATGTAGATCACGAGTGACAGCGCGGAACCGCCGGGTAGGCTCATTCCTATCACGATGTTGTCGCCGTCGCCGAGCACGTGGACCATCTCGACGACCCCATCTACCGTGGCCTGGCCCAGGTCGGCGAGCCATACCGGCAAGACGTGCGCCCGTTTGGCGATCTCGCGACGGACCCGGTATCGCATGATGTCGTCGCCGGACAGCTCGGCGATCACGGCTAGCAGAGCCGAGGTCTCGGGCAGGTTGATCTCGAGGAAGGTCCGCGCCAGCTCGTCGCGGGTCGGCAGGCTGGGGTCGAGCACCCGCGTGAACGGGTTGGCCCACTCCGGTTCAAGTGCCGCGATCAGCGCACTGACCAGGGACATCAATGCGAGTGGGTGGTCGTCAGCGAGGGCGAGGGCGACATCTCCCATCAGGTCGGGCTGCTTCGGCTGGGCTGGCCGCTGAGTGAGTTTGCCCTGGCCCGACCGTCGCTTCGTGGGGCTGCGCTTCTCGTCGCGCGTTCGCTTGGGCACGCCGGGAAGATTAGCCCTTGGCGGCGTCGTCGGCGATCAGGGTTTGGGGGATTTTGCGGCGGGGACTGCGAATGTTACGGGCGCATTGGGGGGTGAGTACGGGCTGTCGGTGTGGATCAGCAGCATGGCGATCCGGTGCCGCAGGTGCGCGACCTCCTCGAGGTTCCGGTGCTTGGCGGCATAGCGGTACAGTTCGCGCAGGTTGTCGGCGGCGCGGTGAGAGCGGATGCCGTCGGCGGCATCCAGGGCTTGGTGTCCGAGGGCGACGGCTTGCAGCGGGTCACCGGTGACCATGGTGAGGCTGGCCAGTTTGGTCAGGCAGATCGTCCGGGCGCGGACGTTGCTGGCGGCGTGCCCGGCGGCGGCTGCGGTGAGTCGGGTGGTGGCCTGCTCGGGGTGGTGATCGATCATCGCGAGATCAAACAGGGGCTGCCCGATGAATCGGGCGTGGCCCGCGTCGTCGTAGAAGGCCAGGAACGGGTCGTGCTCCGGGGTGGAGTGCGCGAAGTGCTCATCAGCGGTGCCGATCGCTCTCAGGGCCTCCTGCACCCGGCGCATCCTGGCCAGAGCGAAAGCCCGGTCGCCGTGCAGCATTGCACGCTCGGTCGCGGTGAGCCGGTCATCGGCGCGGACCAGGGCCTGCTCGGCCAGCGTGAGCCCCTCATCGGGATGCCCGGTCAAGACCGCCTCTGCCGCCATGCTCGACAGGACCTTGGCCCGCAGGTGCCAGTCGTGGGCCTGCTTGGCGCAGCCCAGCGCGAAGCGGTACAGCCGGTTGGCCTCGTGAGGGGCGCAGGCGTCCAAGGCCACGTAGGCGGCGGTATCGGCGAGATCGCCGACCGCGGAGAACAGCTCGGGGCGTAGCGACTCCGGGCAGCTCGCCCCCCGCAGCCCGGCCGAGTAGCTCAGTTGGCCCATGACGGCATCCCAGACTACCCCGCCGCCGTAGGTGCGGCTCCACGACCGGAACACTTGGGTGGCCCGGCGGGTCTGCTCGATGTCGGTGGCGCCGATCCGCGCGGGGATCGGGGTGGGCTCCCTGTTTTCCAGCAGTGCTGCCACGGGTTCGGCGAGGGCGAGGGTGCTACCCCGCTTCAACACCGTGCGGCGGGACCGGGCGTTGCGAAATCCCAGCACGGAGTCGGTGGGGGCACCCAAGATCGCCCGGAGGGCTTCTCGACATAGTTTGCCGGGCCAGCGGATGGTGCCTCGTTCGAGCTGGCCCACGTAATTTGCCGTGGCCACTGCGATGGTGTTGTGGTGGTCCCAGATCCAGGTGTTGATCAGTTTGGCGAGTTCTTGGCGAGACAGGCACTCATGGGGGTGAGTGGAGGAGGCGGTGCGCTGCCGCGCCTCCCGGAGCTGATCATTCGCCTTCTTCACTGCGGCCAAGGCGCGGTCTCCTCGCTCTCGCACGATGAGGCTCCCACAGGTCAGTGGGGTAGTAGTAGCAGCTTTCCGGTGCTGCGGCGGCTTTGGAGGTCCTGATGGGCGCTCGTGGCGTCGGTGAGCGGGTACCGGCCGCCCAGGGTGATCCGCAGCGAGGTGTCCAGGATTGAGGTGAAGACCTGGCCTGCGCGCCAGAGGAGTTCTTCGCGGCTGGCGACGTAGTGCGCCAGTACCGGGCGGGTGAGAAACACCGAGCCGGCCGTGTTCAGTCGCTGGGGATCTACGGGTGGCACCGGTCCGCTGGCCGCGCCGTAGAGCGCGAGCATCCCGCGCGGGCGCAGTGAGCCCAGGCTGGCGTCGAAGGTGGACGCGCCCACCCCGTCGTAGACGACGGCCACGCCCTCCCCGCCGGTCAGCCGGCGGACCTCGCCAGCCAGATCGTCGATCTCGGTGTAGCGGATCACTTCCGCCGCTCCGGCCTGCCGGGCCAGCTGTTCCTTCTCGGGGGTGGACACGGTCCCGATCACCCGGCCGCCGCGGGCGGTGGCCATCTGGGTGAGCAGCAGGCCCATGCCGCCCGCCGCGGCATGCACCAGTACACTCTCGCCGGGCTGCACGGCGTGCACGGATACCGTGAGGTAGTGCGCGGTCATGCCCTGCAGCAGGCAGCCGGCGGCGGTCTGGATGTCGATGCCCGGGGGCACCGGCACGGCCTGCCCGGCGGGCACCACAGCGTGCTCGGCGTAGCTGCCGAGGCAACTCGCCCACGCCACCCGGTCTCCGACAGTGAACCCCTCAACATCGGCCCCTCCAACATCGGCACTGTCAGGGGGCCCGAGGACGGTGACGGTACCGGCGCCCTCCAGACCAGGAACGAACGGCAGCGCCATCGGGTAGGCGCCGCTGCGCTGGTAGGTGTCGACGTAGTTGACGCCGGCCGCAGCGACCTCGACGAGGAGCTGGCCGGGCCCAGGCTCTAGATCGGGTAGCTCGGTGAGCCGCAGGACGTCGGGGCCGCCGGTCTCGGTGATCTGGATTGCCCGCATGGTGGCAGTCTAGGAGCCGCCGGTCACGAAGCCGGTGCGAGAGCGGGTCGCGCCCGCGCTGGTTAGGGGGCGCGCAGCGCCGACGCTGAGGGCGGGCAGCTCGTCGCGGACCCGGCAGCTCGTCCAGAGTGCGGCCATCGCCACGACCACCGAGGTGGCGCCCAGAACGTGCAGCGACACGAGGACGTCCGGCACCCCCGTGAGGTACTGCGCGATGCCTAACGTGCCCTGCGCGAGCACCACGCAGATCAGCACCGGGTAGCGCCGCCAGACGCGGCCGGGCACACCCACCGCGCGGAGCGCGAATCCCAGGCCGGTGAGCAACCCGAGGAAGCCGACGAGCAGATCGGCGTGCAGGTGCACCAGCGCCGGGACACCGGCCGCGAGCCGGGGGGTGGCGGCATTGCCGGCGTGGGGTCCCGCCGCGGTGACGAGCGTCCCGGCGATCAGTAGCGCCGCTAAGACCGCGGTAGCGGTGTAGAGCAACCCGCGCAGCGGCCCAGGCAGCTGCCAGCGCGGTGGGGCGTCGCCTTCGCCGAAGGCCGCGACCAGCAGCACCGCCAGCCACACCAGCACCATCGAGACGAGGAAGTGCACGGCGACGGCCCACCACGTCAGCCCGGTCAGGACCGTGACACCGCCCAGGACGGCCTGCACCACGACACCGACCGGCATGGTCGCCGCCAGCAGGACCAGCCGGCGGCGCCGGGGTCGGACGAGCAGCGCGACCACCAGGCAGGCCAGCCCGACCAGGCCGACCAGGCCGGTGAGCAGACGGTTGCCGAACTCGATCCACTGGTGCAGTGCGGCCACTTCGGGATTCGGCTGCGGCACCAGACTGCCCGGGAAGCACTGCGGCCAGGTCGGGCAACCCAGTCCCGAACCGGTGACGCGCACCACCGAGCCGGTCACCGCGATGCCGGCCTGGGTGATCACTGCGGCGATCGCCGTAGCTCGGGACAGGCGTGCCGGTACCCGGCGTCCAGAGAGTGCGGCAAGCACAGTGCCGATGGTAGGCAGCCGCCGAACCGGCCTGGGGCCGGGTCGCGCGGGTCGTGGGTGCGCTCAGGTGACAGCTCGGTCACTGCCCCTCAACCGCCCTCAACCGCCCTCAAATGTCCCTCAAGCGGGTGCATCTGCACGGACGTTGAGCGCCTCGCCGTCCGCGTGCAGATGCACGTGTTTCTGCACGTGCATCTGGGTGCTGAGGGAGTTAGGGAGGCCGTGGTGCGCCGCGACTGTGGTCCGTTCGAGTGAAGTAATGATTGTGACTGTCCGCCATTGAGCCGTTACTCTTTGGCGCCATGTTGACACTTAGCCGAAGGGCACCCATCTCGGTGCCACTCACAGGATCCACATCAACAACATTGACCTCAGATCCTCGCCTAGCGAGCACTCAGCGTTGCCTCAGTGTGCAGCGTTGCCTCAGTGTGCTGAGTCACATCAACGGTTTGGCCGAGGACGGGGAATGGCACTGCCAGCTGCCGGAGGGTCACGAGGGCCTCTGCTGCGCTCCGGAGGGCACGACATGGTGAGCGCGGGTCTTGTTCCTGGGATGGCGCGGAGTGTGAAGTACCGGGTGCAGCCGCGTGATTTGGTGAACACGCTGTTTCCGGAGGCGCCGGAGTTTGCTCGCAAGCCTGCGGTGTTGGCGACCGGGATTTTGGTGGCGTTGTGTGAGTGGCCTGCGATGAATGCGTTGCGACAGGTGATGGGTGACGATGAGGACAGTTTCGGGATGGGGGTGTCGTTGTCGCACCAGGCGCCGGTGTTGGAGGGGACGGTGCTGACGTTGTCGGCGCGGTGTGTGAGCGTGCGGGGCCGGGTGAGCCGGTGGGATGTGAGTGCCCACGATGGGTCGCGGGTGGTGGCCTCGGGATGGGCGGAGTTTGCGGTGGTGCGCACGGCGGAGTTCGTGGCGCGGCACGGGGTGGCCTTGACGGGGGGTCCGGCGGGGCGCGGTGGGCGGCTCCAACCGGTCCAGGGCCAACCGGTCTTGAAACAGGTGATCCGGGAACGTACCCAGGAGGGTCGGGATCTGGCGGTCAGGGCAGCGGGGTGAAGCCCACGGGGAGCTCGAGCCGGTGCGCGCTCATGAAGCCGGGGTCGGCGAGCACCTCTCGAGTGGGCCCGTCAGCGACGATCTGCCCGTGGTCGATCACCAGCGCGCGGGGACACAGCTCCAGCGCGTAGGGCAGATCGTGAGTGACCAGCAGCGTCGTCAACCCGAGTCGCTTGATCAGGTCCGCGAACTCTCGCCGGGCCGCCGGGTCGAGGTTGGCGGTCGGCTCGTCGAGTACCAGCACGTCGGGATGCATGGCCAGCACCGTGGCCACAGCGGCGCGCCGCCGCTCGCCCAGGGATAACCGGTGGGGTGGGCGCTCGGCGGCATCCGACAAGCCGACGTAGTCCAGCGCCTCGGTAACCCGGGCGTGCAGGGCAGCGCCGGACAGTCCCAAATGGGCCGGCCCGAATGCCACGTCGCGCCCCACGGTCGGCGTGAACAACTGATCATCGGGATCTTGGAAGACCACGCCCACCCGCCTGCGGACCTCGCTCAGCGTGTGCCGCCCGACCTGCACACCGCCGATGAACACCGATCCAGCTGAGGGTGTGAGCACTCCATTGAGCTGCAGCACCAGGGAGGTCTTGCCGGCGCCGTTCGGGCCGAGCAGGGCGAGGCGTTCACCGGCTTCGATGCGCATCGAGATCCCAGACAGCGCCTGGCGACCGTCCGGGTAGGCGAAGTCCAGATCCCGCACCTCGATCGCGGCGACACCGCTGGCGGGCCTGGAGCTGGTAAAGCGCCCGCGGCGGGTCTGTGGTGCCGCCCCCGGGGCGGGGGCGGCCCGGCGGGCCCGCCGCGAACCACCGGCTGGACCGTCGCCGTGCGGGGTCAGCGAGATCGGCAGGCCCACCTTGGACTCGTAACCCGGCAACTGGACCCGGTAGACGCACAGGTCGCAGTTCATCCGCACGTCGCCGGCTCGCGCCTCCCGGTAGCGTTCCAGGATCAGCCGGGTCAGCCGTGCGTCGGGACCCAGCGGTCCCGCGCGACGGACCTCGAGGCTGGGGTGCTGCTGCGCCCAGCTCGCCGCCTCGGCGTAGATCCGGTTCAGCAGCACCCCGGGGAACAGAAAGAAGGGGGCGACCACCAGGGTCGCGGCACCCAGCAGCCGCAGCCGCTCTAATGTCCCGGAGACCGAGGGGGTGGCGATGGAGACGAAACCGGCCTCGATGATGCCCAGCCCGCGCCCATCGGCGAGCAGCCGGCTGACCTTCCACAAGTCCGCGCAGGCGTCGGGGTCGCTGCACCCTCGCCCGATCAGCGCCACCCCCAGCTTCTCCGGGTCGGCGTCACCGGCCGCATCTCGGATCCGATCTGCGGCGACCTCCAGGACGTGCGGCTCGATGCCCAGGTCGCGAGCCAACCGGAAGTGCACCTTGGGGTGCCGGGCCCGGGCCCGGGCCAGCGCGGCGGGACCGTCGTTCTTCAGATGCCCGGCGCCCAGCAGCACCAGCGGCACGCTGACGATCTCGGTGGCGCCGCGGGCGACCAGCTCGTCGATGGCTTCATCGACGGTGGGTGAAGCCAGCTCGATAAAGCCGAACCCGGTCAGCAACTCACCCGCGGTGGCGCGGATTGCCCTGGCCAGTGCCCAGAACTCCGCCACCCCTTCGGCGTCCCGGCTGCCGTGCCCGATCACCAGCATCCCGGTTGTCATGACGCCAGTACCGTCCCGATCGCGGCCAGCGCCGGCACGGCCAGCGCGCCAGCCCACGCGACCCAGGACGCCGCGGCACCGCTCAGCGCCCTCGGCAGCGCCCCGGTGTACCCGCGGGACGCCATCGCCAGGTACACCCGCTCGCCACGCTCGAAGGAGCGCACCAGCAGGGTGCCGAGTCCGGTCGTCACGTCGCGGAGCTGCCAGAGCCAGCGTGGGTTGCCGCCCCGGCACAGCGCGGCGATACGCATTCTGGCCAGCTCGGCGGCCAGCACCTCGGTGTAGCGCACCATGAACCCCGCGACCGCGGTGAACACCGGCGGCACCCGTAACTGCTCCAGCCCCGTAATGATCTCCGGCAGCGGCGTGGTCGCGGCCAGGATCCCGGTGGTGAGCAGCCCGAAGGTCGCTTTGAGCGCGATAGTCGCCGCAGCGTGCAGACCGGGTACTGACAGGGCGACCCCCAGCACTGTCCACCGTGGTGGCCCGTCGAGAACCGGTAGCGCCAGCACGAACAGCAGAAACGGGACCTCCACCAGCAGCCTGCGTACCAGGGTCAGCGGCGGCAGCCGGGCCAACGCGGCGAGGCCGGCGAGCAGCAGGAGATACCACAGGTAGGGCCGGTACGCGCCGGCCGGAGTGGCCGCGACGACGAGCACAAACAACGTAGTGGCGGCCACCTTGCACTGCGGCGCCAGCCGGTGCACCGGGGTGTCGGCCGGGACGAGCAGGGGATGATGCGCCGCACTCATGACGCTGCGTGAACCAGGTCAGCGCGCAGCGCGAGCAACTCCCGCACCCCGGTGATCGCGACCACCGGGGAGACGAAGCCGTCAGGGATGTGCACAGCTCACCTCGCCTGCCGTGACGTCCAGGGCCGCTACGTCGCCGATCACAATGGTCAGCGGTGCGGGTAGCCGCGCGGGCGGCGGGTCGGCGAGGGTGCCGCGGACGGTGCGGTGCTGCGGGCGGCTTGCGGCGCTGATCGCGGCGACCGGGGTGCCGGGCGGCATCCCGGCCGCACGCAGCGCGGCGAGGACCCGGTGCAGCACCGCCCGGCCGGTGAGCAGCACCACGGTGCCACCCAGGCGGGCCAGGGCGTCCCAGTCCACCTCCTCGACGTCGTCGCTGCCGGCGATCACGGTGAGCGTGCGGGACAGCTGGCGGACCATCACCGGGATCCCGGCTGCGGCCGGCGCGGCCAGCGCAGCGGACACGCCGGGCACTATCTCCACACCCACCCCGGCGCGGGCCAGAGCTAGCGCCTCCTCGCTACCGCGGGACACCACGAACGGGTCGCCGGCCTTGAGTCGCACCACGCACTCCCCGGTCCGGCCAAGCTCGACCAGCAGCGCGTTGATCTCGTGTTGGGGCGGGGCTGGGGTGGCGCCCTGCTTACCGACGCAGTGCCGGGTCGCCGTAGGGGCGAGCGCCAGGATGCCGGCCATCGACGGGCGGTCGTAGACGACGTGCCTGGCGCGGGCCAGCAGTGCGGCGCCCCGCCGGGTGATCAGCTGCGGGTCACCGGGCCCGGCGCCCACCACATGAACGGTCACAATGCCGCCTCCGCCTAGGGGGTACACCAGCGGTCACGATCGTGCCCCGAGCGAGCGGGCGGTCACCAACCAGGTGCCGAGCCGGCTAGTGCCCGCAGCACCGACGATCACCACGGTGCGCATCCCGGCTCGCCCCGGATCCAGCGTGGCCAGCGTGGCCAGTTCCATGCGCTCGCCGGCCCGCCCCACCTCGGTGACCAGCCCGACCGGGGTGTCACCGGGCCGGTACTCAGCGAGGACCTCGCGAGCCCGGTGCAGCTGCCACGGCCGCCCCCGCGAGCGCGGGTTGTACAGCGCGAGCACCAGGTCAGCCCCGGCCACCGCGCGCAGCCGGGTCTCCACCGCGTCCCAGGGGGCGAGCAGATCGGACAGGCTCAGACAGGCGAAGTCGCGAGCCAGGGGAGCTCCTAGCAGCGCAGCTGCCGCGATGGCTGCGGTAACGCCGGGCACCACCTGCACCGGCGGGCGCTGCACCGGCGGCAGCGCGGCGGCGGTGGTCAGTGCCACCGAGGCCATCCCGTAGATCCCGGCGTCACCAGAGGACACCAGCGCCACGCGTGCACCATCGGCCGCCGCACGCACCGCGTCCCTGGCGCGCTGCTGCTCGGCGCCGATCCCGCTGGGCACCACGCGCTGGTGCGGGCCAGTGAGGTCGGCGCAGGCCGCCAGGTAAGCGTGGTAGCCGAAGACGATCTGCGCCTCACGGACGGCGTCCTCAGCAGCCCGGGTGCGATGCGCCGGACTGCCAGGTCCTAGCCCGATGACGGTGAGCAGGCCGGTCACCGAGGCCTGCGCCGGGCGGGGGGGATAGGCCGTCCGGTGGTGCTGCCCGGCAGTGAGCGGCGGCGATGGCCGTGCGAGTAGGTGGGATCATAAAGCCGGCTGCGGGTCTCTGTGCTGGACAACGCCGGTCCCACCAGCACCAGTGCGGCGGTGCGGATCCCCGAGGCGCTCAACGCATCGGCGAGGCCATCCACCGTGGTGGTGATCACCGTCTCGTCCGGCCAGCTGGCCTTCGCGACGACGACAGCGGGGGTCTGCGGCGGGTAGCCGGCCAGCAGCTCCGCGCGCATCGCAGCCGGCCGGGCCGCGGACAGGTAGATGGCCATCGTGGTGCCATGCCGAGCGAAGCCGGCGACGCTCTCCCCGGCCGGTATCGACGCCGCGGTCCGGCCGCCGCCCAACCGGGTGAGAACGGCACTTTGCGCCACCCCCGGCGCGGTGAGCTCCACCCCGGCGGCGGCGGCTGCGGCGGCGAGCGAGCCGACCCCGGGCACGATCTCGAAAAGCCGGTCGTGCCGCGTGCACCAGTTGATCTGCTCGGTCAGCGTCGAGTACAGCGCGATGTCCCCGGAGTGCAGCCGCACAATCGCGGCGTCCGAGTGCGCTGTGTACACCGCGAGCACATCCTCCAGGGTCATGCCCGCCGAGTCGTGCAGCTCGACCCCGCTGCGGCAGTGTTCCAGCACCGCCGGGTTCACCAGCGACGATGCCCACACCACCACGTCAGCAGCCGCGAGCCGGTGCGCACCCCGCAGGGTGATCAGGTCTGGTGCGCCAGGCCCAGCACCCACGAACGAGATCAGCCCCGTGGCCCGTCGCATCACTACTTGGCAAGGGTGAGGCAGGCGATCCGGGCACCCGCCTCGCCTGCCTGTCCCGGCGCCGTTGAGGTCTGCGTCGCTTCGTGGATCACGATCGACCCGGGCACCCGGCTGTCGGTGAGGACGAAGGGAACCGTCGTGCTCGACGTGCCGGCGCCAGCGGCGTCAGTGTGCACGTCCAGCCAAATCTCGTTCTTCGGGTTGGCGTACTCGGGGTTGGTGGAGGGAGCTTGGGGTGTCGCTGCGGGATCTTCGTGATTCTGGAAATGCGGCCCGGCTGCCTCGCCGGTAGCACCGCACGCTTCGGTGTGCGCGTGCACCGCGTAGCTCCGGTTGGGCAGCAGACTGGAGACCGCCAAGGTCGCTGTCGTGGTCCCATTGGACGAGGGAACCACGATGGCCGTCACAGCCGCACCGGTCGGCGCCAGGCTGGGGTTGTAGGTGATGGCCTTCGCAGTGGCACCCGGTGGCGTGAGCGTGCCGTTGCCAAACAGAGAGACCCTGGGCGCCGGGCCTTGGCTTTGGTTACTGGTCGAGGGCATGCTGATCCCTCGATACGCGCAGCCTGCTGGCGTAACGGCCAGCACGACGCCAGCCGCAATGGTCATCAGATGGCGAACTGTGTGACGTTTAACTCCCCACAAGTATCCCCTCATAGGAGTATGATAACCGGTTGGCGCGTGCTAGGCGAGACGGCGTTTCATCTCTTATCGTCAGGGTCGCTTTCCATGGCGAGCACGAAGTTCCGCACGTAGCTCAGCGCCAAATCCCGACGATCGGTCGGCTGGGGCGCCCAGGTGAGTGCCTCTCCCGCGAGGTGCAGTAGCTGGTCCTCGCTGAGTCTGGAGACGATCAGACGGGCAAGCTCCTCGCCGTCCAGGTCCGGGCGCAGCCGCCGGGCGAGCACATACTGGGTGGCCAGCTCGTCATCGTGATCTTCGGGGCTCATCTGCGGTCTCCGTTCACCCCACCACTTTCAGCGTATGCACCCACCACCGATCACCATTGTGGCGGCAAGCTGTACGTGTGCCGAGGGGGCGGAAAGGGGACGAGGTGCCGCCGGCCCAGCATCCGATCGAGAGCGAGTCATATCGGATCCTCCGGTCCCAGGTGGACACCGCGAGGCTGCTGCCGGGTACCCGTGCGGTGACCGAGCGGGTAATCCACGCCAGTGCGGACCTTGAGTACGCCACTGACCTGGTCTGTGACGAGGACGCGCTGCACGCGGGGCAGCGGGCGCTGGCCGGCGGGGCGCCGTTGGTGGTTGATGTGCGGATGCTCGCGGCCGGCATCACCTCGCGGCGGTGTGTGGTCGCGCTCGACCTGGCACCAGCGGTGGCGCTGATACCAGGGCCGGTGCCGGAGCTGACGCGTTGCGCGGCAGGGATCCGGCTGGCCGCTGCCGCGCACCCCCAGGGCGCGGTGTGGGCGGTGGGCAACGCGCCGAGCGCGCTGCGCGAACTGATCCGCCTCGCCGCGCGGGGCACGCTGCGCCCAGCCCTGGTGATCGGGCTGCCGGTGGGCTTCGTTGATGCCGCACCGGCCAAAGCGGCGCTGCGGGACTCGGGTTTGCCTGCGCTGTCCAACCGCAGCGCCAAAGGGGGCACCGCGGTCGCCGCGGCCGCGGTCAACGCGTTGCTGTCCTGGAATCCGGTCCTGTGAAGCCCTATCTCGCGGGGCTGGACCTTGCCGGGCGCCGGGTCGTCGTGGTCGGTGCGGGCACGGTCGCGCAACGGCGGCTGCCGCGACTGATCGCCGCTGGCGCCGACGTGCTGCTCGTCGCCCCCGAGGCCACCACCGCCGTCGAGGCGATGGCCACGGCGGGGGAACTGCGCTGGGATGTCCGGGGCTACCTCGAGGGTGATCTCGAGGGCGCCTGGTATGCCCTGGCCTGCAGCTCCGAGCCGGCGGTCAATGCCGCGGTAGCCGCTGAGGCGCAGCGGCGGCGGGTGTTCTGCGTGCGGGCCGACGACGCGACCGGTGGCAGTGCCCTCACCCCGGCCACCGGGGAACACGAAGGGTTGCTCATCGGCGTGCTCGCCGGGCGCCGACCGCGCCGCGCTGCCGCGGTCCGGGAGACGCTCCTCGACGCTCTACGCACCGGGGTGGTGGACGACGCCCCAGACGCCGACTCAGACGCCGATGAGCACATCACCACTCCGGGTGTGGCGCTGGTCGGCGCGGGACCGGGCGACCCGGACCTGATCACCGTGCGCGGGCGGCGGTTACTGGCCCGGGCCGACGTGGTGCTGGCCGACCGGCTCGCGCCTCGGGAGCTGCTGGACGAGCTCGGCGCACACGTCACAGTGATCGACGCGGCGAAGGTGCCCTACGGCCGGGCGATGGCCCAGGAGCAGATCAACGCGCAGCTGATCGAGCACGCCCGGGCCGGCCGGTTCGTGGTGCGGCTCAAAGGCGGAGACCCCTACGTCTTTGGGCGTGGCTTTGAGGAGGTGCTGGCCTGCGCGGCAGCGGGGGTGCCGGTGACCGTAGTCCCCGGCATCACCAGCGCCATCTCGGTACCGGCGGCGGCGGGAATCCCGGTGACGCACCGCGGCGTGACCCAGGAGTTCGTCGTCGTGTCCGGGCACGTGGCGCCGAGCGATCCCACCTCGCTGGTGGACTGGTCGGCGCTGGGGCGGCTGCGCGGCACTCTGGTGCTGCTCATGGCGGTGGAGCGGATCGGCGTGTTCGCCGATACCCTGCTCGCTTACGGTCGAGCGCCGGACACCCCGGTTGCTGTGATCGTCAACGGAACTCTGAGCGACCAGCGCGTGGTGCGCTGCACGCTGCGCGACGTGGCCGGCAGTGTCGCCGCTGCCAGGATCCGCCCACCCGCAGTTGTCGTCATCGGACCAGTGGTGGCGCTGCGTGGCCCGTGAGCGCGCTCATCCCGCGACAGCGCCGAAGACGACCCCACCAGCAAGCGGCTTCCGATCTCAGGGCAGGGGGGCGCTGCGGTCGTGTAGGGGCACCCACGCTGCCTGGGGGCGGCCTGCGGTCGTGGTCAGGCAGGCCGCAGCGCAGCCAAGGAAGACCAGTTCGACGAACAGGCAGGCAAGTCCGAGCAGGTCTTCGGTCGCGCCGAGCCAGTCCTCCAGGTAGCCGCCTGGCAGCCCGGTGCTGCGACTGAGCACGAACAAGATGAACTCAACGGCACAGATCACGCTGCCGCCGATCCAGGCAGCAGTGCGCAGCCGGTCGCGGTCGGAGGCCAACCCGATCACTACCAGGCCCAGCAACGCCGAACCGATGACAAACAGCACCCCGATGTAGAGCTTTTCCGTCAAGTGATCACTGGTCAGCACCAGGTGGATATCCAGGTTGATAAACGCCGCCGCGATCGCGACCCACCGCAACGCCGACCGCCAGGCACCAGCCATCACAGGTTCCCCTCGGTATCGGTACGCCACAGCCAGCTGCCCTGGCGCCGACGCTGCCTGAGCACTCAGACTGCCGTAGCACTCATATAACCCTAGTCGGTATCACCGAGCCCCGGCGGGAACCACTCCGGGCCACCTGAGGCTCGGATGGCGGGTTTACTCATGGCTGACTCGCACCAGATCAGGGCGCAGTACCAAGAGCCCGCGGATCACCAGGGCGGTGAATAGCCCCTCGAGAATCGCGACCAGGGAGTACACCCCCAGGGTCGAGATCGCCACGGTGCGCAGCGACGCCCCCGCGGCACCACCCACCGCGTACTCGGCGGTGAACAGCGCCGCACCGCTGACCACCGAGACACTCGCGGCGATTCCGGTGGCCACGGCCGTGCCGGTATGTCCCCGGCCCAGCAGCCGGCGCAGCCCCAGGATCAGCGGGTAGCCCACCGCGGCCGGTACTAGCGCCAGGTTGATCACGTTGACCCCGAGCGTGGACAGCCCGCCGTCGCCGAAAAACAAGGCCTGCACCACCGTGACCACGGTGATCACTACCGATTCCAGCCAAGGTCCGAGCAGCGCCACCGCCAGCGTACCCCCGAGCAGGTGTGCGTCGGTGCCCGCCACAATCGGGATCACTGGGGTCTGCAGCACCAACAACAGCGCCGCCGCCAGTCCTGCCAGCGGAAGCTGCCGTGGGGTGGCCTGCTGTCCGGCGCGGTGCACGCACAGGCTCAGTCCGACCACGGCCACCACGGCGCCGGCCACCACCACTTCAGGCGAGACGAAACCGTCAGGAACGTGCACGGCGCCACCAACGCCGCAGTGGCAGTACGACAGGAATGTCCATCGGCGCAACTCCTTCGGGATGACGCGTCCCTACCGTGCCAGGCAAGGCAACGGCCGAAGGTCTGGCTCCCGGGTGACATCACCCGATCACAGTGGCGCGACCGCGCCGGACTCTCACCGGCTTCCTCACACCGTTGCGCACTGGCACCCTAGGCGCTGTGTTCGTCTGGCCGCAAGCGACCCTGCTACCAAGCGCTCGAGTCGAGCACACCCACAATGCCGATCAGCTCGGGGGTGAGCAGGAGGCTGAGCTTTCCCAGACACACCCCGCAACGCCCGATCAACGACAGCACAATCGGCGATCACTTGTGAGCGTCCGAGCGTCAGCGAGGGGATCAGGCACCCGGTACGGACCCAGCGGCGGTGGTAGGCGACGATGGGCGGGTGGACGATGAGAATGAGTTCCCCCCTGAGCCAAGGTCAAGCGAGCCGCCTGTCAGTCCTGGTGTCCGGATCAGCGCCTTGAACGGGTGCACGATCATCGTGAACACCGATCCGCAGACCCGGCTCACCACCTTGGGCTTGGAGGATCCTGAGGGTGAGTTGGTCGCGAGCCGAGTCCTCGGCGGGGACGATCTCCAGCGGCTCGTCGATGCCTTGACTGCCGCCTCGGAAGAAGCCGAGGCGTCTGGTGCCCCGGTGGTGGTCGATGTTTCCCAGGTGATCGGACGAGACTGAGGCGGTCGAGCTCACGGCTGTGGGCACTGCTAGTTCTGCCATCTCACCCGTCCGAGGAGTCCCTGAAGTATGATTACCAGGTTGTCGACGCTGTTCTTGCGTACCCTGCGCGAGGATCCGGCGGACGCCGAGATGCCGAGTCACAAGCTGCTGGTGCGCGCCGGGTACATCCGCCGTGTCTCCCCGGGGATCTACTCGTGGCTGCCGCTGGGCCTGCGGGTGCTGCGCAACATCGAGGCCGTGGTGCGTCAGGAGATGGACGCGATCGGCGGGCAGGAGATCCAGTTCCCCGCGTTGCTGCCTCGGGAGCCCTACCAGGCCACCGGCCGCTGGACCGAGTACGGCGCGGACCTGTTCCGGCTGCGTGACCGCAAGGGCGGCGACTACCTGCTTGGCCCCACCCACGAGGAGCTTTTCACGCTCACGGTGAAGGGCGAGCTCAGCTCGTACAAGGACTATCCGGTGATCCTCTACCAGGTGCAGACCAAGTACCGGGACGAGGAACGCCCCCGCGCCGGGATCTTGCGTGGCCGGGAGTTCCTGATGAAGGACTCCTACTCCTTCGACCTCTCTGACGAAGGACTGGCGCGGTCGTACCGGGCGCACCGCGAGGCCTACATCAAGATCTTCGATCGGCTCGGGTTGCGCTACGTGATCGTGTCGGCGCACTCCGGCGCGATGGGCGGCTCGAAGAGCGAGGAGTTCCTCGCTGAAGCGGAGACCGGCGAGGACACCTTTGTGCGCAGCACCGAGTCCGGGTACGCCGCCAATGTGGAGGCGGTGACCACTCCGGCGCCTCCTGAACTGCCGATCGCGGGGCGAGCGCCGGCCCAGGTACTGCATACCCCGGACACCCCGACCATCGACACGCTGGTGGAACACCTCAACGGGGCAGGTCTGGGCCGGACCTTCAGCGCTGCGGACACCCTGAAGAACGTCATGGTCAAGACTCGGCAACCCGGCGCGCAGCAGTGGGAACTGTTAGGCGTCGGGCTCCCCGGCGACCGCGAGGTCGATATGAAACGGCTGGCGGCCTCGCTGGCCCCAGCCGAGGTGGCGCTGCTGGACGACGCGGACTTCGCCGCCTACCCGTTCCTGGTCAAGGGCTACATCGGGCCGGGCGCGCTCGCCGCGAACCGGGTGCGCTACCTCGTCGACCCCCGGGTGGCGCGGGGCACCGCGTGGGCCACCGGCGCCGACCGCCCCGACCACCACGTGATCGACCTGCTGTGTGGGCGCGATTTCACCCCCAACGGCACGATCGAGGCCGCCCAGGTGTGCGCTGGCGACCCCTCACCCGACGGGGCCGGCACCCTCGTCATCGCCCGCGGTATCGAGATCGGGCACATCTTCCAACTCGGCCGCAAGTACACCGACGCCTTTGCATTGGACGCGCTGGGTCCGGAGGGCACGCCGATCCGGATCACCATGGGTTCCTACGGCATCGGGGTTTCCCGGCTGGTCGGTGCGATCGCCGAGCAGAGCCATGACGCGTACGGGCTGCTCTGGCCGCGGGAGATCGCCCCGGCCGACGTGCATGTCGTGATCGCGGGTAAGGATGAGACGGTCGGTGCCACTGGCGAGCGGTTGGCCGTTGAGCTGGACGCCTCCGGCCTGCGGGTGATCCTTGATGACCGCTTGGCCACTCCTGGGGTGAAATTCGCCGACGCCGAGCTGATCGGCGTGCCGACCATCCTCGTGGTGGGGCGCGGCCTGGCATCGGGTGTCGTGGAGGTCAAGGACCGGTTCAGCGGGGAACGCACCGAGGTACCGGTCGAAAGCGTGGTGGCGCACCTGCGGGAACTGTGTAACAAGTGAGGTGTCAACCGGCCAGGAAGCTCAGCCGGACCGTGCGGACCGGGTTGTCGACGTTGATATCCACCAAGCAGATCGACTGCCAGGTGCCCAGAGTGAGTTGCCCACCGAGCACCGGCACGCTGGCGTAGGGCGGCAGGAGCGCCGGCAGCAGGTGGCACCTGCCATGCCCCGCAGAGCCGTGCTGGTGGCGCCACCGGTCGTCGGCGGGTAACAGCTCGCGCAGCACGGTGAGCAGGTCGGTCTCGCTACCAGACCCGGTCTCGATCATCGCGAGGCCGGCGGTGGCGTGCGGCACCCAGACATGCAGCAGGCCGTCACGGGCAGCGGCCCGGTGCAGAAAGGCGTGACAGTCCTTGGTGATGTCATACACCTGTTCCCGCGAGCCGGTCTGGATGCGAATTTGCTCGGTGTGCACGGTCCCACGGTAATCGCTTGTCCGGATCTCATGCGGGTGCTCCGGGAAACGGCACGGTCACCGGGCTGGTGCCCGCCCTTGCCCGCCAGCGGGTTGCCCACAGCGCCGCGACGGTGAGCGCGTCCAGCGCGGCAGCGCGCAGGCCCAGATGGGCCGGGCTGCGCTCGATCACCGAGCGCCACGCCGCGGCGGCGTCGGACTCCGCGGTGATCGCCAATCGCAGGGCCGAGGCGGCATCGGTGACCGGTTCTGGGGTGAGGTAGCCCGGTTCGGGTGGCACCGGCGGCACGCCCGCGTCAGTCAAGACCCGTTCCGTGGCGTCCCGCCGAGCCTGATGCGCGGTCGCGGCCTCCTCGAGCTGACCGTTCAACGCACCCGGGGCAAAGGCCTCCACCACTCCATACACCCAGATCGCGGCATGCTCCGCCGCCAGGGCGCCCTGCACGGCATCCACCGGCACCTGACTCGGGCTCATGACAGCAGCGCCGCGTGGGTCGCGCAGCAGGCAGCTACCGACGCCAGCAGCGCCGCGCGGTACCCCGGCAGGGTCATGACCAGTCCGGCGGCCTCGTCGTGTGCCGCGCGCACCGCCTGAGCGAGGACCCCTCGGGCGCTAGTCAGCTCGGGAGTGGCTGGCTGGGGCGCAGCCGGCGGGGAGGCGCTGTGAGGAGCTGGCCTGGGCCGGACCCGACGCAGTTCGGCGCGCAGCGTCGCCGCATGCGTCCTGCGGTCCGTGGCCAGCGCCCTGGCCGCTGCCGCCAACGCGGGGTCGGCGCCGGCCGCTAGCTGCGCCACCGTGCTCGCCTGGGTCGCGTCAGCCTCGGCGCGTCGGGCTGGTGACTCCAGCGGATCGGGCACCTCGGGTATGCGTACCGGTAGGGTGCACCCGGTCAGCGCCGCCGGCCCGGCCACCGACAGCGTGGCTGCGGCGGCCAGCACACGGCGACGGGTGGGGCCGGCTTCTGACACGGTTGGCCATCTTGCCAGGATCGGGGTTTGTCGGGGGATTAGCACCGTGATCCACTCGGCGCGGGGTGATCCTGCGACGCGATACCCTAGGTAATCCCGACGGGGGCACGCCGCGCGGGGTCGGCGCCCGCGGAGGCACAGCATAGACAGCCACAGCTAGAGACAGCCACAGCTAGAGACAGTACAGTCGCTTCTCGTCAGGAGGCCACGGTGAGTGCCCGTCCCGCACTTCCCGGCTCAGCAACCGAGTCGGTGGTGCGCGACGCGGTGGCCGGCACCGGGTTCGATTTCGAGAGCCTGGAACAGGTGCGCGTAGGCCAGCGTTGGCTGATCCGAGTGATCATCGATTCGGACGCTGGCGTCGGGCTGGACGACATCGCCACGGTGAGCCGCGCGGTGTCGCTGGCCCTGGACCAGCGCGATGAGCTGGTTGCTGGCCCCTACACCCTGGAGGTGACTTCGCCCGGAGTGGACCGGCCGCTGACTCAGCCACGGCACTGGCGGCGCAACCGGCTGCGGCTGGTCCGGGCCGCCCTGGTATCCGGAGGGGAGCTGGTCGGCCGGATCGGCGACTGCGATGACGAGGGTGTCACGCTGCTGGCGTCGGGAGCCCTGTGCCGCCTGCGCTACGCGGAGCTGCGCCGGGCGGTGGTGGAAGTGGAGTTTCGCCCGCCGCCTGCCTCTGAGCTCGCTGCGCTCGACGGCGCGAGACGGCAGGATTTGGAGGAACGGTGAACGTCGATATTGCCGCGCTACGCGCCATCGAACGGGACAAGGACATCTCCTTCGAGACGGTTCTCGAGGCCATTGAGACGGCGCTGCTCACCGCGTACAAGCACACCGACGGCCATCAATCGAACGTGCGTATCGACGTTGACCGCAAGACCGGTCTGGTCCGGGTGCTGGCGCAGGAACTCGACGAGGACGGCAATGTCCGTCAGGAGTGGGACGACACCCCCGAGGGGTTCGGTCGGATCGCGGCCACCACGGCCCGCCAGGTCATCCTGCAACGGCTGCGCGACGCCGAGCACGAGCGCACCTTTGGTGAGTTCTCGGCCAAGGAGGGCGAGATCGTCGCCGGGGTCGTGCAACGCGACGCCAGGGCCAACGCCCGTGGGGTGGTGGTGGTGCAGATCGGCGAGACCGAGGGCGTGATCCCGCCGGTAGAGCAGGTGCCCAGGGAGACCTACCGGCACGGCGAGCGGATCAAGTGTTACGTCGTGGGAGTGGCCCGGGGACTGCGCGGACCGCAGATCACCCTGTCCCGCACGCACCCCAACCTGGTCCGCCGGCTGTTCGCCTTGGAGGTTCCCGAGATTGCCGATGGGACCGTGGAGATCCCCGCGGTGGCCCGGGAGGCGGGGCACCGCTCGAAGATCGCCGTCCGGTCGACGTTCGCGGGAGTCAACGCCAAGGGCGCCTGCATTGGGCCGATGGGTCAGCGGGTTCGCAACGTGATGAGTGAGCTGGGTGGCGAGAAGATCGACATCATCGACTACGCCGAGGACCCTGCGACGTTCGTGGGCAACGCGCTGTCCCCGGCGAAGGTCGTCTCGGTGCAGGTGATCGATGCCCGGGCCAAGACAGCCCGGGTCGTCGTCCCGGACTTCCAGCTGTCGCTGGCGATCGGCAAGGAGGGGCAAAACGCCAGGCTCGCCGCCCGGCTGACCGGATGGAAGATCGACATTCGAAGCGACGCCGACCCGTTGTCGTCTCCCCCCTCTGCGCCATCTCCCCCCTCTGCGCCATCTCCCCCCTCTGCGCCATCTCCCCCCTCCGCCCGCGCTGCCCGCACCGGGGTACCGGTGACCAATGCCGGTACTCCGCCCGCTGCGCCGACGCGCTAGAATTATGGAGGCCTACCGTCGGGGGACGGTCTACGCCTGCCCGAACGAAGCTCGGCGCTGCTGCCGCGAGCGGCCCGCCGAGCCAGTGCGGACCTGCGTGGGTTGCCGGACCCGGGCGGCGGCTTCCGGATTGCTGCGTGTGGTGGCGGCGGACGGGGTTGTGATCCCGGACCCGCGGCGTCGGTATCCCGGTCGGGGTGCGTGGGTGCACCCCGATGTCGGATGTCTGCGTTTGGCCGAGCGGCGCCGGGCCTTCCCGCGGGCGCTGCGCTGCGCGGGTGCGCTCGACACCGCTGCGGTGCACGCCTTTCTCGCGGAGTTCTCCGGAGACGTTTGAGGTTCCCGGTCCGCCGGGGACGCACCCGACGCCCGGGACCGCCCCGACGCGCGGTCAACGCAGAGAGCAGGTCGATTCCGAAATGTACCCGCAGTCGTGAAGCTCTGAGCGCGATGGACATGCACTAGTAACGGGGTCGAGCGGGACTGCCGCCGGCTCCACCAGTGAGGAGAGCAGTGGCAGGCAAGGCCCGCGTGCACGAGCTCGCGAAAGAGCTCGGTGTCACCAGTAAAGACGTCCTCAAGAAACTCGCTGATCTCGGTGAGTATGTGAAGTCCGCCTCCTCAACGGTGGAGGCACCGGTCGCCCGCAAGCTTCGTGACTCCTTTCCCGCCGATATAGGTAAGCCCTCCGATGCGGGCAAGCCGTCCCCCGCCAACGGGGCGTTGGCCAGCGGCCGCGGGAGCGGTGCTGGCTCCAGCGGGATCCGCCCCGCCCCCGGTGGCGCCACTGTCAAGCCCGGCCCGGTGCCTTCGCCCCCTCCTCGAGCGGAATCCGCCCCCGGTGGCCCCTCTCCGGGAGCCTCTCCAGCAGCGCTTTCGCCTCGTCCAGCACCAGCGCAGGGCCGGCCGGCGGCGGCTCGTCATCCCGTGGGGGAGCCCCCCTCCGCCGGTGAGCGCCCAGCCGCGAGCGCGAGCCCGGTGGTACCCCAGCCACCCGCAGTGGAGCGCGGGGCGACTCCCCAACCTCCCCGCCCTTCGCCAGCCGAGCGGGGCACGGGACGGCGGCCTGACGGCGGTGCGGCTCCTGCCCTTCCCGATGCCCTCGGAGGTGCTCCCGGACACCCCACCCCCCGGGCACCGAAGCCGGGTCCGCGCTCTGCCCGGGTCGGCAACAACCCCTTCGGCGTCGGCGGCTCCGCGCCGCCGCGTTCGTCGGGGCAGCGGCCTGGCCCGGCCGCGAGTCCAGCCGGGCCGAGTAACACGCCACCCCGGCCGAGCGGGGGTAACCGCCCGAGTCCGGGCCGTACCGGCCCGTCCAGCAGCGGTGGAACGCGGCCGAATCCTGGCATGATGCCGCCGCGGCCGCCCAGCCCGGGGACCGGGCCGAGCCGTCCGGGGCGGCCCGGCGCCGGTGATGGTGGTCGCGGTGGACCCACAGGTCCCGGCGCTCCTCGCGGTGGAACCGCGAGCCGCGGGGGCGGTTTCCGTGGTGGTGGCGCGGCTCCCGGTGCTCCAAGCGGTGCTGGTGCTCCAGCTGGCGCTGGTGGCTTCCGAAGTGGATCGCCGCGTCCCGGCAGCGGTGGCCGTGGCCGTGGCGGGAGTGCGGCTGGAGCCTTCGGCCGGCCTGGTGGTCCCGCGCGCAAGGGCCGTAAATCCAAGCGGCAGAAGCGGCAGGAGTTCGACAACATGCAGGCGCCGTCGGTCGGCGGTATCCGGCTGCCCCGCGGCACCGGCGAGACAGTCCGGTTGCGTCGCGGCTCCTCGCTCACCGACTTCGCCGAGAAGATCGACGCAAATCCGGCGGCGCTGGTGCAGGCGTTGTTCCAGCTGGGTGAGATGGTGACGGCAACCCAGTCCGTCTCTGACGACGTGCTGGAGCTGCTCGGTCAGGAGATGAACTACAAGATCCAGGTTGTCAGTCCCGAGGACGAGGACCGCGAGCTGCTGGAGTCCTTCGACCTGTCCTATGGCGAGGATTCCGGTGGCGAGGAGGACTTGGAGTCCCGGCCGCCGGTGGTCACCATCATGGGCCACGTCGACCACGGCAAGACCCGCTTGCTGGACACCATCCGCCAAGCCAACGTGATGGGCGGTGAGGCCGGTGGGATCACCCAGCACATCGGCGCTTACCAGGTCAGCACCGAGCTGGAGGGGGTGCCGCGGCTGATCACCTTCATCGACACCCCGGGTCACGAGGCGTTCACCGCCATGCGGGCCCGCGGGGCGCGCTCGACCGACATCGCGGTGCTGGTGGTGGCCGCCGATGACGGCGTCATGCCGCAGACGGTGGAGGCGATCAACCACGCGAAGGCGGCTGGCGTGCCGATCGTGGTCGCGGTGAACAAGATCGATAAAGAGAACGCGGACCCGACCCGGATCCGCGCCCAACTCACCGAGTACGGGCTGGTGGCTGAGGAGTACGGCGGCGACACCATGTTTGTCGACATCTCCGCCAAGGAGGGCACCAACATCGACTCGCTGCTGGAGGCGATCCTGCTCACCGCCGATGCCTCACTGGACCTGCGGGCCAACCCGGAGATGGACGCCCAGGGGGTGGCGATTGAGGCGCATCTGGATCGCGGTCGCGGGCCGGTGGCCACCGTGCTGGTGCAGCGGGGCACGCTCCGGATTGGCGACTCCGTGGTCGCCGGGGACGCCTACGGTCGGGTCCGCAGGATGGTCGATGAGTACGGCGATGACCTCGTCGAGGCACTGCCCTCGCGCCCGGTGCAGGTCATCGGGTTCACGTCGGTACCCGGCGCCGGTGACAACTTCCTTGTCGTCGACGAGGACCGCATCGCCCGTCAGATCGCCGATCGCCGGCGCACCCGGGAGCGTAATGCCGATCTTGCTTCCCGCCGTCGCCGGGTCAGCCTGGAGGATCTTGACCAGGCGCTCAAGGAGACCAGTGAGCTCAACCTGATCCTCAAGGGCGACAACTCCGGCACCGTGGAGGCGCTGGAGGACGCCCTGCTGAAGATCGACGTCGGGGACGAGGTGCAGCTGCGGGTGATCTCCCGCGGCGTCGGTGGCATCACCGAGAGCGATATCAACCTGGCCATCGCGGACAACACCATCGTGCTCGGGTTCAACGTTCGGGCCGACGGCAAGGCCGCCGCGCTGGCCCACCGCGAAGGTGTGGAGATCCGCTATTACTCGGTGATCTACCAGGCGATCGATGACATCGAGCAGGCCCTCAAGGGCATGCTCAAGCCGGAGTACGAAGAGGTGACGCTCGGCCGTGCCGAGGTCCGCGAGGTGTTCCGATCCTCCAAGGTGGGCACCATCGCCGGCTGCATGGTCACCTCGGGGGAGATCCGGCGCAACGCCAAGGCCCGGCTGCTTCGAGACAACGTGGTGGTCCGCGCCGACTTCACGGTCTCCTCACTGCGCCGGTTCAAGGATGACGCATCGTCGGTCCGCGAGGGCTTCGAGTGCGGCCTCACCCTCTCGTCCTACCAGGACATCCGGGTCGGCGACGAGATCGAGACATATGAGCTGCGTGAAAAGCCCCGCACCTGATGCTCTTCACGAAGCTCCAACCTCCGGTGGTGAGCGGTGTACGTCGGCGCTGTGGAACTGGATGTACTGTTCGGCGAGGTCCACTCCCTGAAGCAGAAGCGCTCGCTGGTTCGGCCGGTGATCGCGGAGCTTCGGCGGCGTTTCGAGGTCGCGGTGGCCGAGGCCGGGCACACGGAGCTGCACCGCCGGTCGCTGATCGGAGTGGCCGCCGTGGCCGCTGACGCTTGCCACGTGCGCGACGTGCTGCAAGCGTGTGAGCGGCTGGTGGCCGGACGACCCGAGGTGGAGCTGTTAGCTGCCCGGCACCGGTTGCTGGGTCCGGAGGATGACTAGGGAGGAGAACCCTGCCATGGCCGACCCCCCACGGGCCCGCCGGCTCGCCAAACGGATCGCCCAGATCGTCGCGTCGGGACTGGAGCACGAGGTCAAAGATCCCCGACTGACGATGGTGACGATCACCGACGCGAGGGTCACCGGTGACCTCCGGGACGCGACGGTCTACTACACGGTGCTGGGTGAGACCGTCGACACCCCGCCGGACACCGCCGCCGCGGCGGCGGCGTTGGCCAGTGCGACCGGCGTGTTACGTTCCCTCGTGGGGCGGGGAACAGGCGTCCGGTTCACCCCCACTCTGACCTTCCAGTGCGATGACCTGCCGGACGGGGCGCGCCGGATCGAGGAGTTGTTGGCCCGGGTGCACGACGCCGATGCCGCCCTCGCCCGCATCGCGGCGGGAGCGTCGCCCGCCGGTGAGCCCGACCCCTACCGTCCACCCCGCGGCATCACCGCGGATGATGACTGACCGCGCCCGGGACCTGGCGGCCGCCGCGACGCTCGTCGGCAGTGCTGGGGACGTCACCCTGGTTGCCCACGTGTACCCCGATGCCGATGCGCTGGGCAGCGCGCTGGCTCTTGGCCTGGCACTGCGTCGGCGTGGCGCTACGGTGCGGGTGAGCTTCGGCGAGCCGGCCCAGACTCCGGAATCGTTGCGCGGGCTCGATGTCGCCGATCTCATCGTGTCGCCTGATCAGGTACCTGCCCAGCCGGAGCTGCTCGTCGCCCTGGACACGGCGAGCCGAGATCGGCTGGGCTGCCTGTCCGACCGGGTCGATACCGCCCGTGCCGTGCTCGTGATCGACCACCACATCACCAACGACCGGTTCGGCACTCACCATCTGGTGGACCCTGGCGCGGAGGCCACCGCGGTGCTCGTGCTGGAACTGCTGGACGCGCTGAAGGTACCGCTGGACGAACCGACGGCGCGCTGCCTGTACGCCGGCCTGCTCACCGATACCAGCTGCTTTCGCCGGGCCGACCCGGGTACCCACGCCCTTGCTCTGCGGCTGCTGGCCGCAGGAGTCGATCCGGACGCCACCGCCCGGCAGCTGCTGGACACCCACCCCTTCGGGTGGTTGGCCATGGTGGCGGCGGTGCTTTCTCGCGCGCAACTGGAGCCAGCGTCGGCGCGGGGCCTGGGACTGGTGCACACCACGGTGTGGTTGGCCGATCTGGCGGGCCTGCGCGGCGAGGAGGCGGAGAGCGTGGTTGACCTGGTGCGGACCACCTCCGAGGCCGAGGTCGCTGCAGTGCTCAAGGAGACCGGCCCGCAGCAGTGGTCGGTGTCGCTTCGCGCCAAACGGCGCCTCGACGTCTCCGCCGCCGCGGCCGAGCTCGGCGGTGGCGGCCATCGCCTTGCCGCCGGTTTCTCCGCCCACGGCAGCGCCGATGACGTCCTGGACGCCCTGCGCACCGCCCTGCACCGGGCACCCATGATCTGACCGCACCCGCGAGGTCACCTCGCGGGAGTTCGGTAAGGTCAGCTTCCGTGATGGTGCCCGGCGGTCTGGTGGTGGTGGATAAACCCGCCGGGATGACCTCTCACGACGTGGTTGACCGGCTGCGCCGGCTGCTGCACGCCCGCCGGGTCGGGCACGCCGGCACCTTGGATCCGATGGCTACCGGCGTGCTCGTCTGCGGCGTGCAACGCGCCACCAAGCTGCTCGGATATCTCCCGTTGGAGCCCAAAGTCTACCGGGGCATCGCGCGGCTCGGGGTGTCTACCAGCACCGATGATGCGGGGGGTGAGCCTACCGGCGGCGCCGACGCGTCTGGTCTGGACGAGCAGGAGATCCTCGCGGCCATCGCGGGCCTGCGCGGCGCCATCGAGCAGGTGCCCAGCACGGTGAGCGCGGTCAAGGTCGCCGGGCGGCGAGCCTACGCGCTGGCTCGGGCTGGTGAGCAGGTGCTGTTGAGCGCCCGCCCGGTGATCGTGTCCCGGTTTGAGCTCCTCGCGCTGCGTCGCCACGACGCCGTGACCGACCTGGACGTGCAGGTGGAGTGTAGCGGCGGCACCTACGTCCGAGCGCTGGCCAGAGACCTCGGCGCGGTACTTGGGGTCGGGGGGCACCTCACCGCGCTCCGCCGCACCCGGGTGGGCACCTTCACCCTGGATCTCGCCCGCACCCTCGATGAGCTGGCGGGTGACCCCGGGCTGTGCGCTGAGCTGGACGAGGTGGTGGCTACCGCGTTCCGCCACCGCGCCGTGGACCCCCAGCAGGTCCGGATCCTGGCGCATGGTGGGTCGTTGCCGGCCCTCGGGCTGGTCGGAACACACGCCGCGATCGACTCGCAGGGGCACGCCATCGCACTGCTCACTGAGCGCGGTGGGCAGGCTTGTCCGGTCCTGGTCCTGCGCCCCGCCGGCAGGTGACCAGCTAGCCTCACCTGGTGAAGCGCTGGCGTGGGATCGCGGCCATCCCAAACGGATGGGGCCGCAGCGTGGTCACCATCGGTGTGTTCGACGGGATGCACCGCGGTCACGTCCAGCTGGTGGGCCAGGCCGTGCGGCGGGCCCGGGAGATGGGCCTCCCGGGGGTGCTGATGACCTTTGACCCGCACCCTTCGGAGGTGGTCCGTCCCGGCAGCCGTCCGGCGCAGCTCACGACCCTTCGTCGCCGCGCTGAGCTGGTCGAAGCGCTGGGAATGGAGGTGTTTCTGGTGCTGCCCTTCACTGTCGAGCTGTCCCGGATGCCCGCCGACGAGTTCGTCCACGAGGTGCTCGTCGAGCGCCTGCACGTGGCGGTGGTGGTGGTGGGGGAGAACTTCACCTTCGGGCACAAAGCGGCGGGAAACACCGAGCTGCTGCGGATCTTGGGCCGGCGGTTTGGTTTCACCGTCGAGGGCATGGGGCTGCTTTCCCACGGTGAGCTGACGTTCTCCTCCACCTACATCCGGTCCTGCATCGACGCCGGTGACGTGGCAGCGGCGGCCGCCGCGTTGGGTCGGGCCCACCGGGTGGAAGGGATCGTGGTCCGCGGTGATCAGCGTGGCCGCAGTTTGGGGTACCCGACGGCGAACCTGTTGACGCCGCGGTACGCCGCGATCCCCGCCGACGGTGTCTACGCGTGCCGCTTCCTGCACCGCTGCCGGGAACTGGTGGCGGCGGTCTCGATCGGCACCAACCCGACATTTTCCGGATCCGAACGCCGGGTGGAGGCGTTCGTGCTGGATCTGGACGAGGACTTCTACGGCGAGCGAGTCGCGCTGGACTTCGTCGAGCGACTGCGCGGCATGTGCCGCTTTGACACCCCCGAGCAACTGGTGGCTCAGATCGATGAGGACGTGGCGCGCACCCGCACGCTGTTCGACCAGCCCTAGGTGATCGAGCACGGTGAGCAGTCGCGGCTGCCCTCCCGGCGTCGGTGGTCGCTGGGGTCGGGTCCGGGGTCCTGGCAGGATGCCAGTACAGGGCACGGAAGGGATAGTCCGATGGACGAGCAACTCGCCGTCGCGCGCAACGTCGCCCTGCAGCGGGAATGGTACGGGGAACCGCTCGGCGATCGGGTGCGGCGGCTTGTGGTCGCCTTTGATGTCTCTCAGGCACAGTTGGCCGAGGTCCTGGGGTTGAGCGCGCCGATGCTCAGCCAGCTGATGAGCGGGCGCCGAGCGAAGATCGGCAATCCCGCGGTGCTGGCGCGCATGGTGATGCTGGAGCGCCGGGTGCTCACTCCTGAGGTCGCCTCTGGTGACCCTGCCGCGATTCGCGCCGCGTTGGAGCAGGTCCGCGACTCCCGACCCACCGTCAGCCGGCCCCTCGATAGTGGGGAGACTCGGGAGACACTGCCGGTCGAGGAGCACCGTGATGAGGTGCTCGTCCCGGCGTTGCGTGCGTTGGCCCCCCCGCACGAGCTGGCCGCCGCGGCCCACCTGCTGGGAGAGGGATTCCCGTTGCTCGCGGAATTGCTTCGGCGTGCCGCTGGTTGCGACCAGGAGACCGGGCCTGAAGATCGCTCCGGGGTGATACCGGAGGGCACCGAGTGAGCTGGTAGGCTCGCTACGGTTTCCGCTGCGGTCTATGGCGGGCGGCTCCGTCCACGGCTGCCGCGTGATTCCGCGGTCCGCACCGCACGAGATGACAGGAGAAGATCGACCCGTGGCGCTGTCCACCGCTCAGAAAAGTGAGATTCTGGCCACCTATGGGCTGCGTGAGGGGGACACTGGATCCCCTGAGGCGCAAGTGGCCTTGCTGACCAAGCGGATCGTGGGCCTTACCGAGCACCTCAAACAACACAAGCACGACCATCACTCCCGGCGCGGTCTGCTTCTCATGGTCGGCCGCCGCCGCAACCTGCTGAACTACCTCGCCAAGGTTGACATCGCGCGCTACCGATCCCTGATCGAGCGCCTCGGCCTGCGTCGCTGACCGGCGAGCCAGCACACTGCTACACAATCACACATCGCCGCACGAGCCGCGCCTCACCGTCGTCGGGACCGTCGTCCGCCGGTCCTCGGTAGTGGTTCCCGAGAGCAGATCACCTGCTCCGGGAGCTTCGATCGAAGACCGGCCTGTCGTCCTTCCTCCCGCGTCGATGGTGCCAGTGCCTGGCCTGTGTCGCGAGGAGGAGAAGAGTTGACCGACCCAGAGCTGACCGACCCCACGACAAACCCCTCACCCCAGACGGCCCATGAGACCCATGAGGCTGTCGCATTGCTGGATAACGGCATTTTCGGTACCCGGACCGTACGATTTGAGACCGGCCGGTTGGCTCGGCAGGCCGCCGGAGCGGTCGTCGCGCACCTCGACGAGGGGACGATGCTGCTGTCCGCTACCACGGTGTCCAAACAGCCCAAGGAGCAGTTTGACTTCTTCCCCCTGACCGTCGACGTCGAGGAGCGGATGTATGCCGCCGGGCGCATCCCCGGCTCCTTCTTCCGCCGTGAGGGCCGTCCGTCCACCGACGCGATCCTCACCTGCCGGCTGATCGATCGCCCGCTGCGGCCCTGCTTCGTGGACGGGCTGCGCAACGAGGTCCAGGTCGTCGTCACCGTGCTCAGCCTCAACCCGGCTGACCCCTACGACGTGCTCGCGATCAATGCCGCCTCAGCGTCCACCGCGTTGTCCGGTCTGCCGTTCACCGGCCCGATCGGAGCTACCCGGGTGGCCTTGGTCCGCCACGACGACGGCAGCCAGTGGGTCGCCTTCCCGACGTACGAGCAGCTCGGCCGCGCGGTATTCGACATGGTCGTCGCGGGCCGGGTGATGGGTGAGGGCGCCACCAGCGATGTGGCGATCATGATGGTCGAGGCCGAGGCCACCGAGGCCACCCTTGAGCTCATCGACGGGGGCGCTCAGGCTCCGACCGAGGAGGTGGTAGCCGCCGGGCTGGAGGCCGCCAAGCCGTTTATCCGTGTCCTGTGCCAGGCCCAGCAGCAGCTGGCCGCGGAGGCCGGCAACCCGCAGCTGGGGGTTCCCACCTTCCCCGCTTACCAGACCGATGTCCTGGACGCTGTCCACGAGGCGGTGGCCGACGAGCTGGCGCGGGCCCTGGCCATCGCGGGCAAGCAGGAGCGGGACAACCGACTCGATGAGCTCAAGGCCGGTGTCGCGGAGCAGTTGGCCGAGCGCTTTGAGGGTCGGGAGAAAGAGATCGGCGCCGCGTTCCGAGCCGTGACCAAATCAGCGGTACGTCAGCGCATTCTGCGGGAGCGGGTGCGTATTGACGGCCGCGGTCTCACCGACATCCGGCCGCTTTCGGCTGAGGTCGATCTGGTTCCTCGGGCGCACGGTTCAGCGCTGTTCGAACGCGGCGAGACGCAGATCCTCGGCGTCACCACGCTGAACATGCTGCGCATGGAGCAGCAGATCGACTCGTTGGGCCCCGAGACCACCAAGCGTTACCTGCACCATTACAATTTCCCTCCGTTTTCCACCGGCGAGACCGGCCGGGTCGGTTCACCCAAGCGGCGCGAGATCGGTCACGGTGCGCTGGCTGAGCGGGCGCTGATCCCGGTGCTGCCTAGCCGCGAGGAGTTCCCTTACGCGATTCGCCAGGTCTCCGAGGCGTTGGGTTCCAACGGATCCACATCGATGGGCTCGGTGTGCGCGTCCACCATGTCCATGTTCAACGCAGGAGTTCCGCTCAAGGCGCCCGTGGCGGGGATCGCCATGGGGCTGGTGTCCGGTGAGGTTGACGGCAAGGACACTTTTGTCGCGCTCACGGACATTTTGGGCGCCGAGGATGCCTTTGGTGACATGGACTTCAAGGTTGCTGGCACTAGCACGTTCGTGACCGCATTGCAGCTGGACACCAAGTTGGCCGGGATTCCCTCAAACGTCCTGGTCGGCGCGCTATCCCAGGCCCGAGACGCTCGGCTGACCATCCTCGGGGTGATGGCGCAGGCCATCGACGGGCCAGACGAGATGAGCCCGTACGCCCCGCGCGTCACCGCTATCAAGATTCCGATTGACAAGATCGGCGAAGTGATCGGCCCGAAGGGCAAAATGATCAACTCGATCACCGACGAGACCGGCGCGGACATCTCGATCGAGGATGACGGCACGATCTACGTCGGCGCCAACGACGGCCCGTCAGCTGAGGCCGCCATCAACCGGATCAACGCCATCGCCAACCCCCAGATGCCCAAGGTTGGCGAGCGGTTCCTGGGCACGGTGGTGAAAACCGCGGCCTTCGGCGCCTTCGTCTCGCTGGTACCCGGCAAGGATGGGCTGGTGCACATCTCCAAGCTGGGCAACGGCAAGCGGATCGGCAAGGTGGAAGACGTGGTGAAGGTCGGCGACAAGTTGCGTGTCGAAGTGGCCGACATCGACAACCGCGGCAAGATCAGCCTGGTGCCGGTCAGCGGGGACATCGCTGAGGTCCCGGCCGGCACGTGACCCAGCAGCACTTCCAGCGCAGCGTGCTGCCCGCCGGGTTGCGGGTGGTGACCCAGCAGCTGCCTGCGTCGCGCTCGGCCTCGGTGGGGATGTGGGTGGCGGTGGGCTCGCGGGATGAGCCCACCGCGGTGGCCGGCGCGGCGCACTACCTGGAACACCTGCTGTTCAAGGGCACCGCACGGCGCTCCGCGGTGGTGATCGCCCAGGAGATCGACGCGGTGGGCGGTGAGCTCAATGCGTTCACCACCAAGGAGCACACCTGCTATTACGCGCACGTGCTCGACTCCGACCTCGAGTTCGCCGTCGATCTGGTGTGCGATGTGCTGGGTAACGCCCTGCTCGAGCCCGCCGAGGTCGATATCGAGCGCGGCGTGGTGCTCGAGGAGATCGCGATGCGAGACGACGACCCGGAGGATGCGGTGCATGACGAGTTCTGCGCCGCGTTGTTCGGCTCGCATCCGCTGGGCCTGCCGGTGCTGGGCACTGAGGAGTCGGTCACCGGGATGAGCCGCGAGGCGCTGCACCGCTTCTACCGGCGGCGTTACACCCCGGAGCGGATGGTGCTGACGGTGGCCGGCAACGTCACGCACGGCGCGGTACTGGCGGCGGTGGATCACAGTTTCGGGCTTCACCTGACCGGTTGCGCGCAACCCGTGCCCCCGCGTCGCGGTCAGGCCACAATCACCGATCAGCGCGCTCTGGCCTTGTGCACCGACTCGTCCGAACAGGCCCACCTCCTGCTGGGGGTGCAGGCCCTCGACCGGCACGACGAGCGGCGCTACGTGCTCGGCGTGCTCAACGCCGCCCTGGGCGGTGGGATGAGCTCCCGGCTGTTCCAGCAGGTTCGCGAGCAGCGCGGCCTGGCCTATTCGGTGTATTCCGCGGTGGACACGTACGCCGACCTGGGCAGTCTGTCGATCTACGTTGGCTGCTCCCCGAGCCGGCTGGGTGAGGTGGCGGTGGTGGTCGGTGACGTGCTGGCTGAGCTGGCCCGGGACGGACTGTCCGAGACCGAGCTGACCCGTGGCAAGGGGCAGCTGCGCGGTGGGCTGGTTCTGGGCTTGGAGGATGCGCCGTCCTGGATGATCCGGCTCGGCACCGCGGAGCTGGGTTACGGCGAGCACCCCACCGTCGCCCGCGAGCTCCAACGGATCGACGCGGTGACCGCGGAGCAGGTCGGTGAGCTCGCCCGCGAGCTGCTGCGCCGACCGATCACCGCCGCCGTGGTAGGCCCCTACGCTCAGGTGGAGGATCTGCCCGACGAGATCGCGGAGTTGGTCAAGTGACCCCCGCTGAGCAGATGCCCCCGGCCGGGAACCGCTCGGCGGACAACCCGATCCGGGTCGGGGTACTCGGGGCTCGCGGCCGGGTGGGCACCGAGGTGTGCAAGGCTGTCGACGCCGCTGCGGATATGGAACTTGTCGCGATGGTCGACGCGGGTGACTGGATGTTCAACGTCGCCGACGCGGGTACGGAGGTGGTCGTCGACTTCACCCATCCCGACGTGGTGATGGACAACGTACGCTTCTGCGTGGACCAGGGCATTCACGCCGTGGTGGGCACCACTGGCTTCACCGAGGCTCGGCTGGCCCAGGTCCGGGACTGGCTTGCGCCCAAGCCCGACCTCGGGGTGCTGATCGCCCCCAACTTTGCTATCGGGGCGATCCTGTCGATGCGGTTCGCTGCGATGGCCGCCCGATTCTACGAATCGGTGGAGATCGTGGAACTGCACCACTCGCGCAAGGCCGACGCCCCGTCGGGCACCGCGGCCCGCACCGCGGCGCTCATCGCGGCTGCCCGAGCGCAGGCCGGGATGAGCCTGGCTCCGGATGCCACCACCAGTGCCCTCCCTGGTGCCCGGGGCGCCGACGTGGAGGGGGTGCGAGTGCATGCGGTGCGCTTAACCGGGCTGCTCGCGCACCAGGAGGTGTTACTGGGCACCAAGGGCGAGACGTTGACGATCCGCCACGACACGCTCGACCGCTCGTCGTTCATGCCCGGCGTCCTGCTCGCCGTCCGCTCGGTCCTCACCCGCCCCGGCCTCACTGTAGGCCTAGAACCCCTGCTCGACCTCTAACCCGTCCCCTGCCATTCGGAGCCGAATAGCAGTTTTTGGGTCCCTTCGGGCTGCCATTCGGAGCCGAATGGCGGTCTGTGACGCGATCAGCTGCGTCGGGCGAGGGCAGCGCGAACTGCGTGGACCATGCGGGCGGGGTCGTGCAGTAGCTGGGCGGTCACGAACACGATCTCCCAACCGGCGGCCTGCACCCGATTGAGCCGGTCCCGATCCCGGTTGAGCGCCCAATGTTCGCCGTCCCGCCACGAACCGTCGTATTCCACCGCGACTTGGTGCTCGGGGAAAGCCAGATCGAGCCGGGCCAGCCGGCCGGTCGAGTCCTCGATCCAGTACTGCGGCTCGGGGTGCAGGCCATCCAACTCGAGCCAGACCCGGACCCGCGACTCTGGTCGGGATTCCGCCCTCGGGTCGGCCAACTGCACGGCGCGGCGAGCCAGCACGATGCCTTTGTCCGAGCGTTCCGCAACTAGCGTCGCGACCTGCGGTAATGCCACGAGACCGGCTCGCAGCACGGCATCGAGATCGGCGACGGCGTCCGGTAGCGGCTGGCCGAGCAGCAGATCGAGGGTAGTCCGTAGTGGAGTCGCCACGGCGACTTCGGACCACGGCGTGCATTCGTCGGCTCGGACCAAGGTCCGCCGTACGTCCAGGCCGGCGCGCCGAGCGATGCGGGTGCTGTCCGGGACTGCGACCTGGACGCAATCCTGGGCCCGGGCCAACGGCACGCCCCACAGACCAGCCGCCGACCTGCCAGTGATCACCGTTTCAGGTGGCAGCGCGAGTGCCGCGGCTGCGCAGCGCAGCTCATGCGTCATTGGCTCACCCCGCAGCGCGTAAACGCCCTGGAACAGCCGCTGCACCATCGGCCCGCGCAGGTGACCGCGGGTCAGCGTGCCGGCTAGCACCGCATCAGTGCCCTTGAAGACGGGCGTCGGCTCCCGGAGCTTGTTCTCCCGTGCCATACCGTAACCGTGCCGCTACGCGCCCTCCCCCTCAAACGTCCATCCACAGCCAGCCCAAGTTATCCACAAGCTCGCGCCATTCGGAGCCGAAATGCGCTTTCCGGGGGTGCGCGAACCGCCATTCGGCTCCGAATGGCTGCTCCGGTCAGGTGAGGGTGAGGCTGAGGGGGTCCCAGCCGGCGCGTTGGTAGAAGTTCAGCGAGGCCGGGTCCTGGGCGGGTACCCAAACGATCCCCCGGGTGGCGCCGTCCGCAGCGTCGTCGGCGTAGACGAACTCTCCCTCGGTGAGCACCACGAGCAACCGCTGCGGGGACTTGTTCTCCAGCCACCAGGCGACCTCGCAGTTGACCCACTTGGAGCGGACCGCCCTGGGCGAGGCCATCAGCACCAGCCACGACGTTGCGCCACCAACACCGTCCTGGTGGTAAACGCGCAGACTACGACCCGCTCGGTTCATCCGCGTGCCCCTCCAGCGGCTCCACGTACGGGTGTTCTTACTCCGCCGCCGACAACTTGAGGAATTCAGGCAGCAGCGGTGAGGTGAATGGTGAGGACTCTGGACCTCAGAGAGTATCTGTGCTGGCTGTTGGCTTCGGTACGGTGGCTGGGGTGAGGCCGCAGGCTTCCAGTTGGGCGTCGAGTGTGGTGACGGCCTGGGTGTGCACCCAGGGTTGCATCAACGCGCGGGCGGTATGGAATTCCGCGGTCAGTCGTGGGTACAGGTGAGCCTGGGGGGCGGCGTCACCGAGCACTCGGGCGGCTTCGGTGATGTCTTGGGACAGGATAAGGGCGTGGCCGAGTCGTACCTGGCACCTGGTGTATCCGCCGATATAGGTGGGGTCGTACTGGGCGAGGGCGGTGCTGGCGGCGTCGAGGGCTTCCTGGGGTTTGCCCAGCCGGGCGAGTAAAAGGCTACGCGCGCTGTCGATGCTGCCGTGGTGCACCCAATAAGCCGGTGAGTCCGGAGCGCTCCCGGTTGCGGTGGTGAGGAAGTCGTGGGCGCGGTCATAAGCGGTCATCGATGGCCCGTATTGGCCATCAAGGGCGTACGCGCTAGCGGCCATCTGCTCAACGAGGGCTTTCAGGTGAAGATCATTGGTGCGGGCGGCCAGGCTGCGGGCGGCGGCGGCGCTGTCTAGCACGGCGGGAATGTCACCGCGCACGAACGCGGCGAAGCTGGCGTTGGATGCCGCATAGGCGGCTAACCCGGGGTTGCCGGCGTCGTGGGCGGCTTTGCGGGCGTGCACACAGTAGTTTCTGCTCTCCTCGGGGTGACCCATATTGAGCAGGTAGCCACCGATGCTTGAAGCCATGTTGCTGTCGACCACGCTCAGCGCTCTGCGTAGTTGCTCGGGGCAGCCGCCTTTGAGGAGGTGCAGGAGCCTGTGCTGGGCTGTGACCATCTCGAACACCTGGCAGGGGCCGAGCTTGTCTTCCAGGCGTTGGCAGTGACCCAGCATGGCCGCGAGGTTCCGCACGACCTGCGCGTCCACCCGGCTCGGAGTCTGGACCGCCTGAGCCAGCCGGGCGTACTCGTCGAGGTTGAGGTCAACGAGCCCGGCGGCGGCCAGGACTGACCCGGCCAGGTAGATCGCGTCGCGACGGCCCAGTGCCCGCACGATTCTGGTAACCACTGCCATCAGCTCCTCGGCTAACTTCCCGCACCCACCCCTGAGGGTAACCACGGTGATCCGGGGCCACGCGTCATCGCCTGTGCGCAGCAGCACAACAGGCGAGATGAGTTCCCGCCAGGTTGGCAGGACCGGTTTCGCTGTCCCGGTCTGCTGTCGTTGTGCGTGTCGGCGGCGGGCACGGTAGTCCCGCTCGGCTTGGGCCAGCACGCTGTGCTCCGCGACCAACACCCCCTGGGCGTGGCAGAGGTCATCGGCGATCCGCCACAACGCGGCGGGGAGCCCCCGGGTGCCGTTTTCCACCCTGGAGATCATGCTGCGGGTCTTGCCGAGGGCTCGGCCCAAGTGGGTCTGGGAGACCCCGGCCGCTATGCGACAGGTGGCCAGTTGGGCACCCAGGTTGCGCCGCAGGGTCTCCACCTTGGCCAGATCAGCCGCCAAGTCCCCGTCGTCGGCCCTCACCTCCGGCACATCTCCGGTCACGGCGCTTAACCTTAGCGGCAAGGAGCAGCAAGTTTGGGGTGACACATCCACCACCCGGATACCGGGACTCCTGACGTCACCGCCGTCACAGCGGCCACAGTCCCCTGCTGTGCACCTGGGGTCGGGCCGCCGTCATAACTCCCCCTTACCGACACGGCGGGCGTGCGCCACCGCGGATACCCACCAGGCGACAACCCCGCGGGCGGGCGTGAGCTACGGGGACACCCGTGAACCCCCGCGCTCCCCGACCCCAGGTGCACCCCACGGCATAACGAGGCGACGATCACCCGGCGGCTGTCGATGATCTGGTATGCAGACTGGCCGTTTGTCTGGTACCCCCTGGCCGGGCAGCGCCACGCCATCGAACGGCAAGACCGCACTGTCCGGCTAGGAGCACCCATGCGCTGCCTCTGCGGAGCCACCCACCCACGCGGCCCTGATGGTGACACAGAATGGCTCTGGCCCACCTGCCCACCCTGCTGGGACCAAGCCTGCATCATCGTCGGCATCCACCCGCGCCGGGTCAGGTGAGCACGACGCTCAGAGGGCCGGTGAGGCGCAGCTCGCGCAGCGCCCGCCCGCCGGTGTCGAGGGCGTGCGGCCCGTGTTGACCCGCAGACGATCTCGGCCATCGGGCGGCACGCGGTGTAGCTGCGGGCACTCTTATTTCTTAAGTTCCGGGCCGAGCCGGCGGCCCCATGCGGCGATGTGCGGTTCACGATCCTTCATGTCCCACCATTCCTCCAAGTTCACTCGAAGGGTGGTGGCGAACGCCGTCGGGTTAACAGCAGGGTCGAGATCTGCGAGGTCGAGCGGAATCATCACCTGCCACTGCTCGGCCGTCTCGCTGCGGGCTGTGGTGACGGTGACCTGTAGGCGCAGCCTGAGGTCGTCCCCGGTCTCCACGAGGGTGGGGTCGGCTACGGACAGCTCAAGCCCGTCGCGGCGCGGGGCGAGGGGACGGCTGAGCGTGCGCGCCAGTTCCTCGGGTGATATCGGCAGTGCGGGTGGCATCGGATCCCTTCAGATATTTTGGATGACCTCGCAGTCGGTTCGGTAGGGAGGCATCACCGCGGTCAGGTCACTTCCCGCGCTGCCGTGTGCCGGGTAGGAAACGGGGCCGATCCGCAGTTAGTCCTCGCTCAGCCTTTTGATATTGACGAGGGCTTGCATCACGTTGGACGAGTTCGTGGTTAAGAGAGGAGAAATCACTCGAGCAACGCCGTTGGCGATTCCGCCAACGGCGTTGCCGATTTTACCCGAAAAGTCGCCCTTATCGCTGCCGCCGCCAAGAGCGCTGCGGATGGCGTCTACGGACAATTGGTAATTTATAGAAACTTTGAGGAGGGTGGAGCTCCCCTGATCCTCGAGGTTCCAGCGGGCGGTACCTTTGATCAGGCCGTCCATATCCATCGTGACAGCTGTCGACTCCTGGACATCGGCCAAGCTAACCTTGAATCGGAAGCTAATCGGGAGTGTAAGGTTGAGTCCCGGCACCTTCGGTGAATAGGTTACCATCATGGCGTCGCCGATCTTAGTGGCGTCGCTCACTTTATGACCATAACGCGGAAAATTCTCTAAATTTGCGACCACAGCAAAAACATTTTGTACTGGAGCATTGATGGCTATCTGTTGTTCGAGGAGCGCCGTATCCGTCATCTGTCTCGTCTCCTTGTCGGTCAGCAACTCTCCAACACTCTGACTACTCTAGTGCCTATAAGCTTAGTAACGAGGGTAAATCGAAATCGTTGCCGAAAGGACCCGATAGCGGCCAGGGGTCATTCGATCCGATGAATATCGAAACTCAGACAAACACGAAACTCAGACAAACACAGAGTGACTGCGGGTGGACAGAGTGACTGCGGGTGGGGAGGCGCACCAGCGAGTCCTATCCGATCTTGCTGGAGCAGCGGGTCAGGTGAGCACAAGGCTGAGGGAGCCGGTGAGGCGCACCTCGTGCAGCGCCCGCCCGCCGGCGTCGAGGGTGCGTACGGTGCCGTCGGGGTCCCAGCCGGCGCGCCGGTAGAAGTTCAGCGAGGCCGGGTCCTTGGCGGGTACCCAGACGATTCCCCGGCTGGCGCCGGCATCGCGCAGCATCCTTGCGACTGTGGCGAGCAGTCGCCCGCCATGGCCTCGGCGAGCCCACCGTGGTTCCACCAGCAGAGTGCTCACCAGTACTGTGCGCGCCGCGTCAGCGGGCAGCGTGCCATCGGCAGCCGCCACCTCGTCCTCGGGTGCCGGACCGGCCACCACGAACCCGACTGGGTCGTTGCCTTCGGTGGCGATCAGCACCGTGGCCCCACCCTCCACGGTGTCGGCCCAGGCTTGCTGTACCTGCGGTGTGTCCAGCCCCTCGAGGGCGCCGGGCGGCAGCAGCTCGGAGTAGGCGGCCTGCCAGGTCGCGCGATGCAGGGTGGCCAGCGTGGGAGCATCCTCCCGGGTCGCGGGGCGCACCCGAGCCACTGCCATGCCACCCACGGTATCGAGATCCCCGGCATGGTGCGCAGATAGGCCAAAGCCATTCCGCGTCACCGGCGGTCGTCGCTGCGGTGCATGCCATGTCCCACGGCTTAAGAATCGCGCACCGACCAAGGGTAACGCTTATCGGCGGGATTACGGCGTCACGTCGGCTGAGGTATCGGTCTCGGTCAAGGTGATGTGCTGAGCGTCGGGGGTGATTGTGATGTGCCATTGTTGTGGGCTGGGGCGCCCTGCGTCGAGCCACCAGTGGTAGGCGGTCTCGATCTCGTCCCAGAGGTTGCGTGGCCCGGATTGGTGCACTGGGTAGGTGGAGGTGTCGGGCTGGT
>JAFATA010000024.1 GCA_019244165.1 Pseudonocardiales bacterium | reverse complement strand
CGGGGCAGGTCGAGATCGACGTTGCGCAGGTTGTGCTCCCGCGCACCGCGCACGACAAGTCGGTCAGCCACGTGACTCCCTTCGCCAGAGGGCCTCGCCCATGCTATGCGCCAGGTCTGACAGAACCGGTCTCGCGGTGCGGTGTGGCAACCTGGTTCATCCGGGGGTTACGGTCAATGGCTGTGGACATTGTTGAGGACTACGACGGCGCGGTGACTCCCGGTGGGCCGGCACAGCGGCGGACGCTGACCGCGCTGAGCGTCACCAAGATCTCGGTCGGGTCGATGGACAACAACGCTTACCTGCTGGTCTGCCAGTCTACCGGCGAGGCGTTGCTGATCGACGCGGCCAACGAGGCGCAGCGGCTGATGGACCTGCTGGGCCATGGACCGGATCGGCCCGATCTGCAGACGATCGTCACCACTCACCGGCACGCGGACCACTGGCAGGCTCTCGGTGCCCTCGCTGGCGCCACCGGAGCGCGGACCATCGCGCATCCGGTCGACGCCCCGAGGCTGCCGGTGCCTCCCGACCGCCTGGTGGAGCACGGCGATACCGTCACGGTCGGCCAGGTAGTGCTGGACGTGATCCACCTGCGCGGACACACTCCCGGCTCGATCGCCCTGCTCCACCGGGACGCCAACGGCACACCGCACCTGTTCACCGGTGACGCGCTGTTCCCCGGCGGTCCCGGACGGACCACCTCCCCCGCTGCCTTCGCCAGCCTGATGGCCGACCTCCAGTCACGGGTGTTCGATCTCCTCCCCGACGAGACATGGTTCTACCCCGGACACGGCAAGGACTCCACCCTCGGCACCGAGCGCCCCCACCTCGCCGAATGGCGCGCGCGGGGTTGGTGAGACTGCTGACCGCCATTCGGAGCCGAATGGCTGTCGGCGAGGGTCCTGTGACCGCCATTCGGAGCCGAATAGCGGTTGTGTCCGGGGCCAGCCGGGCAATGGGCGTTGTCGTCGGGGTCGAGTTACTCGATCTCATAGCCCCGATCCCGATGGACGCCCTGGCCTCGAAACACCACATCCACAGCGATGCGATTCGCATCCTCGCCGCTGCCATTCAGGGACAGGCCGCCACGGGTACGGCATCCTCAGAGGCCACCCGGCCGCGCCACGTGCCTTTCAGGACGGTCACCCATCGAGGGTTGGCCTCAGCAAGCTGAACCCGGGCATACTCGTTGTGCCGCCTTCGTGGCGGCGCGCTGTTTTACCCTGGTCCGCAGGGGGTGGTAGTGGCCAGGGTCTTCGTCAGCCATGCCAGCAAGGACCGTGAGTGCGCCGGTCAGCTGCGCGAGTGGCTGGTTGCTGAGCACCACCAGGTGTTCCTGGATCAGGATCCGGGCGATGGCATCGGGGTGGGTGAGGAGTGGGAGCAGCGGCTGGATAAGCAGCTGCGCTGGGCCGACGCGGTGGTCTGCGTGGTCACCTCGGCTTTCCTGGCATCAACGTGGTGTAGCTACGAGGTGGGTTACGCCCGGTCACGGGGTAGCCGGCTGCTGCCGGTCCGGGCCGAGCCGGGCGTGGTGCATCCGCTGCTGAGGTCCCACCAGCATGCCGACCTGACGCGGGACCCGGGTGTGGCCCGGGCTGAACTCCTCGCGGCGCTGCGCCGAATCGATACGCGCGGAGGTGCGGGCTGGCCGGATGATCGTTCCCCGTTCCCGGGGCTACGCCCGTTGGACACCGACTGGCAGCAGGTCTTTTTCGGCCGCAGTGAGGAGGTCCAGCAGCTCACCGAGCTGCTACGGTCCCCAACCGAGCACGCGAAAGGTGCGGTGCTGCTGGTGGTGGGCCCCTCAGGGTGCGGCAAGTCCTCACTCGTCCGGGCCGGGTTGCTGCCGCTGATGGCCGACGAACCAAGTTGGCAGGTCCTGTCGCCGATCCTGCCGGGGACCGACCCGGTGGCGGCGCTGGCTCGGGAACTGGCGGCCGCAGCCCGGCGGATTGACCTGGGCTGGACGGTGGATCACGTCCGCCAGGAGCTCGACGCGGGTGGTCTGACCGGGTTGGCTGATGAATTGCTGCTGGCCGACCCCGCCGGGCCGCAACGGCGCCTGCTCATCGTGATCGACCAGTTCGAGGAGCTGCTGACCCAGGCATCAGCCGGTCACCGAGCCCGGTTCGCGCAGCTGCTGCGTCCAGCGCTGGGTAGTCCGCTTCAGGTGGTGGCCACGCTGCGGCCGGAGTTCCTGAAACAGCTGCTGGTGGACGCCGACCTGGAGAAGTTACCAACCCGGACCTACACTGTGCGGCCACTGCGCCGCGAGGCGCTGCCGGCGGTGATCCAGGGCCCGGCGCGGCGGGCCGGCATCGGGGTGGATGAGGACCTGGTGGCCCGGCTGGTCGCCGACACCGACAGCGGAGAGGCCCTGCCGCTGCTGGCGTTCACCTTGGCCCAACTCGCCGACGGGGTCACCCGCGGCGGTCACCTGTCGGGTGCGCGCTACGAGCAGCTCGGCGGGGTGCGGGGTGCCCTGACCCGGCAAGCCGACGCGGCGCTGGCCGACGCGAGCGCGGTCAGCGGACGGCGCCGCGAGGAGGTCATCGCCGGGTTGTTGCGGTTGGTGACCGTGGACGAACAGGGCCGCCCCACCCGGTGGCGCATACCCCGCGATGAGCTGCCGGAACCGGTGACCCGCGAGCTGGACGCCTTCATCACCCGGCGGCTGGTGATCACCGACACGGAGAGCGGCACCGTGGTCATCGGTGTGGCCCACGAGGCGTTTCTGTCCGCCTGGGCACCGCTGGCCGAGGCGATCGAGGAGAACGCCTCAGCGCTGCGAGCCCGCCGCGCGGTCGAGCAGGCCGCCACCGAATGGGACGACGGAGGTCGCTTACCGGCCCGGTTGTGGGAACGTGGACAACTGGCCGCCGCGGTGGCCGACACCGGCGCTCGCCTCCACGCCGGCGATCTGCTCACCGATCGTGTGGAACTGAGCCCGATAGCCAGGGCTTTTCTCCGGACCAGCATTCGCCGAGATCGCGCCCGGCGGGGGCGTGCTCTCACCGTGTTGTCGGTGCTGCTCATCCTTGCTCTCGTCGCGGCTGGCTTCGCCGTGGCCCAGCAGCGCGCTGCGGAACACCAACGGGATGTCGCAGTGTCCCGGCAGGTCGCCGGACAGGCCCTGGAGTTACGCGGCGCTAACCCCGCTCTGGCAGCACAACTCAGCTTGGCCGCCTACCGGCTTGTTCCCACCCCACAAGCTCGCGGCAGTCTGCTCAGCACCGTGGCCACCTCCTACGCTACCCCACTGACCGGCCACACCAACATCGTCGAATCGGTAGCCTTCAGCCCTGATGGGCGCATCCTGGCCACCGCCAGCGCCGATGACACCGCACAATTGTGGGACGTCCACGACCCCCACCATCCCACGATCCTGAGCACCCTCACCGGCCACACCAGCGCCGTCAACGCGGTGGCGTTCGCTCCTGACGGGCACACCCTGGCCACCGCCAGCGACGATCACACCGCACAATTGTGGGACGTCCACGACCCCCACCATCCCACGCCCTTGAGCACCCTCACCGGCCACACCAGCGCCGTCAACGCGGTGGCATTCGCTCCCGATGGGCACACCCTGGCCACCGCCAGCGCCGACGACACCGCACGGCTGTGGGATATCCGCTACATCCCCCATCCCACGCTCCTGGGTACCCTCACCGGCCACACCAGCCCCGTCCGCTCGGTGGCATTCGCTCCCGATGGGCACACCCTGGCCACCGCCAGCGACGATCACACCGCACGATTGTGGGACATCCGCGACACCCACCATCCCACGGTGCTTGGCACCCTCACCGGCCACACCAGCGCCGTCGACTCGGTGGCCTTCATCCCCGACGGGCGCACTTTGGCCACCGCCAGCACCGATGACACAGCACGGCTGTGGGATGTCCACGACCCCCACCATCCCACGATCCTGGGCATCCTCACCGGCCACACCGGCGCCGTCTACGCGGTGGCGTTCGCTCCTGATGGGTACAGCCTGGCCACCGCCAGCTACGACCACACCGCGCGGCTGTGGGACGTCCGCGATCCCCGCCATCCCACGCCTCTGGGCATCCTCACCGGCCACACCAACGCCATCTGGTCGCTGGCGTTCAGTCCCGACGGGCATACCCTGGCCACCGCCAGTGTCGACCACACCGCGCGGCTGTGGGACACCAGCGTTGATCGTGTCATCGCTCGAATCTGTCGCATCACCCCGGCTATCACCAACAGCGAATGGGATCACTACCTGCCTGGGCTGGCGTACCGGCCGCCCTGCCGGTGAGCTACCTGCCTCGGGACCCTCGCTCACCGCCCGGTCGCCTTGGTGAGCAGCTCGACCAGGTGCGCGGTCTCGGGGTTGGTCATCGCGACAGTGGTCTTGATCGCCCCGTGGAAGGTGAGCCACACTCGTCCGGCGCTGCCGAGGCCCTGTCGGGTGATGATCAGCGTGGTTGGGGTGCCGTCCAGGAGGTGGGCCTGCATCGTGGCCCGGAAGGTTTCGTTGTGGGTGCTGTCACTCCATCGCTCGCTGCCGTTCCGTCGCTCACCGTGCTGGGACAGGGCTTGCAGGGTCAGCAGGGCAACCAATAGGTTGATCATGGATGTGACCCTAGGCGCACCTGCGGGCGGCAACCCCTACGAACCGTTGGGGTGGGTTTCCTCGCTAGGCTGGGCGGCATGCGGCTCACCGATGAGGCGACCGTCGGCGAGCGGGTCGCGTTCTACCGGCGGCGCCGGGGCATGAGCCAGGAGGTGCTGGCCGGGCTGCTGGGGCGCAGTGTCGAATGGCTCGCCCAGTTCGAGCGGGGTGCTAAGGAACTGGACCGGCTGTCCACCATCGTCGCCATCGCCGACGCACTGGGCATCGAGCCGGTGAAGCTGCTCCCCGCCGCGTTCACCACCCGGCGCCGTGAGCTTCGCGAGGCGGTGATCGGTACCGCACCGGACTCCGTCGCCGCGATCAAAGACGCGATGTTCCGCTACAACGGGTCGGCCCGCGTGCTCGGGGTACCCGACCGAGCGCCGGTCGGGGCCGCCGAGCTGGCGGTGCGGATCAACGAGGCGTTCGTCTGCTCGCAGACCGAGCGGTGGTCACGGCTCGGTTCGCTGCTTCCGGATTTGATCGCCGATGCCTGGCAGGCCGCCCACACCAGCACCGGCGAACACCAACTCCACGCGTTCGGGCAGCTCTCCCTGGTCTGGCGAGTCACCTCAGGGATGCTCGACCGGATCGGGGAGAAGGACCTGCCGTGGATCGCCGCGGAACGCGACATGGCCGCCGCCGACCGCAGCGAGGACAGTCTGCTCATCGCGGGGGCAGCCTGGCGGCTGGCAGTGGTGCTGCGGCACAGCGGGCACCTCCAGGAGTCCATCGAGGTGCCAATCGCGACCGCCGACGCGCTGCGACCCCAGCTGGCTCAGTCCTCCCAGCACGCGTCGATGTACGGAGCGTTGATGCTCAAGGGCGCGGTGGGCGCGGCCAGTGTCGGTGACCATGTGGCAGTGCGGGACTACCTCCGGGAGTGCGACCGGGCCGCACAGCTCACCGGCGACCGCAACGACTTCTGGCTCGCGTTCGGACCCACCAACGTGGCCATCCACCGGGTGTGGCTGGCCACCGAAATGGGCGACCCCCGCGACGCCCTCCGCCAAGCCGAACACGTTGACGACAGCGCACTGCCTGCCGAGCTGGCCGAGCGCCGCACCTCCCACCTGATCACCGTCGCCTGGTCGCACTACCTGCGCCGGCACGACGACGAGGCGCTCACCGCACTGAGCACCGCCCGAGCGGTCGCGCCAGAACAGCTGATGTTCACCCACCGGGTGCACGACATGCTGCGCCAGATGCTGCGCCGCGACCGTCGTGGCCGGCGCGGACTCCGCGAGCTGGCCGAGCTCGTCGGCGTGCGGTAGGCGCGCGTCACAGGACATGCAAGATGAGGATCAGCAGGGCGGTCAGTGCTATTGATATCAGCAACGAGGCGAGGCAGCCCAATCGGTTCGAGAAGAAAAAGAACATCCGGGTCACTTTCCTGGGATTCCGGCAACGACGCCCTCGTCGTGCAACCGTCCGATCTCCGCACCGGACAGGCCGAGGATCCCGGCGAGGATCTCGTCGGTGTGCTGGCCCAACCGGGGCGCTGGTGCTGGGGGTACCCGATCGGTGACGGAGAACTCCAGCGGCGAGCCCGGCATCAGATAGGGACCGATGCCGGGCTGCTCGACCATAGCGAACATCGGGTTGGCCGGTGAGCAGCGTGGATCAGCGGCGACCAGCTCCGTGAAGGTCTGGTAGGGCCCCCAACACACGTCGTGCGCGTCGAAGACCTCACGGACCTGCGACAGCGTGCGGCTACTGACCCAGGGCTCGATGAGCGCGCCGATCACGTGGCGCGCGGTGAACCGGTCACCCTCCTGAGACAGGTCGACCCCGAGCAGCCTCTCGAGCTGGGCGCAGGCATCGCCGATACCGACCGCACTCACCAGGCTGCGCCACTGTCGCGGGGTCAGGCCGATCACCATAACCCGCTTGCCGTCCCTGGTGGTGAAGTCGCGACCGAACGCGCCGTACAGGTCGTTGCCGTACCTCGCCCGCTCGATGTGGTTGATCTGTACCTCGGCGAGGTACCCGAGGTGCCCGACCATGGCAAACGCCACGTCGGCCAGGGCGAGCCGGACGAACTGACCGATGCCCTCGATCCGCCGCTTGCGTTCAGCGGCCAGCAGCCCGGTCGCGGCCAGCGTGCCCGTGATCGCGTCCCAGGCCGGCAGCAGGTGGTTGACCGGCATGGACAGCGTGCTGGGGCCAGTGGTCCAAGGGAAACCGGCGGCGACGTTGACCGTGTAGTCCACCGCAGAGGACCCGTCCGGGTTGCCGACAATGTTGACCATGATCAGATCGGGGCGGCGGGCGGTGAGCGTGCTGAACTCCAGCCAGCCCACGGCCGGGAAGTTCGTCAGGAACAACCCGGCATCCTCCCCAGGCGCGGTGATCAGATCGGTGAGCAGCTCCCTACCCTGCGAGGAGCGCATATCGACCGCAATCGAACGCTTTCCCTTGTTCAGGCCCGCCCAGAACAGGCTCTCCCCTTCCCCGGTGACCGGCCAGCGGTGGGCGTCCAGGCCGCCGCCGATCGGGTCGAACCTGATCACGTCTGCGCCGAGCTGGGCCAGGGTCATCCCGCCCAGCGGCGCCGCCACGAAGGCCGATCCCTCCACCACCCGCATCCCGGTCAGGATCCCGGTCATCTCCCACCTCGCTTACCGGGCGAGCGCCACGAATCGCCAGTCCAGCACTGGCAGCTGCGCGGCGGCCGGATCACCAGCGTCGAGTGCCGGGCAGCCGTGCACCACCGCTCGCAGGTCAATCAGCTGATACCCGTCCCGCTGGTGGACGGCCTCCACGCGCAGTTCAGTACGCAGCACGTCGCCCTCGAACACCGGGCCGGTGTGCTCACAGCTGCGCCAGGCCACGATCGTCACCAGGTCGGGCAGAGCCCGGGTGGCATGCGCACCAGCGATCGAGATGGTGTGCCCGCCGTAGACCAGGCGACGCCGGTACGCCGACGCGCCGGGGTCGGTGTGCGTGGCCGCGAGGTTGAGCGTGGCCCGGGCCAGTTCGGGGGCACTGGTCACGGTGTCGCGCACCTCGATGTCATAGACCGTGCCGGGTTCGGTCACGGTGGGCGCGAACGCGTCGAGCTGCCATCCCCACGGCAAGTCCTCGACGGGGTCGGCGTCGGCGGGGATGTCCTCGAAGCTGTCGGCATGCCCGGTGTCGGCAGCGGGGTCGCGCAGCGGGATCATCGGGCAGCGCCAGAAGTCGAGCACCGGCTCCGCGCGCTGGTTGTGGACCTGGACCCGCAGTACGGCGAGGCCGGTCGGGCGCCGCCCCGGTTTCGGGCGGTTCTGTCGCAGCGCGACGACCTCGGTGCGGGTGCGCAGCGTGTCGCCAAGATGCACCGGGCGCAATAGGCGCAGGCCCCGGTAGAACAAGTTGCCGCGGACCCGTTGCGAGGGTGCGGTGCTCTGGCCGATCGCGACATGGCAGACCAGCGTGGGATGAGCCAGCGGCTCGGCGCGCCCCGTGACCGCCGCGGACAGCTCGTGATCCAGCGGCAACCGGAGCCGGTCACCGGACAGCGCCTGGTGCAGCGCGGCATGCCCCGGGGTCAGCGTCACGCCCGGGGCGTCGGCGAAGACCTGCCCGTGCCACAGGTCCTCGAAGTACGGTCCACCGACCCGCACCCGGTTGTCCGCCATCGCGCCAAATCGTACGGCCACCCGCGCCGCCGCTCCCAGAGACTGGCTGCGGTCCGCCGTCGCTTCCCTGGCGTTCTCCATCTCGGTACCGCGCGCCGACGCCGCGCGATCGCGGCGTTCGACCGGCAGTGACCGCACCCGCGCCACGCTCGCCGCACCCGCCCGGCTCACCGATCCGGTTTGGGCAGGTCTGGGAATCCCCCGACGAAGCCATCGGCTCCCTGCGTTACCTCGTGGTGTCCTTCGACGCCTACGGGTGATGGCGACGCGCCCGAGCAGGATCCCGAGCGCGACGGCGGCGCAGTCACGAAGCGAGGCCGCTGTCTGGGCGTTGACTGGGGTGAGAAGCCTTACGGCGACCTGGTCGGGGGTGAGATGACGGACCAGCTGGCAACCGCAGTACGCCCATCGTGGGACGAGCTGCCGCAAGCACTCCGGGACGGCCTTGCCGCCCGGCTCGGTGGCATTGCCGCAGCGGACACGCAGTCGGGTGGTTTTACTCCCGGCCTGGCGGTCCGGTTACGTCTCGCGACTGGAGAACGAGTGTTCGCCGAGGGCATCCCGGCCGATCACGTGCTGGCCGGCAAGTACCGCGCTGAGGCCGACACTGCTCGCCAGCTCCCGGAAATGACGCCGACACCGCGGTTACGCTGGGCCGACGACGTCGCGGGCTGGGTGGTACTCACCTTCGACGACATCGACGGCAGGCACCCACAGCTGTTCCCGGGCTCACCCGACATTGGCCACGTCGTTGCTGCGATCGCCCGCTTGGCCGAGGTGCTCACTCCCTGCCCGGCCCCGGACGCGCCTCCGGCCACCCTGGAACTCGGGGGACTGGTCCACGGCTGGGGCGCGCTCGCCACCACCCCGCCGGGTGATTCTGCGGCGCTGCCTGGATCGACGTCGCCGATCTGGTACCCCACCTCATCCTCGCCGGGCACACCCCCACAGCCGCTGAACAAGCCATCGCCGGCGTGGCCAGCTGGCGCGACACCGACCCAACAGTGATCACTAGCTACGCTGCGGCCTTCGCTGCTTACTGGGCCCGCAACTCGCGACAAGCCGCGCCTCCCGGTGTCCCCCACCTGCGCACCTACCAGACCCGCGCCGCCCAGGCCGCCATCGCCTGGACGGCTCACCGCACCGGCTGGTGATAAACAATCACATGTATCAGCTGAGTTCTGACCCGCAGCGGCCGCGCAGGTCATCACGTGTGCATGGACAAGGCTTGCGGCGGGTGATCAGTGGGCAAGTCGGGACACGAGGTTCGAGCCTTCGGAACGAAGGTGCTTCTCAGTCTGGTCCAGGTCGCTGCCCTCGCCGATGACCCAGAGGTAGCGGCAGATCGCGAAGAGGAGCGCGATCTGGCCAGTGCGGGTTTGCAGGACGGGCATGGCGCGGACTCGCCTCGAGTTGGCTTCCACGTTGCCCTCCCAGCGGCAGGCCGGCTGATAGTCGGGGTCCTCCACCACGACGCGCGGCCACACGGCGCGCTCACCATCGTGTGCGGGCGCTCCGGCCGAGCGCATGTCAAAGGTGTTCACCACCTCACCGACCAGCTCGACGCCGAACCGGACCGCTGCCGCGTTGAGTTGGCCCTGCAGCCAGACCCGGCGTTGCTCAACGGCCTGCTCGACCTCGTCGGTGTCCATGGTCATTTCTTGGTGAACTCCCCGTCCTTATAGTGGCTGCCTCCCCTGCGTCCCCAATCCCGACAGGTCGGCGTGTCCGCGTTGTCGCCGCCATGGTCAGCGATCATGTCTGTCCACAGGGGATCAACCGGGGTGGTGGCCGCGAGCCGTTCCAGAACCGTCATTCGGTCGACCGCGCCGCACGCGGCACCCAGCAGTGGCCAACACATCGCGTCCGTGCATCAGCACGACAAGCAGCAGGCCTGCCCCGAAGCGGTCGAGGCGGCCCACGCCGAGTACGCTGCTCTGCGCGCCGGGCGTCGACGACCATCCCCGTCTTCACCGTATCCGCTTGCGGCGCTCTCATGATGAACCCACCGCCGGGACAATGGGAACGAGGTATGTCGCGGTCGGTGGCAGGCAGGCGGCCTGCGCGCCGGGCGCCGGAAGGAACAGCATGGCTGGTGAGAACGCCGCAAAGCTCGCGGTGCTCATCGACGCGGACAACGCGCAGTCTTCGATCATCGAGGGGTTGCTGGCCGAGATCGCCAAGTATGGCACCGCCCATGTCAAACGCGCCTACGGCGACTGGACGAGCACGAGCCTAAAAAGCTGGAAAGACCAGCTGCTCGCCCAGTCAATCCAGCCGATCCAGCAGTTCGCCTACACCACCGGCAAGAACGCCACCGACGCGGCGCTGGTCATTGACGCGATGGACCTGCTGTACTCGGAACGCTTCGACGGGTTCTGCATCGTGTCCAGCGACAGCGACTTCACCCGTTTGGCCGCCCGGATCCGTGAGTCCGGCCTCACGGTGTACGGGTTCGGCGAACGCAAGACGCCCAAACCCTTCGTCGCGGCCTGCGACAAGTTCATCTACATCGAGAACCTCACCCACAGCCCGAGCGCCGCCGCGCTTTCTGGCGCGGTGCTCACGCCGGCACCACGCACCTCGGCGGCGAAACTCACGGCAGACACCGCACTGGTGAACCAGCTTCGCAACGCCGTAGAGGCCTCCTCCGACGATGACGGCTGGGCCAGCCTCGCCAACGTCGGCCACATCATCACCCAGCAACGCCCGGACTTCGACTCCCGCAACTACGGCTACGCCAAGCTCAGCGACCTGGTGGCCGCGACAGCACTGTTCGACCTGGACCGCCGCATCCCTGGCAACGGAAAATCGGGGGTCATCTACGTACGCGACAAACGCCACCAAGACAAAAGACCCAAACCTGCTCCAGTCAACCCAGCAGGAAAAGCGGGCGACTCACCGACCGAAGACACGCTGGACAAAGACGGGTTAAGCCCGCAGTAGCGCGATATTAGCGGCGCAGTCCCTCTCACCGCGACCGCCACGGCCTCGGAGGGGGCACTCACCCCGTGGACACCCTCGGACTGGCCCTTCGGCAGCCCGATAACACGACTGATCGGAGAACGTGACGCCACACACATCGCCCGAGCCGTCTCGATGATCTCGGCGCGGGGGTTAGCATCGGGGTATGACCAGTTCGCCTCGGTCTGCGGGGATGCCGGGCGACACCGACGTCGACGCCCTGATCGGCGGCGTCGCCCACGACCTCAGGCCTGACCCGTTCCCGGTGATCGGCATGGACCACGTGGCCTTCACCGTCGGTAACGCGCGGCAGGCGGCCCATTTCTACTCGACGGCGTTCGGCATGACCTGCGTGGCCTACCGGGGCCCGGAGCAAGGCTACCGGGACGCGGCGGAGTATGCGCTGGTTGCCGGCCGGGCCCGGTTCGTGGTCTCCGGGGCGGCGCGCGCCGATACGCCGCCGGGCAAGCGGGTGGCGGCGCACGGCGACGGGGTGAGCGACCTGGCCCTGGAAGTGCCCGACGTGGACCACGCCGTGGCGTTTGCCCGCCAGCAGGGCGCCACCATCCTGTCCGAGCCCCATGACGAGACCGACGGGTATGGCACGGTGCGCCTCGCCGCGCTGGCGACCTACGGCGACACCCGGCACACCCTCATCGACCGGTCCCGCTACACCGGCCCCTTCCTGCCAGGTTTTGTCGCCCGCCCGCCGCTGGTTCCCCCCGTTCGCCGGCTGTTCCAGGCGGTGGACCACTGCGTGGGCAATGTCGAACTCGGCCGGATGGATTTCTGGGTGTCGTTTTACCGGCGGGTCATGGGCTTTGAGAACATGAAGGAGTTCATCGGCGACGACATTGCCACGAAGTACTCCGCGCTGATGTCCAAGGTAGTGGCTAGCGGCAACCATAGGGTCAAGTTCCCGCTCAATGAGCCCGCGATCGGCCGCAAGCGTTCACAGATTGACGAGTACCTGGAGTTTTACGGGGGTCCTGGCGTACAGCACATCGCGCTGGCGACCGGAAACATCGTCCGCGCCGTCGCGGCGATGCGGGAGCGGGGTGTGCAGTTCCTCGACACGCCCGACTCCTATTACGACACCCTCGGCAGGTGGGTCGGCGATACCCGTGTCCCCATCCAGATCTTGCGCAAGCAGCGCATTCTCGCCGATCGGGACGAAGACGGCTACCTGCTCCAAATATTCACCAAGCCGGTGCAGGACCGCCCGACAGTCTTCTTCGAGCTCATTGAGCGGCACGGCTCACTGGGATTCGGCAAGGGAAACTTCAAAGCCCTGTTCGAAGCCATCGAGCGCGAACAGGCCCGCCGTGGCAACCTGTAGCGGCCATGGCGTTCTACCGGCAGGCAGGCTCGATCCCGCGCAAGCGTCACACCCAGCACCGCCGGGCTGATGGCTCGCTTTACTACGAGGAGCTGATGGGTGCCGACGGCTTCTCATCGGACTCCGCGCTGCTTTATCACGAGCAAATCCCCTCGGCGATCGTCGAGGCCCGGCCCTGGCACCTGCCCGAGTACCGCACCGCACCCAATGAGCCGCTGCTGCCCCGGCACTTCCGGCTGCCCGAGCTGTTTGCCGACCAAGAATGGAAACGCCACGACGTGGTGACCGGGCGGCGCCTGGTGCTCGGCAATGCCGATGTGCGGATCTGCTATGTCGTCGCGGGGTCCGCCTCGCCGCTGTACCGCAACGCCCTGGGGGATGAGTGCGTCTACGTGGAGTCCGGCTCGGCAAGGGTGCCGACGGTGTTCGGTCCGCTTCAGGTCGGGGCGGGTGATTACGTCGTGCTGCCCCGCAGCACCACCCACCAATGGGTGCCGGAGGGGGGCGAACCGCTGCGCGCCTACTGCATCGAGGCGAACAGCCACATCGCCCCGCCACCGCGGTACCTGTCCCCCTCCGGGCAGTTCCTAGAGCACGCGCCGTACTGTGAGCGGGATCTGAGGGGTCCCGGCCCGCCCGAGGTGGTTGCGGGCACCGACGTGGAGGTCCTGGTCAAACACCGTGGCGCGGGAGGCGTTGCCGGCACCGTGTACACCTACCCGCGGCATCCCTGTGACGTGGTGGGCTGGGACGGCTGCCTGTACCCCTACGCCTTCAACATCGCCGACTTCGAGCCGATCACGGGGCGGGTGCACCAGCCGCCCCCAGTACACCAGGTCTTCGCCGGCACCGGGTTCGTGATCTGCAACTTCGTGCCGCGCAAGGTCGACTACCACCCACTGGCGGTGCCGGTGCCCTACTACCACTCCAACGTGGACTCCGATGAGGTGATGTTCTACTGCGGCGGGGACTACCAGGCGCGCCAGGGCAGCGGGATCGGGCAGGGTTCGATCTCCCTGCATCCCGGCGGTCACGCGCACGGCCCGCAGCCGGGCGCGATCGAGCGCAGCCTCGGGGTGGAGTTCGTCGATGAGCTGGCGGTCATGGTGGACACCTTCCGGCCGCTGGAGCTGGGCGAGGGGGGCGTTGCCTGCGAGGACCCGGCATACCCGTGGAGCTGGTCGGGGCCCGGGGCAGGGGCGGCGGCGGCCCGATGACCAGCTCCACTACAGCCTCCTGGACCGGGGTGGCCGCCGACCACCTCTTCGGCCTGCACACCCTGCCCTACGGCGTCTTCACCGACACGAGGGCCCCGCAGCCGCGCATCGGGGTGGCGGTGGGCGAGGCGATCCTCGACCTCACCGCAGCCAGTGCCGCCCTCCGGCCGGAGCACGCCGCGCTGTTCGGGGGTGGCACCCTCGACGCGTTCCTGGCCGCCGGGCGGGCGAGGTGGACCACGATCCGGGCCACGCTGAGGCGCTGGCTCGCCGACGAGCGATACGCCGAGGTGCTGGCGCCGTTGCTGGTGCCCGCCGCCGACGCGACGATGCGGCTGCCGTTCACCGTCGCCGACTACGTCGACTTCTACTCCTCCGAGCAGCACGCGACCAACGCCGCGCAGATCTTGCGGCCTGGTCAGCCCGCGCTCCCAGCGAACTGGCGGCATCTGCCCCTCGGCTACCACGGCCGGGCCGGCACTGTGGTGATCTCGGGGACGCCCGTGCGCCGCCCCAGCGGCCAGCGCCGGCTCCCGGAGGGTACCGTCACCTTCGGCCCCTCCACCGCACTGGACTTCGAAGCCGAGGTCGGCTTCGTCGTCGGCACGCCGTCGGTTCTCGGCCAGCCGGTTGCGTTGAGCGGCTTCGCCGATCACGTGTTCGGCGTGTGCCTGGTCAACGACTGGTCCGCCCGAGACATCCAGTTCTGGGAGTCCATCCCGCTCGGGCCGTTGCTCGGCAAGTCCTTCGCCACGTCGATCTCGCCGTGGGTGGTCCCACTGGATGCCCTGAACGCCGCGCGCGTCCGGCCACCGGTGCGTGATCCTCGCCCGCTGCCCTACCTCGACGACACCGGCATCGAACCATGGGGACTGGACATCACCCTGCAGGTGCGGCTCAACGGGACGCTGATCTCCCGCCCTCCGCTGCGCACGATGTACTGGACGGCCGCGCAGCAGCTTGCGCACCTCACCAGCAACGGCGCCTGCCTGCGCACCGGTGACCTGTTCGCCTCCGGCACCGTCAGCGGCGTCGCTGCGGACGAGCGAGGCTCGCTGCTCGAGCTTAGCTGGAACGGCGCAGCGCCCCTGACCCTCGCTGATGGCTCCACCCGTGGCTTCCTCACCGACGGCGACGAGATCTCCATCACCGCGACGGCGCCCGGCCCCGAGGGCACCCTCCTCGGGCTGGGCGAGGTCCGCGGGCGGATCAGCCCCCCGTGAGTGCGGAATGGTGCCCTGACACTATTACGCACTCACGAGTCTCACGAAGGAGACCTATGACTGATGACCCCCAGTCGTGGCCGGGTGCCGCCTACCCACTGGGTGCTACCTACGACGGCGCCGGCACCAACTTCGCGCTCTTCTCCGAGGTCGCGGACAAGGTGGAGCTGTGCCTGTTCGACGGCGGTGGCGGTGGCGCGGCGGAGACCCGGATCCGGCTCTCCGAGGTCGACAGGTTCGTGTGGCATGGCTACCTGCCCGGCATCGGTCCTGGTCAGCACTACGGATATCGAGTGCACGGCCAGTACGATCCGGCCCGCGGGCAGCGGTGCAACCCGGCCAAGCTCCTCCTCGACCCCTACGCCAAGGCGGTCTCCACCGCCGTTGATCAGAATAGGGTGACCTGGGACGAGTCGGTCTTCGGCTACCGGTTCGCTGACCCGGAACGGCGCAACGACGCCGACTCGGGCACTCACGCGCCGAAGTCGGTGGTGATCAGCCCATTCTTCGACTGGGCCGACGACCGGCACCCGCGTACTCCCTACCACGAGACGGTGATCTACGAGGCGCACGTGCGCGGTCTGACCATCGCCCACCCCGAGATCCCCCTGGGCATGCGCGGCACCTACGCCGGTCTCGCGCACCCCGTGGTGATCAACTACTTCACCTCGCTAGGCATCACGGCGGTGGAACTGATGCCGGTACACCAGTTCATCACCGATCGCCACCTCGCTGAGCAGGGCCTGAGCAACTACTGGGGGTACAACACCATTGCGTTCCTCGCCCCGCACAACGGCTACGCCGCGGCGGGCACCGGGGGTGGGCGGTCACACGAGGTGGTCTCGCAGTTCAAGGCGATGGTCCGGGAGCTACACGCGGCGAACATCGAGGTGATCCTCGACGTGGTCTACAACCACACCGCCGAGGGCAACCATCTGGGACCGACACTGTCGATGCGCGGGGTGGACAACCCGGCCTACTACCGCCTAGTCGAGGGCGACCCGCGCTACTACATGGACTACACCGGCACCGGCAACTCGCTCAACGTGCGCCACCCGAACACCCTTCAGCTGATTATGGACTCGCTGCGGTACTGGGTCATCGACATGCACGTCGACGGCTTTCGCTTCGACCTCGCTTCCACCCTGGCCCGCGAGTTCTACGACGTGGACCGGCTGGCCACGTTCTTCGAGCTGGTCCAGCAAGATCCGGTGATCAGCCGGGTGAAGCTGATTGCCGAACCGTGGGACGTCGGGCCGGGCGGCTACCAGGTGGGCAACTTCCCCCCGCTGTGGACTGAGTGGAACGGCAAGTATCGCGACACAGTGCGGGACTTCTGGCGCGGTCAGCCGGGCACGCTGGGCGAGTTCGGCTACCGGCTCACCGGTTCCTCCGATCTCTACCAGCACGACGGGCGCCGACCCTACGCATCGATCAACTTTGTCACCGCGCACGACGGGTTCACCCTGACCGACCTGGTCTCCTACAACGACAAGCACAACGAGGCCAACGGCGAGGACAACCGCGACGGCACCGATGACAACCGGTCCTGGAACTGCGGGATCGAGGGCCCCACCGATGACCCCGAGGTGCTGGCGCTGCGGGCCCGGCAGCAACGCAACATGCTGGCCACCCTGTTGCTGTCCCAGGGCACCCCGATGCTGCTGCACGGCGATGAGCTCGGCCGCACCCAGCGGGGTAACAACAACGCCTACTGCCAGGACAACGAGGTGTCCTGGGTGAACTGGGACTGGGCCGACAAGGAGATGACCGCGTTCACCGCAGCGCTGATCGCGATGCGCCGCGAGCACCCGGTATTCCGTCGGCGCCGGTTCTTCGCCGGCCGCCCCATCCGGGGTGGCGACGAGCTGCGGGACATCGCGTGGTTCACCGAATCCGGGGAGGAGATGACCGAGCGGGACTGGGAGGTGGAGGTCTGTCAATACCTCACCGTATTCCTCAACGGCGAGGGCATCCCGGACACCGGCGCCCGCGGCCAGCGCGTCACCGACAACTCATTCCTGCTCTGTTTTAACGCCCATCACGAGGACATCACCGCGCAGCTGCCCGGCAACGGCTACGGGCAGGAATGGACCGTCGTGCTGGATACCGCGGCCGGCGAGCCGCCGGGGACCCGTGGCCTCACTGCCCCCGGAAACGCCAAGATCACCGTCACCGCTCGGTCGCTAGTCGTGTTGGAGCGCACCGCCTGAGACCATCACACTCGAGACCATGGCGACTCCAGACTCGACGTACCGGCTGCAGCTCGGCCCGGACCTGACCCTCACCGATGCCGCTGCCCTGGTGCCCTACCTGGCGTCGTTGGGCGTCGGTGCGGTGTACACCTCGCCGCTGCTGGCCGCGATGCCGGGATCGATGCACGGCTACGACGTAGCCGACCCCAACCGGGTCTCCGAGGTGCTCGGCGGGGAGCCCGGCCGGCGCGCACTGGTGGCTGCCGTACGCGAGCACGACGTGATGCTGGTCGTGGACATCGTGCCCAACCACCTGGGGGTGGCCCAGGCGCAGGCAAACCCAGCCTGGTGGGATCTGCTGCGGCACGGTCCGTCCTCGCGCTTCGCGCGCTGGTTCGACATCACCGGCTGGCCACTGCGGCTGCCCGTGCTGGCCGACTCCGCGGACGCGCTGGCCGACCTGCGGGTGGATGGTGAGGTGTTGCGCTACCACGAGCATGTCTTCCCGCTGGCGCCCGGCACCGCCGATGGCAGCCCGCAGCAGGTGCACGAGGCGCAGCACTACCGGCTGGTTTCCTGGCGTTCCGACGTGGGCTACCGGCGCTTCTTCGCGGTCAGCGACCTGGCCGCCCTCCGGGTGGAGGACCCCGAGGTGTTCGCCGCCACCCACGGCGAGGTGCTGCGCTGGGTTGGCCAGGGCGAGGTTGACGGCCTGCGCGTGGACCACCCGGACGGCCTCACCGATCCCACGGGCTACCTGCACCAGCTGCGGGAGCACGCCCGCGACACCTGGATCGTGGTGGAGAAGATCCTCGAGCCAGGCGAGGAGCTGCCCCGCTGCTGGCCAGTGGCGGGCAGCACCGGCTACGACGCGCTCGCCGAGGTCGACGGGGTGCTGATCGACCCGGCCGGGGAAGCGACGCTCACCGCGCTGGATAAGGAGCTGACCGGGGTCCAGACCGACTGGGCGCATCTGGTGCACGACTGCAAGCATGACGTGGCCACCGGCATGCTCGGCGCGGAGCTGCGGCGCCTGGCCGCGCTGGCCCCAGAGATCGCACCCGCCGCCGCCGTCCCCGAGGCGCTGGCCGAGGTACTGGCGTGCTTCCCGGTCTACCGCTCCTACCTCCCCGACCATGGGGTCGGCTACCTGGATCAGGCGCTGGCGACCGCCCAGCACCGGCGTCCCGATCTGACCGCAACGCTGGCGGCGCTCTCACCACGGCTGCACGATCCTCGCGACGAGCTCGCGCTCCGGTTCCAGCAGAACTCCGGCGCGGTGATGGCCAAGGCGGTGGAGGACACCGCCTACTACCGCTGGACCCGGTTCATCGCGCTCAACGAGGTGGGCGGGGATCCGGCTCGTTTCGGGCTTGAGCTCGAGGCCTTCCACGCTGCCGCGGCACGCCGCGAGAAAATCGCCCCGCGCGGCATGACCACGCTGTCCACCCACGACACCAAACGTTCCGCCGACGTCCGGGCCCGGCTGGCGGTGCTCTCCGAGCTACCGGGGTGGTGGGCGCAGGGCGTCCGGGAGTTCACCAGGCTGGCCCAGGCGGCCGGCGCGGCCGTGCCCGACCCAGCGCTGGGGCACCTGCTCTGGCAGACCGTGGTCGGGGCGTGGCCACTGCCGGCCCAGCGGCTGCACGCCTACCTGGAGAAGGCAATGCGGGAGGCGCGGACGCGCACCAGCTGGACCGACCCGGACGAGCCCTTCGAGTCAGCCATGCATGCCCTCGCCGACGCCGCGCTGAGCGACCCTGCGCTGAGTTCCGCGCTCGCCCGGGCGGCGGCACGGATCATCCCACCCGGACGCTCCAACTCGCTGTCCGCGGTGCTCCTGCAGCTGGCAATGCCCGGGGTGCCGGACACCTACCAGGGCGGCGAGCTGTGGGATCTCTCCCTGGTCGATCCGGACAATCGCCGGCCGGTGGATTTCACCGCGCGTGCCGAGCTGCTGAGGAGGATCGACCGTGGCTGGCTGCCCGAGGTCGACGATTCTGGCGCGGCCAAGCTGCTCGTGGTGTCGCGGGCGCTGCGTGCCCGGCGCGAGCATGCCGAGCGGTTCACCGGCTACACCCCGCTGCGCGCCACCGGTGCTGCCGCATCGCACGCCGTCGCCTTCGCCCGCGACGGGGTTGCCGCCCTCGCCACCCGGCTGCCGGCCGGGCTAGCCGCCCGCGGCGGCTGGGGCCAGACCACGCTACCCCTGCCCGAGGGCTCCTGGACCGACGCGCTCACCGGTTTCCCGGCATCGGGTCACGTGCCGCTCGCTGACCTGCTCGCCCGCTACCCCGTCGCCCTGCTGCTCGCTGACTGATCAAATGACAACTATTACCTTCCGAGCGGCGCGAGGGAGGCCCGGCAGGTTCCCGCTGACCTGGAGCCGCTGCGTGCGTGGTGACGTGCACCCCCTACGCGCCTCGCCGTGCACGAAATGGCGGAAATCGACACTGCCCTACGCATCGTGCTCGGATTGTCGTAAACGCGAGGGCTGCGATGGCCGCTGACCTGGGGCAGGGTAAGGATGGGCGCGATAGGCTGGGGCCAATGATCCAGCGCGATATCGACGTGGTCGTGTTCGGCGCAACAAGCATTACTGGCCGTCACGTTGCCGCGTACCTGGCGCAGCGCGCATCGGAGCGGCCCGAGCTGCACTGGGCCGTTGCCGCGCGCGATGGCAGCAAGGCCGAGCGAGTGCTCGCCGAGGAGGGGGTGAAGCCGCCCGAGACGATCGTCGCCGACGTCGGCAATCCCTCGTCGCTCGCGGCCATGGCCTCCCGCGCGATCGTGGTGCTCAACCTGGTGGGACCGTACACGCTGTATGGCGAACCCGTGATCGAGGCCTGCGTCGATGCCGGCTCCCATTATGCTGATCTCACGGGCGAGATTCCCTTCGTCCGTCGGATGAACACAGCCTTCGACGCTCGGGCGCGCGCGGGTGGGATCAAGATCGTTCAGGTTTGCGGGTTCGAAGCTCTTCCCCCGGATCTCGGAGTTGCGCTCGCCGCGGAAGCCGCCGCCGAGGCGGGTGAGCAGCTGCTCGAGGTGGACTTGGAGACGCGGATCGTCTTGCAGCCAACGCTACCTCGCCCCTCTGACGTCCTCTCCGGTGGCACCTTGCAAAGTATCGCTGCGGTCGCCGGTGACCCAGAGGTTGCCTGCATCCTCGACCCGGGCTGCCTCGTCGCCGATCCCGGAGCCGCCCAGGCGGTTCGCCTCCGCAGCCCGATCCGGGTCCGCCCTCGCCGCCGCGACAGCACGGTGATCGCGCCGATGTCGCCGGCCGCGTTCATCAACCCAGCGGTGATCCACCGCAGCGCGGCGCTACGCGCGGAGGAGCATGGGGAGCCGTTCACGCCCTTCGCCTACAGCGAGGGCCTGGCCATCGGAGGATCGACCGCTTCCCTGCCGGTTCGCTATGCGGTCGCTGGCACGCTCTCCGGCATCCAGGGCGTCATGGGCCTGTTGGCTCATGCCACCCGACCCGACGTGGGCCGCGCCGTGTCGCGCTTCGTGGCGCGGACCTTGCCTACTTCCGGCTACGGGCCGGCCCGCGACCGCCTTGAACGCTGGCGCTGGGAGATGTCCATCCAGGCCAGGACCGCGACCAGCCGGGAGCTTCGGGTCGAGATCAGCGCCGACGGACACCCTGGCTACCTCACGACTCCCCGCATGCTCGGGGAAGTGGGCCTGCTGCTCTCGGAGGCGGGCTCGACACCCGACCGCTTCGGCTGCCTCACACCGTCCACAGCCCTTGGCACCAGCAGCGCCGGGCGCTTCGCGCGAGCGGGACTGCGATTCTCACTTCCCTCGGCAGCCACCCCGCTTCACCGAACCTTCCATGACTCTCCGTAGCGATATCAGTCTGACCGGCAACCGGGATCCGCCAACTCGGAGAGCGGACCTGCCGAGGTCCAGCGATGGACCACGCACGGTCACGGTGATCGACGCAGGCCCGCGACGAGGTCTGCGGAGCGAATGGTGACCGGGAACGGCCGCTGTGCTTGCCATATCTGCTCCCCCGAGGGGCAGCCGACCTCGACATAGCGACCGTCCATCAGATCCAACGCCTGCACCGAAGGGGCCTGCGGGTCCGGATCGACCAGCCAGTACGAGGCGACCCCGGCCTCCTCGTAGGCAGACAGCTTCGACAACCGATCAATCCGCCGGCTACTCGGCGAGAGCACCTCCACGACAAGCACCGGCGGTTGCCCCAGAAACCCACCGCTGTGAACAGCTAGCAGCTCGTCCCGACGTGCCACCAGCACGTCCGGCTGCAACGCGGTCCCCCGACCACACCGCCACTCGAACGGCGCGATCACCACGTGCAACTCCGGCGGGCACACCTGATACAGCAGACGGTACAGCGTCCCCGCAGCCTCCTGATGCCACACACCCGGTGCCGGACTCACCAGGAGCGCCCCGTCCAGCAGCTCGTAGCGGCGCCCGTCCTCGGGCATCCGCTCGAGATCCTCGACGGTGAACTCCCCTGCGGGGCCGAACCCGTCCAACCCGGTAGCCATGCCCCCATGCTGCCCCCTCGCTGTGGTCATGGCCAAGACAATGCCGCACAACCCTGACAAGATCGAGCCTTATGGAGTTCACGGTGTGGGCACCGCAGCGGCAGCGGGTACGGGTCGTGGTGGACGGTGCCGAGCACGAGATGACCAGGACCACCTGCGGATGGTGGGGGGCGCATGTCGCTGACGCCGGATCGGGCAGCGACTACGCGTTCCGGCTGGACGAGGAGGACACGCCGCTACCGGACCCCCGATCCCGGTGGCAGCCCCACGGCGTTCACACCGCGTCGCGGGTCTATGACCACGGCGCATTCACCTGGACCGACCAGCGCTGGACCGGTCGGGCGCTGGGGGGAAGCGTGCTCTATGAGTTGCACATCGGGACGTTCACCCCCAAGGGCACCTTCGACTCCGCGATCGAGCGCTTGGGGCACCTCACCGAGCTGGGCGTCGATCTGGTCGAGGTGATGCCGGTCAACGCCGTCGATGGACCCCGCAACTGGGGATACGACGGGGTGGGCTGGTATGCCGTCACCGAAAACTACGGCGGCCCGGACGCCTTCAAGCGCTTCGTGGACGCCTGCCACTCCCACGGGCTGGGCGTGGTCCTCGACGTGGTGTACAACCACCTCGGCCCTTCTGGTGCCTACCTGGACCGCTTCGGCCCCTACTTCGCCGGCAGCACCATCTGGGGTCCGACGCTGAACCTAGACGGCCCACAGTCCGACGAGGTGCGCCGCTACGTCATCGACAACGCGCTGGAGTGGCTGCGCGACTACCACCTGGACGGACTGCGGCTGGATGCCGTGCACGCGTTGCGCGACACCCGGGCACTCCACCTGCTAGAGGAGCTGGCCACGCAGGTGGACACGCTGGCCGTGCACCTGCGGCGGCCGCTGTCGCTGATCGCCGAGTCCGACCGCAACGACCCCCGGCTGGTCACTCCGCGTGCCGCTGGGGGCTACGGGCTGACCGCGCAGTGGGACGACGACATCCACCATTGCCTGCATGCCACGCTGACCGGGGAACGGCAGGGCTACTACGCCGACTTCGGCGCGCTGCCCGATCTGGCTCGCACCCTGCGCGGCGTGTTCTTCCACGACGGGCGCTGGTCGAGCTTCCGGCAACGCACCCATGGCCGCCCGGTGGACACCGCGCACCTGCCAGGCTGGAAGTTCGTCGCCTACCTGCAGAACCACGACCAGGTGGGCAACCGCGCCACCGGCGACCGGATCTCAGCCACCCTGTCCCCCGGCCTGCTCGCCTGCGGCGCGGCGCTGGTGCTGTGTTCCCCCTACACACCGATGATCTTCATGGGCGAGGAGTGGGGTGCGACCACCCCCTTCCAGTTCTTCTCGTTCATGCCCGACGAGAAACTCCGTGCGGCCATCCGGGCCGGGCGTTACGCCGAGTTCGCCGAGCACGGGTGGGCGCAGGCAGCGGTCCCCGACCCGAACGACCTGCAGACTTTCCGACGCTCCCAGCTGGACTGGTCCGAGCCAGACACCGAGCCCCACACCACCCTGCTGGGCCTCTACCGCAAGCTGATCGCGCTGCGCAAGGGCCGCCCGGAACTCTCCGATCCCCGCCTGGACGCCCTGACCGTCGAGGTGGATGAACGGGCCCGCACGCTGGTGCTGCACCGCGGTGCGCTGCGGGTGGCGGTCAACCTGAGCGCGCAGCCGGCCAGCGTTGCGCTGGACGGTCAGCCCATCGAGGTCCTGCTGGCCTCGGGGCAAGCCAACGCAACGCCGGGCACGCTACGGCTGGGCAGCGAGTCCTTCGCCGTGGTGGCGCTGAGTCCCCAGATGGAGACTCAGCGGAAAAGCTTGCGCAACAACACCAGCACGAGGAGCGCCCCGACACCGATCAGTGAGTAGCGCACCCTCGGGTCACCCAAGGTAGTCTCCACCTGCTCCTTGCCGGCCGCGACTAAGCGCTGGGGATCAGCCCGGGTACCGATCTCCTGCAGCGTCGCGGCCAGCGCGTCGCGGGCCTGCTCGATGTCGTGTTCGATGGTGTCGGCGTCGCGGGCCATCAGTCCTCCTCGCGCGGGTAGGGGTGCGGCACACCGTAAGCCACGGGGTCACCGGGTGATGAAGCCACCCCAGCCGAGCGATACCGTCCGAGCTTGTGACCGACAATGTCCTGTCCCCCGGCGACACCGCCCCGGAGTTCACCCTGCTGGACGCCGACGGCAAGCCCGTCTCGCTGTCGGACTACCGCGGCCGGTCCGTGGTGGTCTACTGCTACCCGGCGGCTGCCACCCCCGGCTGCACCCGGCAGGCCTGCGACTTCCAGGACAACCTCGCCGAGCTGGAGACGGCCGGCTTCGCGGTACTCGGCATCTCACCGGACCCGCCAGCGAAACTGGCGAAATTCCGCGACGCGGAAGGCCTGCGCTTCCCGCTACTGTCTGATGGGGACCGCTCGGTGCTCACCGCCTACGGCGCCTATGGCGAGAAGCAGATGTACGGCAGGAGGGTCACCGGCATCATCCGATCCACCTTCGTGATCGACCCGCAGGGCCGCATCGACAAGGCACTCTACAACGTCCGCGCCACCGGCCACGTCGCCAAGCTGCGCAAGGACCTCGGAGTCTGAGGCCGTACCCTGTGCCCATCGCGGTGTGCCCGTCACCACCGCAAGCCGGCGTAGCCCAACGGCAGAGGCCCGGGTCCTAGGAACCCGCCAGTGTGGGTTCGAATCCCACCGCCGGCACACTCACTGTCCTGCTCGAACACGCACCAAAAGACGGCTCAGTAATACGGAACCGACCCCTAGAGAGTATATATATCAATACACAGGATGACTCGAAAGGAACTCGATCCGTGATCACCGCTCATGTGTTGCGAGTGTTTGCAAACGACCAAGGAAGTTTCGGCAACCAGGCGGGAATCATTGTTGATGAAGACGGAACCGTTGCCGACGATGTAAGACAAAGAGTTGTAGTAGAACTGGGATACAGCGAATCAGTATTTTCTGAACCATCCCGGGTTCGGTGGAGACTCCGATCTTTGAGAGGATGGAGTCGTGCCCGCTCCCAGGAAGTACCCCAACGAGCTTCGCGAACGTTCGGTTCGTCTCGTGTTGCAGATGCGACGTGAACAACCGCAAGAATCCCGTCGTG
>JAFATA010000010.1 GCA_019244165.1 Pseudonocardiales bacterium | reverse complement strand
AGGGTCCCGGATCCCGGCGCGCAATTGCGGGAATGTGTGCTCGACAGAGCAAAACGGCCAGGAGCAGGAACTCCCGGCCGTTAAGCAGAACACGCGGATGGTCCCCGCGATCAAGCTCTGCGACGCCCGAGAGTAACCATTATCCCGGCCGATCGCTAGTGTAGTGTCTCGCAATTGATTTTTCACTTGCTTATCAGATGTCATCAACGTCTGCGCTGCTCAATTCATCATCCATAATGCAACACTCTGTAAAATTAATTGCGAGACACTACACCCTACTAGGGTGGTCCGACCAACCGGAGGGGAGCGAGTGGGATGACCGAGCGGCAGTCGCCCCGGACGCGACTGGAGCAGCTACTGCGGCAGCGACACCGCACCCTGGAGCAGTTCCGCAAGAACTACCAGCGGGCCACCACGGGGACCGTGCTCAGCGACCGGCAGGCATACCGTTGGGTGGCAGGCGAGCTGCACGGACTCCCCCACCCGCCAGCACAGGCCACACTGGAGGAAATGTTCGGCGAACCCGTGGACCGGCTGCTCGGCCCACCCTATGGCATCGAGGCGCTGCGGCCGGACCGCTACCAGCGCGGATCGGCGCCGGAGCGGGGCACCGCACGGACAGACTGGGAAGGGCAGGTGATCGCGATGAGCGCCGACCGGGCTCGGGACTTCCTCACCCGCATCGAAGCCTCCAACGTCGGAGCGGAAACGCTCGACCAACTCCTTGATGACGTGCGCCGGCTGGTCATCGCTTGTCAGCAACAGCCGTTGCCCACGCTGCTGGGTGATCTGGTGGCTACCCAAGAGCGCGCCTTCGAGCTGCTCGAAGGGCATCAACGCCCGGAGCAGAGCCGCGATCTGTACCTGGTCGCCGCGATTGCCTGCGGGCTGATGGCCGATGCCTCGTACAGCCTCGGTGCCTTCCATGACGCGATGACCCAAACTCGTACCGGCTACGTCTGCGCGGACAACGCCGGGCACGACGGGCTGCGAGCCTGGATCCGTGGCCTGCAGGCAAGCTTCGCCTACTGGTCCGGACGCCTGGAGGACTCGCTGCGCTACACCCAACTCGGCGCCGAGATCGCAATCCACGCCCGGAGCAGCGCCGGGGTGAGGATGGCCAGCATCGAGGCCCGCACGCTGGCCGCACTGAACCGGCTGGAAGAGGCCCACACCGCTCTGGCCCGGGCCTCCGACCTCCGGGAGCGCATGGAACCCGACGAGCTGGACGGCCTCGGCGGGATATGCACCTTCAGCCGGCCCCGCCAGCTCTACTTCGCCGCCGAGACACTCTGCTGGGGCGGCCAGCCGGAGGCAACCCGCGCGGAAGGCCTCGCCCTGGAAGCCCTGGACGCCTACACCGCAGCACCAGCCTTCGGCGACGAAGCGCGCCCCCGCAGCACCCTGGCTATCGCCCGAGTCTCTCCGCGCTGAGCGCCCTCCCGGACCCCGGCCGAGACGCCACCGAACTGGCCAGTGCCATCGAGGGCTGGACAACCCAGCGCCTGACGCGCTCGCAATGACTTGCTGCAGCCGGGCGGGGCTCAGAGCGGGAACGGTGGCTCTAGGTCGGCGAACATCGGGAAGTGTGTGAGGTTGAGCGTGGCCAGCTCGAGCCCGCACACGAGAGCCGTGGCCGCTATCAGGTAGTCGACCAGTCCTATCGTGGCGTGCGAGCGACGGTAGCGTCGGCGCAGTTCCCCCGCCCGGTGAGCGATCATATCGGTCACGGGTAGCGGCCGAAGGGAGTTGAGGAGCCGAGTGACCTCCGGCGCATACACCGGATCGTACATCGCAGCTCGGAGATGACCAGTCTCACGCGCTTGGGGGCGGTGGCGATTGATATACCGATCGCTTAACCTCAGCGTAGTCAACTATCCCAAGCGGGAAGCAGGCGCAGGGAGGGGACGACCGTGCAAAAGATCCTCGATGCCATCCTCAGCGACGACGTCGACGCTATCGACTCACTGCCGATACCGGAGACCTACCGGGGGATCACGGTCCACGCTGATGAGATCGACATGTTCGTCGGGATGCCCAGCCGGGACAAGGACCCACGCCGGTCCCTGCACTTGGATGAGGTACCGGTGCCGGAGCTGGGCCCAGGCGAGGCGCTGGTCGCCGTGATGGCCAGCGCCATCAACTACAACACCGTCTGGACGTCGATCTTCGAACCGCTACCCACCTTCGGGTTTCTCAAGCGCTACGGCCGCACCTCCCCGCTGGCCTCCCGGCACGACCTGCCCTACCACGTGGTCGGCTCGGATTTGGCCGGCGTCGTGCTGCGCACCGGAGCCGGGGTGAACGCCTGGCGCCCCGGCGAGGAAGTGGTGGCGCACTGCCTGTCCGTCGAGTTGGAGCATCCGGACGGGCACAACGACACCATGCTCGATCCCGAGCAGCGCATCTGGGGTTTCGAGACGAACTTCGGTGGCCTCGCCGAGCTCGCGTTGGTCAAGTCCAACCAGCTGATGCCCAAGCCGGCCCACCTGACCTGGGAGGAGGCCGCAAGCCCGGGTTTGGTCAACTCCACCGCGTACCGGCAGCTGGTCTCCCGCAATGGCGCGGACATGAAACAGGGCGACACGGTGCTCATCTGGGGTGCCTCGGGTGGGCTGGGCTCCTACGCCACCCAGATGGCGCTGGGTGGCGGCGCCATCCCGGTCTGCGTGGTCTCCAGCCCCGAGAAGGCCGAGATCTGCCGACGGATGGGCGCCGATCTGGTCATCGACCGCAATGTTGAGGGCTATCGGTTCTGGAAAGACGAGCACACTCAGGATCCGGGTGAGTGGAAGCGGTTCGGCGCCAAGATCCGCCAGCTCACCGGCGGTGACGACCCCGACATCGTGTTCGAGCACCCGGGGCGGGAGACCTTCGGCGCCAGCGTCTACGTCACCAAGAGGGGCGGCACGATCGTCACCTGCGCTTCCACCTCCGGCTATCACCACGTGTTCGACAACCGCTACCTGTGGATGAACCTCAAGCGGATCGTAGGCTCGCATTTCGCCAACTACCGCGAGGCCTGGGAGGCCAACCGGCTGATCGCCAAGGGCAAGGTGCACCCAACGCTCTCCCGGGTCTACCCGCTGGAGCAGACCGGGCAGGCCACCCAGGACATGCACTGCAACGTCCACCAGGGCAAGGTCGGTGTGTTGTGCCTGGCCCCCGAAGAGGGTCTGGGCGTGCGCAACCCTGAGCTGCGCGAGATCCATCTGGCTGAGATCAACCGCTTCCGGGGCGTCTGATCTGATCTGGATCGGCTCACCCGGAGTCACCGGCATCCGAGTAACGTGACGGTATGGGATCAGTCGACGATCGGGATCTGCTTCCGATGAGATCCACGTTCGACATCGTCCGCCGGGGATACGACTGCGTGCAGGTGGACTACCAGCTTGAGCAACTGCGGGCAGAGCTGCAGATCGCGGTGACGGATCGGGATGCCGGAGCCGCGCAGGCCATGGAGCTCACCCGGGCGCTGGAGGCGGCTCGCGGGGAAATCGATGACCTGCACGCCCAACTGAAACGCCTCGCCGCGCCCCCCACCACGGTCGAGGGCATGAGTGAGCGCGTGGTGCGGATGCTGCGCACGGCCCAGAAGGAGGCTGCGGAGACCGCTGCCAGGGCCGCCGCAGCCGCGGACGCGATCAGGGCTGACGTCGAGCGCGAGGCAGCTGCCCTGCGCGCCCGCTACGAACAGATGCTCGAGGAGGGGCAACGGCAGCGATCAGCGATAGCGGCCGAGAACGAGCGGGCCATCGCCGACGCGCGTCGCCGGGGCGAGGAAATCGTGGCGCGGGCAGCGCAGCGAGCCAGGCAGCTCGACGCCGAGTCAGCCGCCCGCCGGCGGCAGGCCGAGGAAGACTTCGACATCACCCTGTCGGTCCGGCGCCGGGAGGCGACCCGCGACCTGGCGCAGCAGGAGGCGAGCAGCAAGGCCGAGGCGAAGCGGCGGATCGACGAGGCCACCGACGTGGCCCGCCGGCTGGTGACCGAGGCCGACCAGACCGCTGTCGCCAGGGTGCAGGAGGCCACCCGGCAGGTGGAGGCGCTGCGCATCCTGCGCCAGGAGCTCACCAGCCAGCTCCAGTCGGTGAGCTCGAAGCTGGGTGAGGCGCTGCAGCGTCTGCCGGTAGGCGACCCGTGAGTGCAAAACAGTGCCAGAACACTGTTTTGCACTCACGGGTACTCCCGGAACCCCTTGCCTGCCTTACGGCCCAGCCGGCCGGCCGTGACCAGCTGCTCCAGCAGGGGCGCCGGGGCGAACCCCGGTTCCCGAAACTCCCGGTAGAGGCTGCGCTGGATGGCCAGGGCAACGTCCAAACCCACCACGTCCAGCAACGCGAAGGGGCCCATCGGTAGCGCGGCGCCGAGCTTCATCGCCGTGTCGATGTCCTCGGCGGCGGCGTAGTGTGTCTCCAGCATCCGCACCGCGTCGTTGAGGTAGGGGAACAGCAACGCGTTGACGATGAAACCGGCACGGTCGCCGCAGGTCACCGGCACCTTTCCCAGGGAACGGGCGAGCTGACGGGCGCTGTCCACCACCTCGGCCGTGGTGGCGATGGTCCCCACCACCTCGATGAGTTTCATCACCGGGGCGGGGTTGAAGAAGTGCATCCCTATCACATCGCCCGGGCGGGAGGTGGCGGCCGCGCACTCGACCACCGGCAGTGACGAGGTGGTGGTGGCCAGGATCGCACCCGGTTTGCACACCTCATCCAGGGTGGCGAAAATCTCGCGCTTGACCTCCAGCTCCTCGGCTACCGCCTCGACTACCAGGTCAACGCCGGCAAGGTCGTCCCACGAGGTGGTGGTGGAGATCCGGCCGAGGGCGGCGTCGCGGTCGGGCGCGGAAAGCTTGCCCCGGTCCACGGCCTTATCCAGCGAGCGCGTGATCGCCGTGACCGCGTCGGTGGTCCGGCTGCCGCGACGGCCGCGGACGATCACCTCGTGCCCGCCCTTGGCCAGTACCTCCGCGATACCCGTCGCCATCGTCCCCGTGCCCACCACGCCCACCGTGCCGATCGGGCGGGTCTGGGTACCTGAGTCCGCACCAGAGGGGGTGGCGGCATCGGGGACCACCTTCGAGGAGTGCTGCCCGGCATAGGTGTAGAAGCCGCGACCCGTTTTCCGACCGAGCAAGCCAGCGGTGACCATCTGCTTGAGCACCGGCACCGGCGCGTGCAGCCGGTCGGCGGACTGCCGGTACAGCGCGTCCAGGATTTCATAGGCGGTGTCCAGACCGATCAGATCCAGCAACGCCAGCGGACCCATCGGATACCCGCAGCCGTAGCGCATCGCGGCATCGAGGTCCTCCCGGGTCGCGTAGCGCTCTTCGAACATGCGGGCCGCGTGGTTGAGATAGCCGAACAGCAGCCCGTTGGCGATGAACCCGGCCCGGTCTCCGGCCACCACCGGGGTCTTGCCCAGCGCGTGCGCCAGCGCGGTGACGTCGCTGATGACCTGGGGGTCGGTGACCACGGTGCGCACCACCTCGACCAGGTTGAGCACCGGTGCCGGGTTGAAGAAATGCATCCCGACGACCTTGTCCGGCCGCGTGGTCTGCACCGCGAGCTGGGTGATCGACAGGCTCGACGTGTTGGAGGCCAGCACCACATCGCCGCGCACGATCCCGTCCAGCTCGGTGAAGAGCCGGCTCTTGAGATCCAGCCGCTCCGGCACGGCCTCGATGACGAGGTCAACACCGCTCAGATCGGCTAACCGTGTGGTGAAGCTGACCCGATCGAGCAGCTCGGCCCGGGCCGTCTCGTCGAGCTTTCCGCGCTCCAGGGCGCGGGCGGTGGAGTGTTCCAGACGCCCACGGCCCCGGCTCACCGCGTGCTCATCGACCTCGACGGCCAGCACGTCGAGTCCGCTGCGGGCGAACACCTCGGCGATCCCGGCGCCCATCGTGCCCACGCCCACCACGCCCACTGTGGTGATTGATGCGGTAATTGATGCTGCCATGTTGTGCCTCCCCGATGTGGCCTCCGGCGCCGAGCTCACCGACCGTAAAGCACCCGCACGATCCGCAGCAGCACTCCCATCGCCCAGGCGGGGCGGGCGAAGGTGAGCACCTGCACCGCGGGAGGGAACCGGCGGCGGGTGACCGCTTTGGCGCGGGCGAACTCGCGCAAGCCATCGGCACCGTGGATCCGCCCGAATCCCGAGTCGCCGACGCCCCCGAAAGGCAGCGAGGGCACCGCGGCATACGACACCACGCTGTTGACGGACACCATCCCGCACCGCAGCCGAGCGGCGATCTCCGTGCCACGGTGCTTGGAGAAGACTGCGGCGCCCAGCCCGTAGCGCCCGGCGTTGACCCGCGCCACCGCGTCGTCCAGGTTCGCGACCCGGTGCACTGTGAGAGTCGGGCCGAAGGTTTCCTCGGTCACCGCGCAGGAGGTTTCCGGGACATCAGCCAGCACGATCGGCTCCACATAAGGCGGGCGGACCGACTCCGCACCGCCGAGGAGGGCGGTGCCACCCTGGGCGAGGGCGTCAGTAAGGTGATCACGAATCACCTCAACCTGCCCCGGGGCGGCGATCGGGCCCAGGTCCGCACCCGGCTCACCGCCGATCCGCAGCTGCCGCGCCTGGGCGGTGATCCGCTTGGTGAACTCCTGAGCAACGTCCTCGACGACGTAGGCCCGCTCGACCCCCACACAGGTCTGTCCCGCGTTGACCATGGCGCCCCAGACCGCGGCGTCGGCGGCTGCGGCGAGGTCGGCGTCCGCATCGACCAGCAGCGCGTCCTTGCCTCCGCACTCCAGCACCACGGGGGTCAGCGTCTCGGCGCAGGCCGCCATCACCTTCTTCGCGGTGCCCGCCGACCCGGTGAACGCCAGCTTGTCCACCCCGGCCCGGCACAGCGCCGCACCGGTCTGCCCGAAACCGGTGACGACCTGCAGCAGCGGGTGCTCGGGTACCACCGTGGCGAGGCTTTCGGCCAGTGCCCGGCCCACTCCGGGGGTCAGCTCGCTGGGTTTGAACACCACCGCGTTGCCCGCGGCGAGCGCGTAGCCGATCGACCCCATGGGGGTGTGCGCGGGATAGTTCCAGGGTCCGATCACGCCGATCACGCCGTAGGGCTGGTACTCCACCGTCGAGGTCTCCTGAAGCATCAGCAGGCCCGATCCCACCCGGCGGCGACCGAGCACCCGCTCGGCATGGCGCGCGGCCCAGTCCAGGTGCGCGATGACGAGCACGCATTCCATCCGGGCGTCATCGCCCGGCTTGCCGGTCTCAGCGGTGATCAGTTCGGCCAGCTCGTCAATGTGCCGGGTCAGCGCCGAGCGCCAGGCCAGCAGCCGGCGGCGGCGCTGCGCGAAGGCGAGCCCGCCCCACCACGCGGCCGCCTCCCGGGCGCGAGCGACGGCGGCCCGCACTGCTGCCTCGTCGTCCACCTGGTGGTAGCCGATGACCTCGCCGGTTCGCGGGTCCACCGACGGGAAGCGGGACTGCTCGTCCCAAGTCTGCGGCTGGCTACTGCCCACGCTTTGCGCCATCGTCGTCCTCTCCCGCATCGGCACCCACCCCAGGGTACGGGCACGCCCCTGCACTGGGGCCACTCATGCGGGGTCGCCGTCGTGGTAGCTGCGCGCTTGGTCACCAGCCCACGCCAGCATCTCCATCAGGCTCTTGACATGCGCCACCTGCAAGATTGCTTCCGAGAAGAATGGCTCATCGAACGTGGTCACCCACACCATGTCGCGATCGACCATGACAGTCATGGTTACCTTCGCACCCCGCCGACCCTTGACCACCAGTCTCCGCTGTATTGGTGTCCGCCACCGCGGTCGTTGCTCATCGGCCCTTCCTGCATTCTCCTCCCCGTCAGATAGGGGTACGAGGGTGTCTCACCTGGTTCTCTCTCCCAAGTCCGAAGGCTTTGGACGCGGTCCGCCGTCCGCTGGGCAGAGTAGGGCCACAAGACCCGAATGAACAGAAATTTTCTTGTTGTTTCTAACAATCTCCGGAGGTTAATGCTGGCCAGAAATCACTCGCCATCCTCTGATACCTCGGGTGCGAGGTCGTCGATGACGCGGTTGATGATCGCTCGAGCGGCACGGCCGTAGCTGGCGGCGGCCGCCAGCGAGTCGAAGATGCCACTGTAGAGGCTGATCTCCTGCGGCTGGGCAAGGTTCAGTTCAGCCGAAAAGGTCTCCACCACCACCCGGTCGTTGTCGAGCAGCCAGAAGCCGTGAGCCGGCGCGACCACGTACGCCGTCTCGAACCCGATGATGCCGAGCTTCACGTTCGGCAGTGCCGAGAAGGAAACCAGCCGGTCAAGCTGTCCGAGCATAATCTCGGGCAGGCAGAGGCGGTAGCGCAAGACCGCTTCGGTCAGCACGAAGTGGAACCGCTTAGCTGGCCGGTACAGAATCTCTTGCCGCTGGACACGCGCCTTTACCGCCTCGTCGATGTCGTTGCGCACCTTGAACACGGTGATGCTCTGGACGAACTGAGCCCGCGCGTATTCGGCCGTCTGGAGAAGGCCAGGGATAAAGGTGGATTCGAACGCCCGGAAGAGGCGTGTCTTGGCGTCCTGCTCGGCAATCTCTTGCTGATGCGGCTTGAGGCCGGCTCTCAGCACTCGCCGCCACTCGGCGTGTTGGATTTCAAGGGTGTGCAGGGAAGCGAGCAGGGCTTCGGTTTCACCGTCGCTGCTGGTGGCGCGCGTCCAGGCCCGGATGTCATCATCACTGGGTGTTTGGCGGCCGTTCTCCAGCTTGGACACCTTGGATGGTGGCCAGGACAACGACTCCGCGAGCTGCCGGCCACTCAGGGTGGCTTGCTGGCGAAGCTCACGGAGTCGTTTGCCCAGCGCGTTGCGTGCCTCGTGAACGCTGGTCACGCCGGTGATTCTATTCGGCAGCAAAGTCGTCTCGTCGCACGGCGTGATGCCACGCCGCGTCACGCCAGTAGTTGTGTTGCACGATGACGGTGGGGTCTTTGATGACTTCACAACCAACACAACGGTCGGTGTCGTCGAAGTGCATCCAGACCAACGCGCGCGAGTCGAACAGCCAGTAGTCGTGATTGGGTAGACCTTCGGCGTCAGCTCGGCCACGTTCCAGGTAACGAATGTCCTCACCGGCAGCGGTGGTGAACTGCGACCCCCACACGCCGAAGCGACTGTAGTCGGTCAGCGGAACGCTGACGACGCGGACTCGAGAGAAACGGCGTCCCTCATTGGTCGCCTCGCGGACCATGCTGTGCCAGCTCTCGGCCCATGCAAGATCGTCCGGCTCACCAGCCAGGAACTTTCTGACTGATTCGGTTTCGTAGGGCGGGTCGTAGCGGTCCCGGACTTCCAAGCGGAACGCCGTGTGCTCGAAAGAACGAAAGAGCTGATCAAACTCGTCATCATTGAGCAAGCTCAGCGGTCTCCCTCCTGGTACTCGCGCAGGTAGAGCTTGAGGACATCCTCGGGGATCTCGATGATCGCTTCACCCTCGGGCACTGGGCCGACGTCGGCCAACGCCTGAGGATCGGTCACGGGCCACCCCTGCGCGATGTAGGTCTTGCGGTCCGTTCGGTCGGTCGCGAACAGGCTAGGCGACTGACCTGACCATGATTCAGGGTCTTTGCCGAGGAACCGAGCACGCATCCTGCCTCATTGCGAGAAACTGGTGAAGCGTTTCCTGGCATGATGTACCTCCTAGGACGCAACGTCAAGGGAACGCACGGGTCGAGGTCAGAAGAGGCGCAGGTCGTTGCTCGGCATTCCGCGCAGCTCGTCGTAATCCACCACTACGCAGCGGATGCCGCGATCTTCGGCCAGCGTCCGCGCTTGGGGCGCGATGCTCTGCGCCGCGAGAATGCCGCCCACCGGGGCAAGCAGGCAGTCCCGGTTGAGCAGCTCCAGGTAGCGCGTGAGCTGTTCCACGGCGTCGATCGTGGCGCGTCGCTTGATCTCCACCGCCACCGTCACGCTGTCGGCGTCCCGGCACAGCAGGTCCACCGGCCCGATCGCGGTGGGGTACTCGCGACGGATCAGGGTGAATCCGGGACCCAGCTTCGCGGTGTGCTCGGCGAGCAGGGCCTGCAGGTGGGCCTCGACGCCGTCCTTGACCAGCCCGGGATCCGCTCCGAGCTCATGACGCCAGTCGTGCACCACCTCGGCGATCTCGATGATCAGCTGCTCACCGGCGCGGTTGGTGACCGTCCAGCGTCCCGGCTGCTCGGCCAGCGTGCACGGCGGGCTCATCCAGTTCAACGGCTTGTAGGCGCCGCCATCGGCGTGCACGCTCACCGATCCGTCCGCCTTGACCAGCAGCAGCCGCAGCGCCATCGGCAGATGCGCCGTCAGCCGACCCAGATAGTCCACCTGACACCGAGCGATCACAAGACGCATGGGGGGCACGCTACGCGGCCCCCCGTGAGTGGCGATGCGAGCTATGACGCGCATCGCCACTCACGGGTTATACACAGCCCTCCGCTTCTCGAGGAAGGCGAGCATGCCCTCCTGGGCGGCCGGGGTCTGCGAGGCGGCGGCCATCACCTCCAGCGTGATGGCGTAGGCGTCGGCCTCGGGTCGGTCCAGCTGGGCGTAGAGGGTCTGCTTGCCCAGTGCCTTGCTGGTCCGGCTCCCGCGGGTGGCGCGGGCGAGCAGTTCGTCCACCGCGGCGTCCAGCTCGCTGTCCGGGACCACCCGGTTGATCAACCCCCACTCCGCGGCGGTGCGGGCATCCACCACCTCGCCGGTCAGCGCCATCTCCATCAACCGCTTGCGGCCGATCGAGCGGGCCACCGGCACCGCGGGCGTATGGCAGAACCAGCCGCCCGTGCCGCCGGGCAGCGCGAAACCCGCCGACTCTCCCGCCACCGCAAGGTCGCAGGACGCCACGAGCTGGCAGCCCGCCGCGGTGGCCAGCGCGTGCACCCGGGCAATGACGACCTGGGGGACCGACTGGATGGTGCGCATCACCTCGGTGCAGCACCTCAGCAACTCCCGGACCCCGGCGAGGTCGCGCGAGGACACGTCGGTGAAGTCGTGGCCCGCGGAGAACGCCTTGCCCTCGGCGCCGAGCACAATGCCGGTGGCGTCCGAGCGCCCCGCCTCAGTGAACGCCTCGCACAGCTCGACGAGATGTTCCAGGGACAGCGCGTTACGCCGCTCCGGACGGTTCATGGTGATCCGGACGGTGTTCCCGTCCCGCTCACATCGCATACCGCAACGGTAAGAGACGCGTCTCAGGGATGAGTGTGCACGTTCCCCCGAGCGCGCAAAAGCTCCACGATCTGGTCAAGGATCTCGGTGAGCGCGAAGTCTTTGGGCGTGAATACCTGGGCAACGCCGTGGGCGCGCAGCACCTCGGCGTCGGCGTCCGGGATGATCCCACCGACCACTACCGGCACGTCCCCGGCACCCGCCGCGCGCAGCCCGTCCACCACCGCGGGTACCACCTCCAGATGCGAACCGGAGAGCACGGACAGCCCGACCACGTGCACATCCTCGGCCACCGCGGCTGCGACGATCTCCGCTGGAGTGAGCCGGATGCCCTGGTAGATCACCTCGAAGCCAACGTCTCGGGCGCGCAGGGCCACCTGCTCGGCACCGTTGGAGTGCCCGTCCAGACCGGGCTTGCCGACCAATATCCGCAGCCGCTCACCCCACTGCTCGCTCAGCGCCCATACCCGGTCCCGAACGCGCATGATCGCCTCGCCAGCCTCACCCGCAGCACCCGACGTCGGCGCGCCAGCGATCCCGGTCGGGGCCCGGTACTCCCCGAACACCTCCCGCAGCGTGCCAGCCCACTCCCCCGTGGTGACACCCGCGCGGGCGCAGGCCATCGACGCCTCGACCAAGTTGGTGTCGGTCGTGGCGGCCTGCGCCAGCTCGCGCAACGCCACGGTGACCGCCGCGGGGTCCCGGCCGGCCCGCCAGGCCCGGATCGCCTCGATGAGCCGAGCCTCAGCCCCCGGGTTGGGGGTCTGGATGGCTCCGGCGTCCTCGGTGTGCAGCGGGCTGCGTTCGGTCTCGGTGAACCGGTTCACCCCGACGACCACGTCCTCGCCGTCCTCGATCCGCCGGCGCCGCGCGAGGAGCGAGGCCACCAGCTGGGATTTCATGTATCCGGATTCGACGGCGGCGATCGCCCCGCCCATGCCCTGCACCCGGTCGATCTCCGCGCGGGTGCCCTGGGCGATCTCGGCGACCCGCGCCTGCACCACCCGGGAGCCCTCGAACAGGTCTTCGTACTCCAGCAGGTCGGTCTCGTACACCAGCACCTGCTGCATCCGCAGCGCCCACTGCTGGTCGCAGGGCCGGGGCAGGCCGAGCGCCTCGTTCCACGTCGGCAGCTGCACCGCGCGGGCCCGCGCGGCCCGGGACAACGTCACCGCGAGCATCTCCAGCACGATGCGCTGGACGTTGTTTTCTGGTTGCGCCTCGGTCAGCCCCAGCGAGTTGACCTGCACGCCGTACCGGAACCGGCGCAGCTTGGGATCCTGCACGCCATAACGGTCCCGGCAGATCTCCTCCCACAGCTGCCCGAAGGCGCGCAGCTTGCACATCTCCTCGACAAAGCGCACCCCGGCGTTGACGAAAAACGACATCCGCCCGACGACGGTGGCGAAGTTCTGCGGCGCGACCTGCCCGCTCTCCCGCACCGAGTCCAGCACGGCCATCGCCGCGCACAGGGCGTAGGCGATTTCCTGCACCGGTGTGGCGCCCGCCTCTTGCAGGTGGTAACTGCAGATGTTGATCGGGTTCCATTTCGGCATGTGGTTGACCGTGTAGACGACCATGTCGGTGATCAACCGCAGGCTCGGTCCCGGGGGGAAGACGTAGGTGCCCCGGGACAGGTACTCCTTGATGATGTCGTTCTGGGTGGTACCCGACAGCTGCGCCAGGTCCGCCCCGTTCTCCTGGGCCACCGACGCGTAGAGCGCCAGCAGCCACATGGCGGTGGCGTTGATCGTCATCGAGGTGTTGGCCTGCGCCAGTGGGATGCCCTCGAACAGCGTGCGCATGTCACCAAGGTGACTGATCGGCACGCCGACCTTGCCGGCCTCGCCCCGGGCCAGCTCATGGTCGGGGTCGTAGCCGGTCTGGGTGGGCAGGTCGAAGGCCACCGAAAGGCCGGTCTGGCCCTTGGCCAGGTTGCGCCGGTACAGCGCGTTGGACGTGCTCGCCGAGGAGTGCCCGGCGTAGGTGCGCATCACCCACGGCCGGTCCCGCTCGCGGTCGCTGGGATAGGGCATCGGGGCACCTCCAGGGGCTCTGCCTGGTGACACTACTGCCCAGTAGTGTCACCAAACGAGACCAGCGGCGAGAAGGGGCTACCGGGATGGACAGCACAATGATGGACTTCCCGCTGACCGTGGGCATGATCATGCGCCATGCCACCACCGTGCACGGCGACGGCGAGATCCTCACCTGGACCGGCAACGGTACCCGCGCGGCGAGCTACGCCCAGCTGGGGCGGCGCGCCGCACAGCTGGCCGGGGCGCTGCGCGGGCTCGGCGTCACCGGCGACCAGCGGGTGGCCACCTTCCAGTGGAACAACCAGGAGCATCTGGAGGCCTACCTCGCGATCCCCTCGATGGGCGCGGTAGTGCACACCCTCAACCTGCGGCTGCCCTCCGACCAGGTGGCCTGGATCGCCAACCACGCCGAGGACGCCGTGGTGATCGTGGACGGTTCGCTGGTGGGGCTGCTGGCCCGGGCTCTACCGCAGATGACGACGGTGCGCCATGTCCTCGTGAGCGACCCCTCAGACACTCCCGCTACCTCCGCTCTCGACGGTGCCGCTGCGCAGCTGCACTCCTATCAGGAGCTGCTGGCCGCCCAGCCTGAGGAGTTCGACTGGCCCACCGACATCGACGAGCGTTCTGCGGCCGCGATGTGCTACACGAGCGGCACCACCGGGGACCCCAAGGGGGTCGTCTACAGCCACCGCTCGACCTACCTACACTCGATGGGCGGCTGCACCGGTGAGTTCGCGGCCCTGACCCCGGCCGATCGGGTCTTGCCGGTGGTGTCGATGTTTCACGCCAATGCCTGGGGGCTGCCCTACGCCGCGCTGCTCTCCGGCGCCAGCCTGGTCATGCCGGACCGTTTCGTGCAGGCCGAGTCGCTGGTGCGGCTCGTCGAAGCACAGCGCCCCACGCTCGCCGCCGCGGTGCCGACGATCTGGGGCGAGGTACTGCGCTACCAGCGCCAGCGCGGCGGGAACCTCTCCTCGATCCGCCAGGTGCTCTGCGGCGGCTCCGCCGTTCCGCTGGCGCTGATCAAGGCGTTCTCCGAGGAGCTGGGTGTGCAGATCACGCAGGCCTGGGGGATGACCGAGACGTCCCCGATCGGCTCGGTCGCCACCCCGCCGGTCCGCGCGCAGGGCGAGGAGCTCTGGCGTTACCGGGCCAGCGCGGGACGGCTTGTCGCCGGGGTCGAGGGTCGCGTGGTGGGCGAGGGCGACGTCGTGCTGCCCTGTGACGGCACCTCGGTCGGCGAGATCCAGGTCCGCGGGCCGTGGGTCACCGCACGGTACTACCGGGATGCCGATACGTCCCGGTTCCACGACGGGTGGCTGCGCACCGGCGACGTCGGCAGCATCGATGAGCTGGGCTTCATCACCCTCAGCGACCGTATCAAGGACGTGATCAAGTCCGGTGGGGAGTGGATCTCCTCGGTGCGGCTGGAGAACCTCCTGATGGGCCACCCGAAGGTGCTGGAAGCCGCGGTGGTCGCGGTCCCGGACGCCAAGTGGGTGGAGCGGCCGCTGGCCACCGTGGTCATCGCGGGCGGCGAGCAGATCAGCGTCGCCGAGCTCCGCGATCATCTCAGCGCCTCGGTGCCGGCCTGGCAACTCCCCGAGCGCTGGTCGTTTCTCCCCGAACTCCCCAAGACCTCGGTGGGCAAGTTCGACAAGAAGATCATCCGCGCGCGCTACGCCAACGGCGAGCTCGACGTCCTGGAGCCCTAACCAGGGAGGGACTACTGGGTGTGGCGTAGGCGACGAGGCTCTGCCAGTTTATTTGCGGCCAGTTTATTTGCGGCCAGTTTATTCCGCTCACGAGTAACTCCCCTCCGGAGAACAACACCGCGACTCGACCATCACGTCGGACATTGTATATTTTTGTGGAAACGTATATTTTTGTGGAAACGCAGGTGGGGTGGTTAAGATAATCTGGCCTCGCTCGGGCAACCAGATTGGTATGTTACTGATCACACCACCCCTGATGACACCTCCGGCCGCCCCGACATCACCGAAGCGACCCGCTGGGCGGTCCACGCCATGGACCGCCCCTTCAAGATCCTCGAAATCACCGAAGAACCACTCGATCTCGGCGGCCATCACCACGAACACCAGCAAGATCACCCTCGCTTCTCACGGTTTGGTCCGCTCTCCTGGTCAGGCTGCGCGGTGGCGTAATTCCTCCGTGCGGCCGCCGGCGGTCCGCCACTCGTTACGCGCGGGTGCAGCCAGAGATTTCGCTAGGTGTTCGGTGTCTTCTTCCGCCAGTGGCGAAGGTGCCATGGTTTCTTCATGTGGCTAGTGCTCCCGAGCGCGGCGCTCAAGGCCAACATCGTGACCTGTAGTGGCGCTCTACCTTGCGACTGAGGACATGTTCGGGAGCACTGGGCCGATTCGACCGAGCCGCTACCAAGGAGGGAATACTGGTGAAGCGCGTACATCGAACGAATGTGAAGGCCGAGATTGTTCGAGAACGTGGGGCGAAGGAGACGATCCACCGGAAGCTCATAGATACTCCCGATGGCGCGGACCGTTTTGTGCTGACTGAGTTCGATATCGCACCCAACGGGTCGACTCCGCCTCATCACCACGATTGGGAGCACGAAATCTACGTCCTGGAAGGCGCGATGGATCTCGTGCTTCCGGGCGAGGGTCGGTCCGAGAAAGTTGAGCCTGGAGACGCCATATTCATTCCACGCGACGAGCCGCACGGGTTCGTCACCGGGCCGGGCCAAAGGTGTCGTTTCCTTGTTGTGGCGCCCTGCGAACGGCCGCCGGTTCGCAACTTCTTCCTTTCCGATGATCCATACGAGTACACGCAGATGCCCGAATATGTGAACGCGCGGGAGGGCAAGTGACTTCGTCTCAGTCCACCCTGGAGCCACAGCTGGAGGGGTCGGCGAGAATCCACGGAATCATGACCGCATACTTGCAGTCCAAGGCGGTTTTCGTAGCCGTGGAGCTGGGCCTGTTCGACACCCTCGAGAGGGGCGGTCGCACGGTTGACGAGCTCGCTGCCGACCTGGGTATCGACAAGCGTCCGACTCGAGCCCTGTTGTTCGCGCTGCACGGTCTTCAACTGGTATCCCGGGACGGGGTGAAATATCAGAACACCGAGGAGGCTAGCCGTTTCCTGGTGGCCGGAAAACCCGAGTACATGGGCAGCTTCGCCGAGCACCAGAATCAGCACTTCGGTAACTTCGCGAAGCTGATGGAGGCGATGCGGGAGAACACCTCGCTCACCAAGCGCGTGCTCAAGGATGGGTACAGCAATCAAGGCGCCGCCGCTGGCGAGAGCCGTGCGGGTACCAGCCGATTCATCCAGGCGGCACGGGTCAGTTCACGACTCCAAGCCGACAACCTCGCTGCCACGGCACCGCTGTCGGATGTCGGCCGGCTGCTCGACCTCGGCTGCGGGTCAGGGGACTACTCGGTGGCCATTGCCCGGAAAAATCCCGAGATCCGCATCATCGCGATGGACTACCCGGCGGTCTGCGAGCTAGCCAGCAGGAATGTCGCGGAGGGGGGTGTCGGTGACATCGTCGAAGTGCGGCCGAACGACATCCTGCGGGACCCGTGGCCCGACTGCGACGCGATCCTGTTGTCACACGTACTCGACGGCTATGGCCCTCAGCGGGCGGCACAACTCATCGAGAAGATCTATCGCGCACTTCCCACCGGCGGAAGGCTGCTGGTGCACTCGCATATGCCGTCGCTGGCGACTGGCGTGTTCCCCTACCTGTTCGGTCTGATCTTGCTAGGCAACACGGAAGAAGGTGAAGTCCGCGACGTGGACGACATTATTGGATGGGTGCGCGAGGCCGGCTTCCGTGACGTGGAAACCCACACTGTGTCGCTACTGTCCGGCTTGCTTACGGCGTATAAATAGCCCCAAAGGATTCATGCGATGAAGTCACAGCAAGCTGGAGCTCCCGCGGAGGCAGAGGCCATCCGACGTTACCTCGACAGCCCCGACCCGTCGAATCTCCTGTCATTGAACTTCGGTTTCACCAAAGCCAGGGTACTCGATGCGGCACTCGAGCTTGGCGTCTTCACGCTGCTTTCCGGTAAGTCACGAAACGCCGCTGCTCTGGCGAAGGCCCTGGATTGTAGTCGCGACGGGATCGAGCGGCTCCTCAACGCATTGGTAGAACTCGGGCTACTCGAGGAAACGGTGGTCGGCCACTACGCCGTGACGCCGGTGTCGGAGACGTATCTGGTGCGGGGCAGCGCGGGATATCTCGGCCAGCACTTCGCGGAGGTTATGCGCCAGTGGGAGCACTGGGAGTCCTTGGTTGACGTGGTGCGTTCGGGATCCTCGCAAGGAGATCTGGGAAATCTGTGGGCCAGGGGCGCTCATCCGGGGATGTTCGCCGCGAACTTTCCGGTTGCCATCCGGCTGGCGCACCAGGCGACCGAACAGGTGCCGGTACCGGCCGGGAGTCGGGTCCTGGATTTCACGGCCGGGGCTGGGGAGTGGGGAATAGCCCTGGCCCTGCACCACCGGGACGTGACGGTCACCGCTCATGACGATCCCGCACTGCTGAACGTCGTCCGCGCGCGAGTCGAGGAGTTCGGTCTTGCGGACCGGTTCTCGTTCGCGTCGGCGAACTTTGCCGCTCCGCCTTTTCCCGACGCCCACTTCGACATGGTCGTATTCGCCCAGGCGAGTCGGTTCATCGGAGGAGAAGAGGTAGGGCGGCTGGTGCGTGAGTGCGCTCGCATGCTCCGTCCCGGAGGGCAGGTCTTGATCGCCGACGTGCTGAAGAACTCGTCGGGAAAGCCCGCGCCGCCCCGTTCGATACTCGATCTGAGCTTGCTCGTCAACACGCTGCGGGGAAGGCTTGTGGAACGGTCCGAATATCTGGCCTACCTGGCGGACGCCGGGCTGTGGCCCGGAGCAGAGATGACGAGTGGTCTGGTGTCCGTTATCACCGGCGTGAAAGGCGCTGAGACCGTATGCGACGGGTTGTAGTCACTGGGCTGGGGGTAGTCAGTCCGGCCGGCATAGGCAAAGAAGCGCTGTGGGAAACGGTGTCGGCCACAAAGAGCATGACGAAATCACTATCCAGCGTGACGAGCTCCGACCTGTTCGGGCCGTTCGACTTCGCGGCGGACTCGGTGGCTGAGGTTCCCGGTTTCGACGAACGGGCTGGGGATCTGCCCAGAGAAGTGCAGAGGTTAGACCGCTTTGTGCAGTTTGCGGTCGCATGCGCGGTGGACGCGATGCAGGACGCTGGGTTGGAGCCGGGCCAGGTCGACCCCGAGCGCTTTGGCATCTCGCTATCGACGGCGATCTGCGGAACTCCGAAGATGGAGGAGGAGTTCCTTCTGGTCACGAACTACGGCATGGAGCCCATCAATCCGTCCAAGGCTGGCCGCGACTTATACCTGGCCTCGATGTCGAACACGCCAAGTATCGTCCTGGCACCATTGCTGGGCGCGCAAGGCCAGTGCGTCACGCTGTCGACCGGCTGCATCGGCGGGATCGACGCCATCGGCAATGCCTATGAAGCGATCGGGTACGGCGACGCGGACGTGATGATAGCGGGTGCTAGCGAAGCGCCCATCACGCCGATCACGGTGGCCTCGTTCGAGATCATCAACTGCCTTTCCACAAAGCATAGGGACCAGCCCGAAGCCGCCTCGCGGCCGTATGACGCGCAACGAGATGGGTTCGTCCTGGCCGAGGGCTGTGGCGTGGTGGTCTTGGAGGAGCTTCAGCATGCGCTACGGCGGGGTGCGACGCCGTACCTGGAAATCTGTAGCTTTTCGCATACCTCCAACGCCATGCACATGACCGACCTGCTGAGCGACGGGGCAGACTTGGCTCGGGCCATGATTCAGGCCATCGACCGGGCCGGGTTGGCACCGACTGATGTGGAGCATGTGAGTTCCCACGGAAGCTCGACGCCGCAGAATGACTCCTGTGAGACGAGCGCGCTGAAGCTAGCCCTGGGCGAGCACGCCTACACGGTCCCGGTCAACTCGGCGAAGTCCATGCTCGGGCACGCTCTGTCGGCCGCCAGCGCAATTGAGATCGTGCTGTGCGCGCTTTCCTGCGAGCGATCCGCGGTGCACCCGACCGCGAACTACGAACACCCCGACCCGCAGTGCGATCTTGACTACGTGCCGGACAAAAAGCGCCCGTGGGATGGGACCACCATCCTCAAGGAGGCCAGCGGGTTCGCTGCCCTGCACGCCGCCATGGTGATGCAGGCTGCGCCGAACGGGATCGCGTCATGGACCAGGTAGTCGTTACCGGTATCGGTGCCGCCACCCCGGCAGGGATTGGCCTGGATGCCCTGTGGGCAAGCGTCGATGCCACGAAGGCGTGCATCACGGCCATCGACCGGTTCGACGCCACCAGCTACGTCTGCTCCGTGGCGGGGCAGGTGGATTTCACCGCCGAAGACCACTTGCCATCCCGCTTTATCAAGCGCACCGACCGCTTCACCCACCTGGCGGTCGTCACCGCACGCCAGGCACTGGCCGATGCCGGGGTGGCCCTCGGTGTGGACGTCGAGCCCGAACGTGCCGGTGTGATGGTCGGCAACGTCCTGGGCGGGTGGGAGTTCGCTGAGCGCGAGCTGCGCAAGCTGTGGGTCGAGGGGGTGCGCACGGTCAGCCCGTACCAGGCGACGGCGTGGTTTCCTGCGGCGCCGCAGGGCAACATCTGCATCGATCTGGGTATCAAGGGGCCGGCTCGGACGTTCGTCGCGGACCGGGCGAGTGGGGCCTACGCGATAGTCCGGGGTGCGCAGGCGCTCCAGCGCGGGCAGGTGGATGTCGTGCTGGCGGGCGGCGTGGAGGCTCCGCTGTCGCCCTATGGCTGGTTGTGTTTGGAGACCAGCGGTCTGATGGCCAAGTCCAGGGCCGATCAGCAACCGCAGACGCTCTACCGGCCATTCGACGCCGGGCACGGCGGCACAGTCTTTGGTGAGGGCAGTCTCTTTCTGGTCCTTGAGAGGCACGAGAGTGCTCGGCGGCGCAGAGTCGAGGTCTACGGTGAGATCGCCGGGTGGGGACTGACCACCGACGGCTACATGCCCTACTACACGGTGGAGCCGACCGGTCGCGTGCTCGCGCGCGCCATGCGCGTCGCGGCCGACCAGAGCGGGGCCGCGCCCGCCGAGGTCGGCGCGATATTCGCGCACGGATCGGGCATTCCGGTCGAAGACGTGACCGAGGGGTACGCGATTCGGGAAGTGTTCGGCGACGGGGCGGACCACATTCCGGTGACCGCTCCCAAGGCCGGTTTCGGGCATCTGCTGGGGGCGGCGGCCCCCGTTGACGTCGCGTTGGCGCTGTGGGCGATGCGGCTGGGTCGGGTGCCGGCCACCGTGAACTTGGATCGGCCGGCGCCTGGGCTGGACCTCGACTTTGTTCAGGGAAGGTCTCGAAGCATCGGAAGCTGGGAGCACAGCTTGGTTGTCTCCCGCGGTCTGGGGGGAGTCAACGCATGCCTGATGCTTCGGCGTTGAGCGCAGCCCCGGTCCCCGAGAAACAAGTCGCCGGGAAACAAACGGAGAAGCACAGGGGGAAAGACCGATGAGTATCCGCGACCAAGTGATGATAGTCATGTCCGGGCTGGGATTTGAGCTCAGCGAGTTGGCGGACGGGGCGACTATGCAGGACCTGGGAATTGACTCCACTGAACTGATCGAGATCATCGTGGCTCTAGAGAAACGCTTCTCCATCAGTATCGACTCCGAGATCCAGGGCACCCTCACCAGCGTGGGCGACCTGATCTCCCGGGTCAGTGATCTGCTTGCCACCAACGTCGTAATGGAAGGATGAGACTATGCCGAGGATCGAGAACAGCATTGACATCAACGCGGACGTACACCGGGTCTTCGAGGTCACTAATGACATTGCCAAGTGGCCACAGGTGTTCAACGAGTACAATGCCGCCAAGGTGATCTCGCAGGAGCATGACGGCCGTTACACCGAGATCATTTTCGAGCTGACGAACCCGGAAGGTTCGTCGTGGCGGTCTTGGCGCCTGCTGGACCATCGAAAGTTGACCGCGATCGCGGAGCGACGCGATCCCCGCTACCCCTTCGAATACATGCACCTGAAGTGGACCTACGAGCCGGTGCCCGGCGGTACCCGGATGACCTGGGTGCAGGACTTCGAACTGGACGAGAAGTTCGACGTTCCCTTGCCGACGGTAATCGAGCGCATGGTGGCGCACACCAAGGAGAACCAGAGCTCTATCCGTGACAAGATCGAGTCTGGTGCGATCTGAGGCACCGTGAACACAAACGCTTCCCCGACTCCGATTCGCTGGGGACCCCTCACTATCCCGATCACCACGGCGGTCCTGGTTCCGGCGGCCTTGCGGATCCTGCTGCGCAGACCGGAAGTGCCGATGGGTGTTCTGGCGCGGTACCTGGGCGGTCTCCCCTTGGCGGCGCTGGGGAGCTGGATGGTCGCGGACGCCGTGAACCGCGTGTACCTGCGGCAACAAACGCCGCTGGGGGACAAGCCCCCCGAATACCTGGTCCGCACCGGGTGGTACCGCGTCATCCGCAACCCGATGGCCGCCGGCATGACCGTGCTGCTCGTGGGCGAGGCGCTCTTGCTCTGCTCGGTCCCGGTGCTCACCTGGGCGATCGTGGTGTTCGCGGTGTCCTGCACCGCAGCACTGAAGGTGGAAGAACCCAGCCTGCTGGCGGCCTTCGGCAATGAATACGCGAGCTACGCCCGCCGGACGCCTCGGTGGTTGCCGTCCCTCACCCCCCTGCGAGCACTGGTCAGCACGCGCCGAGCCGAGAGGGGAAACCGGTGTATATCGACCTGAGTCTCCCCGTCAGAAAGCAAGCGCCCGGGGTCGACTTCGAGCAGTGGCTGCACCGGGACGGCGTCCGTCATCTGTCACGGCGTATCCGCAACCTGCCCGGTGACAGCCGGTGGCAGCGGGTCGTCAACTATTGGCATTGGCTCACCGGGCAGCGCAGGCTCTCCGCCGCGGACTTGCCGGAGGGAATGTTCCTATCCAACGAGTTCTACCGCATGTCGGTGCATCAAGGGACGCACATCGACGCCCCGTTCCACTACGGCCCGCTCTGTGAAGGAAAGCCCGCGAAAAAGGTCCTCGACATGCCTCTGGAATGGTTCATGGGGCCGGGTGTGGTGCTCGACGTGCGGACCAGCAATGGGACGGTGACCAACAAGACGGTCACAGCGGCCATCGGTGCCGCTGGCGTCGAGCCGGCGCCGGGTTCCATCGTGCTGTTCCGCTCGGACTCCGACCTGAGGGTCGGCACGCCCGAGTACTTTACTCAATCCACGGCCATCACGCCGAGCGCGGTCGATGAGCTCTTACGGCGGGGCGTCAAGGTCATGGGGACCGACTGCTGGAGCTTCGACGGTCCGGCCCGGCGCATGGTCGAGAACTTCTACCAGACTCGGGATCGCCGGGCCTGGTGGCCAACCCATCTGCACGGCAGGGAACGCGAATTCGTCCAGATCGAAGGATTGGCCAATCTGCGGTCAATCCCCGCGAGCCGGTTCATGTTCGTGGCGTTTCCTATTGCGCTTATGGACGCCGGGGCTGCGTGGTGCCGTGCGGTCGCGGTCACGGCGGACCAACAAGGCCCCGGCGCGGAAAGGACGGTGCCCCGATGAGTGGGCTGCTCGCCGAGGCCGAGCCTGAGACAGGCACCGGCTGGGTCCGCTGCGAATCCTGCACCACCCTCCTTTACCGGAAGCGTTTCGTGCGGTGCTTGCAAGTGTGCCCCGAGTGCGGATGGCACCGACGGCTCACCGCAGGGCAGCGCATCGACACACTCCTCGATCCCGGCAGCGCCTCGGTGTTCACGCTGGTCGGGCAGACCATCCCCGATCCGCTCGGGTTCATCGACCAGCTCCCCTACCTGGAACGGTTGAGCGCGGCGCGAGCCAAGACCGGACTGGACGAAGCCGTGCTCTGCGCGGTGGGAACCATCGGCGGGCATCCGGTGGTGCTGGCCGTCATGGATTTCCGCTTCATGGGCGGAAGTATGGGTATCGGAGCCGGCGAGCGGGTGACTCAGGCAGCCGAGAGAGCGCTCCGGGACCGGCTCCCGCTGATCCTCGTCACCGCCTCGGGCGGGATCCGCATGCAGGAGGGCCCGCTGTCGCTGATGCAGATGCCCAAGACCTGCCAGGCGCTCGCCCAACTCGATGAGGCGGGCGTACTGACGGTCTCGATACTCACCGATCCCACCTACGGCGGGGTAACCGCGTCGTTCGCGACACTGACCGACGTGGTCCTGGCGGAGCCGCAGGCCAGGGTTGGCTTTGCCGGGCGGAGAGTCATCGAGCAGACGGTGTGCCAGCAGCTCCCGGAGGACTTCCAGACCGCGGAATCCGTTCTGCGGCATGGACTGATCGACCGCGTGGTACCTCGGCCGGAACTACGGGACGTGCTGCTCCGGTTGCTCGCGGTCCAGGGACCGCTGCCGGATCCATACCTCGGCACCGAACCGGCCGAGAACCTGTCGGTCCATCCAGCACCGGAGCGGGACGCCTGGCAAGCGGTGACGCTGGCCCGCCACACCGGCCGCCCCACCACGCTGGACTACATCAGCTACTTGCTTGAGGGCTTCCAGGAACTGCACGGGGACCGGACGTGCGGGGACTGCCCCGCGATGGTGGCCGGGGTGGGACGGCTGAATGGCTTGCCGCTGGTGGTGGTCGGTCACCAGAAAGGTCACACCACCGGCGAGTTGATCCAGCGTAACTTCGGCATGAGCTCGCCGCAGGGTTACCGCAAAGCGGCCAGGCTGATGCGGCTAGCGGCGAAGTGGCGCATCCCGGTGCTGACCCTCATCGACACGCCCGGCGCCGCCGCCGGGCCCGAAGCCGATAGCAGCGGCCAGGCGGTGGCTATCGCGGAAAGCCAACGCCTCATGGCCGGCCTGCCCGTGCCGATCGTCGCGGTCGTGACCGGAGAAGGCGGCAGCGGCGGCGCGGTCGCGCTCGGCGTGGCGGACAAGGTCTTCGCCTGCGCCAATGCCATCTATTCGGTAATTAGCCCGGAGGGCTGTGCGGCGATCTTGTGGGGGGTCCAGACGGCTGCTCCCCGGGCCGCCGCCGCGCTCGGATTGGACGCCGACCGACTGTTGGACCTTGGCGTGATCGACGCGGTGATACCCGAGCCGCCCGATGGCACCCAGGGGGACCACGTGGTGGCGGCGGCCCGGTTGCGCGCGGCCATCGTGGCCGCGTTCGCGGAGTTACTGCGCCGCGAGCCCGACCAGCTCGTTTCCGAGCGGCGCGAGCGGTTTCGCCGTTTTGGCCTGCCGCGCGCCGCTAAGTGGGCTGATTCGTGCGGGTTCGTAAAGGACTACAGGAACGGGGGAATAGTGTACATGGAGGAGACCACCAAGCTGTTCGCGGCTCTCAATACCGGCTCTGGCGCGGAGAACGACCTGGCGACCGCATGCCGATACACCGCTGAGCTGATTCGAACCGCGGGCGGGCCACTGCGGCACCTCAGCATCAGGTGGGCGCAGACAGCAATCGAGATCGAGTGGCCCCTCGTCGATCCGCGGCTGCGCATCCCTCCGTCCTCGGCACAGGCGGGGTCCCCGCAAAGCGAACAGGCCTCGGCGAGCGAGCTCAAGGACAACCGTGGGTACATCTGCGCACCTCTGGTCGGTACGTTTTACCGGGGAGCGCATCCAGGCGGCAAGCCTTTCGTCGAGGTCGGCGACTACGTGGAGCCCGGTACTCAGGTGGCCATTGTCGAAGCCATGAAACTCATGAACCCCGTCGAAGCTGACCGGTCCGGCCGGGTTATGGAGTTCGTGGTGGCCGACGGGGCCGCCGTCGAATACGGGCAACCCCTCATCGCAATCGTTCCGTCGACATAGACTCAGTGTAGAGGGGAAAACCTATGTTCGACGGTGTGCTCGTCGCGAATCGAGGAGAAATCGCGTTGCGCGTCATCCGGACCTGCCGGGAGCTCGGTATCCGCACAATCGCCGTCTATTCCACGGCCGACAGCGATTCAGCTGCCCTACGACTCGCCGACGAGACCGTGTGCATCGGTCCGGCGCCCGCCAAACGCAGTTACCTGAACGCGGCGGCGCTCATCGAGGCCGCCCGGAAAAGCGGGGCGGACGCCATCCATCCGGGCTACGGTTTCTTATCTGAGGACGCCGATTTCGCCGACATCTGCGCCGAAGAGGGTATCCACTTTATCGGCCCACCCGCGGCCATGCTGGCCAGGCTCGGTGACAAGGCACAGGCCAAGCGGGTGATGGCGGAGGTGGGGTTGCTGGTGCTGCCCGGCAGTGAGCGCACCGTGGACAGCGCCGCCGAGTGTGCCGACGTGGCGCGGCGGCTGGGTTTTCCGCTGATCATCAAGGCGGCGGCCGGTGGCGGTGGGCGTGGCATGACCGTCGTCCGCGACCAGGCAGACCTGCGGCGCGCCTACGAGTCGACCCAGGCGACGGCCCGGGCGGTTTTCGGCGATGACCGGGTGTACGTCGAGCGTTTCCTCGAAGCCGCTCGGCACGTCGAGGTGCAGGTGCTGTGCGACGGGCACGGCAACGGTGTGTACCTGGGTGAGCGCGATTGCTCTGTGCAGTGGCGGCACCAGAAACTTCTGGAGGAGACCCCATCACCGGGGCTGCCCGCTCAGCTGCGTCAGCGGATGGGGGAAGCGTCGGCCCAAGCGGCTCTTGCCCTGGGCTACGTAGGGGTCGGCACATTCGAGTTCCTGCTCGACGCGGATGGCAGCTTCTACTTCATGGAAATCAACTGCCGGCTCCAGGTCGAGCATCCGGTCACCGAAATGGTGACGGGTCTGGAACTCGTTCGTGAGCAGCTACGTGTCGCGGCTGGGTATCCGCTCGAATGGCGGCAGACGGACGTGTCACCCCGCGGTGTCGCCATGGAATGCCGCATCAACGCGGAGGACCCGACCCGGCGCTTCGCGCCTACGCCGGGACTGCTGGCGGAGTTCGTGCCGGCAGGCGGGCCCTTTACCCGGGTCGATACGCATGCTTACGCCGGGATGCGGGTAACTCCACATTATGACCCCTTGCTGGCCAAGGTCACCGTGTGGGCGGCGGACCGTGGGCAGACTCTCGCCCGAATGACTCGAGCGCTGACGGAGTTCCGAATTGCTGGTCCCGGGGTGCGCACGACCATCTGTTTTCTGCGCGAGGTGCTCGCGCATCCACTGTTTCGCGACGGAAAGCACACCACGTCACTGGCGGAGGACATGGTGGCCACCAGCGCGGGTACCGGCGGGTCACCATGATCTCATTTGGTGGGAACCGGAATCCAACAAAGCAAACTCTACTTCTACTCAGCGATGCCCTAGCTGCCGGACGCATATTATGCTGAACACGGATCCCTTGGAGAGGAAAAATGATGGACCAGTCTACGCAGGTTCTGGTGATCGGTGGCGGCCCAGCCGGTTCTACCGCCGCCACGCTCCTGGCCCGCGAAGGGTTCGACGTGACCCTCATGGAGAAGGAAGTTTTTCCGCGCTACCACATCGGCGAATCGCTCTTGGCGTCGTGCGTGCCCATCCTGGAGCTGATCGGCGTACGAGAAAAAGTCGAGGCATACGGGTTCCAAGTGAAGAGGGGAGGGTATTTCTATTGGGGGAACGAAGAGTGGGATCTCGCTTTCGGTAACAAGTTCCAGGAGCGCACCTTTGGTGACGGGTTTGCGGAATATGATTACGGCTTTCAAGTCGTACGGGAGAATTTTGATCAGCTTCTCCTGGAGCACGCTAAGAGCCAAGGGGTGAAGGTCCGGGAAGGGGTAGAGGTCAAACGGCTGATATTCGATGGCGATCGGCCGCGGAGCGCGATCTGGTCACCAGCTGGCCAGAATGCCCAGAATGGCGGAACCCAGGAACAAGAAATCAGCTTTGACTTCTTGATCGACGCTTCGGGTCGAGCTGGTGTCATGACAACACGCTACCTGCACGCTCGACGCCACCATCAGTCGTTTAAAAATATCGCCGCATGGGGATATTGGCGGGGCGCGAAGAAACTTTCCGTCGGCCCGGAAGGGGGGATATTAATCTGCTCCGTGGCGGACGGCTGGTTCTGGGGAATTCCGCTACATGACGGCAGGTACAGCGTCGGGCTCATCAACCACAGGGACACCTTTAACGCGAAGCGGAAAGAGGGGGCGAGTACGGACCAGCTTTACCACGAGGCAATCCGTGAGTGCTCAGTCCTCACCGACCTGTTAGCGCCTGCCGAACTGGTCACGCCGCTACGCGTGGAGCAGGACTACTCGTACACCTCGGAACGGTTTGTCGGCCCGGGTTACTTCCTCGCCGGCGACGCCGCGTGTTTCTTGGATCCCTTGCTCTCGACCGGGGTGCACCTTGCCACCTATAGCGCGCTATTGGCGGCGGCCAGCCTGTCCAGTATCCTTCGTAGCGAAGTCGACGAAAAAGAAGCCGGCGAGGTCTATGAACAGACCTACCGACAAGCATACCTCCGTCTATTGTTGATCGTGGCGAGTTTATATCGTCGGTACGATGGCCAGGATTCCTACTTCTGGCAGGCGCAACGCCTCACACTCCATGACTGCAGCGCCGAGGACCTGAAACAGGCGTTCATAAATGTCGCATCCGGTATCGAAGACCTGCGTGACTCCCAGGCGACACTCGACTTCGCCCTGGACGCCGCGAGCCAGGCGGCCACTAAGGAATTTCGCACCAAAGAAGACCTTAATTCGACGCCACCCGAAGATAACGAGCTCGTACAGGCCAGAATGCAATTCTTCCACTCCGCGATGATGCGCCGGGATATTCGAGGGCTTTACGTAGTGACGAAGCCACAACTGGGCCTGGCCCGCCAGTGAGCGCGACGCGTCTCCCTCGGCGGCCTCCGCGAAAATCACCCGTGCGCTCAAGTGTGTACATGGAGTTAGTCAAGCTGGTCCTGCATCAAGCTGGGTCTGCACCAAGCTGGGCCAGAGACCCTGTGAGGAGTATCGTTCATGCGCCAGGAATCCGTCCCGTGTTGCGTGGTTGGTGGTGGCCCGGCGGGGCTCATGGTGGGTGTGTTGTTGGCTCGTCAGGGAGTCGAGGTGCTCGTGCTGGAAAAGCACGCTGACTTCCTGCGGGACTTCCGGGGTGACACCATCCACCCGTCAACCCAGGAACTGATGTACGAACTGGGCTGGATCGACGAGTTCCAACAGATTCCCCATTCGATAGTGGACCACGTCGACCTCAACTTTGACGGGAAGATTTTTACGTTCGCTGATTTCCGTAGACTGAAGGTGCACTGCCCATACATCGCGTTCATGCCACAATGGGACTTCCTGGATTTCCTAGCCACTAAAGGAAAGGAGTTTCCGAGTTTCCGACTGTTGCAGAGCACCGAGGTGAGCGACCTCCTCATCGAGGGAGGCCGGGTAGTCGGAGTACACGCCACCGCACCAGACGGCCCCCTCGAAGTACGCGCGAACCTGGTCATCGCCGCCGACGGCCGCGACTCCACCTGCCGCATCCACAGCGGACTAGAAACGATTACCGAACCTCCGCTCATCGACGTGCTGTGGTTCCGGGTATCCCGAAGGGATGACGATAAGGTCGAATTTCACCAGAGCAGGAAGGGTATTCTGACCGCGATCAATCGTGGAGACTACTGGCAGGTCTCCTCCGTCATTCCTGCCCGTGCCTTCGCGGAAGTGCGTGCGGCGGGGCTAGCCGAGTTCCACGCCAGGATCGCTGCATTGGCTCCCGCGCTGAGCGACCGCATGTCCGAGATCAAGACGTGGGACCAGGTGTATGAGCTCACTGTCCGGGTGAACCGGCTCACGACCTGGCACCGACCGGGTCTGTTGTGCATCGGGGATGCGGCGCACGCCATGTCCCCAGCCGGGGGCGTCGGGATCAGCCTGGCCATCCAGGACGCGGTGGCCACCGCCAACATCCTCGGACCCAAACTCCGCTCGCATACCTTGCGCGACAGCGACGTGCCCCGGGTTCAGGCCCGCCGAGAACTCCCCACCAGAATCACCCAAAAGTTTCAAGTGACAGCGTTGCGCGACTTGTATCCCAAGAACCTGCACGACGACACGGTTCGTCATATGCCACCGGTCTTCACCGCCTTGCGAATGTTTCCGCTACTGAGCCATATCATGGGTCGTTTTATCGGATTGGGCGTCCGCCCGGAACACATCACCAGCTGACAAGTCGACACAACAATGCCCTGAGGAGCCCCCATGTCCAGCACGTACGCCAACCCGTCCACCACCGCACCGA
>JAFATA010000025.1 GCA_019244165.1 Pseudonocardiales bacterium | reverse complement strand
CTGGGTCACCAGCAGCTCACCCGGGACGATCAAGGATGAGGTGCGGGCCCGGGTGGCGGTGCAGGCTGTGCTGAACCCGGCGAGGTAGAGGGTGTCCCGCCAGTCGAGGGTCTCCCGCACGCCCCAGAGCGGCCCGTCCGGACCCGGCGCTACCCGCTGAAAGCTGAACCCGCCGCGCTTGGCGGCATCGAGCAGTCGCTTCGCGGCCGCGAGATCCGGACTCTCAGCGGTCATCGCCGTCCTCATCCCCTTCGCACCACGCGACGAGCTGCGGCGGGTCGGACAGCTTCTGCTCGCTCATCTGCCTGTTCCTCCCTCGATCGGTGCCGTTGTCGTCCTAGCGTCCGGACGGGAGGAGATCGCTGGGCGCGGCACAGTGAGTTCCCAACTGTGGATTCCCAGGATCATGATGGGTACCGAGGACGGAGGTGGGGGTGCGCATCAAAGGGACGCTGCCGCAGCGGCAGCTCGCCAGGACGCTGCGCCGGCTGCGCGAGGAGGCTGGGCTGAGCCTGGAGGAGGCGGCGCCGAGGCTGGACTGGTCAGCCAGCAAGCTGAGCCGGATCGAGACCGCCCAGCAGGGCGTGGACGTGCACTGGGTGCGCAGCATGCTCGACCTGTACAACGTCGGCGGCGCCGAGTGGACCGAGATCATCGACCTGGTCCGAGCGACCAAGCAGAAAGGCTGGTGGTACGCCTACGGTCTGAGCGACGCGGGATACGTGGCGTTGGAGGCCGACGCCGCGGTGGTGCACGAATACCAGCTCGGTTACATTCCGGGGCTGCTCCAGACCGCGGACTACATCCGAGCGGTGTTCCGCGGAACACCGCCGCCCCGCGCCGATGCCGAGATCGAGCGCATCGTGCGGGCGCGGCTTTTTCGGCAGCGCCGGCTCACCGAGGACCCGCTGCTGGAGCTGGTGGCCATCGTGGACGAGACGGCGCTGCGCCGCCCGATCGGCGAAGCGGAGGTGATGCGGGAGCAGCTGCGGCACCTGGTCAGGCAATTCGCGCTACCGTCGGTGTGCCTCCAAGTGCTGCCGACGTCAATCGGCGTGCACGAAGGCTTGAACGGTCCATTTTGGGTCCTCGGCTTTGCCGACCCTGACGAACCGACGATCGCCTACGTGGAGAACGCGGTGGGCGCCATGCACGTGCACAAGGATACGGAAGTCCGCGGGTATAAGCTCGTCTTCGACCGGCTGCGGTCCGAGGCGCTGAGCCCGCGCGACTCGGTGGCTCTCATCGAGCGGCTGGTCGCTGAACGGTGAGCACCACGACCTTGACGGGGAGAGCACTGTGCGTCCGTCCGACGCATCGCACGCGACCTGGCGCAAGAGCAGCCGCAGCAACCCAGGTAGCGACCAGACGGCCTGCGTCGAGGTCGCCGGGCTGGCGGGTCGGGTCGCGATGCGGGACTCCAAGAACCCCACCGAGGTCGCCCTGGCGTTGCCCCGAGCCCAGTGGCGGGCCTTTCTCGCCAGCGTCCGATCCGGCGACCTCGACTGACCCGGCCACTGGTCCGCGTCCGCCCACGACACTCGATCACGCCCTGGTCGGGGCTCATCCACCAAGGTCAGGCGTCCTGCTCGAGACCCTCGAACCTGATGGGAGAAGTCGAAGTTAAGGCCGTGGGGACTGACGACAAGGACCGCAAGGACGACGGCGGCAAGCATGAGAACGAAGAAGAGAAGCGACGGGAGAGGGATGGCCAGCCCACCGGGCCTATTGACCCAGATATCATTCGTGAGCCGAAGCTCGGCAAACGGGGGCAGTGACCATGGCTATGACAGAGCAGAGTGCCGACTCACTGATCGCTAGTGGCCACCTGAGTCCTGACTGGCGGCCCTCGTTTCTCGCGGTGCCCCGCGAGGCCTTTATTCCGGACACCATCTGGTCGCCGGACACCACGAAGACCGGTCCGGATCTGGTGCCCGTGCACCGCGACGAACAGCCCGAGCAGTGGCGAGAGCTGGTGGACTCGGACGAAGCGGTCATTACCCAGGTGGACGATGGTCACCCGGTCGGCGGGGATGTCGGTGATCTGATCACCAGCTCGGCGAGCATGCCCAAAGTGGTCGCCCTGATGCTCAACCATCTGAACATCCAGGGTGGGGAGCGGGTACTGGAGATCGGAACCGGTACCGGCTGGAACGCCGCACTCCTGGCGCACCGGCTCGGATCCGACCGGGTGACCAGCATCGAGATCGACCCTGGCCTCGCGGCCACCGCCAGGAAAGCGCTCTCCGACGCGGGATTCGGCGCGGTCAGCGTGATCACCGGGGATGGGGCACGGGGATACCCTCCGCACGCCCCCTACGACCGGGTCATCGCCACGGTGGCCTGCACGCAGGTTCCCTCCGCATGGGTCGCTCAGACCCGCCCGGGCGGACGTATCGTGACGCCGTGCTGGGCGCTGGACTACCACGGTTTGCTCCTCGCGCTGACGGTGGCCGAGGACGGCACCGCAACCGGACACGCCGTCGATGACGTGAGCTTCATGCGAATGCGAAACCAGCGAATCGACCCCCGTTACTACGTCTTCACCTCCACCGCCGACGAGGAAAAGCAGGCCGCCGTCACCGAAACCTCCGTGCACCCCGCCGAAGTAGCCAGCGGCGGCTATGCGCTCGGCGCGATCATCGCCGTCGGAACCCGGGTCAGACAGTGCCAGATGGATTACTTCCCGTCGAAAAAACCGAATAGCCACGACGGAACCCTGCGGCTCGTCGACCACGACTCAGGATCCTGGGCGCGGATGTATTACCACCATGACGACAGCGCCCCCTACCCGGTCCACCAATACGGTCCACGCAAGCTCTGGGACGAGGTCGAAGCCGCCCACGCCTGGTGGGTCGACCAAGGCAGACCCACCGCGGACCGCTGGCAGTTCACCGTCACCCCGCAGGACCAGCGAATCGAACTGACCGCGCTTTAGTCCTCGGAGACCATGATCTCCTTATTACGTCCCGCACCCACACTGGGCCCACGTCTCGAACTCGGCGACGGCGGAGCGCGGTAGCCAACGGCGATCAGGAGCGGGCGCGGAGCAGGCAGCACTTCTTGTACTTCAGGGATGAGCCGCACCAGCAGGCCTGGTTGCGGCCCGGTGGCCAGGGGATCTCGTCGGCCCGCTGGGTCAGGTGCTGCGCGTAGTCCTGATGGAAGTGGGGATCGGTCGGGTCGCCGCCGTGGCGCTCGGCGTAGCTGGCCAGCTCATCGACGCACCCGGCAAGCAAAACCAACCGGGCAACGCCGGACTCCGATTCGGACACCAGGGCCTGCTGCAGCGTGCTGCGGTAGTCATCCCAGCCCTGGCCGTAGTGCTCGGCCAGCGCTGGCCAGCGCAGCAGAAGCCGTTCGAGCTCCGGCCGCGGCCAGAACAGCAGGGTGGCCTGCTCGTCGGGCAGCTCGTCATCACCCAGCCCGCTGTACACCGCGTGCATGAGCAGGTCAGCAAGGTGATCGTGGGCATCGTGGGGCAGGTCAAGGCCTCGGCGTACCCGGTGTCGAACCTGCGCCAAGGTGAACGCCATGGACGCGACCTGCTTCGAGCGCTCGAGCGCCAGGTCCGCTCCGCGTTGTAACACGGTGAGCAGCGCCTCGGTCAGCCACTGCTCGGCGATCTCGGCGTGCCCGCCGGCGTCCAACGCCTCGCTGATGTAGTACACGGCGTCGGGATTCCGGGACAGCAGCGGGCGCAGCTCCCTGAGCTCCGCCATTCCCTCATCCTGGCGGCCGAGCTGCAGCAACAGTTGGGCGTGGTAGGCGCGCGCATAGCCCTCTGGCTCACCGTGCAGGCGTTCCTCCTCCACGGCCCGCGCGGCCAGCGCCACAGCCGCCGGCACATCCCCGCTGCTTTCGGTGATCTCGGCGGCCAGCAGCAGGGCGTATCCGGCATCGGACTGATCGGCCACCCGTCCCTGGTCGACCGCATCGACCAGCTCGGCAACGACCTCAAAGGGCCGATCAAGGTTGCGCACGCAGGAACCGATCTCGTCAAGATCGTCCGAGGTGAGCAGGGCGGTCGAGGGCATGGGGCAGGGTAGCGCCGTCCTCTGGCCGACCCTCGGGACCCCGCCAACCCGGCAACGTGCTCAGGTCCGTGACCGGGTAGGTGCCTGAGCTGACTACATCCGAGCGCTGTTCCGCGGAACACCGCCGCCCCGCACCGAGGTCGACATCGACCAGATTGTGCGAGTGCGGCTTTTTCGGCAGCGCCGGCTCACCGAGGACCCACCGCTGGAGCTGGTGGCTATCGTGGACGAGACGCCACTGCGCCGCCCGATCGGCGAAGCGGAGGTGATGCGGGATCAGCTACGGCACCTGGTCAGGCAGGCCGCGCTACCGTCGGTGTGTCTCCAAGTACTGCCGACGTCAATCGGCGTGCACCAGGGTTTGAACGGCCCGTTCTGTGTCCTCAGCTTCGTCGATCCTGATGAACCGACGATCGCCTACGTAGAGAACGCGGTGGGCGCCATGCACGTGCATAAAGACGCGGAGGTCGGGTCGCGATGCGGGACTCCAAGAACCCCACCGGGGTCGCCCTGGCGTTCCCCCGCGCCCAGTGGCGGGCCTTCCTCACCAGCCTCCGGGCCGGCGAACTCGACTGACCCGGCCGACTGCCTACCGCGCAAGGGCTGATCTTAGAGTGCCACTGCGGTATTTAGTCCTCGTGGACGGTGATTTCCTTCTTGCGTTCCGCTGCTGAGAAGGTCGCCTGGACGTCAGCCAAATGCGCTCGGACAAGGTGTACCAGGTGCAGCGTGCGCTGCAGTGCGGGTCCCTGGATGGGGGGCTCCGCGTGGGCGGTCCACCGCTCCTCGGCGCCACAAAGCCGGCACACCTGCTGACCGTCCGCCACAGCGAACTCGCGCTGAACCGGATGCACACTGATCGTGGCCATGAGGCACAGCGTAGAGCAACCTCCTACCCGCTTCGGTCGCCCACCTGCTCGCCCTCCACGGCGGCGTTACCGGGCGCTGCGGGTGGCGGGGACAACATGGCCGCAGCCAGAACGGTACCCAGCGCCACGGCCGCGACAAGCAGGAAAGCGTCGGAGTATGCCGGAACCACCGTACCGATATGCAGTGGGTTGATCGCCGGGGCGAGCTTGGCAGCGCGCCAGTCAAGGAATGGGCCAGCGAGCGCCGGCCCGACAGCTCCGCCGAGGAAGAAACACGCCTGATAAACGCCGATTCCGGTGCCAAGCTCCCGGTGGTCGAGCGCGCGAGCGGCGGTGTCGGTCAATGGTGCGTTCACGGCACCAGAACCGACGCCGAGCAGCAGGACGCCGATTGCGAGCAGCACGGGTTTGTTCCCGGCCGCAGTGGCCGACAGCCATAGCATGGCCCCGAGCATGACGGTGAGGCCGGTGACGATGAGCGGCTTCGGGCCGAAGCGATCCCCGAGGCGGCCGGCCAGCGGGGACACGACCACCATCATCAACGGCCCCGGTGTGAGGACCAGCCCTATCTCTCCTGAAGAAAGGCCACCGACCCGGCCCGCCAGCAACGGTATCAGAATGTTGCTTGTCACGTTCGTCAGTTGTGCCCCGAAGCCGATCGCGGCGACCGCGACGAAACCAGCGTTGACGAACAGTCGAGGTTGGAACAATGGTTCGTCGACGGTACGCACCCGCCAGGCCAGCAGCAGTCCACAAAAGACCGCACCGGCGCACGAGAAAAGCACCGGCAGGCTCGCGAAACCCATGGACTGCCCCGTCGTCACCGCGAGCAACGCCAACCCGATCGTCACGGTCAGCAGGATGCCCCCCAGCAGGTCGAAACGCCGCCTCTCCGGGCTGCGCAAGCTGGGGAGTATCCGGCGGCCAACCAGAATAAGCAATAGAGCAACCAGCAAAGTCCCCCCGAAGGGGGCGCGCCAGCCGCCGAACTCGCCCACGAGGCCGCCGACGACGGGCCCCGAGGTCGCCCCGATGCCGACTCCGGCAAAGATAAGTCCCAACGCTGGCCCGCGCTGTCCGGGTGGCAGAAGTCGGGTCACCGAGGCGTTCGCCACCGCAGGCACCACGCCCTCGCCAGCGCCTTGCAGCACACGACCTACGACAAACGTGAGGAAATTCGGCGCAATGGTGCATACCGCGGCGCCGATCGCGAACGCGGCCATCCCGAAGAGATATGACCGTCGCACTCCGAACACGTCGGTGGCAGAGCCACCCAGAACCACGCCTACAGCCAGCGCCAGCAGGTTACCGGAGATCATCCAGACTGCTTGGGACACGGACGCGCCGACGTCGCGGGCGATCACGGGCACGATCGCGTTGACCATCATGCTGGCCAACAGCATCAGCGTGATTGACGCGACCAGGACAGCGAGCAGTCCCCGGGGAGCGGGGACCCGCGGAGCCGTCGTCGTGGATGGAGTCATCAGCGCTTCGTGAGATACTTGTGCCAGTAAGTGTCCAGCGCCACGATGAGTTCATGATTCCATTCCATCAGTGCATCTCCTACCTTGCCGCCAAGATGACGGGCAGCGTGCCGATGCGCCGGCTGAGCAGCTCACTCTCCCACTGGGGTGCCACGTCGGGGTTGGCGAGTCGGGCATCGGGAAAACGTCGAAAGAACGCTGAGATGGCGGTACGGGTTTCGAGTCGGGAAAGTGCGGCTCCGACGCAGTAGTGAATGCCGACCCCGAAGCTGACGTGGTTGATCGGGTCGCGATGGGGGATGAACTGCCCGGGGCAGGGGTGGACGAGAGGATCATGATTAACGGCGGCAAGGTTGACGAGGACTGGAGCGCCGCGGGGGATGTCGATGCCGGATAGGGTGATGTCGCACGTGGCGAACCTCCAAGTGGCAAGAGGGAACGGTGGATGCAGGCGAAGGGTTTCCTCGACAACGGCATCGATGGAACCTGTCGTGATCGCCCCCCGGTGCCGGGCACTCAACAGTTCGTAGAGTGCGGAAGCGAGCAGGCTGGCGGTGGATTCGTGTCCGGGCAGGATAAGGCTCGGGATCCACGCCTTGACTTCGGTGAGGCTGGCCTGTGGCGGGTCAGTTCGGGTTAACGCAACCAGATCGGTGATCAAACCGTCGGATATGCGGTTAGGTTCGTGGTCGATCAGCTCGGCTACCGTTTCATACAGTTGCTCCCGGCCTTTGTCGCGCACCGCCGCGCTGCCACCGAAGAATATTTTCTCGCTCGCGTTGCGCATGAGCTGGTGCACCTCGCGCGGGAGGCCCAGCAGGGTGCAGATGATGGTCAATGGCAACGGGTAGGCCAATCCGGTGACCACGTCGACCGGAGTGTTGTGGGCCGCGGTGTTGGCTCGGTGTTCCAGGTCGTCTAGCAGCTCGTCGACCACCGCAGAGATGGTCGCCGACCAGCCTTGGACACGAGCTGGGCTGAGCGCGAGCATGTGCAGCTTTCGCAGCCGCCTATGTTCCTCTCCCTCGCTGGTGACGATGTCGGAGGCCACCGACGTCTGCGGAGAGCCGATCAAACCGCTTTCGTCGATGAACCATGGCGCCGCGTGGCGCCCCTCTTTACTGAACCGCATGTCTTTTAACACGCTGCGGACCAACGTGGGATCGGACACGATCCACGCGTAGCCGTCTCCATGGGTAATGCGTACTACCGGCCCGTATTCGGGAAGCTTGACCAGATCCTGAAGCATGTCGCTATCCCTGTGGTGGAGGGACAGCCCGACCACCGGAGCTTGCCTGCTGATGTCCCTGTCGACGTCCCTGTCGGTGCGGTTCATGATTTCTCCTCGATCCGGAGCACCAGGCGGGTCGGCCCGTGAAAGACCATGTCGTCGGCGTAGTGCGCCGGCTCGTCGGTCAGGCTGAGCGTGGGAAAGCTGTCCAACAGCGTGGTGAGCCCGATTTCAGCCTCGGCCCGTGCCAAGGTAGCGCCCAGGCAGTAGTGGATTCCCAAGCCGAAGCCGCAGTGCCGGCTGCTACCCCGGTGAAAACACAGGGCATCGGGGTTGGGGAACTGGTGGGGATCGCGATTGGCCGAGCCAAGCACGAGCACGACCTTGTCCCCGCGGTGGATAGCGCGCCCGCGGAGCATTTCGTCCCGGTAGGCCCAGCGCGTCACCATCTGCACCGGGGAGTCGTAGCGGACCAGTTCCTCCACCGCGCCCGGCATGAGCCCGGGATGGGCGCGCAGCTCGCGGAGCACGGGGGGATTCCGCAGCAGGGCCAGTACCGATTTGCCGAGGAGGTTGGTGGTGGTCTCGTGTCCGGCGGTCAGGAGGTGGATGCAGGTCGCCATAATCTCGTCGTCGGTAAGGGGCTCGCCGCGATCCTGGGCTTGCGCGAGCAGGGAGACCAGGTCGTGGTGATCCCCGCTGCGGCGCCGCTGCGCTTCCCGCCGGAAGTAGCCGCCGAGTTCCCGGGCAGCGTCCTCCGCTCTGGCGTAGCCGTTCGCGCATCGGCGCACCCGCGCCGTGCTGGCTTGCTGCAGGCTGACGGCGCACTCGCGGAACCAGCTGTACAGGTCCCTCGGTACGCCCAGAAGGTCGGAGATGACGAGGATCGGGAGAGGGGCGGCGAAGTCATTAACCAACTCGATGACCGGCTTTTCCCGCTGCTGGGCGATGAGGTCAGTCGCGATGTCCTGAATTCGTGCGCGCAGGGCCGTCACGACCTTGGGCGAGAACTCCTTGTTGATCAGGGAACGCAGTTCTGCGTGTCGCGGCGGGTCCAGGAAAACCAGCCAGTTGGAGACGATTCGGCCAAGGCTGTCATAGCCGGCGGGTACCGGAGCCTCCGGCGTGGAGTCCCCGCCACGCGCGCGGCGGGGACTCCGCCCGAAGTGCTGGCTGGACAGCACGCTCACGACATCGTCATAACCGAAGACGTACCAGGAACCCGGCGACCCTGCCGTCCCAGGACTCCAGTGGACCGCGTCATCCTCCCGGTAGCGCTGGTATATGGGATAGGGGTTGGCGACGTCTTCTGGCGCCCAGCCGATCAGGTCAAATCGTGGTAGGGTGTGTTGCGCCATGGTTCTCACCTCATCGGCTCATCCGGCTCCGCGAACCTTGTCCACAAGCCAGTTCGCGTCTAGCGGCAGATCGTTGCCTCGCCATGCGACGTGCCCGTCCGGCCGTACCAGGACGAAGGGGTACTCGTATAGTTTGGTTGTCTTCACGTCGCGGCACCCGGTGGTCTCAAGCGGGACCCGGCGATCGGCGAAGGCGCGCTCAACCCCCGCTCTCCGGTCCGACTCATCGAAACACAAGAGGAAGAATCCACGACCAAACAGGTCGAGGGTCGACACACCGGCTCGCAGCCACGCGTGCGGGGCGCGAGACCCCGGAACCGCACTTTGCACCGAAGGCGAGGAATCGGGGGACTTCGTTCTCTGGTCGGGAACGGTGATCGATGACAGATAGCGGACCCCGAAATGGGTCCTGGGGGTGTCGAACTCGCGAGGCACGTCGCTGCGCTCCAGCCGTTCGGCCATCTCAGCCCGCGCGCGTTCCCCCTCCGGGGAGTCCCGATGCAGATCGGGCGGTAGCTCCCGCCGCAATGTCCGGACCAGGTTCAGGTTCGCCTCTTCCAGACTCTCCACCGCAATGGGCCGGCGTTCTTCCTCATAGGTGTCGAGGAGTCGGGAGCCGGCCCATCCGTCCAGTTCGGCCGCGAGCTTCCACCCCAGGTCGGCGGCGCCGGCGATCCCGGTGCTCATGCCGAACCCACCGGATGGCGAGAGGGTGTGCGCCGCGTCCCCGACCAGGAAGACCCGCCCCACCCGGAACTGCTCGGCGACACGATGCGTCAGGTACCATTCGCTGTCAAACAACACTTCTAGCGGGGTATCGAAAGCAATCGCGTTGGTGACTAGAGACAGGGCGGGCTGCGTCGACTGCGCGCTGCCGTCGACCCCGACGACGAGATTGTACAGGGCGCGGCCGTCTATCGCCCGCATCGGAAAGCGCAGCGAGGATGACAACATGGGGAAATAGACCAACGCGTTGCGCGGCCCGAGTTGCTCTTTCAGAAGTGGGGCGCGGAACAGGATGTTGCGGAACACCCGGGTCTCGTGGCGTGTCGGCGAGGCAATATCACATGCCTTGCGCACCGGGGAGGCGGCGCCGTCACAGGCGACCATGAACCGGGCCTGGACCATCAGGGCTGACCCGTCGGCTCGGTTGGTGATCGTGGCGCGGACATGGTCGTCGGCCTGGACAAAGCCGTCGAGCTGGCACCGGATCCGCATCGGCCCGTCCGGATGTATCCCCACCTCGTGCATGAGCAGCGGGTTCAGCCAGTGCGCTGGGCAGATCTGGTCCGGCTCGGGGGTGTGCGCGGGAGGCGGGCGGTCCTCAGCGGTGCCGCGGTTTAGCCGGTACATCTCGTGCCCGCCGACCTTGGTGACCCACGCGACGTCCAGCGGGTAGCTTCCTGGCCAGCCGGCGTTGCGGATCTTGTCCGCGACTCCCCAGCGGCGGAAGATCTCCATCGATCGCGGGCCGATCGTGCTGACCTTCGGGTGAGACACTGACCCGTCGCCCGCGTCGATAATCATGAAGTTGACATCTCGGTAGTTGAGGTCCAGGGCCAATGCCATGCCCACCGGGCCCCCACCGACAATCAACACATCGGTCTCGTACGTAGTACTCATGTGGACCATTCCATGCCTATCGAGTAACTCGGTTGGAGAAGAAGTCGAATAAGAACTCGAGGGTCTCCGCCACGTGGACGGGCACCAGGGAGCATTCGCGGCCCATCGCCGCCAGATGCCGGAAGCGCAGCGCGATCGCTCGCCACGCCACGTCGGGCCGGGATGCGTATCCCGGCAGGTATTCCAGCTCGAACGAGGGGCCCGCGGTTTTCCCCGGCCGGCCGGAGGGCAATGTCACCAGCACCTCGGCCAACGGCCGCATGACACCGGTCATGACTTCGATCGCCATGTTCATCAACTCGGAGCGCCGGAGGCTGGCGTCCGGACACTGACCGAAGTGCTGGAGCATCAGCTGGAGCATCATGAAATAGGACCGGTTGAACAGCTGCAGGATTTGCCTCGCATCGGGGTGGGTGACGAGCTCCTTTGCGGGGTTTCCCTGGTACAGGGTGGGGTTGCGCACCAGCGGGTACGCGGGGCTCCACGGCGCGCGCCGGCCGCGCTCACCCTTGGGCTGCCCCTTTAGCTGCTCCGTCATGAGGAGCTGCGACATCCGCAGGAAGGTGTCAAAGTGGGATTCTTCCTCGACTGTCGCCGAGGTGAGGACGTTTCCTTCGCCCTGCTCGGTGATGACATCGATGGCGAACAGCGCACTGGCGAGGTCATCGACTTCGAGCTGGTAGTCGGGGTGGACCGTGTTGATCGATTTCCGGAGGCAGAGGTGGTGCTCTCCACCGCCTCTGCCCTTGTCCACCAGGAACAGGTTCGGGACGCGTTGTAGCCCGTCACGGATGTTCGCATAGAGCTCACTCGGTGAGTCGTAAAGGCGGTTGTCCTCAGCCGAGCCCGAACTCGTGATATTGGCAGGCCTGACCTCGCCGATGAGGGTTTCCGGTTGCTCGATGGCGATGAACCGAGCCACGCTGCCGATGCCCAGGGGTTCGAGTGAGAAATCGAGCGGGACCAGCAGCTGGTTGTTGATAGTGCCGAAGTCGACGAGCGGGATGTGGAATGGTTCGCCAATGGCCATGATGATGTTGTTGACGAGCAGGAAGTGGATCATTTCCTCGCGCGCCACCGCGAGCAGACTGCTCCGCATCCCCTTGTCGCGTGTTTGTCCCCCGTCGCCGCAGACCAGGTGCAGCTGCTCGGGTGTCCACTCGCCGCGCCGCACGTATTCCAGGCCGGCGCCGTAGGTCGGGATCGAGAACGCCGCGTAGAGGTACTGCAGCATCACAGCGAGCTCAATCATCGCGGCGTGCTGCAACGCGGGGACGAGCTGGCTGCGGTTGGTGATCCCCCGGTCGGTCCGCCGCACTGCCGGGACGATGGTGGGTATGCCGCTGACCGTGTCCTGGGCGCGCAGGAACTTCAGCAGCAGATATGCCTTCGGCTCGGACAGATCCCGCGTCGGCGGCATGTAATAGGTCTTGGTCTTGTTATGCGGGTCGCACATCTGCCAGATCAGCCGGGCGTAGGTGCTCACCCTGAACCGATCGGCCAGGCTGAACACTTCCGCCTTCATGAACGAGCTGAGCAGCTCGTAAAACGCGAAGATCTCCCGGTACACCAGGTCGAAGGTGACGTCCTGTTGGGGAATGTCGGCAAGCCGCCAGTCGTCGGGCAACACCCGCACCGACAGCGAGCCCGCGCCGGCCCAGTAGCCAAGGCAGTCGGCATCGTCGTAGCCGACCACGGCGGAGCCCGGCTGCGTCACCTCGCACGGCAGGTGGTTGGCGTCGGGTGCGAGCAAGACGCGAGCAGACCCGGCCCGCGCGCCACGAATCGTCAAGGCGCAGTGTCCCTGCTCGTCGGGGCGCAGCGTGCAGGTCGGCGACCAGTCCCCGGGATCGCCCCGCCGTCCGGCGCGGAAGTGCACGATCTCGATGTCCCCGCACCGTGCCTGGGCTGATCTCGCGACCTCGTCCAGCGGAAGGGCCTTGGGATTGAAGAACTGTCGCACGTGGACCGCCTCGACGGCGCGGGGACGGCCTCGGACGAAGCAGCGGACCAGCACTTCGACGTCATGACCGGTGTCGGTGCCGTCCTTCGGGTGGTCGAGGATGAGGCAGGCGTCGTCAACCTGCAGGTTGGTTTCCTGTTCGGTGAGCAGCACCACGCCCTTGCCGCCGGTGTCCCTCCCCACCAGGCACAGTGCCTGCTCACTGGCCAGCTGAGCTGGGGCCTTGACCGGAATCGTCACGATCCCGCTGGTCAAGACGCAGTCGTTGCCGAGGTAGGCCTGACGCGGCACCTCGGCGATGAGCTGATCGGTGTCCACGGTGCGCAGTTCCAGGTCGCCCACATCGAGCAGCGGGCCAAGCTGGTGAGTCGGCCCGGGACCGCGGTTCTCGGCCCGGCACGTCGCCGGCACCGAGTTGATCATATTGAGGGTGACGCGGTCGGGTGTCACCTCGACGGCCAGGTTGTGCAGCCCAGAGCGGTGACCGTCCGGCCGCGTCTGGCGCGGGGTGAGCAGGCGTCCGGCCGGATATGTGCGGAGCTCGTGCGCGCGCCAGGGCGCGATCGTCCCCCGCAGCTCCCAGTGACTGGGGCAGTCCGGCGCCAGCGGCGTGGACATGTTGCTCAGCGCGAACTGAACCACCAGACCGCCCACGTCGTCGGTATCCGCAACGGAGCGCAGGAGGATCACCGCAGGGGAGATGGACGCCTCATCGAGCCAGTTCAGCCCGTCGCCTTTGCGCACGACGAACTGGTAGACGGTCGATCGCCGTAGCTGCGGCGCCAGATAGTGGTCCCCGACGTCGATGACATGGTTAAAGTTGTGCCATCTCGGCGGGTGCAGGCCGTGCACCTCGCCGGTGAGCATGTACCCCACGTCGTGAGACCGCCCGGCACGGCCGAAACAGAACTGGCCGACCATCAGCGTGGTGGTCCAGTTCGAGGACGGATCGACGTCGAACACCCGAGCCCGGTTGACCGTGGTGGCGAGGTACTCGTTGTAGTGCCCCCACATGTCAACGTTTCGCCCGACTACCGGATCCGCAACGTCGACCTCCCCCGCCGAAACCTCCACGCTGACAATCCTCGCGTCGATCCAGAAATGCCCGTTCCCGCCGAAGTTCCAGCCCTTCAGGGCGTTGAGCTCTCCGTCGTCCCGCACCTGTCCAGCCGCGTCGAAACGCGTCCCGTGCTGATCGAGGTAATCGTGATACTCCTGGGCCGGGCGGTCCGTCGGGAACGGCCCGTCCCCGGTCAGTGCGGTGTTCGTGGCCAGATCGACGAGACCGCTGCGCGCTCCGGTGGGAAGCTTGGTGGTCGCTACCCCGGAAAAATGCAGACGTGGCAGGTCGAACACGCTCATCCCGGTATTCCCTTCGTGACCTGGCGAACTCAGGCTGACAGCAGGAGCGTTCGAGGCTTGTACAGTTGGATCTCGCGCACCGCGTTGACCGCCGACTCGATCGCGCCCTCAATCCATGCTGGCGTCGACGAGCAGTGCTCCCCGGCGAAGAAGAGGCGGTTCTCCGGCCGGGCCGCCTCCGCTCGCTCCTCCTCGCACGTGATCGCGTCCTTTCCCCACCGTATGGTGCCGGCGCCCTCGCTCCACCAGTTCTGCCCCCACGCGAGACTCACCGCGTCCACCACCATGCCAGGCCGCAACAACTCAGGATGCATCTTGCTCAGTTCCTGGATGACTTCTGCGTGCCGGACCGTCGCCGGCATGCGGCCGAGCACGTCGGCGTCACCCCCAATCGTGTAGCTGGCCAACAATGCGGCGCCGCCCACGGGATCATTGCCCACTGGCGGGTAGTAGGTCTGCCGGATGCGTCCGTTGCAGAACGAGGCACCGCCCGTGATTCCGTCCTGCTCCCAGAACGGTTCCCGACAATGCAGCGCAACCTTCGTCGCCGACCAGTACTCCACTTTGCGGATCGCGGACAACTTGGCTTCGCTCAGGCCGCTCAGCCACAGTCGCCGGAGGACGGACAACGGAATGGCACACAGCACGTAGTCGCAGCGCCTGGTGACGATGTCGTCACCCTCCCGGACGTCCACGAGGACGTGGTCGTCCCGGACGTCGAGACCGATGACCTCCTGGCCGCAGGTAATAGGACCCTGGATCCGCTCGGCGAGCCGGCGGACGAGCTGGTCCATCCCCCCTTCCATGCGGACAAGCGCGGGAGAAGTTTCATCGAGGACGTCTTCGATGAAACGGGCCAGACGCCCCTGGCGACTCGATCCGACCTCGGGGTAGGCAGCAAAGAAGGCATGCAGATCAATATCGCCGCTGGCCCTGCCACGAAGGAAGGGAGTCAGGTCGATCCGCTCCACCAAATCCAGCAACTCCAGGCTGAACTCGTCACGTAGGTTATCCCGGAAATTAGCGGGAGCGATGGCGTTACCAATGGCCATCAACCACGCGCCGAAGAAGACGGTCTCGTCACTGTAGCGCTGGCCTGGCAAGTCGCGACGGAAGTCCTCCACTATCGCTCTAGCCATCTCGCGAACACGCACGAGGCCAGAGTTGGTGGTGTAATAGTTGTCACCCTCCGAGAACAGGGTCTTGAAATCCCGCACCTTGTCGGTAAGCCCGAGCTTGGCGATATAATGCATCGCGTGCCGGTGCTTCGTCGGGATGCGCATCGCGCCGAGCTCAACGAGTGGCGCGGCAGGACCGGAACGGAAGCGGTGCGTGTAAATCCGGCCACCGATCCTTCGACTGCCTTCCAGAACCTCGACATGGTGCCCGAGCTGTTCCAACTCATATGCCGCCACGAGACCAGCGACACCGGCACCGATGACGGTAACCTTTTTCGCGCCACCGTACCGTGCGATGGTGACAGAACTGTCCCCCGCGAAGGATTTGTTCGACATTGCGACGCCCTCACAAAACTGTGGCCAGGGCTTTACCGCCGGTGCTCGCGTGTTCGGCCGCGCGTAGCCGCCGGATCGCGCCAGATATCGTGATCCCGCTATCCCCTACCATGCTGCTTCCCCGCCTCTGGTTCGCCCGGCGGCCGTCACCAGGATCTCGGTGGATCTGGCGCATCAGACAGCCCGGCGAGGTCACTTGCTTACTCAGTGCTACTTGCTTATGTCTAAGAGAGCCCGGGCAAGCCTGCGTTAATACCTGCTTGAATGATCAACATGTCGGCAATCCGCCCAATTCCGGACGAACCACTATAACGGCACAGAAGGGATGAATCCGAACTCAGCGACGCTCCTTGTACCCTCGGAAGGGCACCGGAGAGTTGAGGAGGTGCTGCGACCGTTCTGGCACTTGCCGTGAACTCGACGCTACCGACGTGGGTGGACGGCGGAAACGTCGGTAGCGTCGAGTTCACGGCGCTGGGCGACGAGCCGACGCCCTGGTAGGGAACTGGGAGGAACCGACCGGTGAGCACCGCGCTCGATCCGGCCACGCCCTGGCGGGCCGAGTTGGTGACCACTCTCGTCAACCAGGGGGTGCTGCGCGATCCCGCCTGGCGCGAGGCGTTCGCCACCGTGCCCCGCGAGGTCTTCGTGCCCCGCTTTACCCGCCGCTTTCGGGGTAAGGACGAGCGGGATGACCAGCTGGTGCACTATGACCACACTACCGGCGGGGAGACCGCGGAGTTCCTCGCCGCCGTCTACTCCGATGACTCGCTGCTCACCCGCTTCAGCGCCGCGGGGACCGCCACCTCCTCCAGCTCTCAACCCTCGCTGATGGCCAGCATGCTCGAGGCCCTCGACATCCGGCCGGGAAACACGGTGCTGGAGATCGGGACCGGGACCGGGTACCAGGCCGCCCTGCTCGCCCACCGCCTGGGCGACGAGGCGGTGACCACGATCGAGGTCAACCCCGAGATCGCGGCCGAAGCTGAGCGGGCGCTGGCCCAGGCGGGATACCACCCAACCGTGGTATGCGGCAACGGCGCCGACGGCGTGCCCACCCGGGCCCCGTTTGACCGGATCATCACCACCTGCGGGGTGCTCCGCATCCCCCCAACGTGGATCACCCAGACCAAGCCGGGAGGAAAGATCCTGGCCAACGTCAGCTCCGGGCTCATCACGCTCACCGTGACCGCCGAGGGCACCGCCACCGGTCAGTTCGACACCGGATCCATCGGGTTCATGCGGCTGCATGACGGGCCCACCGACCCCACCCTCCCCCTGCGGGACATCGTCGCGATGGCCCTCGGCGAGGGCACCACCCAGCGGACCACGACCCGCCTGCAACTGGATTATCCGGTTTTCCATCCGGTCATGGATTTCCTGGCCGCCCTGATCCTGCCCGGCGTCCACCGCACCGAGCTGCTCCTCGACCCGCTCACCCACGTGCTGGTCGACCCGGTGTCGGGCTCCTGGGCCAGGGCGTACGCCGACGGCGAGGAGGCGGTGGTCACCGAACACGGCCCCCGCGTTCTCTGGGACGAGCTGGCCACCGTGATCACCGAATGGCTCACCCTGGGGCAACCGGGGGTGCTCGACTACTCCCTGACGATCGACGCTACCGGCACCCACCACCTGCGCCACCCAGAATCCGGATGGACCCGGGCCCTGCCCTGATCAGCGGTGCCGCAGCCGCCAGCGGTGCGGGAGCAGCAGACCAGCCGGATTGGGATCACGCCACTGCATGGTCCAGTCACCGACGCGGGGTCGGCCGGTGATATCCCAGCGCTGGACCAGGGTGGCGAGCTGGTCGCCGATCTCGGGGTTGCCGGTGGTGGTCATGGTGCCGTCGGTATGGATCCAGGCGGTGCCGGCGTCGGGGTCGAGCAGGGCGCACGCGCCCAGGGTGAGGTCGAAGGCGTCGGTGTCGGGGTAGGCGCGGGTGATCCTGGTATCGCGGGTGCCAAGGTAGCACCACAGATCGTGGTATTGGCTGTGGTCGAGGACCGGCCCGGCGTCGGGAACGTGGCGGGCGTCGGTGGTGGGGATGTCGCGGGCAGGGTCGTGGTGAAACAGCCCGGCCGGGCGCAGCGGACCGGCGGCGGGCATGAAGTCTCCCCACAGCAGTGCCCGGCCTTCCAGCGCGCCGCTGCCGTGGTAGCCGTGGTAGGAGATGGCGAGGATCGGGTGGACCCCGGCGTGCGCGACGGAAGCGATAATCAGGGCGTCGGGGGCGAGTTGGTCCAGCCACCCTGGCGGGATGCCGGCGATACCGCAGGTGACGATGATCCGGTCGTACGGTGCGCCGTCAGGGTAGCCGAGGTAGCCGTCGCTGTGGATCACTCGCACCCCCTCGTGGAGCCCGAGGGCGCGTAGGGCGGTAGCCGCCTCAGTGGCGGTGTGCCGCCCGAACTCCACAGTGACGACGGGGGCACCGGTGATGTGGTGAACCAGGGCGGCGTTGTAACCGGTGCCAGCGCCGATCTCCAGCGTGCGCAGACCGGGGCGCAACTCCAGCGCTTCGAGCATCTTCGCCATGATCGACGGAGCGGAGCTGCTAGAGGTGGGGTTACCGTCGCCGCCAGTATGGGTGAGCAGCGCATTGTTCGCGTAGACAATGTCGAGCACCTCACCGGGCGGCTCGGAGGTGGTGTCGAGGGTGTAGTCCCCGGCGCGGTAGCGGAAGTGCGGCAGAAAGCGGTGCCGCGGTACGGAAGCGAACGCGGCCTGCACCGGGTCGGTGCGGATCGCGCCGGCCGCCCGCAGCTCCTCGGCGTAGGCGGTGAGCCGCTCGGCTATCTGACCTGCGCGGGGGGTGGTCACTGGAGAGCTGTCCTTCCTGGTCAGACCGTGATGATCGGGGTGTAGAGCAGGTGCGGGTCGAACGGCTCGCCGACCGGCTGGCCGTCGGCCTCGACCCAGGCGTGCGAACTCGGGGGTGGGGAGTGCACGCCGATTCGCCACGTGACGCGCTGGCCGCGCCACTGGCACAGCAGCAGGATCGTCAGCGAGCGGAGGAGGCAGCCGTAGTGGCTGGCACACCGCAGGCTGACAGTTTCCACGATGGCACGGGACCGCAACACGTGGGTGAGGGCGGCGGGCCGAGTGCCGTGCTGCGCGATGCGGAGGATGCCGATCAGTAGGGCCGGTCGGCCACGTGTCACGCAGAGCAGCACCCGGGCAGTGCCCACCGCGACATGGCCGGACAGCCGCTCGCCAACGGTGAGAGTGACCGGTTTGGGCAGGGCGACGGGGATGCTCACCGACTGGTCACCAGCCCACGCACACGCAGGTTTTCGATGAGGGCTATCACGTCGGTCCGGGCCTGGTCTTCGCCGATGCCGTACCGGTCTACCAGGATAGTAACGGCGGATTCGACGGTGCCACCGTCGTCGATAAGGGTGGCGAGGACAAGAGCCCCCGTGTGGTTGAGGTGGTACAGAACACCGCGCCGCTTATCGAGGAGGGTCAGCCCGTCGTCAACGGGCGCTGTCACCACGGCAGGGACGAGCTTGATCCCGGTGCGGGTACGTCGAGTCCATGGTGGCAGCCACATTGTTGGCCTCCTGGGTGGCGGTGAAGGGCGGGGCAAGATCACGTAGCCACATCTCGACCGCAATCAGATCGGTAATCCACCCGGGCAGCAGTCCGCTGGGACCGAACGCGGCCAGTCCTGCCCGCAGCCTCGCGGGGTCAATGAGTCCGTGCTCGACCAGTCGCGGGCAGTCGAGCAGTTTTGCGACGTGCTGACGGTGGGTGTTCCACCCATGATGGATATCGGCGTTGTATTCGCCTTTCGTGCGGCGCGACAGCGCAGCGGCCGGGATCACGTCACGGAAGGCCGCGCGTAGCAAAGGTTTCGGGCACCATGGGTCGGTGCGCTCCCACGGCAGCACCGACAGGCACGCCTCCACGACGTTCCGGTCGAAGAACGGCATCGCTGTCGGTACCCCGTCTGCCTGCATGGCTTCGCGATAGAGCGCGGCGCGGTAGGCGGAGGCACGGATTCGGACGACGGCGGCATGGGTGACCGGATCGTCGGCGACGGTGGTGGGCTCAGCAGCGAGGATTGCCGCGCGGACGAGTTCAGCGGCTTCGCCGGTGCCCCATGGGGGTAGCAGCGGCGGAATTTCCCAGCCGGTCGCCGCGACAGCGGCCGACGTCTCGAGCCGCAGTGTGTCGGCCGCGCTGCGCAGCCATGCAGCGAAGGATGCGTGGCTGCGCCACACAGCCTGCGCCATCTCCCAGACGGAAGTGTCCTTAAGGGCGGCGTAGCCGCGCAGGTGCCGCCAGCCGGTTCAGGGAACTGCATGGATCGCGGGTCGTAGATACGTCAAGGGGGCAAGTAGCACCTCGTCGCCTCCTTGGCCATTGAAGTGCACCACGGTGCCGTACTCGCCCAGCAGCCGGGCGACGTAGCGCTGGCGTGCGCGGCCAGCAGTGAACGGCGCGGGCTCGTCCATGGCTGGCTGTGGCTCGTTCAGGTCGGCGAAGAACAGTGGGGCCTCGTTGTCGGGAATCACTCGGTGCGTGCTTCCCGCCAGCAGGTCGGCGGTACAACGTGCCCACGCGAGATCGTCATCGATCGCCGACCGACCGGCAGTGGTAATCAACAGTGGACGGGCTGAGCGCGCCAGGAAAGCCAAGGTGGTCGAGTCCAAGCCACCGGAGAGTTGCACGCTCACCGGCCCGCCGGCCCGGTCGATCCTGCTGGTCACGGCTTGGTTCATCGCCTCACGGAGCGCCGCGCCGCCAGCCGCGAGCGGTTGTATCGCCTCGGGGGATCTCCACCAACGGGAGATAAGGCACCTGTGACTGGTGATCTGGATACGATGACCAGGCGGAACCGGTGTCACTCCGGTGAAGGGGCTCAGCGTGTCGCGCAGCACGCTCGGGGGCTCCGGGCTGGCGAGCTTGGCGGCCAGCCACGTACGGTTGACTGGGGAGCCGAGCAGTCGCCGCAACACGTCAGCATGGCTGGCGACCAGCGCAATCCCATTCGTATTGGCGATGAATAAGCGCCGGAATCCAGCCACGTCACCCGTGGCGGCCAAGCCGGCCGGACCGGTGATAACGGTATGAAAACTCCCCGGGAGCGACAGGAACGCGGTCATGATCGCCTCGACGCTGTCGTTGATTTTTGCGTCGAGTTGATTGACGGCGGCCAGGCACTCGCCCAAGACAGCGACCCGTGTTGGGCCGATGTCGATCAAGTGCAGCGCATGGGATTGGTGCTGGCCGATGATCCACGATCGGCCGCAGGGGTGCCGGGCGAGAACGTCACCGGCACCGCACAGCAGCGACGCCGCAGGCGCCGTGGCCTCAGTATCTGGTAATGCGCACCACCAGCCAAGACCACCGCGCCCACGATCGCGTGAACTGCCCATCAGCGTAAGCTATCCAATTCCACCAGCCTCCGCAGTATTCTTTTCCGTTGGGCCGGATCACGGGCTCCAGTAGCCACCAGCGTCGCTATCGTCGGAATGCGGCCGGGAGTACTGTCCCTTCGCCACCGTGACGAACGGGCCTACCTCGGTCAGCGCGGGTGGCTCGTATGTCTTGGCCTGCTGTTCGTCGGTTTCGTCCATTGGCTGCTCCCTCATCGTCGTCCGGGTCCAGTTGCCGAGACGCTTGAACCCAGCATGGCATCAGCGAGGGCAATGCTGGTGTGGCGAGTGGGTCATCGTTCGACCAGCCGGTGCGCGCCGGCCCGCGAATGCACCTGGAGCAGATGGGTTCCCAGCTCAGCCTTCCCAAAGTGATGATGGGTGCCGATGAGGGAGGTGGGGTAGGGATTAAGGGGACGCTGCCGCAGCGCCAGCTGGCCCGCGCGCTGCGCCGGCTGCGGGAGGGGGCCGGGCTCAGTCTGGAGGAAGCGGCGCCGCAGCTGGACTGGTCGGCCAGCAAGCTGAGCCGGATCGAGACCGCCGAGCAGGGCGTGGACGTGCACGGGGTGCGCAGCATGCTCGACCTGTACAACGTCGGTGGTCCCGAGTGGGGTGAACTCATCGAGCTGACCCGCGAGGTCCGGAAGAAGAACGAATGGCACGCCTACGGGATCAGCGACCAGGGCTATCTCAGGCTGGAGATGGACGCCACCGTGGTGCACGAGTACCAGCTCGCCTACGTGCCGGGGCTGCTGCAGACCGAGGACTACATGCGGGTGCTGTTCCAGACCTCCCGGCGGCGCCTCACCGACGCCGAGGTCGACCAGGACGTCGAGGTCCGGCTGTTCCGGCAGCGCCGGCTGACCACCGAACCGGCACTGGAGCTGGTCACCATTGTCGACGAGTCCGCGCTGCGCCGCGCGGTCGGGGGCGTCGAGGTCATGCGCGCCCAGCTCCAGCACATCCTGGCGCGAGCGGCCCTGCCGTCGGTGTGCCTTCAAGTGCTGCCATTCGCCCTCGGCGCCCATGCCGGGCTGAACGGCTCGTTTATCGTGCTCGGGTTCGACGATCCCGACGAACCCGAGATCGCCTACGTCGAGCACACCGCGAAAACACTGCACCTGGAGAAAGAGAGCGACGTCCAGGCTTGTAAGCTGGCGTTCGACCAGCTGCAATCCCAGGCGCTGAGCCCGCACGACTCGGCAACCTTCCTCGAACGGCTGGTAGCGGACCTCTGACCACCGAGAGCGAACGAGGCGAGGGTCGTGCGTTCCTCCGAGTTCTCCCACGCCAGCTGGGGCAAGAGCAGCTACAGCAACGACGGCGGCAACGGTGCCTGCGTCGAGGTCGCCGGGCTGGTGGGCCGGGTCGCGATGCGGGACTCCAAGGATCCCACCGGGGTCGCCCTGGCATTCCCCCGCGCCCAGTGGCACGCCTTCCTCACCAGCGTCCGGGCCGGCGAACTCGCCTGAGCCGACCAGTGGGGGCAAGGGCTACGTAGCTATAGCCGTGCCTACAAGATCCTTGACTTTGTCACTGCCCTGCGACCAGTGGTCAAGGGGTCGCTCATAGTCATCTCTGGGCTTTTCTTGACGAGCTGCGCCGCTGAGAAGGTTGCCTGGACCTCAGGCAAGTGCGCTCGGTGAACTCGTCGGAGCACCTGGTTAACCAGCGAGCCGCCGTAGATAACAGTGTACTGTGTATGTAACGCACCGTACTTTACGGGGTGTTCCGGAGTTGAGGGTTGGAGAGTGTGATGGTCGCTGATGGCCGGCACGCGGTGGTGATCGGTTCGGGGATCAGTGGATTGTTGGCCGCGCGGGTGCTGCTGGGACATTTCGAGCGGGTGACCATCGTTGACCGGGATCGGTTCCCGCAGCGCCCGGATCACCGGGGCGGGGTGCCGCAGTCGTGGCATGTGCACGGGCTGCTGCCGCGTGGCGCGCAGATCATCTATGAGTTGTTCCCGGGGCTGCATGGCGAGCTGCGTGCTGATGGGGCCGCAGTGGCATGGGATCTGTGCCGGGCGAAGATCGTCACGCCGGCCGGGTTGCTGCCGTTGGCCGGTGAGCTCGACGGGTTCGAGGACGGGATGTTGTTCCATAGCCGGTTTTTGTTGGAGTGGCGGCTGCGTCAGCGGTTGAGCGCGGATGCCCGGGTGCGGTTCTCGCCGGCGACCGAGGTGGTCGGGTTGAGCACCAGCCGGTGGGGTTCGGCGTCGGCCCGGGGCGCGGTGAGCGGCGTGCGGGTGCGATACCGCGACACCAGTGCCGAGGGTCGTGGGGCGGACCGGGGCTCGGGGGTGCTGGACGCGGACCTGGTGGTGGACGCCAGCGGCCGCAGCTCGCACGCCCCGGAGTGGATCGAGGGACTCGGGTATGGCCGGGTCGGCGAGGAGACGGTGCATTCCCAGCTGTCCTACGCCTCACGCTTCTACGCCCGCCCGGACGGTTTTCCGGACGAGTTCTCCCTGCTACTCATCAACGGTCGGCCGCCGGACAACCCGAGGGCGGGGTTGGTCCAGGACATCGAGAACGGGGTCTGGCACGTCACGCTGGGCGGGATGGCCGGGGCGGTAGTACCCACCGACGACGAGGAGGAGTTCCTGCGGTGGGCCCGTGAGTTGCCAGACCCGAGGATGTACGAGGCGATCCGGGTGGCCCGCCCGTTGACCCCGCTCCGGGGCTGGCGGACCCCGAGCAACCGGTTGCGGCATTTCGAGCGGCTGCGCAGCTGGCCGCCCGGGCTGATCGTGACCGGGGACGCGGTGTGCGCGCTCAACCCGATCTACGGCCAGGGCATGACCGTGGCGGCGATAGACGCGCTAGCGCTGCGGGACTGCCTGCTCGACTACGACTCCGGGCGCCGACCCGGGTTCGAGAAGGCGTTCCAGCGTCGCCTGGCCCGCACCGTGGCCGGGCCGTGGTTGGCGGCCAGCAGCGAGGACCTGCGCTGGCCGACGGTCACCATGGACGGTGCCCGGCCGCGCCGGGGCACGACGCTGGTCCGCCGCTACCTGGACGTGGTGCTGCGCGCCGCGGTGGAGGACCCGGTGCTGGCCCGGCGCTACTTCGACGTGATCGGCATCATGGCCCCGCCGACCAGCCTGTTCAGCCCGGCCGTCGCGGTGCGGGTGGCCCTCGACGCCGGCCGGCGCGTGGCGGCCCGACTCACCCGGCGCCGCACGGTCCCGGAGTGCCCGTTCCCGCTGACCCCCGGTCGGCTGGTCGCGTACCGGGGGCGAAGGCCGTGAGCCCGGCGCCAGCTGGCGATCCTGAGTTCGCCGGCGACGCCAGCTCGCCGCGGTCCACAGTCGCGCGGCGGGGGTCGTTGCGGTTCGACGTGTCCATGGCCGGGCCGCCAGAGGGTCCGCCAGTGGTGTTGCTGCACGGGTTTCCCCAGTTCGCCGACAGCTGGGACGAGCTGCTACCGCTGCTGACCGGGCACGGCTACCGCACGATCGCCCCGGACCAACGCGGCTACTCGCCCCACGCGCGCCCGTCCGGGCGGGGGGCCTACCGCATCGACGAGCTGGTCGCCGACGCGGTCGCGGTGATCGACCAGTGCGCCGGCGGTGGGCCGGTACACCTGGTCGGGCACGACTGGGGCGCGGCGATCGCGTGGGCGCTGGCCGGCGCGCACCCGGCGAAGGTGGCCGGGCTGACCGCGCTGTCGGTGCCCCACCCGGCAGCGTTCCTGAGTTCGTTCCTGACCAGCTCCCAAGCCCTGCACTCGTGGTACATGCTCTTCTTCCAACTGCCCTGGCTCCCGGAACGGATCGGGCGCTCCAGGCTGGGCGCCCGGTGGCTGATCAGCAGTGGGCAGACCCCCGGGCGGGTCGAGCGCGACCTTACCCGGCTAGCCGCGCCGGGCGCGCTGACCGGCCCGCTGAACTACTACCGGGCGATGCCGCTGCTGCGCCCCACCACGGCGCGCCGCCCGGTACGGGTACCCACGCTGTTCATCTGGAGTGACGGCGATATCGCGATCACCCGCAGGGCGGCCACCCGCTGCGCCCGCTGGGTACGTGACGCGCCCTACCAGTTCGAGGTCCTGGACGGGGTCAGCCACTGGATCCCCGAACAGGCACCCCAGCGGCTGGCCGAGCTGATGCTGCCGCACCTTCGCCGGTGCGCCCAGCGACCATGGGAGAGACCGTGACCCCCACCGCCCGGCAACGAACCCCGAGCCTGGAGGTCCGCGACGCGCTGCTCCGCGCCGCCCGCGAGCTGCTCGACCAAGCCGGCGCCCAGGCACTGTCCGTACGGGAGATCGCCACCCGCGCCGGGGTCGCCCCCATGGGCGTCTACAAACGCTTCGGCTCCAAAAACGGCATCCTCGACGCCCTGCTCGTGGAAGGCTTCACCGAACTCGGCACCGCGGTCGCCTCCACCCACCGTGCCCCTCTCTGGGACACACCTACCGGCACCGACGGACTCGCCCCCCTAGCCTCGATTGCCGCCAGCATGCACCGCTACCGAGCCTTCGCGCTGGCCAACCCCTCGATGTATGCGCTGATGTTCGACCGACCCGTCCCCGAACTCGTACCATCCCCAGCCAGCCTGGCCGCGGCCCACGCCGCCTTCGAACACCTCGTCAACGCCGTCCGCCTGGGCGTCGCCACCGGCGACATCCACCCAGGAGAACCCATCGAGATCGCCCAACGCCTCTGGGCCGGCATCCACGGCGCGATCAGCCTCGAACTCCGAGGCATGAGCTTCGTCACCAACCCCACCGCGCACTACACCAACCTGGTCAACACCCTGCTGCTCGGCATCAGCCGCGGGTGAGGCGGGGATGGCAACGGTGCCCCATGGGGGTTACCGGAAGGGGTCGGCGTCGTCCCGGCTGATGGCGATCCGAGGCCAGTGCTCGTCGATGATTCGCCGGAGTTGGTCGTGGTTTTCCGACAGCCGGGAGACATCTCGGACCACCACGAGGTCTGCCCGGCCAGCCGCTACCTCGGCAAGAACCGCGTGGCATCGCTTCGAGGCGCGGATGCCGAGCGCGACCTCCGCGATCGTGCCCACCGGCACCACACCGGAACGATCACACCAGTCTTCCAGCTCCCGGACCTGCCGGTCCAGCGCATCGTGACGTTGTGATCGGGCATACAAGATCGCGGTACGCGGCATACGCCTAGTCTAGGGACGCCAGCTACGACGTAGGCCCGAGGATCTGCCCAGACCCGTCACAGGTCGGGCAGTTCTCCGCCGTCGGGATCTCGTGCACCTCAGGATGAGACTGCAGGCTTGTCCGCTTCCATTCCATAATCACTTGAGCGCCGTTGCAGTGCGGGCAGATATGCAGGCGCCTGCGGTCGTTACCCACACCGAGGAGTTTAGGCGACGGCGACTCCGCCGGCTCGCCGGATCAGACGTCCAGAAACCGAACACCCGTGGCGTTGCGGGTGATGAAGGAGCGACGGGATTCCACGTCCTCGCCCATCAGGACGCTGAACAGTTCGTCTGCCGTCGCCGCGTCGTCCAGGCTGACTCGCAGCAGGACCCGGTTGGTCGGGTCCATGGTGGTCTCCCACAGTTCCTTGGCGCTCATCTCGCCCAGGCCCTTGTACCGCTGGATCGCGTCGTCTTTGGGAAGCTTGCGGCCGGCCCGGAGGCCGTCTTCGATGAGCCCGTCACGCTCCCGGTCGGAGTAGGCGTACTGGGCTTCGCCCCGCGGCCATTTGATTTTGTAGAGCGGGGGGGAGGCGAGGAACACGTGCCCGTGCTCGATCAGCGGGCGCATGAACCGGAAGAGCAACGTCAGCAGCAGGGTGCGGATGTGCTGGCCGTCCACATCAGCATCGGCCATCAGCACGACCTTGTGGTAGCGCAGCTTGGCCAGGTCGAACTCGTCGTGGATCCCGGTGCCCAGCGCGGTAATCAGCGCCTGCACCTCGGTGTTTTTCAGCACCCGGTCCAGTCGCGCCTTCTCCACGTTGATGATCTTCCCGCGGATCGGCAGGATCGCCTGGTACAGCGAGTCCCGTCCGGATTTCGCTGAGCCGCCCGCGGAGTCGCCCTCCACGATGAACACCTCGCTGCGCGCCGGGTCGGTAGAGCGGCAGTCGGAGAGTTTGCCGGGCAGGCCACCCAGATCACCGGCCGACTTGCGGCGCACCAGTTCGCGGGCCCGCCGGGCGGCCAGCCGGGCCTGCGAGGACGAGACCGCCTTGTTGATGATGGTCTTGGCCTCGGTGGGGTTGCGTTCCAGCCAGTCGATCAACCATTCGTTGCAGGTGCGTTGGACGAACGACTTGGCCTCGGTATTGCCCAGCTTGGTCTTGGTCTGGCCCTCAAACTGCGGTTCGCGGAGTTTAAGCGAGACGATGGCGGCCAGGCCCTCCCGCACGTCGTCGCCGGTGAGCGCGGAGTCCTTCTCCTTGAGCAGCTTCTTGTCCCGCGCGTAACGGTTGACCACACTGGTCAGCGCGGAGCGGAAACCCTCCTCATGGCTGCCGCCCTCGTGGGTGTTGATCGTGTTGGCGAAGGTGTAGACCGACTCGGTGTACCCGGCGTTCCACTGCATCGCGACTTCGACCTCCAGGCCATCACCCTTGGTCTCGAAACTGATCACTTTGCGGTGAATGGGGTCCTTGGAGTTGTTGATGTGCTTGACGAAATCCTCCAGGCCTCCGGGGTAGTAAAAGGTCTGTTCCTTGGGCCGCGCTGGCTGTCCCTCAGCGTCTTCCCCGTTCTTTTCGGGGATCCGCTCGTCTCGCAGCGTGATCGTCAAGCCCTTGTTGAGGAAGGCCATCTCCTGGAGGCGGCGCGACACTGTCTCGGTGTTGAAGTTGGTGGTCTCCAAGACAGCCAGATCGGGCCAGAAGGTCACGCTCGTGCCGGTTTCACGAGTTGGTTCACCCTTCTCCAGGGGTCCGGGGATGGCGTTTTTGTAGGTCTGCCGCCATACGTGACCCTTCTGTTTGATCTCCACGTCGACACGGGTCGACAAGGCGTTGACCACGGAGACGCCCACCCCGTGCAGACCGCTGGAGACGGCGTAGGACTTCCCGTCAAACTTGCCGCCGGCATGGAGAACGGTGAGTGCCACCTCGACACCCGGCCGCTTGAGTTTCGGATGGATGTCAACCGGGATACCTCGACCGTTGTCGACCACCCGGAGCCCACCATCGGCCAGAATCGTAACGCTGAACCGGTCGCAATATCCCGCAAGAGCCTCGTCGACCGCATTGTCGATCAACTCCCACACCAGCTGGTGGAGACCCCGTTCTCCGGTGGAACCGATGTACATACCGGGCCGCTTGCGCACCGCCTCGAGGCCTTCCAGCACAGTGATCGACTCAGCGCTGTACTCGCTCTTCTTCGCTACCACGGGCCTGGTGTCTCCTCGGGCTCTGTCGGGGTCCAACTCACGGCAGGGGTCCCCCGGACGTCAGGGGTTACTGCGTCCTCTGCGCTGCCGGTAGCCGGTACGAGCGGGACGGGGGGCGTCGTCCCGGCCCACAAGGACCATTTTACTGGTGGAAGAGTGTGACGTGTCGCTCAGCCGTAGGTGTCCCGGGGGCCGCGACCGCGGACATGCCGGGGACCGTGCACCCAGTTCGGTGCCGCCGGGCCGGACACCCGCAGCGCCCTGACCACGCCCGGCCCGACACCGGCGGTGATCCGTGCGAGCAGCTGCCGTTGCAGTAACCGCAGCTGGGTGGCCCACGCCGTGGAGCTGGCCGCCACCGTGAGCTCCCCGTCCTTCAGCGACACCGGCTGGGCGTGCTCAGCAACCTCGCCGCCCACCAGCTGTGCCCACCGGGCGAACACCACACCCGCAGCCACCCGCTCCGCCCAGCCACGGTTGGCAACCAGCCGGGACGCCAGGGTGCCTAGCGGCTGCGGGTCCCGGTCATCCGGGCGCGCCCCGGACCAGCCGCGGCGCCGCCGGCCCACCGCTCGCGGCGCGGCGGGGCTGCGACGCGCGGCACGGGCGGATTGCAGGGCGGCCCGGGCGATGTCGACCCCCCTCGCCTCCCGCGGAGGGGACGGGGAGGGACTCCCGGGCTCACCGAACACCGACTTGTCCACACTGTCCACAGGTTTGTCCCCAGTCTCTTTGTCCCCCGCCTTGTCCCCAGCCTCACCGGACACGGCGCACCTGCCCGTCGTGCACGTCAAACCGCCCCCCCTGAAGTTCCTCGGGGACATCAACGGGCACCGCCGCGGTGATCAGCACCTGTTCGGCGGCCAGCGCGACCTCGGCAAGCCGGGCTCGCCGGTGGGTGTCCAGCTCGGAGAAGACGTCATCGAGCAACAGCACCGGCTCGGCACCGCCGCGGCGCAGCAGCTGGTAGCTGCCCAGCCGCAGGGCCAGCGCGAAGGACCACGACTCGCCGTGGCTGGCGTAGCCCTTGGCCGGGCGGCCGCTCAGCTCTAGCTCTAGGTCGTCGCGGTGCGGCCCGACCAGGCAGACCCCGCGTTCCAGTTCCGTTGCCCGCAGCCGGGCCAGCTGCTCCAGCATCGCCACCTCCAGCGCCTCGACATCGACTCTGCCGGCCTCGTGGGGCAGCTCACCCAGGCTGCTGCGGTAGCGCAGCTGGGCCGGCAGCGCCGGGGGGTGCCCCGAGGGGGCCAGTGCGCGGTAGGCCGCACCGACCTCCGGGGCCAGCTCGATGACCAGCTCCAGCCGGGCGCCGAGCAGCTGCGCGCCGTGCCGGGCAAGGTGAGCGTCCCAGACGTCCAGGGTGCCCAGATCACCGGGCCGGCGGGCCGCGCCGGCGGAGCGCAGCAACGCGACGCGCTGGCGCAGCACCCGGTCGTAGTCGGCTTGCACGCCGGCCAACCGGGGGGAGCGCAGCACCAGCAGATCGTCGAGGAACCGGCGGCGGCCCGCCGGGTCACCGCGGACCAGCGCCAGGTCCTCCGGGGCGAACAGCACGCTGCGCAGCACCCCGAGCACTTCTCGCACCCGCCGCACCGGAGCGCGGTTGAGCCTGGCCCGGTTGGCTCGCCCGGGGGAGATCTCCAGCTCCACGGTCAGCTCCCGGTCAGCGTGCACCACCGCGGTGCGCAGGATGGCGCGCGAGGTGCCGTGACGGATCAATGGTGCATCGGTGCTCACCCGGTGCGAGCCCAGGGTGGACAGGTAGCCCAGAGCTTCCAGCAGGTTCGTCTTGCCCTGCCCGTTCGGGCCGACCAGCACGGATGCCCCGGGCTCGAAGTCCAGCTCGGCGTGCTCCCAGGAGCGGAAATCAGTGACCGCAAGCTGCCGGACATACACTTAGTGATGGTTTTCTGCACAGTGATGATTTTCTGCACAGGATGACTCGGGGCTGGCCTGCCCACTGAACTGCTGGCGCAACGCGGCCACCGCCCGCATTGCCGCCCGCGTTGCCCCAGCCTCAGCGGCCGCAGCCTCGCCCGGGCGGGAGTGGCCGGAGGCGAACCGGGCGCACAGCGCCGCAGAGATCACCGGCGCGGGTACCGCGTGGTTGATCGCTTCCTCGACGTTCCAGCGCCCCTCCCCCCGGTCGGCCATCCACCCGCGCAGCCGCGCCAGCTTCGGGTCGTCTTCCACGGCGGCGACCAGCAGGTTTAGCAGCCAGGAGCGGACCACCGTGCCGCGCCACCACGCCTTGAGCACCGCGGGCACGTTGGTGATCATCTCAGCGGCATGCAGCAGCTCGAAGCCCTCCGTGTAGGCCTGCATCAGGCTGTATTCCATCCCGGTGTGCACCATCTTGGCGAAGTGCCCGGCGCCGACGCCACCAGCGTGCACGAAGCTCTCATCCCGAGGACCTTCGGGACGCAGCACGTCGAACACCGGCATCAGCCGCTCGACGTGCTCCACCGCGCCGCCGACCATCAGTCCGTAGCCGTTGTGCCGGCCCCACCCCCCACTGGACACTCCCCCACTGGACACTCCACAGTCCAGGTACCCGATGCCGGCGTGGCCGAGCAGCTCGGCGTGCAGCTGGTCCTCGCTGTAGCGCGAGTTACCGCCGTCGATGACGAGATCACCCTGGGTGAGCAGCCCGGCCAGCTGGGTCACGGTGTCCCGGGTCGCCTTACCGGCCGGCACCATGATCCACACGGCGCGCGGCGGGGACAGGCGCTCAGCCAGCTCGGCCAGGGACGTGACATCCCGGGTCTGGGCATGGCGGGCGAAACCGAGGACCTCGATGCCGCCGGCTCGCAGCCGCTCGCGCATGTTGGCACCCATCCGGCCCAGTCCGACCAGTCCCAGCTGCACGAGGAGTCCTCCCGGTAGTGCGTCGCCCTACCGTAGCGGTGCGTGTTCGGGGGTGGTGTCGGTGCACCCTCAGCCGTGGGTGTCCACCACGCTGAGGGTGGGTTTTTCTTAAGGTAGAGAGAACACCAGTCGTAGTAGTAAGCACTGTGGGTGGTGTGGATTGCTGTTATTTGCCCAGTTCCCCCGGTGCGCTGCAGTGTGGAGGGCGCAGGGGGCTGTGCCGTGGAGCATGTCGCCCGGCGGTGGACAGCGGCACACACCGCGCCCAGATGCACAGCGCTCCCCCGTTATCCACAGAGTTGTCCTCAAGTGTGGGTACTTTGTTGCCGGGCCGCCCAAGGTTCACGCGCTGACCGGCGAGGGGCGGGGCTGCATCTCGTCACTCACGATGCACCCGTCGCGCATCCGCATCACCCGCTTGGCGTGCCGGGCGATCTCCTCTTCGTGAGTGATGATCACAACGGTGCGCCCGGCGTCGTTCAGCTCGCCGAGTAATTTCATGATCTCGGCACTGGAGGTGGTGTCGAGGTTGCCGGTGGGCTCATCGGCGAGCAGGATCGCGGGATCGTTGATCAGTGCCCGGGCGATCGCCACCCGCTGCTGCTGACCCCCGGAGAGCTCGTTGGGTAGGTGCTTCTGCCAGTCACCCAGCCCCACCTGCTCCAGGGCCCGCCGGGCCGGGTTGCGCCGTGACCGCACCCCGGCGTAGATCAACGGGAGTTCGACGTTGCGGATCGCGCTGGTGCGCGAGACCAGGTTGAACGACTGGAACACGAACCCGATCTTGCGGCTGCGGAGCTTGGCTAGCCGGCGGTCGGAGAGCCGGCTGACGTCGGTGCCGTCAAGGAGGTAGCGGCCGCTGGTGGGGACGTCGAGGCAACCCAGGATGTTCATCAGGGTGGTCTTGCCCGACCCGGAGGGACCCATGATGGCGACCATCTCACCATCACCGATAGCAAGATCGATGCCGTGAAGCACCGGCATCGTCAGCTTACCCATCTGGTAGGCCTTCGTAACGCCCTCTAACTGGATCACTCCGCTCCTCCTCTTCGACCTGGGTTCTGTCTGTCTGGGCAGCCTGGCTGTTCACCGTGTCACACCACCACTGTGTGCGGCTACGCATTTTCTCGCCACTGTTGCCAACCTCACCTCGCATGGGCAGAGCCCTTCCGGGCCGCGCCTTCAGGTATGGCCTGGCAATGTGTGAGCAACCTGGGTGCAACCTTAGAGCTCCCTGGGAATACGTGATTGCCCGGCGGCTGGATAAGGTTGTTTTTATACTACTGGCGCAACTCGGAGGACACCCTCAGGAACAGTGAGTTTCAGCTACGACACATGGAGTCACCGGAGAATTTTTAGCCTGCTCTCAGAAAAGGCGGCGAAGCCGGCGGTAACGTTGATCCGGACGACTGAAGTGTCGGGTTGAGAGGAACGCAAGTCGATGATCAGCCGGATCAAGATGACGCTGCTGACCGGGGCGGCAGCACTGGCGGCCGCGGCGCTGGGGACCGGCATGGCCGCCGAGCACAGCGCCGCGCCACCCACTCCTACCCCCTCCGCCTTCTCCAGCACAGCATCTGGGTCCCCAGGAATGTCTCAGGGCATGTCCCCCCTGGCACGGGCCCGGGAGAGGCTGCATGCACGGCATGCACGGCGGCATGATGGGCTGGGGGATCCTGAGCCGGATCGAGCATGGTGAGGGCACCTTGAAGACCCCTCACGGCCAAGAGGTCATGGACATCCAGCGCGGTACCGTCGAGTCGGTCAGCCCCGGGCAGTTGAAAGTCCGCTCCGCTGACGGGTTCAGCGCCACCTACGCGGTCAACCACTCAACAAAGATCGGGAAAAATGGAAAGCCCAGCGACATCGCGCAGGTGATGACCCATGATCAGGTGATCGTTCTGGCCACCAAGTCCGGCAGCACCGCCACCGCTACCCGCGTCGTCGACACCGGAGGAGCCACCACTAACCGTTGAGGGTTTTCGGCTGTTGCCTGACCGCCGGCCCGGCCGGCTGTTTCTGATCACTCACGATGCGTCCATCGCGCATTCGCATCACTCGCATAGCGAATTGCACGACGTCCCTTCGGTGGGTGGTAACCACGACCGTGCGGCGGGCGTCAGTCAGCCCACGGAGAAACGTCATAATCTCAGCGCTGGAGGTGGTGTCCAGCTCACCCGTGGGCTCTTCGGCGAGCAGCAACACGGGATCGTTGATCAGCGCGCGGGCGATCGCCACCTGATGCCGCTGACCAACGGAGAGCTCCGGGGGCAGGTGCTTTTGCTGATCGCCCAGTCCCACCTGTTCCCAGGCCTGCTGGGCCGGGCCCCGAGCGTGCACTCCGGCGTAGATCAACGGGAGTTCGACGTTGCGGATCGCGCTGGTACGGGCGACCAGGTTGGGCGACTGGAACACGAACCCGATCTTGCGGCTGCGGATCTTCGCTAGCCGGCGCTCGGAGAGCTGGCTGACGTCAGCGCCGTCAAGGAGGTAGCGGCCGCTGGTGGGGACGTCGAGGCAGCCCAGGATGTTCATCAGGGTGGTCTTGCCCGCCCCGGACGGGCCGGTAATGACGATCATCTCACCGTCGTCGATGGCCAGATCGACCCGGTCGAGCGCCCGGATCTCGGCCTTACCTACCCGGTAGACCTTGGTGACGTTCTCAAGCTTGATCATTCCCTTCCCCCGATCGAAGCATCGGTGGGCGGAGACGTCTTTCACCTTTCGTTGTCGGCCGGGTCCTGTCAAGAGGATGCGGAGTCAGGAGCGGGCGCGCTGTTTGATCCGGGAGGTGAGTTCTTGAACCTGGTCGTAGGTGCGGCGGCGTTCGGCCATCTCCTTGCGGATTTTGCGCTCGGCGTGCATCACCGTGGTGTGGTCGCGGCCGCCGAAGGCCTGCCCGATCCGGGGCAGCGACAGGTCAGTCAGCTCCCGGCACAGGTACATGGCGATCTGCCGGGCTTGCGCGACGTGTTTGGTCTTGCCGGGCCCGCACAGGTCTTCGATGGTGACCCCGAAGAACTCAGCGGTCACCGCCATGATGTGGGGAGCGCCGATCTCGTGTGCCGCCTCGTCCGGGATGAGGTCGCGCAGCACGATCTCCGCGAGTTGGTTGTCCACCGGTTGGCGGTTCAGCGACGCGAACGCGGTGACGCGGATCAGCGCTCCCTCCAGCTCACGGATGTTGCGTTCGATCCGGGCGGCGATGAACTCCAGCACCTCATCGGGAGCGGCCAACCCGTCACCGGCGGCCTTCTTGCGGAGGATGGCGATCCGGGTCTCCAGCTCGGGCGGCTGGATATCAGTGATCAGGCCCCACTCGAACCGGGTGCGCAACCGGTCTTCCAGGGTACCCAGTCCCTTGGGTGGGCGGTCGGAAGAGATCACGATCTGCTTGTTCGCGTTGTGCAGGGTGTTGAAGGTGTGGAAGAACTCCTCCTGGGTGCCCTCCTTACCCTCCAGGAACTGGATGTCATCCACCAGCAGCACCTCAACGTCCCGGTAACGGCGCTGGAAGGCGACCTTGCGGTCGTCCCGCAGGGAGTTGATGAAGTCGTTGGTGAACTCTTCGGTGGAGACGTAACGCACCCGCATACCGGGGAACAGCCGCTGCGCGTAGTGCCCGACGGCGTGGAGCAGGTGCGTCTTGCCCAACCCCGATTCCCCCCAGACGAACAGCGGGTTGTACGCCCTCGCCGGCGCTTCAGACACAGCCACGGCCGCCGCGTGCGCGAACCGGTTGGACGCGCCGATCACAAAGGTATCGAAGGTGTACTTCTCGTTGAGCCTGGTTTGTGAGCTCCGTGGCCGGGTCGCCCCCGCCGCGGCCGGGCCGGCGAAGGGGGGCAAGATCTCGTGCGCGGTGGCCAGCGGGGCGCCCTCCTCGCTGCGCTCGCCAGCTCCGGTGGGCCCACCAGAACCATTACCTCCCAGCGGGGCGCTGCCTAGGCGGGAATCACCGGACGTCTCGGCGTCGGGTGCGGTGAACTGCTCCGGGAGCTGCGGTGGCACCGGCAGCGGGTGGTCGACCTTGACCGCAAGCGACACCTGCCGACCTAGGCGCCGGGACAGCGCCGCGCTGATCGGCTCGCGCAGTACCCGCTCGATGGCGTCTTTGGCGAAGTCGCTGGGCGCGGCCAGCAGCGCAGTGCCATCCAGCAGGCCGATCGGGCGGGTCACCCGCATCCAGGCGCGTTGCTGGGGCGACAGCGTCCCGGTAGACAGCTCCAGGACGACCTCGTTCCACACCTGGCCGAGATCGGTTTGCCGCTCTGACACCCGCTGACTCCCCTTCGGCCGGTGGTGATCGTCGTAAGCGCCGGCCGTCCACAGAGCTGTCCACAGCTGTGGATGGCAATGCCCGCTGCGCTCCCTGGGGTTCCCGACGCGTCAGCTTGCCGAGCGGTCTGCAGAACCATAGACAGGCCCCGCGAGCTGACAAGCCGGGGGTGCTGCCACAAGAACCCCCCTGTAAGCAAGCACCATCGATGTAACGGCGTGTCGCCCTGGCGGTGACGCGGGACGGCAGTTTTGACGGTTTTGACGCCGCCGGTACCGGCGGCCTACGCTCGTAGCGTCCCCCGCCCACCGGCGGGCATTCTTGCGTGCCCTCGCTGACGGCCCGATGTGGTCTCCAGTAGCGGGTGAGTCCGGCTCGCAGCAGTGCCGCCAGTGCCGGTAGGAGATGACCTGACTACTCTCCGATCAACAAGGCAGTCCCCGACCTCTGCGGAGGCGCACCGAGCACTGGGAGAACGACAGCCGTGACCAAGGGCAAACGTACGTTCCAGCCGAACAACCGTCGCCGCGCGAGGACCCACGGGTTCCGGTTGCGCATGCGCACCCGCGCCGGGCGGGCCATCCTCGCGGCCCGGCGACGTAAGGGCCGCGCCGAGTTGTCGGCCTGAGGCGTTGGCGTTCGGCCCGTTGGCGTTCGGCGGACACCTCGCAGTGCTCCCCGCTGCCACCCGAATGACCCGCCGCGAGGACTTCGCGACGGCGGTGCGGCGAGGCCGCCGGGCGGCGTGCGGCTGCCTTGCCGTGCACGTGGCGTACGCGGGCGCTGGCGGCGAGGCGGTATCTCTCGGGCCTCTCAACGCGAGACCCCCCAAAGTGGGGTTTGTGGTCGCTCGCGCGGTCGGTGGCTCGGTGGTCCGGCACCGGGTGCAGCGTCGGTTGCGGCATCTCGTGCGGCAGCGGTTAGCGAGCCTGCCTGCCGGAGCGCTGGTGGTGGTGCGCGCGCTGCCGGCGTCGGCGAGTGCGAGCAGCGCGGTGCTGGGGGATGACCTCGACGGGGCGTTGCGGCGGCTGATCGGCCCCCGCACCGCGGGCGCGTCTAGCCTCGGTAGCCGGCGATGACGCTCCAGCCATCGCCGACTCGCCCTGCCTGTCCGGTGCCCGATCGCCGGCTCGGCCGGCGGTGCCGTCCTCGTCCTGACCGGGTGACGCGGACGCTGATGGCCGTCTTGCGGTTCTACCGCCGGTGGATCTCCCCGGCCCTGCCGCCGACCTGCCGGTTCTCCCCCAGCTGCAGCGCGTACGCGATCGAGGCCCTGACGGTCCACGGGACGCTGCGCGGGTCGTGGTTGACTGCGGGACGGCTTCTTCGCTGCGGACCCTGGCACCCTGGTGGGATGGACCCGGTTCCGCCAGCGAGATCACCCCGCTCCCATGCCGAGAGTGAGTCGTAGTGCTGGACTTCATCTACTACCCGGTGTCGGCCATCTTCTGGTTCTGGCACAAGGCGTTCGGCTACCTGCTCGGTCCGGACAATGGTTTCGGCTGGGCGCTGGCCGTGGTGTTCCTGGTGTTCACCCTGCGCGCGGTGTTGTTCAAGCCGTTCGTCAGCCAGGTTCGCTCGATGCGCAAGATGCAGGAGTTCGCGCCGGAGATCCAGAAGCTGAAGAAGAAGTACGGCGACGACCGCCAGAAGATGGCGACCGAGATGCAGAAGCTGCAGGCCGAGCACGGGGTTAACCCGGTGGGCGGTTGCTTGCCGATGCTGGTGCAGATCCCGGTATTCATCGGTCTGTTCCACGTGCTGCGGTCGTTCAACCGGTCTGGGTTAAGCCCTGAGCAGAACCGTCAGACCGCTAACTACGTGTTCAGCGCGGTGGATGTGCAGTCGTTCCTGGATGCGCGTCTGTTCGGGGTGCCGCTGTCGGCCTTCATCACCGAGCCCGCGGATCTGCTGGCCCGGTACGGGGACATCTCCCGGTGGCAGATCGCCGTGGTGGCGGTCCCGCTGACCATCGTGGCCGGCGTCCTCACCCACCTCACCGCTAAGCACTCGGTGGCGCGGCAGAACCCAGCGCAGGTCGCCGCCAACCCGCAAGCTGCGATCATGAACCGGCTCATGGTGTACCTGTTCCCGCTCGGGGTGGTGGGGGGTGGCCCGTTCTTCCCGCTGGCGATCCTGCTGTACTGGCTGTCCAACAACCTGTGGACGTTGGCCCAGCAGCGGGTGGTCTATCGTCGGATCGACGCTGAGGACGCCGAGAAGAAGGAAGCTGCGATCGCGCAGCGGCAGGCGTTGGGCCCGCGACCCGGCCAGAAGCCGATCCGGCCGAAGAAGGACGTCACCAGCACCCCCGCTGGTCCGGCCGACAGCGGTACCTCACAGGGATCGGACGCAAAACCAGAATCAGGCCCAGCATCAGGTGCCGCGGAATCGAACCGGGTGGCATCGAATGGGATTGCCTCCCAGGGAGCCGGACCACAAGCGTCTGGATCGAAGGATGCCAGCCGCGGGTCAGAAGGGTTGTCCAACGGCCAAGGCTCGGCGGGCGCGGACAGTTCCGCGACGCCTGGCATGATCCAGCAGCGGCCGAGACCGGGGAAGAAGACGAACCGGAAGCGCCGCTGAGGGCGCGATCGCCCGGAGAGGAGACAGTTGTGGCGGAGACGCTGGCGACTGAGGCAGCGCTGACCGAGCCAAATTCACCGGTTGACACCGGTTTACCGGTTGATGGTGATGGCGCGGCCAGGGCCACCCAGTCGGTGCGCAACGTGCCGGCGAGCGAGGAGCTTCTCGTCCAGGAGGGCGATGTTGCGGGTGACTATCTCGAACGGCTGCTCGACCTGGTGGACTACGACGGCGACATCGATCTGGACGTCGAGGCTGGCCGCGCGATGGTGAGCATCGATGGCGGGGAAGACTTGGCGAAGCTGGTGGGGCCTCGCGGCACGGTGCTCGAGGCGCTTCAGGAGCTCACCCGGCTGGCGGTGCAGCAACAAACCGGTGCCCGCAGCCGGCTGATGCTCGATATCGCGCAGTGGCGGTCCGCTCGGCGCCATGATCTCAGCAAGCTGGGTCGATCGACCGCGGAGCGGGTACGGGACGGCGGTGAGCCGGTCCGCTTGCAGCCGATGACCCCCTTTGAGCGGAAGATCGTGCATGATGCGGTGACAGAAGTGGACGGTGTGCACAGCGAGAGCGAGGGTGAGGAGCCGCAGCGCTGTGTCCTGGTGTTCCCCTCTGCCTGATCCGCACCTCCCTGAGCTGAGCGCACCTGTTGTTGGCTTGTGGCGCCTGAGCGGTCGACGTTTCACGTGAAACACCCGACGGTGGCGCGCGTTCCGGCAGCGGCCCAGGCAGTGTTCGGTGCGAGGTACCCGCTCGCGGAGCGATATGCTGCGTTGCTCGCTGGGTCCGGGGTGGAGAGAGGACTTCTCGGGCCCCGGGAAGCGGATCGGCTGTGGGAACGCCACCTGCTCAACTCCGCCGTGCTTGGCGAGCTCATCCCTGAAGGCGCTCGGGTGCTCGACATCGGCTCCGGCGCGGGTCTGCCGGGAATACCGCTCGCGCTCACCCGGCCGGACCTGGTGATGGTCCTGCTGGAGCCGATGGCCCGGCGGGTGGTGTGGCTGGAGGAGGTGCTCGCGGTGCTCGGTCTTGCGGTCGTGGTGCATCGTGGTCGCGCCGAGGACCCGCGGGTACGCGAGAAGTGTGGCGGCAACGACGTCGTGACAGCCCGAGCGGTCGCGCCGTTGGGGCGGTTGGCAGGCTGGAGCCTTCCGCTGGTCGCACCGGGTGGGCGGCTGCTCGCGGTCAAGGGCGCCAGTGCGGAGCAGGAGGCCGCTCGGGACGTCGATGCGGTGCGGACCGCCGGAGGGGCGGCAGTGGAGATCGTGCGGTGCGGTGCCACGATCGTGCAGCCACCGACGACGGTCGTCGTGGTACCGCGGCCGGCCCAGCGTGTCACGCGTCCAGCGCGGGCACGAAGGAGGAAGGATCGGTGAGCGTGAGCCCGAAGTGGCCCGAAGGCGGGGCGTGGCGGGACAGGGCGGCACCGCGCGGTGCCGCGTCAGCCGCGTCCAGCACGGCAGTGGTGTCACGTCTCGTCGTTTCACGTGAAACCGTGTCCCAGGACAGCGCGTTAGGCAGACCGAGGCTGCGGTATACCCTCGCTCGCGCCTCGCGGTCTATCAGACTCTCGCGGTCTATCAGACCCTCGCAGACAGAGTGGAGCTAGTGAGGTGCCTTGCGCCCCCGGTGTCTCTCCCGAAGCCGCCGGCGCCCCCCGAGGCGTCTCGGCCAGTGCCTTTTCTTCTGACGTTGCCTGGACGCCGATCGCGGAGGAGGCGGAACGGGCGACTCGGGTGAAGCACCCCGTCGACCGGTTACCCTGCCCGGTCCGGCGCCGGGTTCTCGCGGTGGCCAACCAGAAGGGCGGTGTCGGTAAGACCACGAGCACCGTTAATCTTGCCGCTGGACTGGCGCTACAGGGACTGCGCACGCTCGTAGTCGACCTGGACCCGCAGGGAAATGCCTCTACCGCGCTGGGCATCGAGCACCATGCCGGCACTCCGTCGGTGTATGAGGTGTTGCTGGGCGAGATTGGCATCGTCGACGCCGTTGCGGTGAGCCCGCAGGCGTCGGACCTACTTTGTATCCCCGCCACCATCGACCTCGCCGGTTCCGAGATCGAGCTGGTGTCCATGGTGGCCCGAGAGTCGCGCCTGTCCCGGGCCCTGTCCGGCGTTGCGCTCGACGAGTTGGGCGTCGACTACGTGTTTATCGACTGCCCCCCGTCGCTCGGGCTGCTCACGGTGAACGCACTGGTCGCCGCGCCTGAGGTGCTGATCCCCATTCAGTGTGAATACTACGCACTGGAGGGGCTCGGACAGCTGCTCCGTAACATTGAGTTGGTGCAGGCGCACCTCAACCCCGCACTGACAGTGTCCACGATCCTGCTGACGATGTACGACGGGCGCACAAAGCTAGCCGATCAGGTCACCGCCGAGGTCCGCAGGCACTTCGGCGACCAGGTGCTTCGCACCGTCATCCCACGCAGCGTGAAGGTCTCGGAAGCGCCAGGCTTCGGGCAGACCGTGCTGGCCTACGACCCCGGCTCCCGCGGGGCGCTGAGCTACCTGGACGCCGCGCGGGAAATCGCGCTGCACCGTGGCTACCTGGACCGTAGCTACCTGGGCGATGGTCACTCAGGCGCCCACGAGGTGTCACGCTGATGCCCCCCGGCAGCGCGCTCCCCCATACGCCTGGGTCTCCCCTGCCTGGGTCCCCCGTTCCTGGATCACAGCGTAAAGGTGGGCTTGGCCGCGGCTTGGCCGCGTTGATCCCCACTGGACCGGTCGGCACCGCGGGTGATTCAGCGTCGCAGCTGCGCCACGATGGGCGCTCAGAGAACACCTCGACTTCTCGGGTCACCGGGGCGGTCTACCAAGAGGTGCCGATAGGGGCCATCGTGCCCAACCCCAGGCAGCCCCGGCAGGCGTTTGACGAGGAATCCCTGGCTGAGCTCGCGCACTCGATCCGGGAATTCGGGCTGCTGCAGCCCATCGTGGTCCGTCCCCTGCCGGCCGGGCCGGCGATTGGGCAACTGCCGGCCGGGCCGGCGATCGGACAGTCGGGCACCGGCCGCTACGAGCTGATCATGGGTGAACGGCGGTGGCGGGCTGCGCAGCAGGCCGGGCTGGATCGCATCCCGGCGATCGTGCGAGGCGCTGCTGATGACGCGATGCTCCGCGACGCGTTGCTGGAGAACATTCACCGGGTCCAGCTCAATCCGTTGGAGGAGGCGGCCGCCTATCAGCAGCTGTTGGAGGACTTCGGTGTGACGCACGAGCAGCTGGCGTCGCGGATCGGGCGCAGTCGTCCGGTCATCACCAACACCATCAGGTTGCTCAAGTTACCGGTTGCGGTGCAGCGGCGGGTCGCAGCCGGAGTGCTCTCCGCCGGACATGCCCGAGCGCTGCTCAGCCTGGAGGAGTCGTTCGCCCAGGAGGCCTTGGCAGCACGGATCGTTGCCGAAGGGCTGTCGGTTCGAGCCACCGAGGAAGCGGTCACGCTTAGCCGTACGGAGCCCTGCCAGAGCCGCCCGAAGACGGCGGCACCCCGCCCGATGCAATCCCCCGGGCTGCAGCAGCTCGCCGAGAACCTCTCCGACGCCTTCGACACTCGCGTCAAGGTGGAACTAGGCCGCCGCAAGGGCCGCATCGTGGTGGAGTTCGGCTCAGTAGACGACCTGGAGCGCATCGTCGCCCTGATGACCCCGGCGCGCTGATTCTCCCC
>JAFATA010000008.1 GCA_019244165.1 Pseudonocardiales bacterium | reverse complement strand
ACCCCCCCATCGCCCACCACCCCAACCGGGCACCGACCAGGCCATCACCCCCCACCCAGCCCGGTCGATGACCCCTGCCCTCAAAACCCCCCGTGGTCACCAAAAATCCCACCTGGTCACCTTCATTTTCGGGTCAGATCACGCTAGTTGTCAGCACTGTGTTGACCTTGGCCACGGATACCGAAACGGTTACGCAAGCTCTCCAGCTCCCACACCCGACGCCACGCCCGGCGATCCAGAGTGCGCACCAGATCCCGGGCGATCGGATCGTTACGGATCACCACTGGAGCGAGCCGGTCTGCGGTGTCCAGGGCTCGCAATGCCTCACCATCGCGAGTGCCCTCGGCTTGCGCCCAGCAGCGCGCCAGCACGAAGCGCACATAGCCCTCCCTGCACTTGCTGCCGAGAACCGACAAGTCGATCGCCGCGGCGGTGAAGCGCTCGGCTGCTTTCGGACCACCTCCATGCTCGGCTGCGATCGACAGCTCCCACCCGGCCACGTTCGTCGGCCCGAAGTGGTAGCGCAGGTGATTGCGCTCCCCGGTGTGGGAAGCGAGGGAGCGGGCCTCCGACAGGTGCGTATCGATGTCGCCGACCCGCCCATCACGTGCAGCGACCAGAGCCGAGGTCAAGTGCAGAATCCCGCACGCCTCAGCGACCCTGGTGTCATCCGGAGTCGGACCAGGCAGGGCTGAGATCTCACCAAGCACACCAGCGCACACCGCGGCGGCTCGACGGCGGGCACGCACCCGCATCAGCGCGACCACGCGGCTCATCGCCAGCATCCCCACGAGATCGGGACGCTCAGCCCGTACCGCGGCGTCGAATCCGCGACGAGCCGCCATGACCGCCAGATCCTCATAACCCATCCGGTAGGCCAGGCAGTAGGCCACCATGCCCGCCTCTGCCAGCGCAGCCAGTGCCCTCTGGCGCTCCTGTGAGTCGCCGGTCACCGCATGCACATGCAGCTCAGTCAGCACCGCACCCAGGCCCCGACCTGCCATCGCATAGCGCGCATCATCGGCGTATGCGTTGGACTGAGCGACGGCAACGACCAGATCGGGCAACGGGCGCGCCGGTATATCGGGTATGTCATCAAGGGTAGTGTCGTGCAACGCAGCACTGACTCCCGCAACGGCCGCCACGGCATCCGCGCTCTGCCGATCCACCCGAAGATAGGGCTGGCCGGTCAGGTCCGCTACCGAGCACCCCAACGCTTCGGCAAGATCCTCAATCAGGCCACGCCGGTTGAACCCGCGCTGGCCCCGCTCCAGCTGGGACAGGTACTGCTTGGTGATCCCGGCCAGCCCAGCCACCACCTCAAGGCTCAGCCCCCGACGACGCCGAATCATCCGGGCGCGCGCACCGATCGCCGACGCTTCCTCCGCTTCCAAACCTGCACCACCTTCACCGGGAAAGCCCTCACCGAGGCCCCGGGGAGCGACCCCGGGGCGCATACAACCCCGGTGAGGTTTGTCCTCGCAGGCTACGCGGCATGCTCCTCACCATCACGACAGACCGTCGCGGCCAACTCGGTGAAGTCGCGCTCGACGTGCGCGAACACGCGCTCCAGCGGTCCCGGACCCGCGGACGAGGACCGGGCCATCCCCACCAGGCGCGGCCACCAACCGGCTCTCACCTGCAACTCAGGCGGGCAGGTAGGTGTCCAGCAGCAACTTCACAGCCGGTCAGCCTCGTCCGGGAAGATCGGCCTGGTAGACGTTCACCTGCTTTTCCACGATCGACGACCTCACGTCCGGGTCACCTCGCCCGGGATACGAGCTGGTCTGGCGAGTCTAATCTGGGCGTTTCCGCGCGGGCGCAGCGCTCAGTGGTCGTGTCGAACTCGGCGACAAGACGGCACTGACAAGGCCGCTCTCACCAAGGAGATCACCCGGAAATCCTGAACGGGGTATCCCCGGGACTGGCCGCGCCGACCGCTAAGGATCCTCGGCGCCGGGGGGAATGAAGGGCAGGTGGGGTGGCGGCCCGTGCTCGATGAGCTCGCTCAGCGCGTCGGTGTCCAGGTGGGTGGCGACCAGGTCGCCGAGCAGGTCCAGCTGGGTGGCCCGCAGTGCGGCGAAGCTGGTACCGGGTGCCGGTCGGAAACCGGGCCGGCCAGCGAGGTGGGCCACCCGGCGCAGCAAGGCGGCCCGGAAGGCGTCGTTCTCCAACAACCCGTGCCAGTGGGTGCCCAACACATGGCCGCCATCGGAACCCTCATCGGCATCAGTAACCAGGGGAGCCTCGCCCCGGTGCACCACCCGGCCATGGTGGATCTCATAGCCGGTGACCGGTTCACCCAGCGCGGTCCCCGCCACCTGTCGCAGGTGTTTGTGCTGGTCGAAAACGACTTCAAGATCGAGCAGTCCCAGTCCAGGCACCTCACCGGCGCCGGACTCGACGTGGTCGATGATGGCCCGCCCTAGCATCTGGTAGCCACCGCAGATGCCCAGCACCGGCCTCCCGGCGTCAGCGTGGGCGGCCACCGCGGCGGCGAGCCCGCCGCGGCGCAGCCAGGACAGATCTGCCACGGTGGATTTCGAGCCGGGCACCACCACCAGGTCGGCATCGGCCAACCGGGAGGGTTCGGTGACATAGCGGACCGCTACCCCCGGCTCGCAGGCCAACGCGTCGACGTCGGTGCCGTTGGAGATCCGGGGCAGCCGCACCGCGGCCACCCGCAGCCACTGGGTGCCATAGGGCGGCGCCGGGTGCCCGACCACGCCGTCGGCGATGTGGGCCAGCGAGTCCTCGGCATCCAGCCACAAGGCGTCCTTGAAGGGCAGCACACCGTAGCTGCGCCGGCCGGTAAGCGCCTCCAACCGGGCCAGGCCAGGGGCCAGCAAGCCCGGGTCGCCGCGAAATTTGTTAATCACAAACCCGGCCACCAGCGCCTGGTCGGCGGGCGAGAGCAGGGCCAGGGTGCCGAACAGGTGCGCGAGCACTCCGCCGCGGTCGATGTCCCCGACCACCAGCACCGGCAACCCGGCGGCCCGGGCCAATCCCATATTGGCGATGTCGGTGCCGCGCAGGTTGATCTCAGCGGGTGATCCGGCGCCCTCGCAGATCACCACCTCGTGCTCGGCCCGCAGCGCGGCCAAGGCGCGCAGTGCCACGTCGAGCAGCTCAGCCTTGCGCTCCCGGTAGGAGGCCGCGCAGACCGTGCCCGCCACCCGCCCGAGCACGACGACCTGGGCGCACCGGTCACTGCCCGGTTTGAGCAAGATCGGGTTGAGCCGCACCTCGGGCTCGATGCCACACGCCAGGGCCTGCATGGCCTGCGCTCGGCCGATCTCCCCACCATCCGGGGTCACCACCGAGTTGTTGGACATGTTCTGCGCCTTGAACGGCGCCACCGACACCCCGGCCCGGGCCAGCCACCGGCAGACCCCGGCTACCAGCACGCTCTTGCCGGCATCCGAGGTGGTACCGGCGACGAGCAGCGCTCCACGCATGACTACGGCAGGGTCAAGATCTCCGCCCCCTGCTCGGTGACGACCACGGTGTGCTCAAACTGCGCGGTGCGCTGCTTGTCCCTGGTGGTCACCGTCCACCCGTCCGGCCACACCTCGTAGTCGATCGAGCCCAGGGTGATCATCGGTTCGATGGTGAAGGTCATGCCCTTCTCCAAAACGGTGTCCACGCCCGGCTCGTCGTAGTGCAGCACGACCAGCTTGCCGTGGAAGGAGTGGCCGATGCCGTGGCCGGTGAAGTCGCGCACCACGCCGTATCCGAAGCGCCTGGCGTAGGACTCGATGACCCGGCCGATCACGTTGAGCTGGCGGCCCACCCGCACCGCACGGACCCCGCGCATCATCGCCTCGTGGGTGCGCTCGACGAGCAGGCGATCCTCCTCGGAGACCTCACCGGCGAGGAAGGTGGCGTTGGTATCGCCGTGCACGCCGCCGATGAAGGCGGTGACGTCGATGTTGACGATGTCACCGTCTTCGATCACGGTCGAGTCCGGGATACCGTGACAGATCACCTCGTTCAGCGAGACGCAGCATGATTTGGGAAAACCCCTGTAGCCCAGGGTCGAGGGGTATGCGCCGTGGTCGAGCAGGAACTCGTGCACCACCCGGTCGATGTCATCGGTGGTGACACCGGGCGCCACCGCCCGGCCGCCCTCGGCGAGCGCCTGCGCGGCGATCCTTCCCGCCACCCGCATCGCCTCGATCACCTCAGGCGGCTGGGTCCACGGCTCGGTGCACGGGGTGGGCCGGGCTTTCCCCACGTACTCCGGCCGGGCGATCGCCGGGGGGACCGGACGCATCGGTGTCTGCCGGCCAGGACGCAACGGGGTTCGCACGGGCATGCCCCCACTCTATGCCGAGCACCCCGGGGATGACGCTCACCCTGCGCCCAGCGCGGACAGGAAGCGCCGGGAGACGTCCAGGGCCGGGCTGGATGAGCCGGCACCGACAACGAGGGTCGCGAACGCGAGATCACCGCGGAACCCCACGAACCAGCCGTCCGCGCCGGTACGGTTATCCTCTGCGGTCCCGGTCTTGCCATAGAGCTGCCCCAGGCCCGCCAAGGCTTTCGCGGTGCCCTGGGTCACCGTATCCCGCATCATCACCCGCACCGCGTCGGCGACGTCACGTGGCAGCGGGGCCACCGGCCCGAGCGCCACCCGAGTCGGCATTCCCCGGATGAGAACCGGGGTAGGCAGCCGCCCGCCCGCCGCGACCGTCGCGGCTACCAGCGCCATCCCGAAGGGGCTGGCGAGCACCCGGCCCTGCCCGAACCCGTTCTCCGCCCGCCGCACCACCGACTCCGAGGGAGGAACCTGACCGGTGACGGTCGTGATGCCGGGAATACCGTAGTCCATCCCGATGCCCATCTGGTGTGCGGCATCGGTCAGCGCGCCCGCTCCCAGACCAGCCGCCAGCTGGGCAAACGTGGTGTTGCAGGAGCGAGCGAACGCGGTGTGCAGCGGCACTGTGCCCAGGTCGAAGAAGTGGTCGTTGGGCACGACCCGCTGCCCGATGACGGTTCTCGCCGGGCAGGGCACCGGCGAGTCGCTAGTGACCTGCTTGGACTGCAGCGCGGCCGCCGCCGTGACAATCTTGAAAGCGGATCCCGGCGGGTAGCGCCCGGTGAGCGACAGCGCACCTTGCGCGTCGGCCGCACTGTTCTGCGCGACTCCGAGAATTTCCCCTGTGGAGGGCTGGATTGCCACGATCATCGCCGGAGTGGGCACTGTGGCGAGGGCGTGTTGGCCGGCAACCTGCACGGCGCGGTCGATCGTGGTGGTCAGCGTCGGGACCAGATGCGGCTGCTGGGTGGCCAGCGTCTCGACCTCGTTGCCCGCCGCGGAGACCGTGACGATGCGCCACCCCGCGGCGTTCGCGAGCTGTGTGTCGACCACGTTGCGGATACCCGGCACCAGCTGGGAGGCGAAGTTCCGGTCCGGGCCGAGCAGCTGCTGCTGGGTCGGGAAACTCACCCCAGGCAGCGCATAGATCCGATCCCGCACCGATTGGTAGTCGTGCTCGCGCAGCACCACCACCGCACTGGGCACTCCCACCGGAACCGCGTTAGCCCCCGCGATGATCGATTGTTGGGTGAGTTGGGGGTCAAAGCGCCCGAGGGCGGCCGCCAGTTGAGCGGCCACCCCGGGCAGATCCGGGGTTTTGCTGCGGTCTAGTGCGACGGTGACCACAGTTTGCCAGGTGAGAAACGGTGTCCCGGCCCGGTCGAGCACCGGGGCCGGGTCAGCAGGCGCCTCGCGCAGCATCAGGCGTTGCTGTGCGCCCAGCCGTGGGTTCAGTACCGCTGGACTCCACCGCACCGCCCAGCCCTCGGTGGTACGCGCGGGGAGCATCTGGAAGGCGCCGCGGTAGTACCACTTTCGGCCCCTCCCGAGGTCCCAGATCGCGGAGTAGGACGCCGAAGCGGTGTGGTCGCCGGAGCGGACCCCCCCCAGGGTGAGGTGCACGTGCCGCGGCTTGAGGTCATCACGAACCTGCCGGATCAGCGTGGTGGCCCCGGTCGGGTTGTCGGTGAGCTGCCCAGCCCCGGCGGCGTCCCCTCGGGCCAGCGCGCGCAGGAACGCAGCCGCCGCGTCCTGTGGGTCAGCAGCCCCGAAGACCCCCCTGAAAACCCCACAGCCGGCCAGCAGCGCTCCGGGGAAAACTCCCAGGAGAACCACCAGCAGGGCAACTGCTAGCCGCCCCAAACGCCGTCGACGCACGGGCGCGAGTATGCCCCGCGCGGGTTCAGAACAGCACCGTGGCAAAGCAGCCCACCTGGGTGAAGCCGACTCGGCGGTAGGCAGCGCGAGCCGGCAGGTTGTAGGCGTTGACGTACAAGCTGGCGATCCGGCCCATCCCCTGCAACCGGGCCACCACCGCCGCGGTCGCACCCGCCGCGAGGCCCCGCCCGCGCCACTGCGGGTGCACCCACACCCCCTGGATCTGGCCCACCGTGGACGACATGGCCCCGATCTCGGCCTTGAACACCACCTCACCGGCCTCGAACCGGGCGAATGCCCGACCCGCCGCGATCAACTCCGCGATCCGGGCCCGGTAGCCCGCGCCACCGTCAGGCAGCCGCGGATCGATCCCCACCTCCTCGGTGAACATTGCCACTGCAGCCGGCAGGTAGCGGTCCAACTCCGCGGGACGCACCGGCCGCACCAGCGGGTCCTGGGGCACCCGGGGCGGTCCGGGAAGCACCATCAGCGGCTGGTTCGGACGCTCCTCGCGGGCCGGCCCCCAGCTGTCGCACAGCTCCGCCCACAACCCCAGCACCTGCTCCGCCGGTCCCACCATCGACGAGCAGGACCTGGCGCGGGCCGCCGCCCGCTCCGCGAAGGCCACCACCGCTGAGCGTCTCCCGCACACCGGGACGAGGTTGGCACCAGCGAAGCACAACCCCTCCAGCTCCCCGGGCCGCCCTGCCTTTGGACTGCTCACAAAGCCCCACAGCTCCCCGCCGAGTCGCCACGGGTTCAGCCCGCTGCTTTCGATCCGGGCGGCCACCATGCAGGAGATCACCGGGTCAGCGGCCAGCGCCGCCCGGACGCCACGCACGTCACGCTCGTCCAACAGGCGGGTGCCCGCGTGCGTGAGCACAGCATTCCCCTCACGAGTTCCCTTTAAGAGTCCCTGCCAAGCGGAAGGCCTCCTCGATGAGCGTCTCGACGATCTGCGACTCGGGCACAGTCTTGATCACCTTGCCGCGGACGAAGATCTGGCCCTTGCCGTTGCCCGAAGCCACCCCGAGGTCGGCCTCGCGGGCCTCGCCGGGCCCGTTGACTACACAGCCCATCACCGCCACCCGCAGCGGCACGTCCATGCCTTCCAGTCCCGCAGTCACCTCCTCCGCGAGCTTGTAGACATCGACCTGGGCCCGGCCGCAGGACGGGCAGGACACGATCTCCAGCCGGCGCCTGCGCAGGTTCAGCGACTCCAAGATCTGAAGTCCCACCTTGACCTCCTCGACCGGCGGGGCGGACAGCGAGACCCGGATGGTGTCCCCGATGCCCTGGCTGAGCAACGCTCCGAACGCCGTGGCCGATTTGATGGTGCCCTGGAACGCTGGACCCGCCTCGGTGACCCCGAGGTGCAGCGGGTAGTCGCATTGCGCCGCGAGCTGCTGGTAAGCCCGCACCATGATGACCGGATCGTGGTGCTTTACCGAGACCTTGATGTCGTGAAAGTCGTGTTCGGCGAACAGGCTCGCCTCCCACAGTGCGGAGGCAACCAGTGCCTCCGCACTCGCCCGGCCGTACTTGGCCAGGATCTTGGGGTCCAGAGATCCGGCGTTGACGCCGATCCGGATCGGGATGCCCGCGTCCTTCGCGACCTTGGCGATCTCGGCCACCCGGTCGTCGAAGCGCTTGATGTTGCCGGGATTGACCCGCACGCCAGCGCAGCCCGCCTCGATGGCGGCGAAGACGTACTTGGGCTGGAAGTGGATATCGGCGATCACCGGGATTCGGGACTTGCGCGCGATGGCCGGCAGCGCCTCGGCGTCGTCGGCGCTGGGCACGGCCACCCGCACAATGTCGCAACCCGCCGCGGTGAGCTCGGCGATCTGCTGCAAGGTGGCGTCGACGTTGGCGGTGAGTGTGGTGGTCATCGACTGCACGGACACCGGGTACTCGCTCCCCACGCCCACCGTGCCCACCTGCAGCTGGCGGGTCTTGCGGCGCTCGGCGAGCACCGGCGACGGCAGGGCCGGTAGGCCAAGTGTCACAGGTTGCCCGGTCATTGCGGCAGGCGAATAGGATTGACAATGTCAGCGGTAATGGTCAATAGACTCACTCCGATGAATACGATCACGACCGCGTAGGTTAGCGGCATCAGTCGGCTGTAGTCCACCGGGGGGCCGTTGGCCCGGCCGAAGGCCCGCCGGATGGCGTTCCGGACGCTCTCGTAGACGTTGACCGCGATATGCCCGCCATCTAGCGGAAGCAGCGGCAGCAGGTTGAATACTCCAACGAACAAGTTGAACGCCGAAAGCAGGAACAAGAAGAACCACCAGGCACCGAAATCCGCCGCATCCCCCCCAAGCACGCTCACCCCGACCACGCTGATGGGGGTGTCCGGACGGTTCTGCCCGTTGATCCGGTCCAGCAACGCCGGGACCCTCTTCGGGAACCCCTGGAGCCCCTGCCAGGTGCTGGCGAACATGGTGCCGGTGAAGCTCAGGGTGTGACCGACCGCCTCCACCGGACCGGCGCGCGGCGTCACGGCCGGCCCGAGCGGCGGGGCAGCCACCCCGATGGCCCCGACCGGTTTGTTACCCCGGCCACCCAGCACCCGGCTCGGGACCGGGACGATATTGACGGACACCCGGTGCTCTTGCCCGTTGCGCTCAAACTGGAACTCGGTCGGACCGAAGCGGCTCTGGACGGCCTGGCTCAGCTCATCGAAGTTGTGCACGGGGATACCTGCCACGGCCAGGATCTGATCACCTGGCTGCAGGCCGGCGTTCCGGGCCGGTGCCTGGCAGGAACCATCGGCGCCCGCGGGGATACCCGGAATGCACTGGACTTTGGACACCACCGCAGCGGGCTGGCGGTCGAGGTTGGGCAGGCCGGTCGACACCGCCATCACATAGATCAGCACGATGGCCACGACGAAGTGGGCCAGCGAACCGGCAGACAGCACCACCACCCGCTGCCAGGTAGGGAAACGGAAGAACGCCCGCTTGCGGTCATCGGGGTCGGGCAACTCATCCAGCGCGGTCATCCCCGCGATATCGCAGAAGCCACCGGCCGGGATCAATTTGAGGCCGTACTCGGTCTCTGCCCGCCGAAACGAGAACAGGGTGGGGCCAAAACCGATAAAGTAACGGCGCACCTTCATCCCGAAAGCCTTTGCGCTGTACATGTGGCCGGCCTCGTGCAACGCAATAGAGATCCCGATGCCCAGCGCGAACAGCACTACCCCCAGCACGAACGTCACGCTCTACTCCTTGACTTAGTAGCCCGGGCGAGCCGGCCGCCCAGCAACTCCGTGGCTCTGCTCCGAGCCCAGTCCTCGGCGGCCAGCACATCCTCTACCGTAGTCGGGTCGGCCCGCCACCCGTGCGCCTCCTCCAGCACGGCCGCCACCGCCGCAACGATCTCCCGGAAGGAGATGCGGCGCTCCAGGAAGGCGGCCACCGCCTCCTCGTTGGCCGCGTTGAACACCGCGGGAACGCACCCGCCCGCGGCACCTGCCGCCTTGGCCAGCCCGATGGCGGGGAAGGTCTCGGTGTCCACTGGCTCGAACGTCCAGCTCGCCGGGCTGCCGAAGTCACAGGGCGGGGCCGCGTCGGCAACGCGGTCCGGCCAGCCGAGCGCCAGCGCGATCGGTAGTCGCATATCCGGCGGGCTGGCCTGGGCGATCGTCGAACCGTCGGTGAAGGTGACCATCGAGTGAATCACCGACTGGGGGTGCACCACGACGTCGATGCGGTCGTAGGAGACGCCGAAGAGCAGGTGGGTCTCGAGCAGCTCCAGGCCCTTGTTCACCAGGGTGGCCGAGTTCACCGTCACCACCGGCCCCATCCGCCAGGTCGGGTGGGCCAGGGCCTGCTCAGGGGTGACCGCGTCCAGCTCCTCGGGACGGCACCCGCGAAACGGCCCTCCAGAGGCGGTGAGCACCAACCGGGACACCTCCGCCCGGCTGCCGGCGCGCAGGCACTGGGCCAGGGCCGAGTGCTCGGAGTCCACCGGCACGATCTGGCCGGGAGCGGCGGCCCTGGTGACCAGGCTGCCCCCCGCCACCAGTGATTCCTTGTTGGCCAAGGCCAGGGTAGCGCCGCTGCGCAGCGCGGCCAGCGTCGGCGCTAGGCCCCGGGAACCGGTCACGCCGTTGAGCACCACGTCGGCGGGCTCAGCCGCGATCAACTCGGTCACCGCCTGGGGACCGACCAAGATCCGGGGTATCCGGTAGCCGCCCCGGTCGTAGCCGCGTCGCTGCGCTTCGGCGAACAGCGCCAGCTGCAGATCCTGCACGGCCCGGCCACTGGCGAGCGCGACTGCCCTGGCCCCGGTCTGCAGCACCTGCTCGGCCAGGACCTGCGGTTGCGCGCCACCGGCGGCCAGCCCGACCACGCGGAAGCGCTGCGGGTTGCGGGCCACCACGTCCAACGCCTGGGTGCCGATCGACCCGGTACTGCCCAGCAGCAGTACCGAGCGTGGCCGGGGTGAGGGATCCACTCCGCACATTGTTCCCGACGGCAGTGCCGTTCACACCTGCAAGGTGGCTGGCGTAGACTCCTGTTCCGTGGACCCGGAGCGGGAACCATCAGCCGACTGGGGTTGGCATGGCACCTTTCCCCGGGCCGGCCCTATTGCGGGGTGGTGTACCGCCTTCGCGTTGTTCGCGATGCTCATCGGCAATCACCGCGGCCACATTGAGGATGTCTACCTGATCGGCTTCGGCACGACACTCGTGGTGATGCTGATCTTCAGTCACGTGAAGGCGTACAAAGCCAAGCGGCGACGGTGACGGGGAGAGAGCGTTCGAACTGCTCGTAGGTGCAGGAACGCGGGTCGCGATCCGGGCGCCAGCGAACGAACTGGGTGGTGTGCCGAAACCGCTCCCCTTCCAGGGAGTCATAGCGAACCTCGACAACCCGCTGCGCGCGCAGCGGTATGAAGGAGCGATCCCGCCCGACGTTCCAGCGGCTGGCCTCGGAGCTCTGCGGAGTGCGTTCGCCCTCCTCCAGGCGCGCCCGGGACCACGGGTGATCGTCGAATGTGGTGACGAGGCCCTGCAGCTCGGTGAGCAGCTCCCGGCGCCGGGCCAGGGGGAAGGCTCCGACCACGCCCACCGGCACGAGCACGCCCTGGCCGTCGTAGAGGCCGAGCAGCAGGGAGCCAAGGGTGTCCCGATCGGACTTGTGCGCCCGGTAGCCAGCCAGAACACACTCGGCGGTGTGCTCATGCTTGATCTTCGTCATGACCCGCTTGCCGGGCTGGTAACGCAGGTCGAGCCGCTTGGCGATGAGCCCGTCGAGCCCGGCGCCGTCGAACTGATCGAACCAGCGGTGGGCCAGCTCGGCGTCCCGCGTCGCCGGCGTGAGGTACACCGGTGCGGCGGCGCTGGCCAGCGCATCGACCAACCTCGCGCGTCGCTCGGTGAGCAGCCGACCGGTGAGGTCGTCGTCGCCGAGCGCGAGCAGGTCGAACGCGACGAAACTGGCTGGGGTCTGCTCGGACAGCAGCGTGATCCGGCGCTCGGCAGGGTGGATGCGCTGTTGCAGCGCCGGGAGGTCGAGGGTGTTGCGGCGCCGATCGGCAATGACGATCTCGCCGTCGATCACCGCGCGGGGCGGGAAGTTCGCCAGGACGGCGGCGACGATGTCGGGGAAGTAACGGGTCATCGGACGTTCATTGCGGCTGCCGATCTCGACCTCCGCCCCGTCGCGAAAAATGACAGACCGGAAGCCGTCCCATTTCGGTTCGTAGTGCTGCCCAGGGGGGATTTCGGATGCAGGCTTGGCCAGCATCGGGCTGATGGGCGGCATGACGGGCAGACGCACACTTTCAGTGTGCGGTAAACTGTCGCCTTCAGCCCGCGGAATGCGGTAGCGCCGCGAGCTGGCCGCAGGCGGCGGCGATCTCGCGACCGCGGGTATCCCGAATGGTGCAGACCACTCCGGCCGTGCGAAGGCGCGCGACGAACTCTTCCTGCACGGATGGCGGGCTGGCGTCCCAGGTGCTGCCGGGGGTGGGGTTGAGCGGGATGAGGTTCACGTGCACCAGGGCGCCGAGGCGCTCACGCAGGAGCCGGCCGAGCAGCTCCGCCCGCCACGGCTGATCGTTGACGTCCCGGATCAGCGCGTACTCGATGGACACCCGGCGCCCGGTGGTGTTCGCGTAATGCCGGGAGGCATCGAGCACCTCGGCCACTTTCCACCGGCGGTTCACCGGGACGAGGGTGTCCCGCAGCTCATCATCCGGGGTGTGCAAGGACACCGCGAGCGTGACCTGCAGCCCTTCGGTGGCCAGCCGCCGGATCGCCGGGACCAGGCCCACGGTGGACACCGTCACCGACCGCTGGGACAGACCCAACCCGTCCGGTGCGCGGTGGGTAATCCGGCGGATGGCGGCGAGGACCCGCTGGTAGTTGGCCAGCGGCTCGCCCATACCCATGAACACGACGTGGGACAGCCGGCCCGCTCCGCCACTCAGCTCGCCCGCACGCATCGCGGCCGCCGCCGCACGCACCTGCTCGACGATCTCCGCGGTGGACAGGTTGCGAGTCAGCCCACCTTGCCCGGTTGCGCAGAACGGGCACGCCATTCCACAGCCGGCCTGGCTGGAGACACACACCGTAGCCCGGTCCGGGTAGCGCATCAGCACGCTTTCGCTCAGGGCGCCGTCGGCAGCACGCCACAGCGTCTTGCGGGTTGCGCCGCCGTCGCAGGAGAGGTGGCGTACCGGGGTGGCCAGTTCCGGGAGCAGCGCCGCCGCCAGGGCCTCCCGGCGTGCCGCGGGCAGGTCGGTCATCGCGGCCGGATCGGTGCTCAGCCGGGTGAAGTAGTGCCGGGCCAGCTGGTCGGCACGAAACGCCGGCTCTCCCAGCTCCCTCACCACGGCACGGCGTTGGTCGGCCTCGAGGTCAGCAAGGTGCCGCGGCGGCATGCCCCGACCCGGGCCTGAAACACCAAGGGCAGTGTGCTCATCGGGGCGGTCATAGGGCATTTTCGGGTCCTCACTCCATCACCGAACTAGTATGCCCGCGCGGCGGCGGCCGAAATCGAATAGTGTCACAGCGTGGTCGAAGACATGCCGCTCATCCCGGGGTTGGTGTGCTGGATCGAGGTGTCGAGCAGTGATCCAGCAGGAAGCCGGGACTTTTACGCCGGGCTGTTCGGCTGGACCTACCAGATCGACCCGGATCCGCACTACGGGTACTACACCATCGCGCTGCGTGAGGGCGAGCCGGTGGCTGGCTTGGCGGGCATTCCGGTACAGCCAGAACAACCCGTGGCCTGGAGGCTGTACCTCGCGAGCGCCGACATCATGTACACCGCCGAGGTGCTCACCAGGTGGGGCGGTCAGGTGCTCTATGGGCCGGTGGAGGCGCCCGGAGGGAGCAACGTGCTCATCGGGGCGGACCCGACCGGCGGGGTGATCGGCTTTTGGGAGCCTGGACCGCCGTGGGTGTTCCATACTACCGACCACGGCTCGCTGACCTGGGCCGAGCTGAACACCTGGGATGGCGGGCGGGCCGACGAGTTTTACGGGAAACTGTTCGGCTACCACCAGCAGCAGATCGGTGACCGCCGTTATGTGGACTACACCAGCTGGTCGCTGGGGGGGCCGACGATGTTGGCCAGGCTCCAGATGAACGAGAGTTGGGCTCCCAATGCCCCTGCGCACTGGATGCTGCACTTCATGGTGGACCCGCACATTGGTACAGACGTCGCAGTCAACCGAGTCGTGGAGCTGGGCGGTCGGGTGAACATTTATCCCTACGACACCGAGTTGGGCCGGATCGCGCGGGTCACCGACCCCTTTGGGGCCCCCTTCGCGCTGGTGGACCCCACCACGCGGCTCGTGCAGCCGCCGACCAGCATTGCTGATCGGGCTGGCCCTAAAATCTAGCCATTTCACCATCGGGGTCAGCGACCGACGGGGACGAGCAGGCTCAGCAGCAGCCAGGACACGACCGCCGAGGGCAGGAGTGAGTCGATCCGGTCCATCAACCCACCGTGACCGGGCAGCATGGTGCCCATGTCCTTGACACCCAGATCACGCTTGATCAGTGATTCGACCAGATCACCTCCGGTCGCGGTGAGCACGATCGCCGAGCCGAACAGCAGCCCCTGCCACAGCTGTCCCCCCAGCAGAAAGATCACTGACAGGGCACCCGCGGCGGTCCCACCCCCCAGCGATCCGAGGAAGCCCTCCCACGATTTCTTCGGACTGATCGAAGGCGCCATCAGGTGCCGCCCGCCCAGCACGCCCGTGGCGTAGCCGCCGATGTCCGAAGCCACCACGGCGAGCAGCAGGCACAAGGCCCGCGCCGCACCGTCGTCCGGAACCACCAGCAACGTTGCAAACGCGGCGAACCCGGCCAAATAGGCCGTGCTGAACACCGACGCGCTGACGTCGCGGAGGTAGCCTGCCGCGCCCCCCGGAAAGCGCCACACCAGGCAGACCAGCGCAGTGATCACGAACGCAATGAGGATCCCGTTCAGGCCAAACGGCCACGCCAGCCACACCATGGTTTGCCCGCCGAGCAGGACTGGGGGCAGCGAGACGCGGGTACCAGCCTGGCGCAACACCCCGGCCAGCTCCCAGCTGGACCCCGCCACGATAACGGCCACGATCCCGATGAACACCTGTCGCACCGTGACCAGCGCCACCAAGGCTCCGGCGCCCATAAGCAGCCCGACGGCGATCGCGGCCCACAGGTTCCGGCCTGCCCGCCCGACACGGCAGCGCTCAGCTGGGTACACAGCTCGGCAGCCCGCTGACAGACGCACTTAGACCTCAAGCAGTTCGGATTCCTTATGCTTGACAAGCTCGTCGACCTGCACCACGTACCGGTGAGTGACGACCTCGAGTTCCTTCTCGGCCCGAGTGACCTCGTCCTCACCGGCCTCGCCATCGCGAGAGATACGGATAAGCGCTTCCTTGGCTCTGCGGCGAATGTTGCGGATGGCCACCTTGGCGTCCTCTCCCTTGGCATGCGCCACCTTGACCAAATCTCGGCGGCGCTCCTCGGAAAGGTGGGGGATAATCACCCGAATAATCATGCCGTCATTGGTGGGGTTAACGCCCAGGTCGGAGTCCCGGATCGCCTTCTCCATCGGCCGCAGTTGGCTGGGGTCGTAGGGCTTGATCACGGCCATGCGGGCCTCCGGAACCGTGACGCTGGCCAGTTGGGTCAAGGGGGTGGCCGAGCCGTAGTAGTCCACGACGATCTTGGAAAACATCGCGGGGCTGGCACGACCGGTACGCACCGTGGCGAGGTCTTCCTTGGCCACCGACACGGCCTTCTCCATCTTTTCCTCGGCGTCGAGGAGGGTGTCGTCGATCACGGCTGCTCCTTGTAAACTAGCCCCTCATGACTCAGAGCTGACCAGCGTTCCGATGGGCTCACCACGCACCGCGCGAGCGATATTGCCCTCGGTGAGCAGATTGAACACGATGATCGGCAGCTTGTTGTCCATGCACAGACTGAAAGCGGTCGCGTCCGCCACTTTGAGCCCGCGCTCAAGCACCTCGCGATGGGTGATGTGGGTGAACATCGTGGCTGAAGGGTCGATCCTGGGGTCAGCGTTGTAGACGCCGTCGACCGCCTTGCCCATCAACAGGACCTCGCACCCGATTTCCAGCGCCCGCTGGGCACCGGTGGTGTCGGTGGAGAAGTAGGGCATCCCCACACCCGCCCCGAAGATCACCACACGACCCTTCTCGAGGTGCCGGATGGCCCGGCGCGGGATGTATGGCTCGGCGACCTGACCCATCGTGATGGCCGTTTGCACGCGAGTGCCAATCCTGTGCTCACGCTCCAGAAAGTCCTGCAGCGCTAGGCAGTTCATCACCGTGCCGAGCATTCCCATGTAGTCGGCGCGGGAGCGTTCCATGCCGCGCTGCTGGAGCTCTTCGCCGCGGAAGAAGTTCCCCCCGCCGATCACCACAGCCATTTGCATCCCGCTGGTGACCACCTCGGCGATCTGCCGCGCGAGAGCCTTCACCACCTCGGGGTCCACCCCGACTCCACCGCCACCGAACATCTCCCCGCCGAGCTTGAGGAGCACTCTGCGGTATCCGGGACCCGCCAGCCTGTCGGCGCTCATCGGGGTGTCAGGCCTGCCCGACCTCGAAGCGCGCAAACCGCCGCACACTGCCCCCGGCCTCGTCTAGAAGCGCTTTCACGGTCTTCTTGGAATCCTGCACCGACGATTGCTCCAGCAACACGGTGTCCTTGAAGAAGCCGTTGATGCGACCCTCGATGATCTTCGGTAGTGCCTGCTCGGGCTTGCCCTCCTGGCGGGCGGTCTCCTCAGCGATGCGACGTTCATTGGTCAGCACGTCGGCCGGCACATCTCCTCGGGCGACATAGCGCGGCTTCATGGCGGCCACCTGCATCGCCACCGCCCGCGCGGTCTCCAGCGACCCACCGTCATACTCAACGAGCACCCCCACGGCGGGTGGCAGGTCGGAGGCGCGGCGGTGCAGGTAGGTGGCCACCTCGCCGTCAAAAGACACTGCCCGGCGCAGCTGCAGCTTCTCGCCGATCTTGGCTGAGAAAGCCTGCACTGCCTCCTCGACCGTGCCACCGCCCAGCTGCGCCCGGGCGAGCGTTTCGGCGTCGGCGGGCCGGGTCCGGACCGCCTCAGCGAGGATCTTGGTGGCGAGTGCCTGGAAGTCGGCGCCCTTGGCCACAAAGTCGGTCTCGCAGTTGAGCTCAATCATCACACCGCCCTCGGCGGCCACTAGTCCATTGACGGTGGTGCGCTGGGCCCGCTTGCCGACGTCCTTCGCCCCCTTGATACGTAGCAGTTCAACCGCCCGGTCGAAGTCGCCGCCGGCCTCTTCCAAGGCGTTCTTGCAGTCCATCATCCCGGAACCAGTCAGGTCCCGGATCCGCTTGACATCGGCGGCGGAGTAATTCGCCATCGTGGCTTACCGTCCTGGAGCTCGTCGTCCGATCGGGGGTGTGCAACCGACCTTTTAGGTATGCGACATGCCGTTGTTGACCACCGTAGGCTCGGGTGGCGGGGCGACCTCCCGCTCTCCCGGGTTGGCGGAAACAGGGTCGCCAGAGACCATCAGCTCCTGCTCCCATTCAGCCAGCGGCTCGTCGACACCGGCACCAGCCTCGGGCTTGTCTGAGCCGTCGGCTCCGGCGGAACGCCCGGTCCGCGACATCAACCCGTCGGCGGTGGCGTCAGCCACCACGCGGGTGAGCAGCGTAGCGGAGCGGATCGCATCGTCGTTGCCCGGGATAGGGTAGTCAACCTCGTCGGGGTCGCAGTTGGTGTCCAGGATGGCGACCACCGGGATCCCCAGCTTACGGGCCTCACCGACGGCAATCTGCTCCTTCTTGGTGTCCACTATCCACACCGCGCTGGGAACGCGCTGCATGTCCCGAATCCCACCCAGAGTCTTCTCCAACTTGTCCTTCTCCCGGGTGCGCATCAGGACCTCTTTTTTGGTCAGCCCAGAAAAGCCTCCGGTCTGCTCCATGGACTCAAGCTCCTTGAGACGCTGCAGGCGCTTGTGCACAGTGGAGAAGTTCGTGAGCATGCCACCCAGCCAGCGGTGGTTCACGAAGGGCATGCCTACTCGTTGGGCGTGATGCGATATCGCTTCCTGAGCCTGCTTCTTGGTGCCGACGAACAAGATCGAGCCGCCGTGGGCCACGGTCTGCTTGATGAACTCGTAGGCCCGGTCGATGTAGGTCAACGTCTGCTGCAGGTCGATGATGTAGATGCCGTTGCGCTCGGTGAAGATGTAGCGCTTCATCTTCGGGTTCCAGCGGCGGGTCTGGTGCCCGAAGTGCACGCCGGAGTCGAGCAGCTGCTTCATGGTGACGACGGCCATAGCCGGTGCACACCTCGGTGTGTCAGGCGCGTCGGCTCCTGCTGGCGCGCTCATACGGTTGTCGCGGCGAGCCGGGTTGGCCCGCCGCCCTGGCGCCAGGCCGGCGGCCGGACCCCGTGCGATCATGACCGCGACAAGGACCGCCGGACGCCGAGGCCCTGGTAGGGCGCAGCGCTGGCGCGCGAAGTCGACCCGCGTGCGGGCCGCTCCTGAAGTGTACGGCGTGCTCACGCCCGACCCCAGCCGAGGTCCTCTCGCCGTCCGGGGCTCGTCCGGGGCTGTCCACATCGCCCACACTATCCCCAGGGTTGGCTCTCCTCGCTTGAGCAGCCGGGCTCGGCATGGGGAGGCTGTCGGCGTGTCTCGGATCCTGATCTGCACCGTGCTTATGGCGGTGTTGTCTAGTGGGCAGTTGTCCGGTGAGCGCTCTGCGGGGCCGGCGACCCAGGCTGGTTCGGTGGCCAGGGCTGTGCCTGGTGACGGGCCTGGTGACGGTGGGCCCGGTGATGCCGGGCTCGATGACGCTGGCACCGAGCCTGCGTTGCGGTTCGGCTGGCCGCTTGCCGGTTCCCCGACCGTAGTTCGGGCTTTTCACCCGCCGGCGTTCCAGTACGGACCGGGACACCGCGGTGTCGACCTCGCCACCGTGGCCGGCGCTCCGGTGCTCGCCGCTGACGCTGGCACGGTGGCGTTCGCCGGGACAGTGGCCGGCTACGGTGTGGTGTCCGTGGACCACCCCGGTGGGCTGCGCACGACGTATGAACCGGTGTCGCCCACCGTCACCATCGGCGACCGGGTGGCGAGGGGTGAGCAGATCGGCACCGTGCAGCCTGGCCACCCGGGCTGTCCCGTCGCCGCCTGCCTGCACTGGGGCGTCCTGCGGGCCCTGCACCAAGGCGGCCCACCACAAGACAGGCAATACCTGGACCCGCTGCGCCTGCTTGCCGCAGCCCGGGTGCGCCTGTTACCGATCGACGGCCCGCTGGTGGTGCCCGGCTCCTCAGCCGGCGGAGGCTTCCAGCATCTTGCTCCGGAGCCGTAGCACCGCCCGGGTGTGCAGCTGGCACACCCGGGACTCGGTGACCCCGAGCACCCGGCCGATCTCGGCGAGGGTGAGGTTCTCGAAGTAGTAGAGCGAGACCACGACCCGATCCCGGTCGGTGAGCTGGGAGACCGCTTCGGCCAGCAGGCGCCTGCTCTCCACCGAATCAAGGAATGCGCCCGGTTCCTCCACCGTGTTATCGGGCAACGTCTCGGCGATCGACGTGCCGCCGCAGCCCACGGCCATGAGCTCATCGAGCGCGACCACGCTGGTCAGCTGAAACTGGGCATAGAGCTCCCGCAGTTGGTCAATGGTGATACCGAGTTCGGCGGCCACCTCCGCATCGGTGGCAGAACGCTGCAGCCGACTCTCCAGGCGTTCCAGCGCACGCTCTACTTCACGAGCCCGGCTGCGCACCGAACGGGGCACCCAATCCTGAGCGCGCAACTCGTCGAGGATCGCCCCCCGGATCCGCTGCATCGCATAGGTCTCGAACTTCAAGCCACGCCCGGGCTCGAACCTGTCGATGGCATCCCAGAGACCGAACACGCCCGACTGCACCAAGTCCGCGATGTCCACATGGGCAGGCAGCCCAGTTCCGATCCGGCCGGCCACGTACTTCACCAAAGGCGCATAGTGCAGAATAAGCCGGTCGCGCAGGGTCACGTCGCGATGCTGCCCGTAGGCCTGCCACAGCGCGACAATGCCGGCTTCCACATCCTCGGCCCTGGCGTCAGCAGTCCCGCTGCAGTCCCCGGAATCGGTGGGGGGCACGGCGGTCAAGGTGCGGCCACGACCCCCGAAGCACTCAGGAACGGGGGTGACTCCGGTCATGGATCGCCTTCAGCCTCTCGACAGTGACATGCGTGTAGAGCTGCGTGGTGGCGAGCGTAGCGTGACCGAGTAACTCCTGAACGGTGCGCAGATCTGCGCCTCCCTCCAGCAGATGAGTGGCGGCGCTGTGCCGCAGGCCGTGCGGACCCATGTCCGGAGCGCCCGGCACTGCACTGACCGCGTCGTGCACCACGGTCCGAATGATCCGCTGATCGACCCGTCCGCCACGCGCCCCCAAAAACAGCGCCGCTGCCGAGCGGGGACGTGCCAGCGCAGGGCGCCCTTGTTCGAGCCAGCGGAGCAGGGCGCGCTGCGCGGGCAGTCCATAGGGCACTGCGCGTTCCTTGGCGCCCTTGCCCAGGACCCGGACCAGGCGTCGCGGCGTGTCGAGGTCGCTAAGATCAAGGCCGCAGAGTTCGGCGACGCGTATCCCCGTGGCGTACAACAGCTCCACAACGGCGTGGTCACGCAAAGCAATGGGATCCGCCTCGGTGGCACCGCGCCCGGCGGCGTCGAGCGCCGCGGCAGCCTGTTCTGAGTTCAGCACCGCAGGCAGTGCCCGTTGCGGCCGTGGCGCGACCAGCCGCGGCCCCGGGTCGCTGCCCAGCGCTCCAGCTCGAGCGGCCCAGGCGGTGAAGGCGCGAGCTGCCGCTGCCCGCCGCGCCAGCGTGCTGCGCCGGTGGCCACTGCGGTGCTGCGCCCCCAACCAGCCGCGCAGCAAGGGGAGGTCCAACGCCGCGAGATCGTCGCGGCCCGAAGCCGCCAAGTGCTGCAACAAGGCGGTGACATCGCCGCAGTAAGCCCGCACCGTGTGCGGCGAGAGCCCACGGACGGACCGCAGATAGGCCGCGAAACACTCCACGGGGGCTACCAGAGCGTCCGGTAACGCGTCGGGTGCCGGCTGGTCCTCGCTCACCCCCAGGACGGTGCGTTCCCGAGAGCGCCACGTCAAGCACCGCCACGCCCGGCGTCGGGCCGCACTCGGTGCCAACCGCTCACCCCGCACCCCACCAGGCCCCGCAACTCCAACAACGGCAGCGCGGAACGCACCCGGTGTAGCGGCACCCCGGAGTCGCGCATCAGCTGCTCGGAATGCCGGGGAGCCCGTGCGGGCAGCGCCTCGTACACCGCCAGCAGCTCTGGGCTCAGCCCGTCGGTGTGCTGGCGGGGTGCGCTCAGTCCCGGCGCAAGGTCCGCCCCGATCCGCCCCACCGCCTCCACCACCTCCGCTGCCCGAGTGACCAGCACCGCCTGCTCCTCGCGCACCAAGAGGTGACAGCCAACGGACAGCGCCGAGCTGACCGGACCCGGTACCGCCATCACCACCCGGCCCAGCGCCGCTGCGGCGGAGGCGGTGCGCCGGGCACCGCTACGCACGCCGGCCTCGATCACCACGGTGCCGGCCGCGAAGGCGGCAATCAGGCGGTTGCGGACCAGGAAGCGGTACCGCGCAGGCCGGACGCCCGGTGGGTACTCGCTGAGCACCGCGCCGCTCTGCGCGATCCGGTCCAGCAGTCCCTGGTGTGCTGCCGGGTAGGCCCGGTCCAGCCCGCAGGCCTGCACCGCAACCGTGCGGCCCTCGGCGGCCAGCGCGCCCCGGTGCGCCGCGGCATCGATGCCGAACGCGGCACCGGAGACCACCACAATGCCGTCTTGGGCAAGTTCGTAACCGAACTCGGTGGCGACACGTTGCCCGTATCCGGTCGCGGCTCGTGCCCCCACCATTGCCACCATCCGCTCACCGAGCTCGTCGAGGCGGCCAGCTCCCCGCACCCAGAGCGCCAGCGGGGCACGCCAGCGCTGGTCGGCCTGGGCAACGGGCGTGGTGAAGCAGGCGAACGCCTCGGCGGGCCACTCGGCATCCTCAGGAACCACCAACCGACCCCTGAGTGCGGCAATCGCGGATAGGTCGGCCTCGGCCCGGTCCTCCGCCCGGCGAGCACTGGTCTCCGCAGCCACTCGCGCAGGTAGTGGCCCTGCGCCCACCAACCGGGCCGCCCGCACCGGACCGACCTCGGTGACCAGCTCGGACAGTGCGGGAGCCGGGGGCTCGGCAACGCGGTTGAGGTAGGCCCGCGCTCGGCGCAGCTCGCGCTCACCCGGCGTCATGACACCCTCCGATCCCGCAGGCCCATCGCGACACTCACGTCCTCGACCAGCGGGCGGTCCCGACCGACCAGGTCAGCGACCGTCCACGCCAACCGCAAGGCGCGATCCGCCCCTCTGGCGGTCACCATGCCCCGATGCAGCGCCACCGCAATCGGTTCGGTCACCGCCCGCGGTAGCCGAAACCGCCGCCGCAACACTGGACCGGGCACCTCGGCGTTCGTGCTCCAGCCGGTGCCCGCCCACCGCGCCCGAGCGGCAGCGCGAGCTTGAAGCACCCGTTCACGCACCGTCTCGGTGCCCTCCGGCTCGGCGTCCTCAGCCTGACCCATGTCCCTCACCGGACGCATCGCCACCCGCAGGTCCACCCGATCCAGCAGCGGCCCGGACAGTCGGCCCAGATACCGCCGGCGGGCCGACGGGGCACAGGTGCAGTCCCGCTCGTCGGGCGGAGCGCACGGGCATGGATTTGCCGCGAGCACCAGCTGGCACCGTGCCGGGTATCGCACCACCCCGTCCCGGCGGGCCAACCGGACCTCGCCATCCTCCAGTGGGGTGCGCAGCGCCTCTAGCGACCGTGACCCGAACTCAGCAACCTCGTCGAGGAAGAGCACCCCGCGGTGCGCCCGGCTCACCGCGCCGGGCTTGGCCAGCCCCGAGCCACCGCCGACCAGCGCTGCCACCGAGCTGGTGTGATGGGGCGCGACGAACGGGGGCACTGTGATCAGCGGGGTCTCCGGGGCGAGCAGGCCAGCCACCGAGTGCACTGCGGTCACCTCCAGTGCCTCGGAGTCGGTGAGCGCCGGCAGCAGCCCGACCATCCGCTGGGCCAGCATGGTCTTGCCCGTCCCCGGCGGGCCGGTCAGCAGCAGATGGTGACCGCCCGCCGCAGCGACCTCCACTGCCCAGCGGGCGTCGCCCTGTCCCAGCACGTCGCCGAGGTCGGGGATCGCTGTCGGTGGCGCCGGGCGCAGCGGGCCGGGACGCGCCAACTCAGCGACGGGGTTTCGCAACCAGCCGAGCACCTCCTTCAGGCAGGTCGCTCCGTGCACCCGCACCCCGCCCACCAGGGAGGCCTCAGCGAGCGAGGCGGCCGGCACCACCACCTGGCCGATGCCGACCCGGCGGGCGGCGAGGACGGCCGGCAGCACGCCTCGTACCGGACGCAGCCGGCCGTCCAGGGCCAGCTCCCCGATCAGCACCAGCCCGTGCAGCCGCTCGGTGGGGATCCGGCCGTCCGCGGCCAGCAGGGCGCAGGACAGGGCGAGGTCGTAGCTGCTGCCACCCTTGGGTAGGGTGGCCGGCGACAGCGCGAGGGTCATCCGGCGCGGTGGCCACCGCTCACCCGAGTTGAGCACCGCGGCCCGCACCCGGTCTCGCGCCTCGGACAAGGCGGTATCGGGCAACCCGACCATCTGCAGCCCTGGCAGACCCGGACCGATATGGGCCTCGATCTCCACCAGCACCCCGTCTACCCCGTGCAGCGCCACCGCCCAGGCGCTGGCCAGCGACATCAGAACGCACCCTGCAGGTGCTCGACGGTGACCGGCCCCTGCTGCGGGCACAGCACCGCCAGCACGTCGAAGCGGATCTCGCACCAGCCGACCCGGTAGGCCCGCAGCCACGCCGCCGTGACCCGCCGGATCCGGGCCGCCTTCGCTGGCGTCACGCTCTCGGACGGTTCTCCGTACCCGGTCCCCGATCGGGTCTTGACCTCGCATACGACCAGGCGCTGGCCATCGGTCGCAATAAGATCGACCTCGCCTTCCCGGCAACGCCAGTTGCGGGAGAGCACCACGAGCCCGATGCCGGCGAGGTAGTCCGCCGCCAGGTCCTCGCCCCGTCTGCCCAGCTCGTCACTGCGGCGATCCACCGCCTGTGCCGTCGTCATCCTGACCTCCCCGTTGCTTGGCGACCTCCCGCCACGAGGCTGCCGGGTCGAGGCGGTGCGGTCGAGATCGCACCAGCGGATCTGTGGACAACGGGGCAGGTGTGGATAGGTGGGTACCCAGAGAGGGTGCTTCAGAGTGAAGTGTCAGGGTGGCGTGCTAGCGGCGCTTGAGATTCACGCCGAATCCGTCCGGTCCGGCGGTGAGGTGCGGTTCGAGCGACGTGTGGTCTGGCCGGCCGGCGTCCTCCCACTCGCTCAGCAAGGCACATAGCTGATCTTCGGCGCCGGCGGTACCCGCCACATGCAGGTCGGTGTGGCGAAGCACCGCAGCGGAGTCACTGTGAACAACGCCGAGGCCCCAGTGATCGCCGATCCCCGCGCTGGCCAGTCCCTCGGGTCGGCTGGCCAGCAGGTACGCGTGGCAGGCACCGACTGCCCTGGGGTGCTTACCCGCGAGGGGGCTCGCCACCGCTCGACCGGTGGCGATCAACCGCACGGCTCGGTCGGTCAGATCCGGCTGCGCCCGCAGCTCCGGCGCACTGACCCACACGACGCCCTGGGGCAGCCGGAGCAGCCCGTCGAGGTAACGGACGGGCACCGGGAAGTCGGTGATGACCTCTGCATGCATCTCGATGTACCCGCCGAGGTGGACATCCCGCGCGATCGGGCGACGGTGTTGAATGTCAACCCGCAGGATCATGTTCGCGTTGGCGATCGGAGCGACCTTGACCGGTGTGACGATCACTGCCTGGTCTCGGACTTGTCTGACCCATGAGTGAGGGAGCACATGCGGGGTCGTCCAGCCAATGATCCGGTCGTAGGGTGCGCCCGTCTCCCAGCCACCGAAGCCGTCCGCGGGGTATACCGCCACGTTGCGCGCGCCGCGCTCGGCATGCTTGCGCGCGGCGCGGGCCACAAGGTGGTGGGCGACGTCCAGAGAGGTCACCGTGCCGCGCTCGCCCACGATCTGACCGAGCAGCGCGCTGGTGTAGCCACTGCCAGCACCGACCTCAAGCACGCGCATGCCGGGCTCAACCTCCAAGAGGCGCAGCATGCGCAGGATGCCGCTGCGCGCACTGCTCTGCGGCAGCATCGAGCCATCGGGCTCCAGGACATAGCTGTCGTAGTCGATCAGGTCAGCAGCTTGCGCGACGAGCGGATAGCTGGCAGTCATGGTGTCTCCTGGTGCGACGGCCAGCGACCGCTCCAGGCAGGCCACTCGCACCGGCAGCCACCTGCCGGCCCGATCAATCGTGGCGAGCATGATCTCGATCTCCACCGCACCCGCGGAACGCCGGGTCAGGCGCATCAGCCAGCGGGCGAACCGCTCGATGCGGTGAAACCGCACGCTGCGCACTGCGACGGCTGCGGCGCCCGTGATCACCCATGCCAAGGCACACCGGCCGCGCGACACCGGCGCCGGTGCGTCGCAGGCCATGGGGATGGTCATGGGTTGCGTCCATCAGGCTGATCTCGACGAGCCGCTGGATCAAGCCCCACAGGTCATCAAGGACCTGCTGGTAGGGCTGACCGTAGTGGTGCGCCACGGTCCGGACGGCGGACGGGATGTCGCCGCCAGCCACGACCAGGGCGTTCCACGCGGTCGCACCGGTGGGGTTGAGCTGGAACAACCGGCCGGAGCGGGTGTCCAGCAGGACCAGCGCGCCAGTCGCAGTGGGGACCGCGCGCACCGATTCCCGAGGCAGGTAGCTACGCATGGGCACAGTGTCGACGTTCGACCGTGGTGGCCGCCGAGCTGGCACGGGTGCGCAGCCAGATCTCAGCGCTGAGGAGCCGATCCAGCGTCGCCAGCGGAATCTGCTGCCCACCGGCGCCGAAGGCCAGATCGGCTCGGATGGCCTTCTCATCGATCAGGCCCAGATCGGCGAGCCGGGAGTTGGTGAGCAGACCCGCAACGGTCCGGTGGTGTCGGGACAGACCGCGGTACGCGAGCATCGAGTAGTCGCCTTTGGTCGTCCTGGACAGTGCCGCGTCGGGCACGCGGCCGGCCATGGCAGCACGGAGCAGCGGTTTGGCCTGCCGGGGACTGGTCCGCTGCGCGGAGGGCACCGTGAGGCAGACGGCGACCACGGCATCGTCCAGAAAAGGAGCATGCAGCGCTACACCACGACCGGCGGCCAACTCCAGATGTATCCGGTGGGCACGCCCATACGCCTGGACCATCCCGAGACTCGCGACATCCCCCATCGAGTCCAACGCCATCAGATCACTGCTGCGGGCGAACTCGCCACCAGCCGCTCCAACTGGGTGCGCATGTCTGGCGGCCGGACGAGCCTGTGGCGTAGCGCAGCCTCCCCCATGACCAGCTCGAATCGCTTACTCGGATCGGTGAGCGTGGCTTGGCGTGCGAGCCGGGACGCAATCGCGTTATCAAGATCCTCAGGTGGAGTCCTCCGACCGATCCGGAACATCGCCTCGATGTACGAGCGGGTCTGCGCCAGCCCGACCACGATGTTCGACTGAAACACCCGGACGACGGATGCCACTTCTTCTAAGCGCTGGATCTCTTGCTGGACCCGGCGGCGCCCGGGTGCCAATACGCGTCGCCGTTCGATGAACTCGACGGCCGACCGATCGGCCAGCGCGCCCAGTTGTGCCCGCACCTCAGCGGACGCCCCGGTCGCGATTGCCCACGCCTCGACGTCGGCTGGTGGTGCGAGAGTGACGCCACGCTCCGTTTTGGACACCTTGGACTGTGACCAGCCGAGTCGATGCGCGAGTTGCGTGGTGGACAGCCCAGCCTCGACGCGCAGGCCGTGCAGTGCTTCAGCCAGGCGGCGTCGCTCGTCGGAAAGTCCGCTCACCCAGTCATTCTGAGGGTTTCTCGGGTCAGGCCCTTGTGGACCAGGTAGTCGATCAGCGGCTCGGCATGTCGCAGCGCGGTATCCCGCATCTCCCGGTAGGGCTCTAGGTCATCGATCAGCTCAGGGTACAGGAAATGGCCCTCGGCGTCGTAGAACATCCGCACCCCGATCTCATCGTCATAGAGCCAGAAGTCCTCGTGCAGCGTGGCCAGGTCTGGGTGGGCGTCCCGATCGACGACATAGACCTCGCTACCAACCGCGACGCTGTCGAAGTAGAGATAGAGTTCGAACCGCAAGTATGGAGTGAGAGGCTGGTCCAGGATGTGCACCCGGTACTGTCGGAATCCGCGTGCCGCATCCCGCTGGAGGCGGGCGATCCCCTCGTGGTTCTCTGGCGTACGCTCCGGCATCGGCCTACCGGCCTTCCAGTCGGCGAACATTTCGGCTTCCTGCGGCACCAGGTATTGCGGCAGGGTCTCCAGGCGAAATGCCGACTCTTTCGCGGCACCACCGATCCGGCGCAGGTCATCGAGGTTCATTTGGCCAGCCGATCCCTGCATCGCGGATCAGCCGCAGGGGCATGCGAATGGCGGCCTTACCCGGGCCGACTGGCACCGGCGAAGGGTCGAGGAGTTTACCCACCGCAATAGCATCACAGGGATATTCGTCGTCTTCGCACACACCAGGGCAGGTCCAGTCACCGCTCTCGCATTCGCCAGATAGTCGCCGTAAGGCCATTGTAGCGCTCCATTCGGATAGTTGCCGTTGGACGATCATCCAGGCTCGGTCACGAGATGATCCCTGCGTCGCGGACCAACTGCCTGGATAGCAATAGGGCAGCCTCACCCAAGCCGAGCGGCACAGGCGATGGGTCAAGCAGCCGATCGACCACAATGACTTCGCCGGGCAGGTCATCGTCAATCCAGATGCCGGCGGAGTCCTGATCGTCGTCCTCACCATTGACGGACAGTACTAGCTCGCGTCAAGCATCATGGACCGCTCGGGGAGAGCGCCCAGCGAGGTGATCAGTCGCCGAAGGGACTGTCTTCGGGCAGCCGTAGGTCTGGTTTGTCCACTTCCTCGATGTTGACGTCCTTGAACGTGAGCACTCGGACGCTCTTGACGAACCGGGCCGGCCGGTACAAATCCCACACCCAGGCGTCGGACATCCGCACCTCGAAGTACACTTCGCCCTCGGCGTTGCGGGCCTGCACATCCACCGCGTTGGCGAGGTAGAAGCGTCGCTCGGTCTCGACGACATAAGTGAACTGACCAACGACGTCGCGGTACTCCTTGTAGATCGACAGCTCCATCTCGGTCTCATACTTCTCGAGATCCTCGGCGCTCATCGACGGCCCATCGCTCGCTTCATCGGGTGCTGGCTCCTCCTGCTCGTGCCGTGGGGTGGTCGGTGACCCTCCCATTCTGGACCACCGCCGATCCCGCGGCGGGTCCACCTAGCGGCGCTGGTGCCGCCCGTGCCCTCCGGCGCGGTGGGGCGCTCAGGCCATGCAGACGCGCCGCCCGCACGACGTTGAGGTAGCTGAACCGATGCTCGGGGCACGGGCCATGCGCCAGCAGCGACGCGTTGTGCTCGGGCGTGCAGTAGCCCTTGTGCTCACCGAAGCCATACCGGGGTATCCGCTCGTGCAACTCGCCCATGATGCGGTCACGGGTCACCTTGGCCAGCACCGAGGCTGCCGCCACACAGGCCGCGGCCCGGTCCCCGCCGATCACCGCCAGGTTCGGGGCGGTCAGGCCGGGCACCCCGAACCCGTCGGTAAGTACGTAACCGGGCTGCACGGCAAGGCCGGCGACGGCTCGCCGCATGCCCTCCAGGTTGGCCACGTGCACACCCCGCTCGTCGACCTCCTCAGGAGGGATCACCACCACGCTCCTGGCCACCGCCCTGGTGATGATCAGGTCGTGGTAGTGCTCCCGGCGTGCCGCGGTGAGCAGCTTAGAGTCGGTGAGCCCGGCCAGAACCGCCGCATCAGCTACTCGCAGCACGCACGCCGCCACCACCAGCGGACCTGCGCAGGCTCCCCGACCAGCCTCGTCCACCCCAGCGACCGGGCCCAAGCCCTTGCGGTGCAGGAGCGCCTGCAACGCCCATGTCCCACCGTCCCTGCGCACTACCGCCCTCGGCGGAAAGGGCAGGGCCACCCGGGTGCTTCGCGCCACGGCCAGCACTCCTCGTCAGCCACACCTGCCGGCGACCACCCGCTCCCCCCGGCGCCGGGTGCCTCGCAGCACCGGGGCGCCCAGCACCAAGCCAGCGCCTGGCGGAAGGTCGGCGGGCCAGGAGGGCCGGGAAGGATCCGGTGCGCCAAGCGCGGTGGTCTGCTGCGGATCGGGGTCGGGGATAACCCGCCACCGCGACAACGGAAGCACGATCAGGCGGGCCTTGCCAATCACGTTACTCACCGGCACCGTCCCCGAGCGCCGGTCTGCCACGTGTCGCCGCGAGTCGGCGCTGTTGTTCCGATTGTCCCCCATCATCCATAAGTTGCCGCGAGGTACCGTGACCGGGCCGAACTCCTCCTGAGGCTCGTGCCCGAGGAAGGAGGCGTAGGGCTCGGTCAGTGCCTTGCCATCGACCGTGACCCGGTTCTGCTTATCGCAGCACTGCACGGTCTGCCCGCCCACTGCGATCACCCGCTTGACGAAGTCCCGCTCGTCCGGCGGCGCGAGGCCGATTAGCGCACCAGCTTGCTGGAGCTCCCGGAGCAGGACGTTGCCCGATCGCCGGCTGGAGAACTCACTGCCCCATGAGTCGGTACCGCGGAACACCACCACTTCCCCCGGTCTCGGATCGCGAAACCGGTAGATCAGCTTGTCGACCAGGACCCGATCGTTGATGCAGCCGGAGCAGCCGTGCAGGGTCGGTTCCATGGACGCCGACGGGATCACGTACACCCGGGCCAAGAACGTCTGGATCAGGAACGTGAGCACCAGCGCAGTGAGCACCAAAATCGGCAACTCACGCCAGAACGAGCCCTTCTTGCGCTTGACCAGACGGTGCCGGGGCGCGCGGCGAGGGCGGGAATCGCCGGGATCGTCGCCGCGCGCGGGTTCGGTCAAGCGAGCCAGGTGGGCCACGTCCTCAGGTTATCGACAGGCAAGGAGCGCCGAAGGATCAGGAGGCAGCCGGCGTCTCACGCTTTTCCTTGATCTTGGCAGCCTTACCCCGGAGGCCGCGGAGGTAGTACAGCTTGGCACGCCGCACATCACCGCGGGTGACAATCTCAATCTTGCTGATGGTGGGAGTGTGCACCGGAAAAGTCCGCTCCACACCCACCCCGAAAGACACCTTGCGCACAGTGAAGGTTTCCCGCACTCCGCCACCCTGACGGCGGATAACCACGCCTTGGAATATCTGTATCCGCTGACGCGAACCCTCGATGACGCGAACGTGCACCTTGAGGGTGTCACCGGGCCGAAAGTCAGGAACATCGGACCGTAATGACTTCGCGTCCAGGGCATCCAGGGTGTTCATTGAGCAGTCCATCCTCGTCATTCGGGTACGGCGCACGGTCTGGGGCACCCTGAAGGGGGCACACACAGCGGCTCGGGTGACGGCAAGGACGTCCGCCCTGGGGCAATCCCTGCCTTACTTCAACTGGGCCTTACTTCAACTGGGCCTTACTTCAGCTGGGGCCTTACTTCACTGTGGGAACCGATCCAGTGTGCCAGACGCTGCCACCCGCGATGAAACCGGGCAGGTGGTGTGCTGGGAGTGAGAGGCGAGGTTCAGCCGGGCGGGGTGGCGAGGCCTTCGAGCACAGCCCGGTCCGCGCCGTCCAACGCATCGGGTGGCAAGGCCGCCAGCAGGTCAGGGCGCCGCGCCGCGGTGCGCGCCACCGCGCGGTCCCGGCGCCAGCGAGCGATCGCGGCATGGTTGCCCGAGCGGAGTACAGCGGGCACCTCCCGGCCGCGCCACACCTCGGGGCGGGTATAGCAGGGCCCTTCCAGCAGACCGTCGGAGAACGAGTCCAGCTTCGCCGAGTCCGGATTGCCCAGCACTCCGGGCAGCAGCCGGGCGATCGCCTCAACCATCACCAGCACGGCGACCTCACCCCCGACCAGCACGTAGTCGCCGATCGAGATCTCATCGACCACGACCCGCTCGGCCGCGTCGTCGATCACCCGCTGGTCGATACCCTCATAGCGGCCGCAGGCGAAAACGAGCCGGGGTTGCGCAGCCAGCTCGACGGCCACCCGCTGGGTGAAGGGCCGCCCGGCGGGGCTGGGCACCACCAGCCGTGGCAGCGGGTCACCGGCGAGGACCTCATCCAGCGCCTCCCCCCAGACATCGGGCCGCATCACCATGCCGGGTCCGCCGCCATAGGGTGCGTCGTCCACCGACCGGTGTGCATCGTGGGTCCACTGCCGCAAGTCGTGCACCGTGAAGGTGATCAGGTTCCGTTCGATGGCGCGGCCCAGCAGCGCCTCTCTGGCCGGGGTCAGGTACTCGGGGAAGATCGTCACGACCTGGATCAACATGGTGTGATGCCCAACATGGTGTGATGCCCTCAGTCGAGCAAGCCGGCAGGGGCCTCGAGCACCACTCGGCGACCAGCCAGGTCCACCTCGAGCACGATAGCGCGCACGAAGGGCACCAGCGCCTCGCCGCGCTCGGTCTGCAGCACCAGCAGGTCGTTACCCGGGGCATGGATGACCTCGCGCACCGTGCCCAGTGTGGCGCCATCGGAGGCCACCGCGGCCAAGCCCTCGAGCTGGTGGTCGTAGAACTCGTCCGGGTCGTCCAACTCGGGCAGCGCGGTGGTCTCGGCAGTCACGAACAGGCCGCGCAGCTCCGCCGCCCCGTCTCGATCGACCACCCCGGCAAACTCTACGAGCAAAGCCCCCCGGTGTGGGCGGGCAGTCCGTACCGTGAGGGCGCGGCCCGTGTGAGCGCGCAGCTGAGCACCGGGGGCGAACCGTTGCTCGGGAAAGTCGGTGTGCACCTGCACCGTCACTTCCCCGCGCAGACCATGCGGCCTGCCGATCCGGCCGACCACCCGCGGGCTACCACCCTCAGCGATCGGTGTCGACGACATCGACGCGAACCCCACGCCCGCCGATACCGCCCATCACCGTGCGCAACGCCGTGGCCGTGCGCCCGCCCCGGCCGATCACCTTGCCCAGATCGTGGGGGTGGACGTGCACCTCGAGAGTGCGGCCCCGCCGGGTGGTGACCAGCTGGACGCGCACATCGTCGGGATTGTCCACGATTCCCCGCACGAGATGCTCGAGCGCGTCCGCCAGCATGCTCACACCTGACCGTCCGCGACGGTAGCGGTGCCGGTCTGGGCAGCGGCCTTCTTGCGGGGCGTGGTGGCCTCCGCGGTTGGCGCCTCGCTGGCCTGCGCCAGCGCCCGGTTGAACAGCTCGGCCTTGTCCGGCTTGGGCTCAGCACGCTGCAGCGTGCCCTCGGCGCCGGGCAGGCCCTTGAACCGCTGCCAATCCCCGGTGACCTTGAGGAGGTGCAGTACGGGGTCGGTGGGTTGAGCACCGACACCGAGCCAGTACTGCACCCGCGCAGAGTCGACCTCGATGAGGCTGGGGTGCTCCTTGGGGTGGTACTTGCCGATCGTCTCGATCGCCTTGCCGCTGCGGCGGGTGCGGGCGTCGGCAACGACAATCCGGTAGTACGGCTGACGAATCCTGCCGAACCGCACAAGTTTGATCTTGACAGCCACGGGTCGAGCTACTCCTGTCCACGCGCGAGTGTTCACGGTGAGCGCGCGGCCCATGATAGCGGCACGGACCGACGATGCTCGCGAGATCAGTCGTCGCCGCGGGAGGATGAAGACCCGCCGCGCCAACAGCCGCTCATTGTGCCAGATCATCCGTGCAGGGTGCCGAGCAGCAGGGCAATCGCAGGCAGGAAGTTGTTCGCCTGGTGAGCAACGATACTGGCCAGCAGGTTGCCGGTGAGCAACCGTGCCAGCGCGATCGGCAGCGTGACCACCAGCAGCAGTGGGGTGCGCAGCAACTCCAGGTGAGCGAGCGAGAACAGCGCCGTGGTCAACCCGAGGATCACCCAGCGGTTCCACCGCCAGTACTCCATCGCCCGCCACAGCACGCCCCGGAAGAGCATCTCCTCATACACCGGCGAGATCAGCAACACCGCGACGAACAGCGTGAACGCCCATCCGAGGTGCAGCCGCTGACCACCGAACACCTCCCCTACCGCTGAGTTCGCGTGACTGGCGCCGACCGAGAACGCCCAGAGCACTGAGACCGGCAACGTCAGGGCCAAGCCCGCGACGCCCAGCGCCAACCCGAGGCCGACATCACGCAGTCGCCACCGCACGGACAGCTCGCCGCGCAACCGTTCCCTCAGGCTCCCTCGGCCGACGTGGACCGCGCCGGCCGCTATAACTGCGCCGGCCAGCACGGCAGAGGCCACCAGCCCGCTCACCAGCACCGCGCCGGGCACGCGCACACCCGCACCCCGGGGTCGGGCGAGCAGCGCGAAGGGCAGCACGACCAGCACCTGCGCTACCAGGAAAGTCAGGTATGCGGCCACGGAATACGCCAGCATGAGCCAGCCGCGGTGGGTGTCCCGCAGTGCCGCAGTCACGGTGTCCGACCAGGCAGCGCCCCATCAGACAGCGCTCCACCAGACAGCGCTCCACCAGACAGGGCCCGACCTCGCAGTAGCAGCAACGCCGGGTGGCGCAGGGTTTCCGGGTCCAGCCGCGGGTCGGTGTGCGTGACCAGCAGGTCCGCGCTCGCGCCGGGCACCAGGCCGGGAACGCCCAGCCAGTCGCGGGCTGCCCAGCTCGCCGCCGCCAGCGCACGGGCACCGGACAGCCCGGCGGCGTTCAACGCGGCGATCTCATCCACCAGGCGGCCGTGCCGGATGCCCCCGCCTGCGTCGGTGCCGGCATAGACCGGGACCCCCGCCTCGATGGCGGCACCGATGGTGTCCCGGACTCGGGCGTGCAGCGCGCGCATGTGCGCGGCGTAGCGCGGGTACTTGCTGGCGCGCTCGGCGATCGCGGGGAACGTCTCGATGTTGATCAGTGTGGGCACCAGGGCGGTCCCGCGCGCGGCCATCTCGGCGATGGTGCCGGCGGACAGCCCGGTGCCGTGCTCGATGCAGTCGATCCCGGCGGCGATCAGACCCGGCAGCGCATCAGCACCGAAGACGTGCGCGGTGACTCTGGCTCCTGCGGCGTGCGCCGCGGCGACCGCCTCACGGAGCACCTGATCGGGCCACAACGGCGCGAGGTCGCCCGTCGAGCGGTCAATCCAGTCGCCCACCAGCTTGACCCAGCCGTCCCCGGCCGCCGCCTGCTCCTGCACGGCCTGCGGGAGGAGCGCGGGCTCATCCAGCTCCACACCGACAGCCTGGACATAACGTTTGGGACGGGCCAGGTGGCGGCCAGCGCGGATGATCCGTGGCAGGTCGGCGCGGGCCTGCAACGGGCTGGTGTCGATCGGGGTCCCGCAGTCCCGGATGAGCAAGGTGCCGGCGTCCCGGTCGGTGATAGCCTGCTCGGCAGCCTCGGCCAGGCTCGTGGGCCCCTGGGCACCAAGACCGACGTGGCAGTGCGCGTCGACCAGTCCCGGCAGCAGGTAGCCGCCGTCGCAGACGGTGACGGCACCGGGTACCGGCTCGGCGCGGATCACCCCGTCGGCCACCCACAGCTCGCCAGGCTGGCCAGCGGGCAACAGCACCCCCCGCAGGTGCAGGGCCTGGGAAGAAGGCGCAGGCCGGCCCCCAGCAGAAAGCCCGGGAGGCAGCGCCGTCATTTCTTGCGGAACTTCAGTCTCGACGGGTCAAAGCCGGGCGGAAGTTGCTCCAAGCCGGATAAAGTGGATAAATCGGGCAGCTCGGACATGCTGGCCGGTAGCCCTCCCGGCATGGCCCCGCGCACCCTCGGCGGTGTCGGGCCCCGTCCCTTGCCCTTCTTGCCCTTGCGTCCCTTGCGACCACGGCGTCCGAGGCCGGCCCCGGACAAGCCGAACCGACCGGCCATCTGTTGCATGATCTTGCGAGCCTCAAAGAACCGCTCAACCAGCTGGTTCACCTCGCTGACCGCCACTCCCGAGCCCCGGGCGATCCGCTGGCGCCGGGAGGCATTGATGATCTTGGGATTGGCCCGCTCGGCGGGGGTCATCCCGCAGATGATGGCCTGCAGCCGGTCCAGCTGCTTGTCATCGATCTGGACAAGCTGCTCTTTCATCCCCGCCGCGCCGGGCAGCATCCCGAGCAGGTTGGCGATCGGCCCCATCCGGCGGATGGCCTGCATCTGCTCGAGAAAGTCCTCCAGGGTCAGCTCGCCACTGCCGATCTTGGCGGCGGCCTGCTCAGCCTGCTCGGCGTCGAAGGCCTGTTCGGCCTGCTCGATCAGGGTGAGCAGATCTCCCATGCCCAGGATCCGGCTGGCCATCCGGTCGGGATGGAAGACATCGAAGTCCTCCAGTTTTTCCCCGTTGGACGCGAACAGGATCGGCGCACCGGTGACTTGCCGCACCGACAGTGCCGCGCCGCCCCGGGCGTCGCCGTCCAGCTTGGTCAGCACCACGCCGGTGAAGCCGACGCCGTCGCGGAAGGCCTCGGCAGTGGTCACCGCGTCCTGGCCGATCATGGCATCGACGACGAACAGCGTCTCGGTGGGCTGCACCGCGTCCCGGATGTCGGCGGCCTGACGCATCATCTCGGCATCGACGCCCAGCCGGCCCGCAGTGTCCACGATGACGATGTCATGCTGGCGCGCTCGGGCTTCGGCCACCCCGAGGCGTGCGACCTCGACCGGGTCGCCGGCGCCCTGACCATACTGGGTCATCTGGGTGATCTGACCGGTCGCTTGCGCGCCCGGATGGGGGGCGTACACCGGCACCCCGGCCTGCTCGCCCACGATCTCCAGCTGGGTGACCGCGTTGGGTCGTTGCAGGTCGGCGGCGACGAGTAGGGGAGTGTGGCCCTGGTTGCGCAGCCAGCGGGCGAGCTTGCCGGCCAGCGTTGTCTTTCCGGAACCCTGCAGGCCCGCCAGCATGATCACAGTCGGAGGCACCTTGGCCAGCTCAAGACGCCTGCACGGGCCGCCCAGGATGCCGATGAGCTCCTCATTGACAATCTTGATGACCTGCTGGGCAGGGTTTAGCGCACCGGAGACCTCGGCGCCCTTGGCGCGCTCTTTGACCTGCCCGATGAACTGGCGGACCACCGGCAGCGCGACGTCGGCCTCGAGCAGCGCGATGCGGATCTCGCGGGCGGTGGCGTCGATGTCGGCCGGGGAGAGCCTGCCCTTGCCCCGCAGGTTGGACAACGCCGACGTGATCCGGTCGGAGAGGGTGTCGAACACGCCGGTCGCACTCCCTTGGGATCCGGTGGGGTGATGGCCCCGGAGCCTGACTGCTTCAGCGCCAGCGTAGCGGCGCAGCCGGGGACACGAGAGCCTGGATCGCCGGCATCCCAGGCCCCACCCCGGCTTGCCGACGATCCAGGCAAGGGCTCCTGCGGCGCCAGCGGCACATCCGCTGCCTGTTTCGGCCCGGGCAGCGCCTCCCGCGTCCGCTCGACCACCGCCGAGCCAGGCGCCCAGCATGCCGCCGTCAGGGCACCGTCGGGGAGCGTGAACACCCTCATTCAGGACTAGGTAGGACTACCTGCACCGGTGGGTCCCAGCCCTGCCTCACCACGGATGCAACGTGAACCTTTCGGTGGGCTGGGCGAACCTTTCGGTGGGCTCCTCGGCCACGGGGGGTGAGCCGTCTGAGGGCCGCCCGCCGGAGGGACCCTCGGAGGGGTGAGCCTGCTCGGCGGGGGTGGGCTGATCGACCACACCGAGCGCCTCCACCAGTAAACGGTGCACTTCCGAAAGCTGACCGGTGATTTCGGAGCGCAGCGTTCTGGCCGCGGTGACCTGCTGTTTGGCCTTGACCACCCGGCTGTTCAGCCGCTCACCCGCCATCTTCATGATCAGGTAAAGCGCGGCGATATTACGGGTCTGGTAATCGCTCACCCAGGCTTCCGTCTCGGTGCGGCGGTGTGTGGTGTCCTGCTCTGTCTGCTGCTCCGCTTGCTGGCATCGGGCCGCGGTCTCCGCATCCATGGCCTGCCGGCGACGCTGCGACTCCGCCTCCAGGCGCTCGCACTGCTGGGTGGTCTCCAGGCGCAGCCGATCGGCCTCGGCGCGGGCGTTCGCGCGCAGCGAGGTCGCCTCCTGTTCGGCACTAGCCTGCAGCTCAGCGGCCTCGTCCTCGGCCATCTGCAGCATGTGCTGGATCCGCGCGGTCGCCGCGGTCAGCGGGGAGCGCTGCAGACGGTCAAGCTCGGCAGCTGATTCCGCAGCTTCGTGACGCAGGTAAGCAACTTGGCTGACCGCCTCGGCCGCTTCGAGCCGCACCTGCTCGAACTGCTCGGTGAGCTCGGCGAGCCGCCGCAGCGCGGCGTCGCGTTCGTTTGCGACGCTCGCGACGCGAGCTTTCAGAGCGTTGAGGTGCGCCATGACCTGCTGACGGTCGAACCCCCGCAACACGGTCTCGAACGGCGGAGGGGAAGGGGCGAGCTCGTCCCGGGTTCCATGCATGCGCCCGGATGGTAGCCCCGGTACTCACCGGGCCGCACTGAGCACCGCGCGCTCGAGGCGCTCGCGTACCTCGGGGGGCACCACGGGAGAACCGCCGGGGGCACTGGGGCCGGTCAGGCCGAACGAATCCACCACTGAGCTGCCCAGCGTGACGACCCGCGCCCAGCGGAGGGTGACCGCATTGCGCTCCAACGCCGCGATAACCCGGTGGAGCAACCCGATCCGGTCGGTGGTGCGCAGCTCGAGGACCACCGCCCCGGTCGCTTCGTCGTCAAACCACAGCACCTTGGCGTGGACGTCTCCGGACCCCGTTCCCGGCGCTGGAAGCTCGCCGTAGTCACGCTCCTTGGCCGCCAGCGCGTCCGCCAGGTGCAACGAGCCATCCAGCGCCCGCATCAAGTCCTGCCGCAGCAGGGCGACATCGGGCGGGCGGCCAAAGCGCGGCGAGGCGGTGAACTGGTCCACCGCCGCGGACCCTCCCGGGAGCTCGACGACCCGAATATCCGCGGAGTGAACCTGCAGCGAATGCAGCGCGAGCACCCCGGCGGCTGACGCGAGCACCCCGGGCCGCCCAGGAGTCACCACCATGATGGTGGTGCTCGCGCCTTGGCTTGCGGGACCGCTCGCCGCCACGTGCAGCGAGCCACTCGCCAGAGCCCGCTCCGCCAACGCGCGGTGCTCGTCGGTGAGCGGCTCCGGTGCTGGCACCGGCCGGCCGGCCAGCACCCCCCGGCAGCGCTCGGCCAGATCGGCGACCAGGCCGGCGCGCCATTCGGTCCAGAGACCCGGGCCGGTGGCCAGGCTGTCGGCCTCGGTCAGCGCGACGAGCAGCTCCAGCAGGGTGGGATCCCCGCCGAGGGTGGTGACCACCCGGGCCGCGGTCGCGGGATCGTCGAGGTCTCGGCGTGTCGCGACAGCGGGTAACAGCAGGTGGTGGCGCACCATCAGGCGGAGTGTCTCGACGTCCGCGGGCGGTAGCCCGAGCCGGTGCCCGATCTGCTCGGCGAGCGCCGCGCCGACGACGCTGTGATCACCGCTGCGGCCCTTGCCCAGGTCGTGCAGCAGCGCGCCGAGCAGCAAGAGGTCCGGGCGAGCGACCGTGGTGGTCAGCCGGGCCGCCTGCGCCGCAGCCTCCACCAGGTGCCGGTCGACGGTCCACACGTGGATCTGATCCCGCGGGGGCAGATCACGCACCGCACCCCATTCTGGGAACAGCCGTCCCCACAAGCCGGTGCGGTCCATGGCCTCGATCACATCCACCGCGCTCGGCCCGGCGCCCAGCAGCGACAGCAGCTCCTTCAGCGCCGGGCGTGGCCATGGTCGGCGCAGCTCCGGCGCGGTGTCGGCGAGGGTGGCCAGCGTGCCGGGAGCGACCGGCAGGCCCGTGCGCGCCGCCGTCGCCGCCACCCGCAGGACCAGCGCCGGATCCCGGGCCGCCTTAGCGTCCCGGGCCAGCGCCACCTGGCCGAGGTGCTCGACCACCCCGTCGTCCAACGGACGGCGCAGCGGTACCCGCCCCAGGCTGCGCAGCCCGATGAGCCGGGCACGCCCGCGGGGAGGCAGTGCGGCCCGGGCGGTGCGCAGCCCGACATCGACCGCGTAGACCACGATCCGCGCCGCCCCGGACAGGCGCCTGGCTAGATCGAACCGGTCACCGAGCGCCAGCGCCGCAGCTACCTCGTCGGCTTCCTGCACCCGGAGCACGTCGCGAGCCCTACCGGCGAGCCGGTGCAGCTCGGTGCGCACGTCCAGCAGCAGCTCCCGCGCCGCGGATACCTCCGGCCCGACCCGATCCACGAGTTGTCCCGCGGACAGCGCGTCCAGCAGCTGCACATCCCGCAACCCGCCGTGGCCGTTCTTGAGGTCCGGTTCCACCCGGTGCGCGATGTCACCGCTGCGCAGCCAGCGCTGCTGGGTGGAGGAGACAAGCTCCTCCAGCCGGTTACGGATACCCGTGCGCCACGCCCGCCGCACCGCGGTGTCCATCGCGGTGAACAGCGCGTCATCCCCGGCGATCAGGCGGGCGTCCAGCAACCCCAGCGCGGCGCGGAGGTCGGTGACCGCCACTTCGACGGCCTGCCCGACGGTTCGCACGCTGTGATCCAGGTCGATGCGGGCATCCCACAGCGGATACCACAGTGCGTCCGCAAGCTCGGCCACGTCGCGCTTGCCGTCATGCAACAGCAGCAGGTCCAGGTCGGAGTACGGCACGAGCTCGCGACGGCCCAGGGCACCGACCGCAACCAGGGCGCTGCCACTACCGACACCCACCGCCGCGCACCGGGAGGTGAGCCACAGCTCATAGAGCTCAGCCAGCGCTGCCCGCAACGCTGGGGCACTCAGCGGGCGCTGCCGGGGACTCGAACCGAGGAGCGCGGCCCGGGCTCTGACCAGGTCGTCCGCTGAGACGTCCGGGGCAGGGTCCCGGGGCAGGGCACCAGAGGGCGCCATCGCCGTCCCTTCCCTCTCGCCGTGCGCGCCCCCATCGCGCAGCGAGATGCCGTCTGGCGAGAATCTACAGCGCGTCCAGACCGCGTTCCCCGGTTCGCACCCGGACCACGGTCTCCACCGGAGTAACCCAGACCTTCCCGTCCCCGATCTTCCCGGTCCGGGCCGCCTGGACCACCGTGTCAATGGTCTTATCCACTTGTTCCTCGTCCACCACGATCTCGACTCGGATCTTGGGCACGAAGTCCACCGAGTACTCCGCGCCCCGGTAGACCTCGGTGTGCCCGCGCTGCCTGCCGTAGCCCTGTACCTCGCTGACCGTCATCCCGAGCACCCCGATCTGTTCCAGGGCAGCCTTGACGTCCTCCAACGTGAACGGCTTGACGATTGCGGTCACCAGCTTCATGGCCACTCACCCTTCCTGACCGGCCGAGGCCGGCACCTTGCCCGTGGGGAGTACCGCGGCCGCATTAGTGGACGGCCCACTCCCCGTGAAAATCACGCTGAGCTCGTAACCGGCCTCGGCGTGTTCGGTCTCATCGATACCGGTCCGCTCAGCGTCGCCGTCCACCCGCAGACCGATGGTGTGCTTCAGCACCAGAGCGATGAGGAAAGCGCCCACGAACGAGAAGGCCATCACGGAGAATGCGGCCACGGCCTGGCGCCACAGCTGGTTGATGCCCCCACCGTAGAACAAGCCGTTGACCCCGGCGGGTGCCAAGCTGGTGGCGAGCAAGCCGACCGCCAACGTACCGGCCAGGCCACCGACGAGGTGCACGCCGACCACATCGAGCGAGTCGTCGAAACCGAACCGGAACTTGATGCCGACCGCGAGTGCACACGCCACGCCGGCGATCGCTCCGACCGCAATCGCCCCGCCGGGAGAGACCGAGGAGCACGAGGGGGTGATGGCGACCAGACCCGCCACGACGCCGGAGGCGGCCCCGAGGCTGGTGGGCCGGCCATCCCGGATGCGCTCCACGAGGAGCCAGGCCAGCATGGCCGTGCAGGTGGCCACCGTGGTGTTGATGAAAGTGATTCCTGCGACGCCGTTTGCGCCGAGGGCCGACCCGGCATTGAAGCCAAACCACCCGAACCACAGCAGGCCGGCGCCGAGCATCACCAACGGGAGGTTATGCGGGCGCGTCGCCTCCCGCGGCCAGCCACGGCGTTTGCCGAGCACCAGGCACAGCGCCAAGGCCGCGGCACCCGCGTCGATATGTACCGCCGTGCCGCCGGCGAAGTCGATCGCCTTGAGCCGGTTGACGATCCAGCCGCCGACCGGAGCGCTGACCTTGTCGGCCGAAAACACCCAGTGCGCGACGGGGAAGTAGACCACCGTCGCCCACAGCGCGGCGAACGCCAGCCATGGCCCGAACCGCAGCCGGCTGGCTACCGCACCCGACACCAACGCCACCGTGATGATCGCGAACATCGCCTGGAACGCCACGTACACCGTTGCCGGAATGGTCCCCACAATAGGAGTCAAGACGTGCGATCCATCCGCAGCTGGCTTGGTCTCATACAGGCCGCTTAGCCCGGCGTGCTCCGCCAGGTTGCCGATCAGCCCGTAGCCGACGTCGTTGCCGAATGCCTCGGAGTAGCCGTAGAGCACCCAGAGCACGCCCACGACCCCCATCGCGGACATGCTCATCATTATCATGTTCAGGACGCTCTTGGAGCGGACCATGCCGCCATAGAAGAGCGCCAGTCCGGGGGTCATGAGCAGGACCAGGGCTGAGCTGGCGAGCATCCAGGCGGTGTCACCAGTATTAGACAAGAATTCACTCCTTTGTGTGGACTACTACCCACGATCGGGTAGCGCGTGTGAAAAGAGTGAGCAGCGGGTGTTTCCACCAGAGGCGCCGCATGTTTCAACCACGTTAACTGTCGTGGTCTTGCTATTACCTCCTTGTTACGGGCGCCCTCACGCCCCCTCATGCCGCCGCTTACCTGCACCGAAAGTTACCCAACAACGCATCCACAAAGGCGGCGGGCTCGAATGGCGCAAGGTCGTCGACGCCCTCACCCAGGCACATTGGGCGTTCGAATGATCGACGTTGTTCGCTCAGGTCGGTGCACTGGCATCCAGTGAGGCTGCACCTCGGACCGCCGAGGTGGTGGCTGGGGTGGTAGGTGACGTCGCCGTGGGGTGAAGCCAGGCTGGTGGCAACCCGTTCGTCCATGAGGTGCTCGGCGAGTTGCTGTCCCGGTCCCGGCGGGATGCGGTGGGCCGGGAGTTGCGGAGGATACCCTACCGCGCTGGTCTGCCGGTGTAGCCCCTCCAAGGGGCGTTCCCCGCGCGGTGGCTACGCCGGTGGGGCACCCTCCGCCCGGCATTGCTGCTGCCACTCGTCCAGCTCCGACCGCCACTCGCCACGGTGACGGTCGTAGTGCACCGGCCCCTGGCCGAATGCCGAGAGGTCAAGGGTGATCAGCTCCTGGTACGCCTCCGCGGGCAGATCAGCCTCCAGCACCACCTGAAGCCGGGTCGCGACATCCTGCAGCACCAGCACCTGCGCGACTCTCGCCGTCGCGCGTTTGGCGCCCAGCACCCGGCCGACCAGGCGTTTGAGACTTTGGGTAACGTCCTGCGCCGCAGCGGAACCAAGCCCGCTGAGCAGAGCCTGCAGCGGCAGCGTGGCGAGCACCAGCCACTGCAGTTGTTCTGCTCCGCGGCGGATGGGGACCATTCGGGTGCGCGCGGCGACGTCGAGATCGCGGAAGGCGTCAACGATCGCCCGTTCCTCCCAAGCTGGGACCTCAGCGGTAACGAGGACTTCCGCCGCGAGCAGGTTCCGGTTACTCATCGTCGCTCAGCGCCCAGATCAGCGCCGCCTTCCCGCCGCTGACCGTGGCTAACCGCTGCCCATCCGCACTGAACGCCACCGCCTGCACCGGCTTGTCATGACCCAGCGTGGCAAGTCGCCGCCCACTACTGACGTCCCAAACCCCAGCAGTGTGATCGTCGCTGGCCGTGGCCAACCACCGCCCATCCGGGCTAAACGCCACCGCCTGCACCGGCTTGTCATGACCCAGCGTGGCAATACGCCGCCCACTACTGACGTCCCAAACCCCAGCAGTGTGATCGTCGCTGGCCGTGGCCAACCACCGCCCATCCGGGCTGAACACCACCCCTACCACCACATTGTCGTGAGCAAACGCGGCAAGTAACCGCCCACTACCGACATCCCAAATCCGGGCAGCATGGTCGTCGCTGGCCGTGGCCAACCACCGCCCATCCGGGCAGAACACCACCGCCCGCCCGCGCACGTTCGCGGGCCGTCCTCGCGCGTTGGTGCGTACGCCCTTGTGCATCACGCTCAGGCGTTCCTGACCGCTCGCGGCATCCCAGACGCGCGCATTGTTATCGGCACCGACGGTGGCCAGCCGGTGGCCATCCGGACTGAACGCCACCGCAGTGACCGCCTTGCGGTGCCGCAGGATCTGCACCGCTTTGGGGTGATGAGCGATGGCAGGCGAGTACGGCGGTGCTGGTGTCGGGTCGGGAAGTTCCCGGCGGGCCCGGGCCAGCAACGCAGCGGTGTCCAGATAGCTGGGGTCCAGCCGCTCCAGCACGTCGATCGCTTGCTGCCACTCGCCGCCGTCGAGCAGGCGCAGCCCGCTGCGGTACTGCGCGGTGATCCGTGCCGCGCGTTCGGTGGAGGCGAGCTGGACCCGCGCCGAACTCATCAGCCCGTCGGGGTCCGCGGCGGCGGGGTCCTCCAGGCACAGCCGCTCACCGATCTTGACCACCGCCGCCCACTGCTTGGCCCGGTGCAGCCGACGAGCCTCGGCTTGCCAACCGGCGATCTGCTGCCGACGCCGGGCGTTCGCCAACCGTTGACCAACGTCCCGGTAGGCGGGATCGGTCTCGAGGATGCTCGTGAACATCGTGACGGCCTCGTCCCAGTCCAAGGCTTCCGCGGCCGCGCACGCCTGGGCGTAGCGGGTGGCCAACTGCTGCTGGTGGCGAGCCTGCTCCAGCTTGACGGCGACGTGCGGACGGTGCTGGGGGAAGTGGACGAGGACTTGTTGCAGCAGCATGACAGCCTGATCCCAGCGCTCGGTCCAGAACGCGGCCAGCGCCTGGTCGTAGAGGGCCTCCACCTCCCGCGCGCCAACCGGGTCCTGGGGCGGGCTGGGCTGCGGCGGCGGAGGGCCGGCGCTGTCGAAGACGCGCCCTTCGAGGGCACGCAGGTACAGCACCGGCGTGCCCCACTCCAGGGTGTCGTTATTGTCCAGCCGCAGCGCGCGGCGGGCGCGCATGACGCTGTCGTCCACTGGCCGTCGTTTGGCCACATTCTGGTAAAAAGTCTGGGCGAACCTGATCGCAGCCAAGTCGGTAATCTCGAACTGCATGGCCAACACAGCCGGGATCTCCCGGCGGATCAGCGCTGCGGCGGTGCTGGAGAACGCGTCCAAGGCGCTACCCCGCGCGGTGTCGCAGGCATTGAGCACCACGAGCCGCAGCGTGTGGTGCTCGGCGAGAAGCCGGCTGAGATCGTCGGCTCCGACCCAGCGGGTGCCGCCCGCATCGTCGGCCAACGCCAGAGCGCCCTCCTCGGTGTCCCGGTTGTAGCCGCCGTGGCCCACGAAATGGAAGATGTGCCAGGGACCCTGGTCCAGCTCGTCTTGCAGGTCATTGTAGGTCTGCCCGGACACCCAGGACAGCTCTACTGAGCCCTCGCGCGTGAGATCCGCCAGCGCAGTGCGCAACCGCCGTTGCTCCTCACCGACATCCAATGCGTGCTGATCACCCGGGCGGGCCACCATGCCCAGGATCCGCAGCGGCAAGGCGACCCGCAGCGGCCGGCGAGGTGCTAGCACCTCGGGGTAGCGCACCAGCGGCATGCTCAAACCCAGGTAGTCCTGCTGGTCGGGATCGAACAAGAACTCCCACGGCAACCGGGCGAGCTCCGGCGGACGCACCCGCAGCACCAACCGCAGCACACAGTCGTTCTCCCGAGCGCGCTGTCTGCTGTTTACATACAGAGTCCGTACGTTGTCGGCGACGAGCGCGTCGAACAAGCGCTGACCCAGCTCCCGCACCGGCCGCTCGTCGACAGTGGGAGCGCCGCGCGACACTGTCGAGGATGCCAACACTTTGCCCCGGACCATGTCGAGGTACTGGTCGAGTTCGACGGACGTCACGGGGAGGCGCATGACGGCGGTGGCCTCCCCGCTAGGCGCCCGCGCAGCCACCGGGTAGGCGTGGCCGCTACCCGAACTGATCTCCAGCTCGAAGTCGAGCGTAGTCATGCTCGCCCCTCCAAGCAGGTCACCCTGCGCCCTCACACGAGTCATCGGCGAAAGCTGAGGAACTACACTCTACCCACAACACGCTACTTGCTGTCGCCGATAGGCGATGACGCGGAAGACACCAACTCACTCATCGGCGCCGCATGTTTCAATCACGTTAACTGTCGTGGTGTTGCTATTACGTTCTGGTTACGGTGCCCTCATGCCACTTATCCCAACAACGCATCCACAAAGGCAGTGGGTTCGAATGGCGCAAGATCGTCGACGCCCTCACCGAGGCCCACCAGCTTGACCGGTACCCCGAGCTCGCGCTGCACGTGGAAAACGATGCCGCCCTTGGCGGTACCGTCCAGCTTGGTCAGCACGATCCCGGTAACATCGACGACCTCGCGGAACACCTTGGCCTGGACCATCCCGTTCTGCCCCGTGGTGGCGTCCAGGACCAGCAGCACCTCATCCACCTCGGTCTGCTTGGAGACCACCCGCTTGACCTTGCCCAACTGGTCCATCAGGCCGGCCTTGGTGTGCAGCCGACCGGCGGTGTCGATCAGCACCGTATCCACCCCCTCAGCGCTGCCCCGCTTGACCGCGTCGAACGCCACGCTGGCCGGGTCGGCGCCCTCGGCACCTCGCACGACCTCCGCACCAGCGCGCTCACCCCAGGTCACCAGCTGGTCGACGGCAGCAGCCCGGAACGTGTCGGCCGCACCGAGCAGTACCCGCCGACCGTCGGCAACCAGCACCCGGGCCAGCTTGCCGGTGGTGGTCGTCTTACCAGTGCCGTTCACCCCGGCGATCAGCACCACACCGGGGACGCTCCCCCCGTCGGCGCCACTATGCGGCAACGCTCGCACGGCTCGGTCCAACTCCGGTCGTAACGCCTCGATCAGCACGTCGCGAAGCGCCGCACGGGCCTGTTCGGCGGTCCGCACGCCGCGCTGGGCGAGCTCGGCACGCAGCCGCTCCACGACCTCGGCGGTAGTGGCCGCACCGAGGTCTGCGAGCAGCAGGGTGTCCTCCACGTCAGTCCACGAGTCCTCGTCGAGGTCACCCGCACCGAGCAGGCCCAGCAGGCTCTGCCCCAGCGCTGAGCGGGACCGGGACAGCCGGCCGCGCAGCCGCACCAGCCGACCGGCTGGGGCCTCGATCGGCTCCACCAGAGCTGGCGCCGGCTCAGGGGGAGCCACCTCAGGGGGCGCCGGCATGGGTGGCGCCGGCACGGTCGGGGCCGGTTCGACAGGTCGTGGCTTGCTCGGAGCCGCAGGAGCGGCACTAGCCGGCGGGGCCACGCTTTCCTTCGGAGCGGGCTCGGGCAATGTGGGCTTGGGCGGGGCCGGCGCAACCGGCGCCTGAGCGGGCGGCTTCGGCGGAAGCTGAACAGGCGGCGTCGGCGGTGCCTGAGCGGGCGGCTTCGGCGGCGCCGGGGCAGAAGCCTGGGGCGGGGCCGGGACACTCGGCGGAGCCGGGGTCTGGGGCGGAAGCTGAACAGGCGGCTTCGGCGGAAGCTGAACAGGTGGCTTCGGCGGTGCCTGGGCGGGCGGCTTCGGCGGCGCCGGTGGACCACCCCCGCCGGAGGAGAAGCTGATGGGGCCACTGGCCTGATAACGGCGAGGCTCCGGGGGGGCCTCCACCTGCTGGTCGGGCTTCTCGGCGATGCTGATCCGCCGGCGGCGAGCTAGCAACAGGCCCACGACCAGCGCGACCACCAGCACCACCGCGACGGCGATAGAAATCCAGATCACGCTCGACACCAGACCATCCTGGCATCCACTCGCGCGAGCAGCAGCAGCAGCGCGCGCGACCCCCGTGCGCGGGCCCGGCGCAGAGCTGTGAACTCGACAGGACCGACGTTGGCGGACCGTGAACGTCGGTCCTGTCGAGTTCACGGACGCCCACCACCTCCGCGGCCAGCGAGGGGGTTGCTCAGCGGGTTTCCGGCGCTCCTGGGCGAGCACTTCCCATCGTGGTGATCAGGAGATCGGTGAACCCCTCTGCGGCATCGGCGTCGAATTGTTCGTAGCGGTAACGGACCACCAACGCCAGTTGCGCTCCGCTGGTGGCCACGCCGAGGCAGACGCTGCAGGTAGGGTCGCACGGCGGGGAAAACCACAGCTCCGGTGGCCCAGAAGTGGCGAAAGTGGGTGGATCGGGGATGCGACCCAGGTTCGACAGCATCGCGGTGTCGACGAACCGATCGCCGACCAGGTTGAGTAGCCGTGGCACCGCGCGTTTGACCGCCAGCGGTGCCTTCCCGGCGCTGGCAAGAAGGTCATACAAGCCAGCGGAACGGTCGTGGCGTCGGACCGTATCGGTTTGTTTGGCCACCACGGCAGTCGCCCTCGCCAGGTCCCCGCGGTCGTCGGGCGCGGTAGAAACGCTGAACATCGACGTGAAGTTGCTGACGACGTCCCACAACCAGCGAGCGGGGCGAATATTGATCGGTATCTGGATCCCGATCCGATCAGTAGGCAGGTTGTGCAGGGCATTCCAGGACTGCACGGTGAGGTGTAACGCGGCGACCAAGACATCGTTAATCGTTGTCCCAGCAGCCCGCTGGATGAGCCCCGGCGTTGTGGTCTCGCCGATCTTGAGGGTGCGAAAGACGAACCCGAAACCGCTGCGGTTGGTACCGCCGACGATCGCGATCCGACTCGGCGGATCAAGCGCCTCTCGAGCTCGCCGCAGCCCTTCGAGCTGCCGCGCCCACTTCTCGCTCCGGGTCTTGGGGGCCAAGACGGCACCGAGGTTGCGGGCCGTGCTCAGCGGTACGGGGTCTGGCGGGTCCGGCTCACCCCGGTACTCCTGGACGATGGTCTGCATCAGGCGCAGGGCACCGACTCCGTCGGCGACGATGTGACTGGCCGACAGGAGCACGAGATCCCCACCAGGCCGCCGGGCCAGGGCAATGCGAAACCCCGGGGTGGTGTCCAAGGCGATGGGTGGGGTGTACAGCTCGGTCCGTAGCCCCTCCAGCGCGGCACTGTCCGGACAGTCCACCACCCGGAGTGGGTCCCGGTCCACCTCATCGGCGAAATCCCACTGGTAGGAGGTCTCGCCCCGCGGTGAGGGTGCCAGCCGAGCGCGGGCCAGCGGGTGACGCCGGCAACAGGCCAGCACCGCCTGCCGGAGCCCGGCCTCGTCCAGCTGATGGTCAGTGCCTAACTCGAACTGCACGTTCCATGGCGCACGCGTCTCCTGCAGGAGCAAGAGCGCTTCGTCCAACATGGTCAGTGGCAGTGGATGGGGCAGTGACGACGGGTACGGCACAGCGCAGTCCCCTCGTTGAGCTCAGCTTGATACGTCAGGCCGCGCCGGCGGAGTCGGTGCTGCCGCGCAGCCGTTGCGAGATCACCGCGCTAATGCCGTCGCCCTGCATGCTTACCCCGTACAGCGCGTCGGCAACCTCCATGGTCGCCTTCTGATGTGTGATCACAATCAGCTGGGAGCGGTCCCGCAGCAACTCGAACAGTGCGAGCAGGCGGTGCAGGTTGGTCTCGTCCAGCGCCGCTTCCACCTCGTCAAGCACGTAAAACGGCGAGGGCCGGGCCCGGAAGATCGCGACCAGCATGGCCACCGCGGTGAGCGAGCGCTCCCCACCAGACAGCAGCGACAGGCGTTTGACCTTCTTGCCCGGCGGGCGGGCCTCGACCTCGATGCCCGTGGTGAGCATGTTGTCGGGCTCGGTGAGCAGCAACCTTCCCTCCCCGCCGGGGAACAGCGCGGCGAAGACGGTTTCGAACTCGCGCGCCACATCGCCGAAGGCCGCAGTGAAGACCTCGAGGATCCTCTCGTCGACCTCGGTGATCACGGTGAGCAGGTCGCGGCGGGTGGCCTTGAGGTCTTCCAGCTGGACGGACAGGAACTTGTAGCGCTCTTCAAGAGCAGCAAACTCCTCCAGCGCCAGTGGGTTGACCTTGCCGAGCAGGGCCAGGTCACGTTCGGCACGCTGGGCCCGGCGGGTCTGCGCGCTCCGGTCGTAGGGCACGGGTTGCGGGGCGGGCAGCTGCTCGCCGCGACGGGTCGCCGCCTCGTATTCGGCCAGTTCGCTGGCTGCCGGCGGCACCGGCACGGCGGGCCCGTACTCCGCGATGAGGTCCTCGAGGCCGATGCCGAAGTCGTCGGAAATCTTGGTCTCCAGCTGCTCGATGCGCAGCCGTTGCGCGGCGCGTAGCAGCTCGTCCTGATGCACCGTGTCGGTGAGCTTGTCCAGCTCCCCCGCGAGCTGGCGCACCCGAGCCCGAAGCGCGGCCAGGTCCTGTTCCCGTTGTGCCCGCTCGCCGACCACCGCGTCCCGCTCGGCCATGGCGCGCTGCAGCGACGTCTCAATGCGGCCCACCGCCAGCTCCCCGGCCCGCACCACCTCCGCGGCCACCGCGGCGCCGCGCTGGCGGGCCGCTGCCACGGTGGCGGCCCGCTGCCGGGCCACCCGCTCGGCCGCAG
>JAFATA010000019.1 GCA_019244165.1 Pseudonocardiales bacterium | reverse complement strand
ACGAACAATGGGGATCAGGCGTATGCCTACCTGGGGCGTGCCCGGCAGGCAGCGACTCAACTTGGCGTTGATCGAAACGACTACCACACCGAGTTCGGTCCGACCAACGTCCTGCTGTATGAGGTCAACATTGCGGTCGAGCTCGGTGACGCTGGCCACGCGCTGCGGGTCGCGGGTAAGGCCGATACGGCGGGGTTGTCTGCCGAGCGGCAGGCGCGGCTGTTGATCGAGGTGGCTCGGGCGCACGCCCAGCGTCGCCAGGGGCAGCTGATGGTCTCCACGCTGCGCCAGGCCGAGCAGATCGCCCCCGAGCAGGTCCACACGCACCCGCTCGTCCGTGAGCTGGTCGAAGATGCGCTCCGGTCCGACCAGGGGGATGCCCCTGAACTGCGAGAACTCGCTAAGGACCTTGGCCTGATCACCTAGCGTCCCTTGGGCGCTAGAGCTTGGGAACCCTCTAATGGCGCCTTGGTCCAGGCCTTGACCTGAGGCTAGCTGTGGTCAGGAGTGACCCTGGTTGACCGTGATTGGCCCCGGCTTGTGGCACGCGTGTGGCATGACGGGGGTCTGGCTCTGACCGTGCGATGGATCGACGTGTGGGTCGTCGAGCAGAGGAGGGAACTTTGGCCGCTGAGCTCCGGACACTGGACCTGATCCGCCGAACGTTGCGTCGCCGGAGGGATGAGGACAGTGCACTCAGGCGCCTGTGACTGCGTCGGTCGTATCTGAGGTTACAGCTGGACTCATCTGTGATCCTGCTCGTACTCACGCCGCCATCGAGTCATGCCGGGACAGGAGCTCGTGGAGACGTCCGAGATGTTAGTTTCGCCACTGTAATTTAACGCCTGGGGCCGATGCCTTGCAGTGTCCCGGCGAGACTGGAGGCGGACGTTAAATCCTGCAACACCAATGCAAGTGCAGGGTTGAACCACAGCGAGCCGTCTACGTAGATCGTTTGAGAAGGCTCAGCGTCACTGGCGACTACAATCCGTGGGTCTCATTTTTCGCGCAAGCAGTGGTGGCCCGGTCGGAGGCCGCTTCGGAAACCATCATGGCTCTGCTAGATGCCCGCGAGCAGTTCCTTGCCAAGCTGAGGGGCGTTGGCGCGCAGGGCGTCGTGCTCAATCTCGCTGGAGATCTGGTTGGCTTCCCTCGGATCACGACCAAGAGGGCGGCTGAAGTCTACGGGGTTACATACCCCACTGCAAACAGCGCCATCTCTAAGCTGGTTAATCTTGGGATCCTCAGAGAGATCACTGGTTCTAACTACGGCCGCGTATTCGCCTGCGACGATGTCTACGACATCATCGCCAATGCCTGATCAACTGGTGAGTTCATATAGCATTAACGCTTGCAGAAGTTTCGCGTGTGATAGTAACGACGTGGTGACGCACCGACTGTTGACGGTCCGGCGTGCGGGACCATCGCCCGTGTACGTGGCTGATTCAACCCGATGGTGCCATTCCGCTGGTCCACAGAAGCGCCGCACGGTTTTAAGATCTGGAGTAGGCCGAGGAGCTGGGCGCAAGATGGGAGGGCGACGAGCTGGTGGCCTACGATTGCCCAACGTTTACTGACCTCCTCGAATACTACGAGCAAGGACCAGTACATATCGGACAACGACTGATACCCGCGTCGCTGTCCGGCTCATCGTTGCGCGGCCAGTGGTCGATCATAAAGGCCATCCGTAAGCGCTCTGTGGTCCGCGCCTGGCTGGCCGCAACCCACGGATCGTGCTGCACCCCTGTTGCGCCGAATGCCCACATCGGGGTGTCGGGTGCGCTTGACTGGTACACATACCGACTGGTTCAATCACTAACCGTGAGCAGCACACTCGTTCTCGTTCGGCGATCCTCGGTGGATCTGTGCCGGGTGGCGAGTGCGTTGTGTCCGAGCGGCGAAATCCTCTGTCCCGCTGACCGCGTTTTTCTGCTGGCCTGCGCCCTGTCCGGGGGCTGGTCTGCTGCGCGGTCGGTTCACCGATCTCGCGGAGGAACTCCCTGTGGACGCCGTGCCCCCCTTCTTCACCGGCCCTGTACCCGATGTGGCTGATTCCGACAGCCCGCCCGCCCTTGCCATGCGGTTGGCCACGCATCCTGAGCGGTGGCGCGCTGTGGTGAATTACCGCACCGACACCCGGTGGTACCGGCTGCTGGAACGAACCGAGCAGCGTGAGGTGTGGCTGCTGTCCTGGCTGCCGGGGCAGGGCATCGCATTGCATGACCACGGCCCGGCCTCGGGCGCCTTCGTGGTCGCAGCCGGCACCCTGACCGAGACGGTGGTAACCACCAAGCCGAGCAGACCACCAGTGCAGACCACTCGAGCGCTCAACAGCGGATCACGCCGAGTCTTCGGCCCGCACTACATTCACCAGGTGACCAACACAGGCGCCATTCCCGCAGTCAGTGTGCACGCCTACACCCCGGCGTTGACGGTGATGAACCGTTACCGGCTAGAACCCCAGGGGCTACGCCACCTGGCCATGGAGCAAGCCGGGGTGGATTGGTGAACCGGCCACCCGGGGCGCTTAGTGCCGACCAGATGCTGGCGCAGGCCCGATCGCGACTGCAGCGTCTTACTCCCGCACAAGCGCATGACGCTGTCGACGCAGGTGCCCTGCTGGTAGATATCCGCCCTGGCTGGCAGCGCGTTGAGGGAGAGGTTCCCGGCGCCTTACTAGTCGAGCGCAATCACTTGGAGTGGCGTTTCGATCCTGAGTGCAGCGCTCGGCTACCCCAGGCAACGGGTTATGACCTGCAAGTGATCGTAATGTGCTTAGAAGGCTATACCTCTAGCCTCGCTGCGGACTCACTGCGCACCCTGGGGTTGCACCGTGCCACCGACGTGATCGGAGGATTCCGGGCGTGGATTGCCCAGGGCCTCCCGGTACACCAGCCCCGGTACCCTGCTGACGCCCAATGCCTCACGAGCCCCACCCGAAGCGTCGAGCGGACCGGCGAGCAGGAGAAATGAGAGGAACGGGCCACAGGCGTATCGAACACGCATGGCCAGCTTGGCTGTGCCCCCTACGCCGTCAGCGTACTCGATCTGCGGTCGGGCCGGGTCAGGGTGCTCCGTGGTTGACCGATGTTAATGGCACACGCGGGTTGACCTGCCGCAGGATGGGGGTGGGGAGTGGGTATCCCCTGGTGACCGACCACGTGTCCGGGCCTGGCCTTGGAGCCATCCCGGAGTGAGGCCCGCCGGAGGCGCTTGTGTTTGGTTGGGCGCTCGGGAACCTGTTTATCGTGCCACACTGTGCTGGCTCACCTGCGCAAGGTATTTGGCGATGGAGGTCTTCGGGTGTCCGCTGTTGACCGCACTTGGCGAACTTGGTGGCCGGTAAACAATAATGCGGTAGCCGTAAGCATCAAGGCAATAACTGCCAGTAGGTCGCCCAACTTAACTTCCGGGTTCCACTGTAATGCGATTAGCGCACCCACGGAGTCACCTGCGGGTGGGGAAAGTGGTCCGTCTGTATCGGCCGTAGGCTTGCTCCCGGTGACTTATCTCCTTGGTGCGACTGCCGCGACGAGCACAGCGGTCCAGTACGAGGAAGCGCAGGAAAGAGTAAGGAGATCTGCATGGTGGTCAAGCGGCCTGCGGACAACGATGACGGGGGATGGCCCCCGCCGGTGCCTCCGAACCCGCTGTCTAACAGCACGCATACAGCACGTCGGAAAATTGCAGCCTCACATACGGAAGGTCTAGACCTAGCGGGAACACTCTCTAGCTGGGCTTTTGTTCTGGAGCGGGTGACGAGAATCGAACTCGCGTCTAGAGCTTGGGAAGCTCTCATTCTACCATTGAACTACACCCGCAGCACGGCAAAGCCTAGCACGGACCGCCTGGCATGGGCTCTAGCGCGGGCACTGACCGCTACCCGAGGCGGTCACTCACGGTCAGCGCACCCGGCTAGTGTGACGCTGTGCTGCTGTCCGACCGTGACCTGCGGGCCGAGATCGACGCCGGTCGCCTGGGCCTCGCCCCGTTCGACGAGAAGCTGCTCCAGCCCTCCAGTATCGACGTGCGGCTGGACCGCTTCTTTCGGGTCTTCGTCAACACCAAGTACACCCACATCGACCCGTCACTGCAGCAGGATGAGCTGACCTCGCTGGTGGAGCCGGAGGGTGACGAGCCCTTCGTGCTCCACCCCGGCGAGTTCGTCCTCGGCTCGACGTTTGAGCACATCACGTTGCCCGATGATCTCGCCGGGCGGCTAGAAGGCAAATCCAGCCTGGGGCGTCTTGGCTTGCTGACGCACTCTACGGCAGGGTTCATCGACCCCGGTTTCACCGGTCATATCACCCTGGAGTTGTCCAATGTGGCCAACCTGCCGATCACGCTGTGGCCAGGAATGAAGATCGGGCAGCTGTGCCTGTTCCGGCTCTCCAGCCCCGCTGAGCACCCCTACGGCAGCGCCAGCGTGGGCTCCCGTTACCAGGGCCAGCGCGGACCCACACCCTCCCGAGCCCACCTCAACTTCCAGCGCATCGACACCCGCCGGTAGCTATTCGGAGCCGAATAGCGGGGTCAGCCCCCCTCGGGAGTGCTATTCGGCTCCGAATGGCGGGGGGTGCCCCGCTTGACGCTGGCCAGCAGGAGCTGGGCGACGTCGAGCACGTCGGTGGTGGCACCGGCGGTGCCCTCAGCGTCGCGGGCGGTGAGGCCGTCGGTGAGCATCACCCGGCAAAACGGGCACCCGGTGGTGATCGCGGGCGCCCCGGTGGCGATCGCCTCATCGACCCGGTCCAGGTTGACCCGCTTGCCGATGCGCTCCTCCATCCACATCCGGGCACCCCCGGCGCCGCAACACATCGAACGCTGGGCGTGCCGCGGCATCTCGGTCAGCTGCGCACCGGTCGCTCCGAGCAGCTCACGCGGCGGCGAGTACACCTGGTTGTGCCGACCCAGATAGCACGGGTCGTGGTAGGTCACCGCAGGTCCCTCCGGGGCGGCCATCGGCACCAGCTTGCCTCCCCGCACCAGCTGGTTGAGCAGCTGGGTGTGGTGCACCACCTCGTAATGCCCCTCCAGCTGCGGGTACTCCCGGCCCAGGGTGTTGAAGCAGTGCGGGCAGGTCGTCACGATCTTGCGGCGCCCCGGCTCGCGTCCGGCGAAGGCGGCATTGAGCACCTCGACGTTCTGCCGCGCGAGCACCTGGAAGACGAACTCGTTGCCCGATCGGCGGGCCGGATCACCCGTGCAGGTCTCACCGTCACCGAGCACCACGTAGCGGACGCCAGCGTGGTGGAGCAGCTCGGCGGTAGCCCGCACCGTGCGCTTGGCCTGGTCGTCAAAGGCACCCGCGCAGCCGACCCAGAACAGGTACTCCACGTCCTCGGGCAACGTCTGCCCGCTCAGGTGCGGGACCTCGAAGTCCAGGCCCTTCGCCCAGTCCATCCGGGCCGAGGAACTCTGCCCCCACGGGTTGCCCCGGTTCTCCAGGTTACGGAACAGCGTGCCCAGCTCGGTGGGGAACTCCGCCTCGATGAGGACCTGGTAGCGCCGCATGTCCACGATGTGGTCCACGTGCTCGATGTCCACCGGGCACTGCTCCACGCACGCCCCGCAGGTGGTGCACGACCAGAGCACGTCGGGGTCAATCACACCACCCACCTCGGCGGTGCCCACCAGCGGCCGCGTGGCCTGCTCGGGACCCGATCCCGGTACCCGACCGAAGCCGGACTCGGGCACCTCAGGCCTGTTTGCCTCGGCATGAGCGCCAGCCAGCGCCAGCACGTTGACGTCCTCTGGTATCTGCTGGTCTCCGATGAGATAGGGCGCCTTGGCGAACAGGTGATCGCGCAAATCCATGATCAACAACTTGGGGGACAGCGGCTTGCCGGTGTTCCACGCCGGGCACTGGCTCTGGCAGCGACCGCACTCGGTGCAGGTCGCGAAGTCCAGCATGCCCTTCCAGGTGAACTCTTCGATCTTGCCGCGGCCGAAGACGTCATCCTCGCCCGGGTCCTCGAAATCGATCTGTTTGCCGCCCGACTCCATCGGCAGCAGCGGGCCCAGTGCCGTGGGCATCCGCTTGGCCGCCACGTTGATCGGCGCGATGAAGATGTGCAGGTGCTTGGAGTACAGCACGATGATCAAGAAGATCAGCATGACGCTGAGGTGCGCCAGCAGTCCCGCCGTCTCCAGTACCTGGTTGGTCCGGGTGCCTAGCGGTGCGAGCAGCGCGCCCACCGCTTCTGAGACGAACGCTCCATGCCGGTAGGGGAAGCTGCCGGTGTTCACCTCGGTTCCCCGGAACAGGAACAACGTCCAGATCACGTTGAAAATCATCAACAGGATCAGCCAGGCGCCGCCGGTGTGCGAGCCGTAGAAGCGCGATGCCCGCTGCCTGCGCTCCGGGGCCTGCCGGACCCGCATGACCGCGAACGCAATGATCGACACGAGCACTGCGAGCGCGAGGGTGTCTTGAAGGGCGCCCAACGCTGGCGAGTGCCCGATCAGCGGGATGGCGAAGTGCGGGGTGAACAGCGCCCCGTAGGCCTCGATGTAGACGGTGATCAGGACGAGAAAGCCCCAAAAGGTGAAGAAGTGCGCGAGGCCGGGGACCGTCCAGCGCAACAGCCGCCGCTGCCCGAACACCTCGGTCAGCTGGGTCCGCAGCCGCTCCCCCAGCTGCTCGCTGCGGCCGGGGGCCGGCTGCCCGCAGCGGATCAGGCGCTGCAGCCACCACACCCGCCGGCCGGCGACGATGAGTGTCACGGCCGTGAGCCCCAGGCCGATCGCCAGTCGCGCTGCCAACACGGCGTCCACCTCCGCGGAACCCTCGGGTTAACTCCAACGTAGCTGGGACTCCTGCGAGTTCCTCCATCGCAGATTACGACTATCCCTTCAGACTTCTGACGGACTTACAGCACCGACCAGTGGCGTACAACGCATCAACGCCCCGCTCGGCTAGGCTGCCCGGGTGGGTGGATGCCCACCGACACTGGGGAACCCCAGCCCGGGGTGCCCCGGCCCCCGCTGCAGGATGGACGACCGCGCAGTGGTGGTGGGGCAGCAGCGGCGGGCGGTGGTGGCCAGCACGGTCGGTACGGCGATCGAGTTCAGCGACTTTTTCCTTTACGCGACCGCGGCGGCGCTGGTGTTCCCTCAGCTGTTTTTCCGGGGCGGTCGGCGTTCTTGGGAGGGTTGGCGGCCTTCGGAACGCTGTTCGTCGGGTTTGCCGCCCGGCCGGTCGGAGCGGTGGTCTTCGGGCACTTCGGGGACCGGCTCGGACGCAAGTCCACCCTGGTGGCGACGCTGATACTGATGGGGATCGGGACGTTCCTGATCGGTTGCCTACCCACCTACGCCACGATCGGGATCGCCGCGCCGGTGCTGCTGACCCTGCTGCGGGTGATCCAGGGCCTCGGCGTGGGCGGTGAGTGGGGTGGCTCGGTGCTGCTGTCGATGGAATGGGGCTCGGTCCGGCGCCGCGGGCTGATGGCCAGCTGGCCACAGATGGGCGTGCCGATCGGGCTGCTGCTGTCCACCGGAATGGTCACGCTGCTGTCCTCGGCCACCGGGGCCAGCTTTGCGACCTGGGGATGGCGGGTGCCGTTTCTGGCCAGCGTGCTGCTGGTCGCCTTGGGCCTGTACGTGCGGGTGCGGGTGCCCGAGACCCCGGAATTTGACCAGCTCACGCGGCAGGCGAGGGTGGTCGGAAAGCCGGTGACCGAAGCCGTCCGGAACTACCCGCGGGAGATCCTCTCCTCAGCCTTCGTGCGGGTCTCGGAGCAGGCGTCGTTTAACCTGTTCATCACCTTCGTCTTGACCTATGGCACCACACACCTCGATGTGTCCCGCGGCGAGCTGCTCAACGACACCCTGATTGCCGCAGCGATCGGCCTGCTCAGCGTGCCTTTATTCGGCTATGTGTCCGATCTCATCGGGCGTCGGGTGGTGTACGGGATCGGCATCGTGGCCACCGGTGCTTACGCGTTTCCCTACTTCACCCTGCTCGACACGAAGGCCCCGGGGCTGGTCCTGCTCAGCATCATCGTGTCACTGCTCTGCCACGACCTGCAGTACGGCCCGCAGGCTGCACTGATCGCAGAGAGCTTCGGCGCCCACGTGCGCTACTCCGGGGCCGGGCTGGGCTACCAGCTCGCCTCGGTGATCGCCGGCGGCCCGGCTCCGCTGATCGCCACCGCGATCCTGAAGTACACCGGGTCCAGTACCTCCATCAGCTACTACATCCTCGGCTGCGCGGCACTGTCTCTGATCGCGCTGGTGTTCATGCCGCAGCACCCGTCCCCGACCGAGCCAGCGGAACCTTGCGTGTCGTGACCACGGGTGCCCAGTCCCAGAACCGCCAACGCAAAGCCGGGGCCTGACATCCTGAGGATCATTTCCAGCTTGAGGAGATCTTGGAACGTCCCTTCTCGTGGCTCCCGCAACGCTCAGCCAATTCCGAAAGTAGCAGCGCGTTCGTCCTCGGGTTGGGTCTGGGCTCCGGCCTCAAGGTCTACAGCTTCACCTTCGGCTGACCGAGTAAGGCTTCAAGGCCACGCCGATAGTGGGGCTTCAACTGCCGCGTATTCGGCATGGACGCGCTGTGCGCGGATGTAATGGCGACCGCGCTGACATGCTGGCCGCCCCCGGCCGGTTGACCACCGCACCGCTGCGGCCGGAACGCGGCGCCGTGCCAGTGCCGTGTGCGGTGGATGAGGCCATTTCCCAGACGGCGAGACAGCTAGTGAGGCTGCGCCTCGGGCGGCCGGTCACGTTGCGGCTGCATGCCGTGAACTCGACACCACCGACATTTTCCGGCACTGGGATGTCGGTGGTGTCGAGTTCACGGCACTGGGCTACGCAGGACGTGATCAGTGCAGGAGATGATCGGTGGAGCCAGATGACCCTGGAAGCGCAGAGCACTGTCATCCTTCGAGGAGTGGGAGAGCGTCACCGATCCGGGTCTTTCAGCGGAGACAGCCTCATCCTTAGGCTACAGTCCATGGAGTCCAGCGGCACCGCGCGGCATCCCGAAGTCTCTGCGGACAGCCCCCTGTCCTCGGCCAGTCTGCGGTATAGCTTGTCTAGGACCGTTGCCGCTGATGGACCAGGTCCTTCCGAGACTCGCCCGTTTGGGCTTCGTTTCGCTCAGAGGGTGCCGTCCCCGGTACGTCCGGAGGTGTGTTACTGCCACCAGCGGCAGGTCGCTGTCGATGACGCGGGGCGGCCGCTGATCGAGCGGATGGGTTGGGAGGAAGACCAAAAGAAGGAATGGGAGAGCAAGACCTACAGTGACGGTGATGAGGGTCAGGAGGAAGACACCTGGGGTTGGGAAGAAGAACATTGACCGTTGTCATCCTCGCAGAAAAATCCGATATCCCCGTCGATGCTGTGGTTCGCGAACTCACGGCGCGCGACGTTCCTGTTTTCCGCGCCGACACTAGTTGGTTTCCCCGTTCATTAGTGCTGGAGGCACTACTCGATAGCAATGGCACCTGGGATGGGGTATTGGCAACCGAGCACCGCGCGGTGGACCTGGACGCTATCCGATCAATCTGGTCCCGTCATCCGGGTGTGTTCTCCTTCGCCGAGGGCATGACCGACGTCGAGCGGGCTTACGCTCACCGGGAGGCCCGTCTTGGTCTTGGTGGTGTGCTGGCCAGCTTGGACGTGGTGTGGGTCAACCACCCCAACCGGTCGGCCGATGCGTCCTATAAGCCGCTTCAACTAGCGGTAGCGACACGCTGCGGGCTTTCCACTGCCGCGACCGTGATCACTAACAGCCCGCAGGCGGCGCGGCGCTTCGCCACCGCAAGCCCTACCGGCGTCGTACGCAAGTCGCTCGGGCCCAATACAGTCACCGAAGGCGACACCCTCACGGTGGCCTTCACGGACCGGCTGACGTCACCTGAGCTGGCTGATCTGTCCGGAGTCGATGCTACCGCCACCCAGCTGCAGCACTGGGTGAGCAAGATTCACGAAGCTAGGGTCGTGTGCGTGGGCGAGCGGATGTTCACTATCCTGATCCGGGCTGGATCAGCAGCGTCTCGGGTGGACTGGCGGGCGGACTATCCCTCACTGAGCTACGAATGGGTCGACACCCCACCTGAGATAGAAAAAGGACTCCGCGCCTATATGACGACGATGGGCCTGACCTACGCCGCGGTCGACTTCGCCATCGACATTGACCAGCGCTGGATTTTCCTCGAATCCAACAGCGCGGGCCAGTATTTCTGGTTGGAAGCCAAGACCGGGGCACCGATCACCCAGGCCCTGTGTGATGTCCTCGCCGCAGGAGCACCCTCGTGACCGTGCTCGCCGAAGACTGGCAGTGCCGAGCACGCCAGCTTGCCCAGGGACTCATCGCAGCCGGCAAGCTCTGGTCGGCACCGTGGCAGGAGGCACTCTGCGCGGTACCCCGCCACGAACTCGTGCCCGACGTTCTGCGCCGTGACCCCGACGGTTCGTGGCACCGGCTGGACACCACCACCCCCCAGGGCCAGCAGGACTGGCTAGAGCAGGTGTACTCCAACAAGGCACTACTCACCGCCGCAGCTGACTGCCCAGGACCGCAGAGCCTGCGCTCGTCGTCGAGCATGCCCGGGTTAATGACCCGCATGCTGGAAGCCCTCGACGTGCACGACGGGCACCGGGTACTGGAGATCGGCACCGGAACCGGGTACAACACGGCCCTGCTCACCCACCGGCTCGGGGACGCCAACGTGTTCTCCGTCGAGATCGAGCCCGACCTCCTCGAACTGGCCCGACAGCGGCTAGCCCGCCTCGGCTACCACCCCACCCTGGTCGCTGGTGACGGCGCGGCCGGACTGGCCGAGCATGCCCCCTTCGACCGGATCATCGCCACCTGCGCCGTCCCGGCTCTACCGTGGACCTGGGTGCAGCAGACCAGCCCCGGCGGTGTCATCCTCACCGACCTCAAGACCGCGCGCGGCGCGGGCAGTCTGGTCCGCCTCACCCGCTACCCCGACCGCGCCGAGGGGCGCTTCGATTCGACCTACGCCGCCTTCATGGACCTGCGCCACCACCCCGCCGCACACACCCCGCAGCACCCCAGGCCCCGCAGGCAACCCAACAGTCACCCCGAGCAGCGCACTACCACCCTGGACCCGCGCACGCCCTGGAACTGCCTGGTGGTGTGGTTTCTGGCCAGCTTCACGCTCGGCCCCGACATCGCCGTCGGCTACGGCCGCCCCGACCAGAACGGCAACCCCACCGTCACCTGCCTCACCGTGGGCGACGGCTCCTGGGCGGAAGTCACCCTCACCCACGACCAGGGAAACCACCACGTCCGGGAAGGCGGCCCGCGTCGAGTGTGGCGAATCATCGAGGACGCCCACGCCCTGTGGATCACACTCGGAGCGCCCGGCTGGGGCCGCTTCGGCCTCACCGTCACCACAGACCACCAACGAGTCTGGCTAGACACCCCCACCAGCACACACACCTGGCCACTAGCCCTTCCCGGTCCCCTGACGCCTGACATCCCCCGAGTTGGACCTGTGACCGGGGGCAGCACATCACCGACCCCGCTCAGGCCAGGGCAGCTCGCTTAGCATGTCCGGGCCTCCTGACAGGGCCAGCAGGCCCGCTCCGGTGGGGCGGCCATGCTTGCGACGGCGATCCGGCGCCCACACAACACCACGTAAAACCCCGTGCCCTCGTCCAGACCCTGCTCGAACGCCTCACGGCTCACCCAGTGCGCCACCCCCGCACCATCCACCATCTCGGCCAACAACGGCTGTGGCGCCGTCTCCTGACGACGTCGTCGGCCAAGGCAACGCCACCACGGTGATTGGTGGTGCTTGCCGCCCATCACACGCTGCCCACGGCCAGGCAACCCCCGCAGGGTGTGCCCACTCCACGCAACACCAGCCGCGGGGTGAGGACCAGGGCGCCGCAGCAGGCCAGCGCGCAGCCGAGTGTTGCGATGTCGAGCACAGCCCGGGCGGTGAGCAGGTGCAGCCGCCCATCCAGCCCACAGCGCGCCCACGCCACCCGAACCGTCTCCCGCTGCCCGGCGGGGGCGGGCTGACTCCCCGGGGTGAGCGGGGGGCTGGGCACCCAAGGGTCCCCCGGAACCGAGATGGGCCTGCGGGCGATCAGTGCGCACCTCGGACACGGGCGGTGCCCATCCCTGGCAGACGCCACGTGCGGGCGGGGACCCTCGGGAGGCAGCGCCTGCCCACACCGGGTCATGCGCACCCCTGAGGGAAGATCAGCCGCCGGCACCAGCAGATGCACCCGACAATCCAGCGGGGACAACGCCCACCGCACCGAGTCGCTCTGACAGCTATCACCGTTCTCCACGCCTGCAACCCCGCCCGCCTGCTCGTCTCATCTGGAGGGCACCCGGGACCGGGGAACGCTGGGCTGATGGAAGCGGGGGAGGCTTCCAGATAAGGGGACGCACCAACTTCAGCGCTCAGCCTGGTCCGGGGGCCTTGGCGAGAAAGCTAACGTGGAACAAACACGACGAACGGAAACGCGAGAATCCCGAACGGTGAGTTCGGGTGCCGGGATGAGGGGTTCAGTCCAGCAGGCCGATGCGTCCGGCGAACTCCCGTACCTCACCGGCATACGACGGCTTAGCCCGCTTCACCAGGGTGCGGACCATGCTCCGGACATCCTGCCGGTGCTGGAAGTCCTCCGGGCACAACCGCTCGGCTTTGGCCAGATGCACAAAGACCGCAGTGTCATTACTGCAGCAATCATAACACTGGGCGACCTTGTAGAGTAGACTTGTCTTGCGCTCCAACGACGAGGTCTTGGTAATATCTACGTCGTCTGCCAGGCGCAACGCTGCAGCTATCTCGCCGCATTCGTACTCCACCCTGACTGCGTGGATGCCCACATTCGTCGGCCCGAACACCGTACCGTGGTAGTTGTGACCGTCACCGACCCGTTCGGCGGCTTGTCTCGCCGGCCCACGAAGCAGCTCCCGCGCCCGCCACGGATCACCGGTACGCAACGCCGCCAAAGTCGCCACCAACTGCATTCCGCCATAGAGCGAAAAAATTTCAGGTGTCCCGTCTGATAGTAACGACTCCAGCGATTCACTGCTTTTCATAGCGACATCCAGGGCTGCGCCCGGCATATCATCCGACAGCATGGAATGGCCGAGGTTCCAGGTGGCGGCCGCGATCAAGAGTGGGTCTTCGGTCTCTTCGGCATAGCGCATCGCCCGATCGGAGACCATACCGCCCAGATCTACCCGTCCGAGGTACTTCAGCACCGTCCGAGCCACTTGGTATACCTCAGAGGCTTGTCGGCACGCCTCACAAGAACGCCCGGACTCGTGGACGGCCCGCTCACTGTGGACAATCAGTTTCGGCAGCACACGCAAGACGTCGCTGTACTTATTCGGCGAGATGCACCAGGACCGCTGTGCAGCACTGATCTGCGCAGCTAGCTCCTCCGACGTCGGAAGCTCACCCCCCTCACTCAGCGACACCGAACGGTAGGTGTACAGCGCCCGCTCCACCTCCGCCAGCCGAGGGTTGACCGGTCCTTCGTGATCCTCGCTCGGCGCTTCACCGAGCAACGCCGAGGTCCGCACCCTCAACACCTTCGCCAGCTTGCGCAACACCGGCACCGAAGGCGTCTTGCTGTCGGATTCGATCATCTCCAGGTAACGCGCCGTGATACCAGCATGGGTGGCCAGGGTTACGCCGCTCATGCGGCGCTCGACACGGTACAGCCGAACGAGCCCGCCGATGGGCATGTCAGGCACGGCTGACACCTCCTGCCGGGGATGGGTGCCTTACGGCGAGAGTACCGAGGGGGGTAAGTGCAGCACGCCGAGCCCGAAGCCGGATGCTCGCCGCCAGGATCAACGGCATCGGCGTAGGCGTCCACACTGCTCACACCCCACAGTTGCTGAGCGGGCGTGGACTGCGCTGAGCTCCACGTCGGCACGTCTCGCTGGGGTCAGCAGCCTGGCGGGAACACTGCCGCCGCTCTGGGCGTTGGAGCGGTCAGATAGATTGAGCGGGACCCACTCAAGTTAGGATGTCGTGGCCAGTGGTCGTCGGAAGCTGACTTGAGTCAGTTCTCGTCAAGTTCGAAAGGGTTGCTCACATGGCTCGTGCGGTCGGCATCGACCTAGGAACCACCAACTCCGTCGTGTGCGTCCTGGAGGGCGGCGAGCCCACGGTGGTGGCGAACTCGGAGGGTTCGCGTACCACGCCCTCGGTGGTCGCCTTCGCCAAGAACGGCGAGGTGCTCGTGGGTCAGTCCGCCAAAAACCAGGCAGTCACCAACGTGGAACGCACCATCCGGTCGGTCAAGCGGCACATGGGGACCGACTGGTCGGTCACGATTGACGGCAAGAAGTACACCCCGCAGGAGATCAGCGCCCGGGTGTTGATGAAGCTCAAGCGGGACGCCGAAGCCTACCTCGGGGAGAACATCACCGACGCGGTGATCACCGTGCCGGCCTACTTCGAGGACGCCCAGCGCCAGGCCACCAAGGAGGCCGGCCAGATCGCGGGGCTGAACGTGCTGCGGATCGTCAACGAGCCCACCGCGGCCGCGCTGGCCTACGGCTTGGACAAGGGCGAGAAGGAGCAGACCATCCTGGTGTTCGACCTCGGCGGTGGCACCTTCGACGTGTCCCTGCTGGAGATCGGCGAAGGGGTGGTCGAGGTCCGGGCCACCTCCGGGGACAACCACCTCGGCGGGGACGACTGGGACCAGCGGATCATCGACTGGCTGGTCGACAAGTTTCGCGCCTCCCATGGCATCGACCTGAAGAGGGACAAGATGGCCATGCAGCGGCTGCGTGAGGCCGCTGAGAAAGCCAAGATCGAGCTGTCCAGCTCCTCCAGCGCGACGGTCAACCTGCCCTACATCACCGTCGACGCCGACAAGAACCCGTTGTTCCTCGACGAGACGCTCTCGCGCGCAGAGTTCCAGCGGATCACCGCAGACCTGCTGGACCGCTGCCGGGCACCGTTCCGCAACGTGATCAAGGACGCCGGCGTCTCGGTCGGGCAGATCAACCACGTGGTACTGGTCGGTGGCGCCACCCGGATGCCAGCGGTGAACGACCTGGTCAAGGAACTCACCGGCGGCAAGGAACCGAACAAGGGCGTCAACCCCGACGAGGTTGTCGCGGTGGGCGCGGCGCTGCAGGCCGGGGTACTCAAGGGCGAGGTCAAGGACGTCCTGCTGCTCGATGTCACGCCGCTGTCGCTGGGCATCGAGACCAAGGGCGGCGTGATGACCAAGCTCATCGAGCGCAACACCACCATCCCCACCAAGCGCAGCGAGATCTTCACCACCGCTGATGACAACCAGCCGAGCGTGCAGATCCAGGTGTTCCAGGGTGAGCGGGAGATCGCGGTCTACAACAAGAAGCTCGGCATGTTCGAGCTGACCGGGCTGCCACCGGCACCGCGCGGGGTACCGCAGATCGAGGTCACCTTCGACATCGACGCCAACGGCATCGTCAACGTCTCGGCGAAGGACATGGGCACCGGCAAGTCCCAGGCCATGACCATCACCGGGGGCTCCGCGCTGCCCAAGGAAGACATCGACCGGATGATGCGCGACGCCGAGGAGCACGCCGAGGAGGACCGCAAGCGCCGGGAGGAGGCCGAGACCCGCAACCAAGCCGAGTCGCTGGTCTACCAGACGGAGAAGTTCATCAAGGACAACGACGAGAAGCTGCCCTCGGACGTCAAGGAGAAGGTGAACGCCGCGCTGGGCGAGGCCCAGGAGGCACTCAAGGGCACCGACACCGCGACGATCCGCTCCGCGATGGAGAAGCTCGCCACCGAGTCCCAGGCGTTGGGCCAGGCGTTGTACGCCCAGCAGGCGACGGCCAGCGGGGCGGCTGCTGGCTCTGCCGGTGACGGGGCGACAGCGGGCGGGCCGAGCGGGGCCACCTCGGGCGCTCACGAGGACGTCGTCGACGCTGAGATCGTCGACGAGGAGCCCGGGAGCGGCAGGAAGTGAGCCCCCGTGATGGCACCTTCGGCGATGGAGCCGCTGGTGAGGAGCAGCCCAGAGTGATCGTGCGAGACAAACGGAGGATCGATCCAGTGACGGGTCAGGTTCGAGTGCCCCCGGCGGGTGAGGCTAGTGAGCAGCCCGCCGGTGGCGACGTGCATCTCGAGGAGGGTCGCCCCCAAGAGGGTGGACGCAGCCCCGCTGGTGTGCCGGCGGGCCCCGCCGAGCTCGACGCGCTGCAGGCCCAGCTCGAGGAGCGGACTGGTGATCTGCAGCGCATCTCCGCCGAGTACAGCAACTACCGTCGCCGGGTGGACCGCGACCGCCAGCTCGTGATCTCCATAGCCAAGGCGCAGCTCGCCACGCAACTGCTCACCGTGCTCGACGACATCGAGCGGGCAGAGCAGCACGGTGACCTGTCGGGGGTGTTCAAGGCCGTCGCGGACAAACTGGTGGCCGCCCTGCAGGCGCAGGGTCTGGAACCCTTCGGGGCGGTGGGGGACGGTTTCAACCCGGACATGCACGAGGCCGTGCACCACAGCACTTCCCCGGATGTCTACACCCCGACCGTCACCGCCGTGTTGCGCCGCGGGTACCGCTTCGGCGAACGGGTACTGCGCCCCGCGATGGTGGCGGTCACCGACGCCGCTGGCGAGACAGTGTCATCCGGTGGGCCATCTAGTGCTGCGCAACCTGTTGGTGATGCTGAACCGTTTGGTGGCACGGAAGCGTTCCAGGACAATTGATATACGGGGAGGAGGTACCCGGTGAGCGCCCGGGAATGGATCGAAAAGGATTTCTACGCAGAGCTGGGTGTCTCCTCCACCGCGTCCGCCGAGGAGATCAAACGGGCCTACCGCAAGCTGGCCCGGGAGCTGCACCCCGACGCCAACCCCGGCGACACGCGGGCCGAGGCGCGTTTCAAGTCGGTGTCCGAGGCCTACGGGGTGCTGTCGGACCCGGAGAAACGCAAGCAGTACGACGAGGCGCGCAGCCTGTTCAGCGGCGGTTTCCGTCCCGGCGGCGGCTTCGGCGGCCCGGGTGGGTTCGACCTCGGTGACTTGTTCGGGACCGCGGCCTCGCGCGGCGGGGAGGCGGGTGGTCTCGGCGACCTGCTCGGCGGGTTGTTCGGCAACCGCACCGGTACCGCCAGCGGGACCCGGACGCGCCCGCGGCGCGGCACCGATGTCGAAACCGAAGTCCGGATCGACTTCACCGAGGCGGTCCGCGGTGCCACCGTGCCGCTGCGGTTGGCCAGCCCGACCACCTGCGGCAGCTGCGGCGGCTCAGGGACCCGCGCCGGCACCGTACCCCGGACCTGCCCGGTCTGCGGGGGCAGCGGACTGCTCACCCGCAGCCAGGGCGCGTTCGCGTTCTCGGAGCCATGCCGGGACTGCCGGGGCACGGGCCAGATCATCGACAATCCGTGCACCGAGTGCGGCGGTCGTGGGGTCTCCAGCCGGACCCGCACGCTGACCATGCGGATCCCCGCCGGGGTCGCCGACGGTCAGCGGATCCGGCTGGCCGGGCAGGGAGAACCGGGCATGCGTGGCGCGCCGGCCGGTGATCTCTACGTGCGGGTGCACGTCAACCCACACCCGGTGTTCGGACGCTCCGAGGATGACCTCACCCTGACGGTGCCGGTGTCGTTTCCCGAACTGGTCATGGGCACGACGCTGACCATACCCACCATGGATGGGCCCGGGATGGATGGCACCGTGAAGCTCAGGGTCCCGGCGGGCACCGCCAACGGTCGCACCTTGCGGGTACGCGGCAAGGGCATCGCCGGGCGGCACGGACGGCTCGGCGATCTCCTGGTGACCCTGCAGGTGGTGGTGCCCACCACGCTGGCGCGGGGGGCCAAGGAGGCGCTGGCGGCCTACGCGCAGGCCACGGCCGGGGAGGACCCGCGGGCAGAGCTGTTCAGCCGCATGCAGCGTCCGGGAGCGCGAAGATGATCCCCCCGACCCCACCGGGCGCCGACCAGGACACCCCGGTCTTCGTGATCTCCGTAGCTGCCCAGCTGGCCGGGCTGCACGCGCAGACCCTGCGCAGCTACGACCGGATGGGGCTGGTCTCGCCCGGCCGGAGCGCCGGCGGCGGGCGCCGCTATTCAGCCCGTGACATCGCGCTGCTCCATGAGGTGCAGCGGCTGTCCCAGGACCAGGGCGTCAACCTGGCCGGAATCAAGCGGATCATCGACCTGGAACGGCAGGTGGAGGCGCTTCGCTCCCGGCTGAGCGAGCTGGCCGCTGAGCTGGAGGAGGCCCGGGTGGCGCTGGCCCAGGCGCAGGCGCTCGCCGAGCGCACCGCCGCGGCGGTGCACGCCTCTTATCGCCGTGAGCTGGTCCCGCTGCGTTCCAGCACCGAAACGGCGCTGGTGATCTGGCGCCCCACATGAGCTAGTCAAGGGTGAACGGATCGTAGATGATCCGGTCCAACGGGGTGCCGGCGACCAGCATCCGGGACACGGTAGCCCTGATCATCGCTGGAGAGCCGCAGATCAGCACGTCCCGGCCCGGCCACGCGCCGAAGCGGGTGACCACATCGGCCAGGGTCCCCTGTTCCATCCCCGCCATCCTCGGAGCCGACTCGACCACCGGGACCACCGTCAGCCACGGGTTGGTGGCGGTCATGGCGGTGAGCGTGTCCAGGTCGTGGAGGTCGGCGCGGGTCCGGCCGCCAGCGAACATCGTCACCTCCGGGTTCTCGCCCCAGCGGGAGAGGTCCTCGAGGATGGCGCGCATCGGGGCCGTTCCGGTGCCGCCAGCGACCATCACGACATCCCGCCCGGAGTTCCGGTCCACCGTCATCTGACCCATCGGCGCGCCGATCCGCCAGGTGTCACCGACCTGGGTGTGGCTAACGATCGACCGGCTGACCGTCCCCCCCGGGATCGCGCGCACGTGGAACTCGATCGACCCGTCCGGGCGCGGGGTGTTCGCGGGAGACAGGTAACGCCACAACCGTGGTCGCTGAGGTACCTCCACGCTGACGTACTGGCCGGCCCGGTAGGGCACCGGCCAGTCGGCGGGGGTAAGGCGGACCACGGCCAAATCCCAGCTCAGCCGCTGGTGATCGACGACCCGCGCGGTCCACCACGCGGGGCCGCCCTCTGCCTCGGCCGCCTCCCGCATCGTCTTGGCGATCAGGTGGTAGGCGTCACACCACGCCTTTTCTACCTGCGGCGTGAAGACCGGACCGGCGTACTGCCTCAGCGCGGTCAGCAGCGCGCTGCCCATCGCGTCGTAGTGGGCCGCCAGCACCCCAAACTTGCGGTGGTCGCGGCCCAGCTGACGCAGGAATGGCACCAGCTCCTCGGGCCGGTCGAGGTGCTGCACGATATACCCCAGGGCGCGCCAGAACCGGCTGCGTTGCACCTCCATGTTGGCCGCGAACAGCTCGCGGGTAGCCGGAGCGATCGCGAAGAGCATCGCGTAGAAGAACCGGATGACGTCCTCGGCACGCGGCTGGATCTCCGCGTAGCTCTCGCGGATCAGCCGGACCATGAGTGCCGCTGCGCCCGTGTCCGCAGGGTCATGGGGCTCACGGTCGGGCGGGGGCGCTGGGCTCCGCACGGCATCGGCTGTCATGGTCCGGGAGTGTCTTCTCAGGGTGGATGGCAAGCGGGAGGGCCCATCACGACTGCGCAGAAAATCGTATGGCACGCCGCCCGCGGACCGCTACAGTACGCCGGTGGTCTGTTCCTGCCCCGAGTCTCAGCTAAGGTCGGGTTGCTTGCGCAGCAGGGCCGCGATCAGGTCATCGCGGGCGGTCGGCGTGGCTGCGGGCCAGCTCGTCTTGTCGGTGCGCTCTGGGAGTCAGAGCGGGAGGGCGGTGAGCAGGCCAGGGGTGAGGGCGAGCACCCCTTCGGTCAGGGGGCGGTCGATCTCGATGGCCCACTGCAGGATCCAGCGGGCCCGCCATCCCAGGTGCCACGTCAGATGCTCTCGATCGACCACTGGGTGGGGGTGGCCGAGTACGGTCCGCTCGTCCTGGTAGCCGGCGAGGAGTTGGTCGGGGTCGGCGGAGCCGAGCAGGCCCGTCCTGCATGACCAGGGTGGCCAGGTCGTCATAGACGCAGCCGAGACCGCAGCCCTCGAGGTCGATAACCCCTGCAAACTCACCAGTGGGGGGCAGAAGCACATTGCGCGAGGACAAATCGCCGTGCACGAAGCCCCGTTCACAGCGGGGCCACTGCCGAGCTTCGACCGCCCCGAGGGCCGCAAGGAGCCGATGCCCGGCCTCGAGGCCGGCCGGGTCGGTGGGGGGAAGCTCACGGATACGCCGATCGTGGGCCGCCAGGGCACCCAGGTGTTTGCCGGGGATGGCGTGCAGGCGCGCGGTGATGCGTCCCAGGCGCCTCGCGCCGGAGCTGGCGGCGATCTGCTCTGGTGAGGGTGGGGAGCCGGGCAGCCGGGTGGTAGCCACCCAGGACAGCCCGCCGGGGACGTCATCGTGACTGAGGAGCTGGCTGACCCGCAGGCCGGGAGCGTGGCGGGCGGCCAGCTCGATCCCGGCGACCTCGCGGTGGGCTCGTTCACTGGCGCGATGGGTGTAGACCTTAAGCACGGCGTGAGGGGCGAAAAACACCATCGACCGGCCGGCATAGCCCACAGCGGCATCGGCGTCGAAGGTGATCCCCAGCGCGGCCCTCGCGGCCAGCCGGGCGCCGCTCGCAGTGCCGGGTCGGCGAGCAGGACGTCGACGAGGCCGGGTAGATCGGCCATGGCTGGGTCGTGGCTGACCAGCGCGACGCGCTCGGGGTGATCGATTCCGGTGAACGCCTCGGCGGTGCCCACGACGGGTAGCCCGGCCGCGAGGCAGTCGAGGGTCTTGAGCTTCATGCCGCCACCGGAGTCCAGCGGCGCCACCCCCATCTCGTCATCCGCGCCGGCGCCGAGGGCGCACGCGGCCGGTGGGTAGCGACGAACACATCGATGACGGCACGCTCGCCTAGGTGCGGAGCCAGCTGGGTCGCCAGATAGCGCAGCGCACACAGGTTGGGCTCGTAGTAGAGGTTGCCCGCGAATCCGACCCGGTGTGGCCCGCCCACACCGGGCTGACCGACCGAGTTCTCGTCCGATGCCTGCCGGTGGGGGAGAGTGGAACCGCACGGCACGACGTGGACCTGCCGGGCACCCAGCTCGCTCGCGCAGACGGCGTCGCGACTGGTGAAGACGATCACCCCGTCGGCGCTCACCACGGCCGCGCCCTGCAGCAACGCCGCCTACCCAGCCACCACCTCGGCGGTCCGAGGCGCAGCCTCGCTGGTTCAACCGATGCTGGAGCCCCATCCCTTGAGCGAGTACCGCCAAGGAGCCATACTTAGGGGTAGCGACCGGTCGCCGGGAGGTGATGTGAGCGACTAAGCAGGCTGCTTGAACTCCAGCCGCGCGAGGCGAAAACTCGGCACAATTTTCATGACGTTGATGGTCACCGATTCCTCAACACAGGCGTACGTGAAGCGATGCGCCAGCATTCACGCGAGTTGGCTAGCAGGGAAAGGACCGACATGCGTAAGCATCTTCCTTCCAACGAGATCACCGCAGAAGGCTACGCACCGATCTACCATGACACGAAGGCTCGCTTAGAGGAGATTTTCGGTACACGCAACGAGCAGTACTGGCCAGCCGGTGAGCAGACCTGTTCAAATTGCTTCAGCGTGGCACCCGCGGTCGCGAAGTGCTGACCGTCAGTATGGTCGAGTTACCCCGGAAATCTAGATGGAAAAGATAACGCTGGTCGCCGAACCGGGCTCAATCCTCAAAAAATGCCTTGCCGCCAAACCGGGAATGAATGAAGAAATTCAGAAGCGACTCGCTCTCCTTGAGCAGTACGACCTGGGATTCCTGCTGCTCGGCTTGAGCCCCCGTCGACTTCTTCGAGACGGACGGCTGTTCGACAACGAGCAGGTGTTGCCGTTGCTGCTGTGGTTTGGTCAATGGGACAAACGCTGCCGCTATTGGGCTGCGGAAATCATGAAGCAATGGTTGGTGTTCAACCCGTCGGAAGGTGACTTGGAGGGCCTCCCGGACGAGAAGGCCGTAGAGTTTCGTGATTGCTTCTTTGAGAAACACGCGATCCCGCTGATCGAGGAATTCCGACAGTACGTCGCTCTGTCCATGCTTTTCCCCGACGAACATAACGCGCCATCCGGCCCGGTAGACATGGTGTGGCACTCGTTTATCCTCAGCACGGATGAATACGAGGACTTCAGTACACGCATCTGGGTCGGCACGAAGCATATTCCACCCGAAGTCCCAGAAGAGGAATGTCGCTAACGGTATATCCTTCATATGAATAGTAAAGAGTGAACGGAATTAGTAGAACGTCACTTGACACAGACATCCTGATCGGGCCTGCCGTCCGCGAATTTCATCAGCGGGGATTCGTCGTCTTACGCGCCATCATACCGACAGATCGGACACAGCATCTCCGGGAGTTGGTCGAGAAACGATACCTGGACCCTAAAACTCACGAGAATGCGCAGCTAGACCTTGTACGTGGCAACGTGAGCCTCATGCGCACGTTCGAGTATCACCAAGCCTTTCGAGACCTGCTCATCCTGGAACCCGTCATCAGCCTCGTGGAACAGATTCTCGGCACAGACTGTCATGTCGTCGCACAGAACGCCATCCGCACTCCAAGAGGAAAAGGGATCGTCAACTGGCACATCGATGACGTACTCTTCTTCCCCTTCCTGGCTCATCTGCCCGCCATCCCGGAGAACACAGGTCCTCTGCCTTGCTACAGCTTGAACGTCATGGCGGCTCTCAGTGACGTGGAAGCCGAGATATTCGGCCCGACGCAAGTCGTAGCCGGAAGCCACCTGACGGGACGAGCGCCCGAATACAAGCCAACTCTCCCGTCAGGGGTGGCTCCGACATCACTCTTCGCACAGGCTGGGGACGTGTATCTCATCAACAGTCAGACCTGGCATCGGGGCGCACAAAACCAGTCCGAACGTACCCGTTATCTACTCACAACCGCATACGGGCGCCGCTTCATCAGCCAGCGGTTTTTCCCTTTTCTGAACTATCGAATGCCCCCGCACGTGCTTGACGGCGCATCGGATCGCCTCTTGCGCCTACTCGGAAAACACGAGAAGGGACCCTATGGCTAGCAAATGACGGAAGGCAATATCCTTCACCGACACCCCGTTGTTATGTTGTTAGCTCGACGCCTTAGCTTTCGGAGTTTACATCGTTTGTTCCCCGCAAGTGCCCGGCACCCTCCAGGCTCTTACTGCGCACTAGCTCGACGGCGTGCGCTACGAAGGCATTCACCGACATCGATCTCTCCTCGCCGGACCGGTACCGCACGGACACCGTCTGCTGCTCGGCCTCGCGGCGACCCACGACGAGTATCAGGGGGATCTTGCGGGTTACGGCGACGCGAATCTTCGCCGGCAACCGACCATCACTGGTATCGACGTCAACACGCAGACTGGCGTCGAACAAAATGTCGCGCACTTTGTTAGCGTAGTCCGTCAGATCAGGCATGATCGGGATGACCCGCACCTGCTCCGGAGCGAGCCAGACGGGGAACGCGCCCGCGAAGTGCTCGGTCAAGAAACCGACGAACCGCTCGTGGGAACCAAGCGGAGCCCGGTGAATCACCGCAACCGGTTTCTCGGCTCCATCCGCGTCGTGGTAGGTGAGCTCGAACCGTTGCGGCGTGTACAGATCCACCTGGTTCGTTGAGGCCGCGAACTCCTTACCGGTGACGGCTCGGATGATGAAATCAACCTTCGGACCGTAGTGCGCCGCGCCGCCCAACTCTTCAATATAGGGGATGTTGGATTCCTCCATCGCCTCTCGGGTAATGCGTTCGGCGTTACGCCACATCTCCCCGTCATCGTGGTACTTGTCGGTGTTAGCCGGGTCCCGCAATGCAAGAACCATGTAGAAGTCCGTGATCCCCAGCCCACGGTAGTAGTCATCATGCATATGCATGACTTCAAGGAATTGGTCCTTGGCCTGGTCCAGCGTGCAGTAGATGTGGGCATCATTCTGCGTGAACCCGCGGGTCCGCATGATTCCGTGCAACTGGCCGCTGCGTTCGAACCGGTACACCGTGCCATACTCGGCGATCTTGAACGGCAATTCCCGGTAGCTGCGGGGCCGCGCCCGGTAGATCATGTGGTGATGGGGGCAGTTCATCGGCCTGAGGTAGTACTGCTCTCCCTCGATGTCGATAGGCGAGTACAGGTCTTCCCGATAGTACGGCAGATGCCCGGATAAGTAGTATAGAGCGTCTTTGGTGATGTGTGGTGTGACGACCCGCTGATACCCCAGCCGGCGCTCGGTCTCGCGAGCCCATCCCTCCAACTCGTCCCGTATAATCGTGCCGTTGGGCATCCACAACGGCAGGCCACGGCCGATCTCGTTGCTGAAGGTGAACAGGTCCAGATCTTCACCGATCCTGCGATGGTCGCGTTTGGCGGCCTCCTCAAGCCGGCGTAGGTAATCCTTCAACTGGTCGCGGGTTGGCCATGCGGTGCCGTAGATCCGCTGTAGCTGTTGGTTTTTCTCGTCGCCTCGCCAGTACGCCGCCGCGTTGCGCGTGAGCTTGAACGCGCTGATCAGCTTCGTGGATGGCAGATGTGGACCGCGGCACAGATCCGACCAGTAGGTCTCTCCGGTGCGCGGGTCGATGTTGTCGTAGATGGTCAGATCCCCGCACCCGACCTCCATGACCTCGCCCGTGTTGGTCTCGCCCTTGATGTCGATGAGCTCCAGTTTGTACGGCTCGTTCACCAACTCGGCCCTCGCGGTATCCAAGGAGGGAAAGACCCTCCGCTGGAATCGCTGCCCCGTCTTGATGATCTCCTGCATGCGCGTCTCTATGCGCTCCAGATCATCGGACTGAAAAGGTTTGGAGACGTCGAAGTCGTAGTAGAACCCGTCCTCAATAGGCGGACCGATGCCGAGCTTCGCCTCCGGGTAAAGATCCTGGACAGCCTGGGCGAGCACATGTGCGGTGGAGTGGCGCAACACGTTCAGGCCGTCAGCGTCGCCTATTGCGACCGGTTCAACCTCGACTTCTCTGTCCGGCGTCCAGTCAAGATCCTTCAACGTCCGATCAGGCAAACGAACTACCACGATCGCATTGGGCCCGGCCATGGGTAGCTTGGTGGCCGCGATGGCTTCGCCACACGTCGTCCCGGCCGGGACCAAAACGCGTTCGGCCATGACTTCGGGACAAGATGCAGGCACGGTGGACTCCTTATTGTCAGCTGGCCCGTGGACAGGTGGTCTAAGGCCTGTGATGGTACCGGCCGTAAGGCCCCGAGCGAGGTATGCCACTCTCCATAAGCCACCGGTAGTCAAGAACGTTCCGAGACCTCAGCGAGTATGATCGTAGTCTCGGAGGAGGCCTCGCAGATCATTTGCGGGGGTTGCAGGGTGGCTTGCCGGGGCCCGTATGTTGATCTTCGGTTGGTTTGTTGATGTTGTTAGGGTCTTGGGGCTGGTGGGAGCGTGAGCGTGCGAACTCAACTTTGGTGGGTGGTTGGGCGCAGCGCAGAAACTTCGCCCATCAGGATTTCACCCAGGGTAACGGGCTGATCCGCGATACCGCCGTCGCGCAGCTGCGCGCCAGCCTCCCGCCGCTGGGGACCCAGCGACAGACAGAGTTGAGCGGAACACCTTCAACTTTCCTTGCGTTGCACACTGCAGAATGTCGGTGAGACGACCCCGCGAAGGGAACGCTTCGAGCATGGATTCCTTCAACCCCACCACCAAGACGCAGGCCGCCATCTCCTCGGCCGTGCAGGCCGCGTCGATGGCCGGTAACCCCGATGTGACGGCGGCGCACCTGCTCGGGGCGCTGCTGGCGCAGGCTGATGGCATCGCGGCGCCGCTGCTGGCGGCGGTAGGCGCGGACGCCGCGGCGGTGCGCTCCGCGTTGGACGCCATTATCCAGCGCCTGCCCTCGGCCACCGGCTCCACGGTGGCCGCGCCGCAGCTGGACCGGGCGGCCCTCAAGACGCTTGGTCATGCCCAGAACCTGGCGACCGAGATGGGCGACTCGTACGTGTCCACCGAGCACCTGCTCGTCGGTCTCGCGGCCGAGGGCGGCGCGGTCGCGCAGCTGCTGCGCCGGTACGGTGCCACCCCGGAGGCGCTGCGGGAGGCGTTCCAGGCCGTCCGGGGCTCGGCCCGGGTGTCCAGTCCGGACCCGGAGGGCACCTACCAGGCGCTGGCCAAGTACGGCCTGGACCTCACCGAGCGGGCGCGTTCCGGCGAGCTGGACCCGGTGATCGGCCGTGACACGGAGATCCGCCGGGTGGTGCAGGTGCTGTCCCGGCGCACCAAGAACAACCCGGTGCTGATCGGTGAGCCTGGTGTCGGCAAGACCGCCATCGTCGAGGGTCTTGCTCAGCGCATCGTCGCCGGGGACGTGCCGGAGTCGCTGCGCAACAAGCGGGTCGTCGCGCTGGACCTGGGGTCGATGGTGGCCGGTGCGAAGTACCGCGGTGAGTTCGAAGAGCGGCTCAAGGCCGTCCTCAAGGAGATCAAGGACTCGGACGGCCAGATCATCACGTTCATCGACGAGCTGCACACCATCGTCGGCGCCGGCGCCACCGGCGAGTCCGCGATGGACGCCGGGAACATGATCAAGCCGATGCTCGCCCGCGGTGAGCTGCGGATGGTCGGCGCGACCACCTTGGACGAGTATCGCCGGCACATCGAGAAGGATGCCGCGTTGGAGCGGCGTTTCCAGCAGGTACTGGTCGGTGAACCCTCCGTGGAGGACACCATCGGCATCCTGCGGGGTCTCAAGGAACGCTATGAGGTGCACCACGGCGTACGGATCACCGACGCCGCCCTGGTCGCCGCCGCGACCCTGTCCGACCGCTACATCACCGCGCGGTTCCTGCCGGACAAGGCGATCGACCTGGTCGACGAGGCGGCCTCACGGCTGCGCATGGAGATCGACTCCCGGCCGGTGGAAATCGACGAGGTGGAGCGCGCGGTGCGCCGCTTGGAGATCGAGGAGATGGCGCTGGCCAAGGAGTCCGACCCGGCCTCGCTGCAGCGGCTCGCCACGCTGCGGGCCGAGCTGGCCGACCGCCGGGAGCACCTGGCCGAGCTGACCACCCGCTGGCACAACGAGAAGGCCGCTATCGAGGCCACCCGGGAGCTCAAGGAGCAGCTGGAGCAGCTGAAGGGCGAGTTCGAGCGCGCCGAACGCGACGGTGACCTGGGCCGGGCCGCCGAACTGCGCTACGGCAAGATCCCCCCGCTGGAAAGGCAGCTCGCCGAGGCCACTGCCTCGGCGCGCGACCCGCAGGTGATGCTCAAGGAGGAGGTTGGCCCCGACGATGTCGCGGACGTGGTCGCCTCCTGGACCGGGATCCCCGCGGGTCGGCTGCTGGAGGGCGAGACCGCCAAGCTGCTGCGGATGGAAGACGCGCTGAGCCGCCGGGTGGTCGGCCAAGCTGGCGCCGTCGCAGTAGTGTCTGCTGCGGTCCGCCGGGCTCGCGCCGGGGTCGCCGACCCGGACCGCCCGACCGGGTCGTTCCTGTTCCTCGGGCCCACCGGCGTCGGCAAGACCGAGCTGGCCAAGGCGCTGGCGGAGTTCTTGTTCGACGACGAGCGCGCCATGGTGCGCATCGACATGAGCGAGTACTCCGAGAAGCACTCGGTGGCCCGGCTGGTCGGTGCCCCACCCGGATACATCGGCTATGACCAGGGTGGGCAGCTCACCGAGGCGGTGCGGCGCCGGCCCTACAGCGTGGTGCTGCTCGACGAGGTGGAAAAGGCCCACCCCGACGTCTTCGACGTGCTGCTGCAGGTCCTCGACGACGGTCGGTTGACCGACGGGCAGGGCCGCACGGTGGACTTCCGCAACACCATCCTGGTGCTCACCTCCAACCTGGGCTCAGCGGCGCTGGCCGACGTCACCCTCACCGAACGCGAGCGCACCGACGCGGTGCTGGGGATCGTGCACCGGCACTTCAAGCCCGAGTTCCTCAACCGGCTGGACGATCTGGTGGTCTTCCACTCGCTGACCACCAAGGAGCTGACGGCCATCGTGGACATCCAGATCGGGCAGCTGGCGCGCAGGTTGGCCGCCCGCCGCCTGGAGCTGGACGTCACCGACGCGGCGCGGGAGTGGCTGGCGCTGGGGGGGTTCGACCCGGTCTACGGGGCGCGCCCGCTGCGCCGGCTGGTGCAGACCGCGATCGGTGACCAGCTCGCCCGCAAGCTGCTGACCGGTGAGATCTCCGACGGCGACACCGTCCGCGTCGATCTCGATGACAGTGCCGCAGGCGGCACCGGAGCGCTCACCGTCACCCGTAGTCCATCATCACACTGATGCTCCACTCCCGTTCGCAGCGTTCGCAGGAGGACACGCTCATGGCGCGGGCCGCCGAGCCACCATCAGGGACCAGGGATTTCCTGGCTAATGAGGTGCGCCGCCGCAAGACGGCGTTCGACGCCATCGGCGCGGTGTTCGAGCGGTATGGCTTCGACCCGCTGGAGACCCCGACGTTCGAGCGACTAGAGGTCTTCGCCGGCAAGCTCGGCGAGGAAGCCTCAGCGCTGATCTTCAAGATACTCAAACGGGGTGTCCACGAGGCCAGCGGTGAAGCCGACCTCGCCCTGCGCTACGACCACACGGTGCCCTTGGCGCGCGTCGTCGGAACGTACGGCAGCAAGCTGCCCTCGCCCTACAAGCGATACACCATCGGCCCGGTCTGGCGGGCCGACCGCCCCGCCAAAGGCCGCTTCCGCGAGTTCGCCCAATGCGACATCGACACGGTGGGTTCGGCCTCCCCGCTGGCGGACGCGGAGATCGTGTGTGCCGTGCACGACGGGCTCGCCGCCCTCGGCGTTCCTGACGTGCAGTTTCTCGTCAACTCCCGGCAGGCACTGCGCGGGCTGCTGGAGGCCTACCAGGTCGAGCCGGCGCTGGGCGAGCGGGTGCTCGGCAGCCTCGACAAGCTGGACAAGCTCGCCCCGGAGGCGGTGTGCGCCGAGCTGGTCACCCGGGGGCTGCCCAGCGCCACCGCGGAAAGCCTGGTCGCCGACCTCACCACACCCAACACCGACCGGGTGCGCAAGCAACTCGACACCACCGAGCGTGGCCGGCTGGGGCTGGCCGAGGTGGACCGCCTGCTGGAACTGACCGCCGGGAGCCTGCCCGCCGGCCGGGTGGTGTTCACCCCGCGGATGGTCCGGGGGCTGGACTACTACACCGGCCCGATCTTCGAAGTCACCGCGCCCGGTTACCCCGGCTCGATCGCCTCGGGCGGGCGCTACGACGGTCTGGTCGCTGCCCTCGGCGGACCGGACCTGCCGGCGTGCGGCGGCTCGATCGGCGTCGAACGCATCCTCGCGATGCGTCCGGCCGATGTGACCGATCAGCGCGGCTTGGATGTGGCGCTGACCGTGCTCGGGGCCGAGGAGACCATCATGTCCTTGGCCGCCCAGCTCCGCGCGCAGGGCCTGCGCACCGGCGTCTACCTCGGCTCTTCCCGCAAGCTGGCGAGACAGCTGAGCTGGGCACACGACCAGCACGCCCGGTTAGCCCTGATCTACGGCCCGGACGAGCAACAGGCCCACGTCGTCACCGTGCGCAACATGGACTCCGGCGAGCAGACCCAGGTCGGACTCGCCGAGGTCGCGGCCTACGCGTCCCGCTCCCGCTGCTAGCGATCCGCAGGCGGTACGGTAATCGGTGTGGCAACTCGCAAGGTAACCCTGTCGTTGGACGTGACCGCTCTGAATCTGGTGGAGCGCGCCGCTGCCCGCGATGGCATGTCGGTGTCTGCCTGGCTGTCCCGAGCTGCCCGCCGGGAAGCGGTACGCACGGGCGCCGGCCCGGCTGGTGACGTGCTTGCTGACGCGCTGGCTGATGAGGCGGAGTTGATCGAGGCGCAGAGGTACCGTGCGGCGGGGTGAGATCTGGTCCTATGTCCCTCAAGGCTCGCCCCGTCAACCCTTCGTCGTGATCGTGTCCAGCGACGGGATCAACCAGTCCTCGCGGCCGTGGTTGCTCGGCGCCCCGATCACGACCGACGATCTGCAGGACATCCTGGCGGTCCCTATCGAGGGCCACGGCTGGGTGTCCGCAGGCAACCTGTCGCGTTTCTACCGCGGCTGGCTGCGGGAGCGGGTCGGCGAGCTGGACCCGCCGGCCCTGGAGCGGCTTGCTACCGCGCTGCGCGCCGCCCTCGATCTCTGACGCTGTGCACGAGGTGCTTCTGCACCCGGGCATGGCGGAACTGGTAGGTCGCGCCGGACTGGCGCAGCACTCCCCTGCGGTGGGCGTCCTCCAGGAACCGCATCAGCCGCCACGGCTGCGCACCGCGCAGGGCCAGCCAGATCCGGCTGACCGTATAGGCTCCCCACGCCCTCGACAGCAGGCCCAGCCATCCGACGACAAGCCCATTGATTATCCCGTTGGCAAGTCCAAGAATCGCGTGCGACCCGGGGTGGGGCAGTGCGAACACGAGGCTACCGTCGACGGCGCCGACGAGGGCGAACACGCAGCCCCCCACGCGCCCATACGCGCGGCCACCTGCGGTCCCACAGGCGAGGCCGCCCATCAGCGCACCGACCAGCATCGCCCCAACGCCACCGATGACACCGAACGCACGTCCAGGTGGGAACCCGACCACCAGGCTCCCCACGAGCCCGAACGGTAGCGCCCCTGCTAGGCCGAATGCGTACGCGGCGGTGCGGTCCTGCTTCAGGACGACTCCCGGACTGGACACCTTTGCCACCTCGGCGGGGATGTCCAGCCACACCAGCGCCGCGAGCCCGCACCCAGACGCCACCCCGAACGCGAGCGCCCCTCCGGACGGGAGACCAAACCCGGAACCGACGACGACACCCATCGCGAGACCGAGCACGAGCCAACGCAGGAACCGCGCCAGCGTTCCTCGGAATCGCATTTCGACACGCACCGGTTCCGGCCGCTGTCTCGCACCGTAGGAAAGGCCGGTCACCAGACCGAACAGGAGACTTAAACAGAGACCAGACAGGAGGCCCCCAAGGCGGTGAGTGGTGTGAACGACACCCGTCCCGGCAAGGACATCCGCGAACACGAAGACCAACCCGAGGGGGAGCCCGACGGTGAGCCCGGCGGATATCACGCGGGTCGATCTGGGGAGGGTGTCGACTAACTTCCACCACGCCAGGTCCTCGGTGCCGAAGCGGCGGGCAAGGAAGGTCAACCACTGGCGGGCCTGTTCTAGCGAATAACGTTCTTGCGCCGAGGTCGATAGCGTTCTCGGTGGGGTGGGCGAATTGTGGTAAGCAGCGGGAATAAACGCTTCGAGCAGGTGGCGTTCGACTTCGGCCTGGTCGTGAAGATCGAGCAGCTGCTTAGGATGATCAGAATCATGGGCGGCATAGACGGTTCTGGCCAGGCTGACCATGAGCGGGTTTCCCAACGCTTGCGCCAGCGGTAGGTCAGGCTGCAAGCGCAGCTGGTCCAGCACGTGATCCCAGCGGTCGTGAGCCGATGGCCCCGGCGCCGTCAGGAACGCCGCGGCGTCGTCCAGGTCGATGGGTTCGATCTCCAGCACAGCCGCCCGCGTCAGGGTCTCGCCACTCCTGCGCACCGCGGTCTCGTACTCGTCACCGCGGCAGGTCACCACCAGCGGGTACTTGTCAGCGACGGCAGCATCGAGGTCGGCGATGACCCGCGGTAGCAGCTCTTCGGGCATCTCGTCCAAGCCGTCCAGGACCACCATGACCCGTCTCTGGGTGACCATCCGCTCGGCCGCGTCGGGGCCGTAGTTGGCCAGCGCCGGATACTCCTCGAGGATCCTTCGCGCCAGCCATGTGTGCAGGTGCTCGGTGCGGGGATCCCAGGACGAGGCGCTCAGCAGCACCGGCACCGGCTCGTCCGGCAAGGGACGGTCTAGCAGACCGAGGGTGAACAGCAGCGCCAGCACGGTCTTTCCCGCGCCGGGAGCCCCCAGGACCACCAGCTGCCGGACCTGGAGGGTGCGGAACAACTCGAGGACGTGACGCACGTCGTGGCGCAGCCGAACCGGGCTGGCCATCACCGGCCGGCGGGTGGGCGACCACCGGATGCGGATCGGCTCGGGACGTCGCAGGGACCGCACCGCCGCCTCCTGCGTCCACTGGCGACGCACCGCGGCGGCGAGGTCGGTCACCGCCTGGTCCAGCCAATCCGATCTTGCCGGCTGCCTCGCCGCGGCGCGCTGTCCCCACCACCGCGTGACGAGGGCGACCAGCGCACCCGCGAGAGCCAGGCTCGTGCCGAGCACCGACGCCCAGGTACCGGCCCGCTCCACACCCAGAGTGACCAGGACCACAGTCAGCGACACCAGCCCGGCCAGCAAGCCCAGCAGCCCAGCCCCGAACGCGAGGTCCAGACCGCGGTCTCCCCACCCTCGGGTGTGCACGTGACGTATTCTGCCCGCCACGCTCCGCGACCGGCCAGTCCCCGTCACACGTCGATCACTCGTCGAGGGAGCCCTCGAGGGCTTGGTTGTTGGTGAAATACGGTGCGATCTTGTTGTCGAACATCGTCAGTGCCGAGCCGATCGCCATGTGCATGTCCAGGTACTGGTAGGTGCCCAGGCGGCCACCGAACAGCACCGCGCGCTGGGCGGCCTCGGCTTTGGCCAGTTCGCGGTAACGGGCCAGCTTGATCCGGTTCTCCGCGGTGTCGATCGGGTAGTACGGTTCGTCTTCCTTGTCGGCGAACCGCCCGGGACGTCCGCGTCGGCGTAGTTCATCACCGGGGTACCTTGAAAGTCACCGCAGCCCTGCACGACCTCTGGCTCGAAGTCCAGGGTGCGCCAACCCAGCCAACCCTCCGAGTAGTCGAAATACCGGTCCAGCGCTCCGGTGTAGACGATCGGCGTGCCCTCGGGGATGTCGTCGCGCACGTCAAAGAAGTCGGTATTCAGCTGGATCTCGATGCTGGGATGATCGGCCATGCTCTCCAGCCACGCGGTGTAGCCATTGACCGGAAGACCCTCGTAGGTGTCACTGAAATAGCGGTTGTTGAAGTTGTAACGCACCGGCAACCGCGCGATGGTCGCGGCCGGTAGCTCCTGGGGATCGGTCTGCCACTGCTTGGCTGTGTAGTCACGGACAAACGCCTCATACAGCGGGCGACCGATCAGCGAGACGGCCTTCTCCTCGAGGTTCGTCGCCGTAGCCGGGATCCGTGGTCGGCAGACCCCTCGGCTGATGGCCGAGTTGTCCATGCTGAAGGCCTATGCCCTGGCCGCCCAGCAGGACGAGTCGGCGTGCGTGGCGGCCATCACCCAGGCGCGCACGCAGGTCGAGCGGTTCGAGCCGGATAGTGATCCACGCTGGTTGTACTGGGTGACCCCAGCGTGGATCACGGCTGGGACGGGCGACTGTCTGCTGCGGCTGGGACAACCTGGCCGAGCGACGACACTGCTCGAAGAGGGAATCGCGCTGTTCGACGAGTCCTTCGCGCGGGACCGGCAGTTCTACCTGATTCACCTCGCCGACGCGCTCGCTCGACCCGGCCCGCAGCATGACCTGGAGGCAGCCGCGGACCGGGGGCTGGCTGCGGTGCACCTGGCCGAGAGTGTGACCTCCACCCGCGGCATCGACTACCTCCGCGATCTCTCTGTGCAGATGCAGCCGCACGCGTCGGTCCCCGCCGTAGGGAACTTCCTGGAACAGGCGCGGGAAGTTCTGGCAGCGTAGCTCGACTCGTGCGCGTAAGTCGGTCAGGTCTTCACGCAGGTCGGTCAGGTCTTCACGCATCGCGTTGAAGCTGGGCGTGGTGGCCTGCCGGAAGTCGCGAATCTCGCCCCGAATCTGCTCCACGTCGCGGTCACCTCGGCGCGCCTGCTTTTCCTCGCTAGCCGAGTGGCTGCGTGGGGGTGGGCAGTGGCCAGCGGTGTCCGCCCTCCGGGTGGTCGTACCAGACGTACTGTTCGGTGGTGCTGGCGGTGATGCCGAAGCGGTCGTAGCTCGGTCGCCCGGCTTGTTGCCAGAACTCGTGGGCTTCCTCGACGCGATCCCATAGCCGGCTGGGGCCGGTCTGGGTGACCGGGAACCCCCCCGCGGCGGGGGTGCTCTGGGC